>NZ_JASBQE010000040.1 GCF_029960785.1 Polyangium sp. 15x6
GACGGCCGAGAAACCGCGCGATGCGCGGTTTCTCGGACGGGCCCGGGGCAAGACCACGAGCGGCGTTGCCAGCCGAGGCGGTTTTGACTGGCAAGGTCGTCGCCGGTCTTGACCTGGCCCGTTCGATGAACTGCGCATCGCGCAGTTCATCGACCACGAGTCCAGCGCTTGCGCTGGTCCGGGGTGCAGGGGGCGGACAGCCCCCTGCTGGGGTCCGGGGTGAAACCCCGGCACGCCGTCCTGGGCATTGCGGTCGCTGCGTGAAGGGCGGGCTTCCGTGCGGGCCTGCGTCGCATTACCCTTCGCATGCCTGCATGGCTGAGCCTGCCCGAGTTTCTGCCCCGGTCGTCCGCATGGAGCACATGACCAAGCGGTTTGGCCGGGCTACCGTCCTCGATGGGGTCTCGCTCGATCTCCATGCTGGCGAGGTGCACGCGCTCCTTGGCGAGAATGGGGCTGGCAAGAGCACGCTCCTCAAGATCCTGGCCGGCGTGTACACGGATTATGGCGGCACGATACTGCTCGATGACCGCCCTGTCCGACCTCGCTCCCCGGCGCATGCGGGGGCCCTCGGGATTGCCGTCATCCATCAGGAGCTCTCGCTCCTGCCTGCGCTTTCCATCGCGGAAAACCTCTTCGTCGAGCGGCCCCTCGGTCGTTTTGGCCTCGTCGATCGCCGGCGCGAGCGCGCTCGTGCGGAGCAGATCCTTGCCGAGGTTGGCCTCGACCTCGATCCGGACATCCTCGTCGAGCGCCTCTCGTTGCCTGAGCGCCAGCTCGTCGAGATTGCGCGCGCCCTTGGCCGCGGCGCGCGTGTCCTCATCATGGACGAGCCCACGAGCGCCCTCGCGGGACCTGCGATCGAACGCCTCTTCGAGCTCATCGCGGGCCTCCGGACGCGTGGCGTCGCCATCGTGTACGTCTCGCACCGCATGGAGGAGATCGAGCGCATCGCCGATCGCCTCACGGTCCTGCGCGACGGCCGCGTCGTCGGCTCTGCGCGGGTGGGCGAGGTCCCGCTGGAACAGGTCGTCGCGTGGATGCTCGGACCGCGGAAAACGCCCGCCGACGTATCGCCGGTTTTACCCGCCGCGCGTGAGGAGCGACTCTCCGTCGAGGCGTTTTCCGTCGATTCGGCCGCCTTTGAACGACCCCTCGTCGATCGGGCATCGTTCGTCGCGTTCGCGGGCGAGATCGTCGGGCTCTTCGGGCTGACTGGCGCGGGCGCGAGCGAGCTCTTGCTCGGGCTCTCCGGCGCGCTCGGCGCGCGTGCGCGGGCCAAGGAGGTACGGCTCTCCTCGGTCCCCGTTCGAATTGGATCGCCGCGCGAGGCGAGGGCGCTCGGCGTCGCGTTCGTCCCGGCGGACCGGAAAACCATGGGCCTCGTGCCTGGCATGACGGCCGAACACAATGGCACCCTCGTCCGCCTCCCGGCGCTCTCGCCGCTCGGATGGCTTCGCCCCGCGCGCGAGCGGCGCGCCGCCCTTTCCATGGCCGCGGACGTCGGCCTCCGGCCCGAGGCCCTCCCCATGGACGCGGCCACGCTCTCGGGCGGCAATCAGCAAAAGGTCGTCCTCGGAAAATGGCTCCTCGAACATCCCCGCGTCCTCCTCTGCGACGAACCCACGCGCGGGGTCGACGTCGGCGCCAAGGCCGAGATCCACGGAAAACTCCGCGCGCTCGCCGCCTCGGGCGCCGCGGTGATCGTGGCGGGCTCGGATGCGCGCGAGATCGCCGCGCTCGCGGATCGCGTCCTCGTGCTTCGACGAGGCCGCATCGTAGCTGAAATCGCGCGGGCCGAAGCGACCCCGGCCGCGCTGCTCGCCCTCGCCATGGGCCACGACGAGGCAGAGCCGTGACCGAACACCAATCCAGCCTGCAAACACCCGCCCGGCGCTCGCCTGGAAAAACCTCCGCGTGGCACCGCTCCTCCCTCGCGCGCGCCTTGTTCTCCCTCGCGCTCGTGCTCATGCTCGGCGTGATCTTTCCGGCCGAAGGCGCCTTCTTCCGCCTCGGCACCCACCAGGGCGCCCTGCGACAGGCCTCCGTCGTCGGCATCCTCGCTTGTGGCTTGCTGCCTGTGATCCTCGCGGGCGGCATCGATCTCTCCGTCGGCAGCGTCCTCGGCCTCTCGGCCGTCGTCGCGGCGAAACTCAGCATTCACGCCGGCGAGCCGGCCTGGCTCTCCGTGCTCCTCGTCCTCGGGATGGGCGCCGCTTGCGGGGCGGCTTCGGGCTCCGTCGTCGCGTTTGCCCGCGTCCAGCCGTTCGTCGCGACCCTCGCGATGATGGTCTTCGCGCGCGGCCTCGCGAAGACCACGAGCGGGGGAACGAAGGTCGCGACGGCCGTCCCGGGCCCCGACGGCGTCCTCCGCTACGTCGAGGTCCCGCCGCTCTTCCGCGCGCTCGACGCCCAGGTCCTCGACGGCAGCGTCGCCACCGTCACGCTGGTCTTCCTCGCCATCGCCGCGATCGTCGGCTTTTTATGCGCCCGCCACCGGCTCGGCCGGTATCTTTATGCCGTGGGGGGCAACGAAGAAGCCGCGCGGTTGTCCGGGGTGCCCGTGCGCGCCACGAAGATCCTCGCTTACGTCATCTCGGGCCTCTGCGCGGCCGCCGCCGGCATTTGCCAGGCCGCGCAGGAGCAGCAGGGCGACCCCGAGGCCGGCGTCACCTACGAGCTCACGGCCATCGCGATGGTCGTCATCGGCGGCACGAGCCTCAAGGGCGGCCGCGGCGGGATGGGGCTCACGCTGCTCGGCGTGCTCACCATCGGCTACCTCGACAAGATCCTCAGCATCAACGCCGTGCCGGAGGCGAGCCGGCTGATGCTCACGGGCGCCATCGTGATCGTCGCGGCGGTGGCCCAGAAAAACTCCTGAGGGCGCGAAAGGCCGCCCGGAGGCGCGTACGGACATGTCCCGAATGCTTCGATTGACCCGCCGCTCGTTCACCCTCGGCCTCCTCGTCCTCGCCTGCGCCTGCAAGGGGGAATCAAAAGGGAGCGGGCCCGCGGAGGAGGGCGGCAAGAAGGGCCGCTTCGTGATCGGGATGTCGCAATGCAACCTCGGCGAGCCCTGGCGCGTGCAGATGAACGCCGACATCGCCGCCGCGGCCAAGGAGCACCCCGAGATCGAGGTCATCTTCAAGGACGCGCAAAACGACACGCTCAAGCAGCGGGCGCACGTGGAAGAGCTCGCCTCCGCGAAGGTCGACGTGCTCCTCGTGAGCCCCAAGGAGGCGCAGCCGCTCACCGAGCCGATCGGCAAGGCCTTCGATGCGGGCATCCCCGTCATCGTGCTCGACCGGGCCGTGCTCGGCGAGCGGTTCACCACGTTCATCGGCGCCGACAACAAGAAGATCGGCCGCGCCGCCGGGGAATGGGTCAAAAAGGTCCTCGGCGGAAAGGGCAAGGTCGTCGAGCTGAAGGGGCTCATGACCTCGACGCCGGGGCAGGACCGGAGCGCGGGCTTCCGCGAGGCGATCGCCGGGTCCGAGATCGCGATCGTGTTCGAGGCCGACATGAAATGGCTCGAGCCGGAGGCGCGCAAGGAGATGGATTCGGCGCTCGCGCGGCTGCCGAAGATCGACCTCGTCTACGCGCACAACGATCCGGGCGCGCACGGCGCGTACCTCGCGGCGCGCGCCGCCGGCCGCGAGAAGGAGATGAAGTTCGTCGGGATCGACGCCTTGCCCCACGAGGGCGTGAGCTACGTCGCACAGGGGATCCTGGACGCGACGTTCCAGTATCCGACGGGCGGGCGCGAGGCCGTCGAGACGGCCTTGCGGATCCGGAAAGGGGAAAAGGTGCCGAAGACGATCACCCTCGGATCACGCCGCTTCACGAAGGACGACGTGCAGAAGGGCGGAGAGATCATCGAGTGATGGGGGGTCGAGCCTCGGACATGGTGCGTCGGAGGTCGACGGTACCAGGTCGGAGGCACGAACATCGTGCAGCGGGGCCGACGGAGGTTGTTCGGGCGCGTAACAAGCGTCATCGGGGGACGTCGGCAGGTGTTGCGGCGCGCGAACGAGTGTCGTCGGCGGTCGACGGAGGTTGTTCGGGCGCGTAACAAGCGTCATCGGGGGACGTCGGCAGGTGTTGCGGCGCGCGAACGAGTGTCGTCGGCGGCCGACGGGGGATTCCGTGCTCACGAACGAGGAGCATCGGCGGTCGACGAAGGCCGATCAGAGGTCGGGTACGCCGACGTCGGGCGCGATGACGTCATGTCGCGCCGCCGAACAGGTGTCGTCGGCGCTCGACGTCACCTGTTCGGGCTTCAGGATGCCCGTGCGAGGTGCGCCCGGAGGAAATCCGCGGCGCGCTCGGTCGAGGAAATGGCCTCGGGCAGGTACGTGGGGAACGCCTGGAAGCCGTGGATCATGTGCTCCCACACGTCGAGCACGGCCTCGCCGCCCGTGGCCTTCACCTTGTCGACGAGCCTGCGCGCATCGTCGAGCAGCACCTCGGCCGTGCCCACCTGCACGAAGAGCGGGGGCAACCCGCCGAGATCGGCGAAGAGCGGCGAGCTCTTTTCGGGGTCCTTCCCCTGGAGAACCGCGCCGACCATCGTCGCCAGGCCGCGCGGATCGACGAGCGGATCGCCGCTTCCGTTCGTCTTCATGGAATCGCCGGAGCCCGTGAAATCGACCCACGGGGAGAAGAACGCCGCGCAGCCCGGCAGCGGCAAGCCGGCGTCGCGCAGCGCGAGGAGCGTGGAGAGCGTGAGGCCGCCGCCCGCCGAATCCCCGGCGATCGCAATGCGGGAAGGCGCGACGTCCTGCGCGAGCAGCCAGCGATACGCCGCGACCGCGTCCTCACGGCAAGCGGGCCACGCGTGCTCGGGCGCGAGGCGATAATCGACGGAGAGGGCGCGCACGCCGGCGCATTTCGCGAGGCGGAAGACCGTCTCCAGGTGTGTCTCGGAAGACCCGAGAATGTAAGCGCCGCCGTGCAGGTACAGGATCACGCGGCTCGTGTCCGCGCCGGGCGGCGTGATCCAGTATGCGGGCACGTCGGAGGTGGAGCGCTCGAGCCGCGCCTCGCTGGGCACGGGCGTGGCTTGCACGAGCGCCGCGAACCAGGCGCGCATGTCAGCCGGCGCGGGGCTCTTCGGGGGATTCGATCGGAGATACGTGAGGAGCTCGGCGAGACCCGGATGTTCCATGAGCGCATGAGACGCCCACGGGCCTTCGTCGTCAAGCCGGGGCTCGAGGATGGGTTTCATCTGGGAGGCGTCTCGCTGGGGCGTTGCCCCAGGCCCCACCAGGGGCTATCCGCCCCTGGACCCGGACCAGCGCAAGCGCTGGACTCGGGGTCGATGAACTGCGCGATGCGCAGTTCACCGAACAGGCCCGAGGCAAGACCGGCGGGCGACCCTGCCAATCAAGGCAGCCGCGCTGACGTTTCAAGCGGCAACGCCTTCCCACGGGCCCGTTGGAAGAACTGCGCGGAGCGCAGTTCTTCCACCCTCGGTCCAGGCCGTGCCTGGTCCGGGTCGAGGGGCGGACAGCCCCCGCGGGGTCCGGGGCAGAGCCCCGGCGCGGCGCCCTCAGCCAGCCATGAGTGCGCGCAGGCGCGGGAATGCCGCTTGGATGTCGTCCATCGACACTGCGCCCACGCTCAGCCGGAACCAGCCGTTCTCCTCGCGCAGGCCGAATGCCTGGAACGGCACGACTGCGAGGCCTGCTTCTTCCAGCAGCAGCTTGCGGATCTCGTCGTTCGTCTGGATCGTGCGACCCCGGATCGTCTTGCCCATCCAGTCGAACTGCGCCGACAGGTAGATGGCCCCTTGCGGCGCGATCGCGTCCACGGGCAAACCTTCGCGCTTCATCGCGGAGAAACCGGCGAAGAGTGCGTCGAGCCGCTCCTTCACCTTTGCCTTTGCGCCCGAGAGGAACGTGTGCATCGCGTCGGGCGTGTCGAGCAGCGCTGCTGTCGCTACCTGCTCGGCTTTCGGCGCCCAGGCGCCCACGTGCCCGAGGATGTCCGCCATGCGCCGCCTCACTGCGGGCGGCATGAACCCCCAGCCCACGCGCATGCCCGTCGCGCAGAACGACTTCGACAGCGCGTCGAGCAGGATCGCGTAGGGCGCGATCTCGGGCACGAGCGAGACGGGCGTCTCGTGGCGCGCCTCGCCGTGCGTGAGCATCCAGTAGACCTGGTCGTACACGAGGAACACCGGGCGCAGGTTCTCCGCTTGGCGCCGGCGGTTCTCTTCCAGCACCAGCTCGGCAATCCGGCGGAGCTCGTCCTTCGCGATCACCGTGCCGGTCGGGTTCAGCGGCGAGTTGATGAGGAGCAGCCGCGCTGTGTGGATGTGCGGGCGGAAATCGTCGGCGGTCGGGAAGAAGTTCGACGCGGCCGAGACGGGGATCTCCACGGCCCTCGCGCCGGACAGGTAGGCGTAGTGATTGTTGTTCCAGGACGGCACGGGGTAGACGGCCACGTCGCCGGGATCGATGAGCGTGCGGTAGGCGCCGTAGAGCAGCGGACGTGCGCCGCCGGCGACGAGCACGGACTCGAGCGGGTACTTGAGGCCGAGCTCGCGCTCGTAGAAGCGCACGAGCGCTTCGCGCAGGACGAGCACGCCGTCGGAGGGCGGGTAGTTCGTGTGGCCCTCGGCGAGCGCGGCGCGCGTGCCTTCGCAGAGCTCGGCGGGGATGGGGAAGTAGGCGGGATCGAAGTCACCCACCGTGAGGTTGCAGATCTGGGCGCCCTTGGCCTTCATCGCCCGGATCTCGCTGGCAATCTTCAAGATCTCGGAGCCGATGACGCCGCGCGCGAGCGCGGAGAGGCCGGCATCACCGACCTCGGGCGGAGGAAATTCGAGGGCCGTTACCATGGGGGACGCGGAGCATACCCCCGGATCCGAGGTCGGGGAATGGATGTTCGGAGCGCTTTTGGGGTGCGCAATCCGTCCGGGGCAGGGGCGCTTCGAGTGGCGGGGGGCTCAGGCGCTGCGACGGCTGGCGAGTACGAGATCAGCGCCCTTGGCCGCTATCATCATCGTGGCCGCGGCCGTGTTTCCGGAGACCGTCGTGGGTATGATGGACGCGTCGACGACACGCAGACCCTGGGTGCCTCGGACCTCGAGGTCGGGCGTCACCACGGCCATGTCGTCCACGCCCATCTTGCAGGTGCCTGCATAGTGGTAGCAGGTGTCGGCGGTCCGGCGAATGTAGGCTTCCATCTCGGCATCCGTTTGCACGTGGGGTCCAGGTAGGATCTCCTCGGCGAACCAGCCGGAAAGGCCTCGGTCCTGGCCAATTCTGCGGGCGAGCTCGACGCAGAAGATGCCGCGCTGGATATCCTCGGGGGCCTCGAGATAACGAGGATCGATGAGGGGGTGCTCGGCAGGGTTTGGGCTCGCCAGCTTGATTGTGCCACGGCTCCCGAGGAGCTGGAGGTTCGGGTAGATGAAATAGCTCTGCCGCTTGTCTGGAGATAACTCCAACCCCTCCATGGTGCCGCTGGCCAGGGAGCACTCCACGTCGGTGAGATAGGGGAGGGTGGAGGGATCCGTGGACGTGAAGATCACCGCACCCATGAGGCCGTAAGGCTGTGGTGGCAGGGGCTTTTTGCTCAGGAACATGGCCGTGACGAAGAGGTCGTCCTGGAAGTTCTCCCCGACGCCGGGGAGCGCTGATACCACGGGGATACCCAGATCCCGGAGCTGACTCTCCGGGCCCACCCCGGAGAGCAGCAGGAGATGCGGGCTGCCGATGGCACCCGCTGCGACCAGAATCTCTCGGCCGGCGTGAATCTCCACCTGGCGCTGGGTGCGCAAGTCGGTGGCCGCCACGGCCACGGCGCGCCGCGCGTGATCGAAAAGGATGCGATCGAAGCGGACGCCGCTCGCGATGTGGAGGTTTTTGTGGCTCCTCGCGCCCAGGAAGTTCTTGAACGTGGTCTCCCGCTGCCCTCCTGGGCTGATGAGAAACTGGAATGGGGAGACACCGAACTGGTGAGGGGACGTGTTGTAGTTGGGGTTGTAGGGGATGCCCATGTGATTGCAGGCGACCACCAGATCCTCGATGAAAGGATCCATCTCTGCCTGGGTGATGTGCATCCGCTCTTCCACCCGCTCGAAATAGGGGAGGAGCTCCTCGTACGCCCAGCCCACGCAACCCTCGCGGGCCCACCGGTCGAAGCCGTACGCGCCGCCGCGCACGTACACCATGGCATTGTGTACGCTGCATCCGCCCAGCGCCTTGGCCCGACCGAGCTTGATCTCGCGGCCATCGAGTCCCCGCTGGGCGACCGAGCGGTAGCCCCACTCCAGCGTTCGATCACGCGAAACCAGGACCCATTTCGTGGGGTCCCAGACGGTCTCGTGATGGGGAGGAATGTCGTCGCCGGCCTCCAGCAAGAGAATCCGGTCGTCGGGGAGACGCTCCGCGAGCATCGCGGCAAGGATACAGCCGGCGGAGCCGGCGCCGAGAATGATGTAGTCGAAGACCCCTTCGAATGGGCTCATGTGTGCTCCCCCCGCTCGAAAGCTCATGGACTACCACATACCTCGTTCGAGTCCACGCTCGAAACCCCGCCGGCCTTGCATTGCGCGCGATAGCAGTAGACCGTCGCGGACGAATAGGCGCCGTCGTCGTGCTGCTCGACCGTGCTACCTCCGAGCGTGTAGACGAGCGAGAACGCACCGCCGCCCTCGTTGCGGTAAAGGAGGATCTTGTCGCAGCCCGTCGCCGTCCAGGTGACGTGGAGCGCGTCGCCCATCGGGATCACCTGGTCGAGCACGGGAGGGAGCGGCGGGGGAGGCGCGTCGTACGCGCGCGGCCACACCAATCGACCCGGCGCCCCCTCCGTGCCCTGCTCGGTATGGCATTTGTTGCAATCTCCGTCGGTCTGGGGCGCATTCATGGAGCGCGTGACCCCATTCGCGACGAGCCGCGCCGAATAAGGAATGGGCACGCCCGCCACGATGGCGCTCGACATGAAGTTGCCCGCGGCGTTCGGCGTGAGCGTCATCGTCACCTTGCCCATCGCGTCGAGGATCTCGACCTTCGCCCCGGGAGGCGGCGGGCTCATGCAGAGGTCCTTCTCGTGGAACGCGGGAAAGACCGTGCCCATGAAGAAATAATTGAAGTCCGATGCCTGGGTCTTGTGACACGCGCGGCACGCGAGGCCCGGGTTCATCTGCGCCGTCGGGGTCGCGTTCGTATCCCACGTCTTGCCGCTCGCGCACGTGGTCTCCGCCGGTTTTTCGGGAATGGCCCCGCACGTCCCCGCCGGCATGCCCGCCGCCACCCACTGCTCGAACACCGCCATCTGTTTCGGAGACGCGGGTGGTTCCGATAAAGGAGGCATCGGCGCCACCGCCAAATGCATTCGTTCGAGGCTCCGTTCACCGACGGTCTTGCCGGAGTCCCCCGAGAGAGCAAGGAAATCGTGCCGCGTGAGGAGAGGCATGGGCGCCCCTGCCGCGACAGGGGACGCGTGGCAGCTCACGCAGATCTCTTCGAGGACCTCGCGCACGTCGCATGGAAGCTCGTTCGGTCCCAGGTCGACGCCGCCGTCCGGCGCCTGGCCCGTCGAGGACGCGCCCTGAGGGGCATCGTCGGAAGGAGGGCCTTCCGACGTGCAACCGAAGGCGGACACCAGAAGGAAAGGGAGCAGCGAAAAAGCCGTTTTTCGGGCGCGCATGGGCTCGAGTATCGCCGACGACGCGCCGCTCGGCCATGCGGCGGATTGTCGCATGGCGCGCCCGTCAGCCTCATTGAGGAAGGGCGAGGCCGGGCGGAATGAACTCGCAGGGCAGTTTTCCGTTCGGTGGCCTCGGCAATGCATCCACCTCGTCGATACACGAGACGAGCGCCGTGGGCTCCTCGCCGCCCGCGCCGCCGCTCCCGCCGGTGGAGCTGGAGGAGGAGGAGCCACCGCCTGCGCCGCTCGAAGACGAGGTGCTCGTATTCTGCGAGGGATCGTCGGAGCACCCCCACAGACAGGCCACCGCGGTGGCCAAGAAGAGCCAACGTTTCATCGGAGCATCCTCCCGGCTAGTAACGAACCCAGATTTCGTCGTTCGCCTTCACCCCGTCCGCGGACAGCAGGTTGACGCCCTGCGTGCCCTTGATGAGGTCGACGGTGGCGTCATTGAAGCTGTAGGCATCCGAGCCGCGCCAGACGATGAGCGCATCCTTGAAGAAGATGCTCAGGTCCGGGATATCGGCGGGCACGGTGTACTTGTTCCAGCCCGGGAGGTGATCGGGGACGATGGCCTGCGCGGCGGCGGGCTCGCCCATCTCGCCAGGCAGGGCCACCCATTCGGCGTACGAGAGGGTCGCGTCGGCCGCGCGGCAGACCTGATGAATCTTGTAATAGATCGAGGTGAACGGCGTGCTCGGCACCCGCGCTCGGAATGCGATCTTGTAATAGTTCGTGTCACCCGGCAGGGCGTCCGCGTCGTCCTTCTGCCACGTCAAGCTCGTCACGAGGGCGGGGTCGGCTGCGTCATAGGTGAGCGAGGTCTTGCCGAAGTCGCTCCCCATCGGGCGCACCGAGGTCATGCCCTTGGGGATGTCCACGGTGAGCGCATACGTATCCGAACCCTCGCAGCCGTGACCGACGCCGAGCTCGACGACGATGGTCTTTCCGGCGACGGCCGTCGGGCTCACCGCGCTGATATGGGCCTGCGCGGAGGCGCTCGCGGCGAGCACGCCCGCAATGGCCGAGAAGCTGAGCAATTTGTTCTTCATTTCCATGGGCTCCTTCCGGAGGCCGAGGATTAGCATGGCGACATGGCGATGACGGTGCGTCACGATGTCGCATGGAACGCCTGGAGCTTCTTGCTATAGGAGCGCCGTGCTTGATCGAGCTCGGAATTTCAAGGTGGAGCACCATGCGCTCGCGGCGCTCGCGCTCGTGCTGGCGGTGACGGGCTGCTCACGTCGCGACGAGGGGACCAGTGAGCCGGCGCCGAAGCCGCTTTCCTCCGCGGCGCCGCAGGCGACGGCGGCGCCGGTGAGCAGCGGCAAGAGCGCGGCGGCCGCCGATGCGGAGCCGCAGCCCGATTTCATCAAGCATCCGCCGGTTCACCTGAAGCCTCCGTGTGGGAGCTCGAGCGGGACGGCTGCAAATGAAGGCGGTAACCGCTGCATCACGCTGAGCCTGCGTTGCGCCGAGCTCGACCGAGGCGAGCCGGTATGGTTGGCGACGACGCCGCCCCTCGCGAAGGTTCGATTGCCCGAAGGCGCGAAGGGGCTCCGGGTCACCGCCGAGGACGAGGTCTCGGCGACGGTCTGCTGCAAGGCTGCCGCCGCCGAGCGAGGGCCCGTCAAGACGCAGCTCCGGCTCTTCACGGATGAAGTGGTCGGCTCGACGCACGAGCTCGAATGCCCTTGAAAACCGCCATGGCGGAGCGCAGGGCGGAAGCGGAAGCCGGGCCGCGCGGGCGATGGCGCCCGGCGGGACTGGCAAAAATGCACCCAAATTCAAGTTGTTACGCATCATCACAACATCTCGGTTGACACCGTGCCCGATCCGACCATAGGGTGCGTCCCGTGCTGGTGGTTGGGCTTCGGCCCGGCCTTAAAATGGGAACCCGGTGGAAATCCGGGACTGCCCCGCAGCGGTAAGCGAGAACGAAATTCGCCACATGCACTGGGATCTTCGGGTCCTGGGAAGCGGCGGACGTAGGAATCCGGCAATCGCCGAAGCGCTCGTGAGTCCGAAGACCTGCCCGCACCCGACCCCGGGAGACATCCGGAGTCGGTTCGACCTGGGAGCCTCGTGGGAAGGCGGGAAGGTCCGAGCGGCGCACCCTGGTGCGCTCGTCCCGGTCTCGACCTGTCCCCTCGCGCTGGTGTTCCAGTTGCCCGCGGGGGCGAAGGTCGGTCCGAGGGCTCCCAACGTTCCCAGCGCGGGCGCGCCTCGGCTGGCTTCCTCTCTCGTGGGTTTTCAACCCGAGCGGTCTGGTCCCGCTCGGAACCCGAGAGCGGAGAGGAGGCAGCCTGATGCGGAACGAGACGAGCCCGAACAGCAACGGCGCGGCGCCGTTGCGGACGACGACCCCACGGACGACGAGCTCGACGGCTGGCGAGACGTATACGCAGACGACCATGCGCGTGAAGAAGCGC
The DNA here is from genome assembly GCF_029960785.1 of Polyangium sp. 15x6. Lineage (GTDB taxonomy): Bacteria > Myxococcota_A > Polyangia > Polyangiales > Polyangiaceae > Polyangium. Next base: position 12,093 of record NZ_JASBQE010000040.1, read on the forward strand.
AATGGATCGAGCGAGCCAGTCGACGTCAACAAGATCGTACGCGCCGTGGGCCGATGCTGCGCGGGACTTTCGGACGTCGATGCCTTGCGCATCGCGACCAAGACCATCAGCGGCCTTTACGATGGCGCGACGACCCGCGAGCTCGATCAGCTCTCGATCCAGACGGCGGCCGGGCTCATCGTGGAAGAGCCGCAATACGCGCGGCTCGCGGCCCGGCTGCTCTCGACGTACATCGAGAAGGAAGTCCGAAATCAGGAGATCCATGCCTTCTCGCAGTCGGTCGCCACGGGGCATCGCCTCGGGCTCGTCAACGATCGCCTGCAAACGTTCGTCGCGGCGAACGCGCGCAAGCTGAACGACGCGCTCGTCCAGGAGCGCGATCGCGAGTTCGAGTATTTCGGCCTCCGGACGGTCTACGACCGATATCTGCTCAAGCACCCCGCCTCGCGCCTCGTCATCGAGACGCCGCAGCAATTCTTCATGCGCATCGCGTGCGCCCTGTCGGAGACGGTCCAGGACGCTCTCGGGCTCTACCACCTGTTCTCGTCGCTCGAGTACCTGCCGGGCTCGCCGACGCTCTTCAATGCAGGGACGCGCCACGAGCAGCTCTCGAGCTGCTTTCTCCTCGATTCCCCCGAGGATCACCTCGAGAACATCTATCGGAGTTACATGGACGTCGCGATGCTGTCGAAGTTCTCGGGCGGCATCGGGCTCGCCTACACCCGCGTCCGCTCGCGCGGCTCCCTCATCGAGAGCACGAATGGATACTCCAACGGCATCGTGCCGTGGCTCAAGACGCTCGACGCCTCCGTCGCGGCCGTCAACCAGGGCGGCAAGCGCAAGGGCGCGTGCTGCGTGTATCTCGAACCGTGGCACGCGGACGTCGAGGAGTTCCTCGAGCTGCGCGACAACACCGGCGACGAAGCGAGCCGCACGCACAACCTGAACCTCGCCAACTGGGTCCCGGACCTGTTCATGAAGCGCGTCGAGGCCGACGCGCTCTGGAGCCTCTTCGACCCGAAGACCGTGCCGGATCTCCCCGATCTCTACGGCGAAGCCTTCGAGCGTCGATACGAGGAGGCCGAACGAGCAGGCCTGGCGATCAAGACGATCAAGGCGCGTCACCTTTATGCGCGGATGATGCGCACGCTCGCGCAGACCGGAAACGGCTGGATGACGTTCAAGGACAAGTCGAACCTCGCTTGCAACCAGACAGCCCTCCCCGGACGCGTCGTGCACCTCTCGAACCTTTGCACGGAGATCCTCGAGGTGACGTCGAGCGAGGAGGCCGCGGTCTGCAACCTCGGCTCGATCAACCTCGCTCGACACACGAACGTGGACGACGAACGCGTCGTTTCGTTCGACTTCGACAAACTTGGGCGCACCGTGAGGACCGCGGTCCGGCAGCTCGACCGCGTCATCGACCTCAACTACTACCCCATCGCCATCACGAGGGCGTCGAACCTGCGCTGGCGACCGATCGGGCTCGGTCTCATGGGGCTTCAGGATGTCTTCTTTCAGATGCGCCTCGCGTTCGACGCGCCCGAGGCCCGCGCGCTCTCGAAGCGAATCTCGGAGGAAGTCTATTTTCACGCGCTCACGGCGTCCGTCGAGCTCGCGGAGGAAAAAGGGCGTCACCCGGCATTCGAGGAGACGCGCGCCGCGCGCGGAGAGCTCCAGTTCGACGCGTGGGGCGTGACGCCTGACGACCTGGGGCGCTGGGAGCTCCTTCGCGCCCGGGTCGCCACGCATGGCATGCGCAACTCGCTGCTCTGCGCCATTGCGCCGACCGCGACCATCGCCTCCATCGCCGGCTGCTACGAGTGCATCGAGCCGCAGGTGAGCAACCTCTTCAAGCGGGAGACCCTCTCCGGCGACTTCCTCCAGGTGAACCGATACCTCGCCCGCGAGCTCAAGGCGCTCGGGCTGTGGACGGAGGCAATGCGTTCGCGCCTCAAGCTCGCGGAGGGATCCGTGCAGAGGCTCGACGAGCTGCCGGAGGAGCTGCGCGCCATTTACCGCACGGCGTGGGAGATCCCGATGCGCTCGCTCCTCGACATGGCCGCCGATCGTGGGGCCTTCATCGACCAGAGCCAGTCCCTCAATCTCTTCATGGAGAGCCCCAACATCGGCCAGCTCTCGTCGATGTATTTCTACGCCTGGAAGAAGGGCCTGAAGACGACCTATTATCTGCGGTCACGCCCTGCGACGCGCATCGCGAAGGCCACGGTCGAGGAGCCGAAATCGACATCGAGCGGGGAGGGGCATCCGGGCGGCACGCCCGGATGGACGCCGCCGCCTCCCCGCGCCGCGACGACGGACGACGCTGCCGTGGCGTGCTCCCTCGAAAACCCCGAGAGCTGCGAGGCGTGCCAATGAGCGCCGCTGCCCGTCCCGCCCGCCTGCTCGACCCGGGCCTTTGCCTGACGCTGCGGCCGATGACGTACCCGAAATTCTTCGAGATGTACCGCGCGGCCATCAAGAACACGTGGACCGTCGAGGAGGTCGATTTCTCGACCGACGTCGGCGACCTCAAGAAAAAGATGAGCGACGCCGAGCGACACCTCGTGCAGCGCCTCGTCGCCTTCTTCGCGACCGGCGATTCCATCGTCGCGAACAACGTGGTCCTGAACCTGTACAAGCACATCAACGCGCCCGAGGCGCGGATGTACCTGTCGCGACAGCTCTACGAGGAGGCGCTCCACGTGCAGTTCTATCTGACGCTCCTCGACACGTACGTCCCCGACCCGGAGGATCGTCACCGCGCGTTCGCCGCGGTCGAGAACATCCCCTCCATCCGGAAGAAGGCAGCGTTCTGCATGAAATGGCTCGACTCCACGCGCGCGCTCGAGCAGCTCGATTCGCGTGCGCAGCGGCGAGCCTTCCTCCTGAACCTCATTTGCTTCGCCGCTTGCATCGAGGGGCTCTTCTTCTTCGGCGCGTTTGCGTACGTATATTTCCTTCGCTCCCGCGGGTTGCTCCACGGGCTCGCGGCGGGGACCAACTGGGTGTTCCGTGACGAGAGCGCGCACATGGCGTTCGCCTTCGAGGTGGTGAAGACGGTGCGGCGCGAGGAGCCGGAGCTCTTCGACGACGCGCTGTGCAGCGCGGTGAACGACATGCTCGAGGAGGCGATCGAATGCGAGATGCAGTTCGCCGAGGACCTGCTCGGGGATGGCATCGCCGGAATGTCGACGCGCGACGTCCGTCGCTACCTCGAGTTCTGCGCGGATCAGCGTCTCACGACGCTGGAGCTCCCGAAGCGTTACAGGACGAAAAACCCGTTCTCGTTCATGGATCTCCAGGACGTGCAGGAGGTCACCAATTTCTTCGAGCGGCGCGTGTCGGCTTACCAGGTCGGCGTGTCCGGGGAGGTCGTGCTCGATGCCGCGTTCTGACGCTCGAATGCCCTCGAAGGCCGCCAGAATGGCGGGGACAGCGCCCGCCGTGTTCCCTTCGCCCTCCGAGCTTGCCTACCACGCAGCCAGGAACGTTCCCCCCGTCCTCCGAGCTTGTCTCTGACGCAGGGGGAAACGTTCCCCCCTCTCTTGTAGCGTCGCGATGACGCAGGGGGGAACGTTCCCCCCGTCTTCCCAGCTTGTCTCTGACGCAGGGGGGAACGTTCCCCTCTCTCATGTAGCGTCGCGAGGATGCACCGCGGAACGTTCCCCCCGTCCTCCGAGCTTGTCTCTGACGCAGGGGGGAACGTTCCTCCCTCTCTTGTAGCTTGTCTCTGACGCAGGGGGGAACGTTCCCCCCTCTCATGTAGCTTGTCTCTGACGCAGGGGGGAACGTTCCCCGCTCTCATGTAGCGTCGTGATGACGCACTGCGAAACGTTCCCCCTCTCTTGGAGCGCCGCGATGACCTGCGCGCGCATGCAAGCCCGTGACATGGGCCCGCCTGGGCGCCAGCTATGCCGCTGGGAGGGCGCTGATGGCACGGACACCACTCTTGCGATCGCTGGAGAAGCTGGCCTCGGAGCACCGCGCGGCGCGCGCGCGAGGGCTCACCCCCGCTGCGCTGCGCGAGGAGCGCATGGCCGCTCGCGAACGGGATGCCCGCCGCGGGATTTCCCTCGATCGCCGCCGCTTCCTCGGCGCCACGGCCGTGGGGGCCTTGACCCTCGCGCTTCCGCGCGCGCTCCGCGCCGCGGATTCTCCAACCATCGCCATCGTCGGCGGCGGCGTCGCCGGCCTGACCTGCGCCCTCGCGCTGCGCGATCGCGGCCTCTCGGCCACCGTGTACGAGGCCTCCGGCCGCATCGGCGGCCGCATGTTCTCGAACACCACCTCCTGGGACGCGGGTCAAGTGAGCGAGTGGTGCGGTGAGCTCATCGATAGCAACAACCGCACCCTGTTCGCCCTCGCCCAACGATTCGGCCTGACGATGGACAGCCTGGAGGGCCCACAGCCGTCCGGCCTGGAGAATACGTATTTCTTCGACGGCCGCTATTACCCCGTCGCCGAGGCCGAGCGCGATTTTGCGCATGTCTATCCCGCTCTCCTCACGGATCTGGGCGCCGCGGGCGAGATCACCACCTACGACCACGCGACACCCGCGGGGCGCGCGCTCGATCGAATGAGCGTCTACGACTGGATCGCCTCGAGGGTCCCGGGCGGGCACGCCTCGCCGCTCGGGCAGTTGCTCGACGTGGCTTACGTCATCGAATGGGGCGCCGATTCGCGGGATCAGTCCGCCCTGAACCTCGTCTACCTGCTCGGCCACCAGCCCGAGCCCGAGCATTTCTCGATGTTCGGCGAGTCCGACGAGGCGTATCACATCAAGGGCGGCAACCAGCAGATCCCCCTGGCCATCGCCGAGGCGCTCGGTCCGGACGTGATCGAGCGCGGGCACCGGCTCCTCCGCCTGCGCGAGAGCCCGGCGGGGAGGCAGATCCTCACGTTTCAGCGAGGCTCGGGCACGATCGACGTCGTGGCCGACTGGGTCGTCCTCGCTATCCCGTTCGCCGTATTGCGCACCATCGACCTCGGGGACGCCGGTTTCGACGCGCGCAAGCGCCTCGCGATCGAGCAGCTCGGCCGGGCGCACAATGGCAAGCTTCACCTCCAGTTTTCGCGCCGCTACTGGCGCGACGAGGGCCCCTGGCCAGGCAGGAGCGATGGGTCGACCTATGCCGATACCGGCTATCAGAACACCTGGGAGGTGAGCCGCGCCCAGCCGGGCGAGCCCGGGATCCTCGTCCTGTACACCGGCGGGGACGTGACGGACGCGATGTCGACGCGAAAGCCTTTCGCCACCATCAAGGACGCGGGCGTCCTCGCGGACGCGCGCGCGGGGCTCGGCTGGCTGGAGAGGGTCCTGCCGGGAGGATTCACGCACTGGAACGGGAAAGCGACGCAATCGATGCCGCACTTGAACCCGCTCTACGAGGCGTCGTATTCGTATTATCGGGTGGGTCAGCGGGTCCTGTTCGGCGGCCACGAGGCGGCTCGCCAGGGCGGGGTGCTCTTCTGCGGCGAGCACACATCGCTCGATTTCCAGGGGCACATGGAGGGCGCTGCCTCCCAGGGCGCGCGCGCGGCGGAGGAGCTCGCGCGGCTCGTGAAGGGGAGGTGAGGACCGATCCGCCTCGGGGCCTGTGCTTCACGGCGTGATCACGACGGCCATTCCGTCGAGGATTGCCCCGACGTTTTTCAGGCTCTTGTCGAGCGCGAGGGCCGCGCTCCGGGGCGCGAGGCCTCCGGGGAGCCACGCCTTGCCGCCCGGTCATCGGGCGGGGTGGCTCGTCATTCGCCGGAGAGCGATTGCGTGAAGCGTATCAGCCTCGAATCGATCCAGAATCGAGGCTTTTTCGCGGGACTCGTCACGCCCGGACCCTTCGACCGATCGATCTGGTGATCGATCAGGTCAGATCGGTCGATCCATGACGAGCCAGCAGAGCAACCCCACGGCGATTCTGCGCGCGAGCCCGCCGCCGCGCCGGGGCGGCGCCCCAGCGAACCGGCTTCGAGATGAACCAATGCTCAGGACCAGGGGCTGAGCACCGGTGCCCTGCCGGCGCTGCCCAAAAGTGCTTGACATCTTACAGGGGTTCTGATGTCCTGAACACTCATGAGGGGAGGGGCATCGCACGCGAAGTGCGTCCGGGTGCCATTTGGGAAATGGCGTGCCCTGATGTGAAGGGGACCTGCGAGGCGTGCTTTTGTCCGGCCTCGGAAGCCGCAGTGCTGTCGATGCTGACCCGCCCCCTGCCGATCCAAGCGCAGCGAAATCCTAGGTCATTCTACTCGGGAGATACTCATGAGCACGAACCATCCCAAGTTCCGGATCTACCCCTCCATTGGCGTCGCCCGCCTCGGCAATGGCCCTGCTCTTAAAGACCAGGCCATTTTCAGTCCCGAAATTCCCTGGGACAACCTGTACAAGACAGACGAGCAATATCTTACCGATGACGGCAAGATCAAGAAGCAGGCGCAGCGATTCTATGTGTATGAATGCGACGCGCAGGGCGTGCCGGTGAAGCGGGTCGACCCCAACGAGTACAGAATCGAATGGCACGTCGAGGTCGCGAACAAGAAGCCGTTTTGGTACAATTTCAACAACTGCCTGGACCTCTCCATCCTCTCGACCAACCAAAACCTCAGCCCCAATTTCGCGAAAGAGAAGCTGGCGCCGGGCATCGGAGCGACGCAGCGCAACCCGAATGTGTTGGACATGCACGTCCGCGACCCCGAGCACCCCTATAACTACCGCAAAGAGCTGGTGAATCGCCCCGGCCTGACCACCGTGCGCAGCGGGGATGGCCTGACGCCCTTGCGAGGGCATTTTCCTTTTCCAGAACACGACCACAGCAACGGCGACCAATCAGGCAAGAAAGTTAGCCGGCTGGCTATGAGCCTGAACACCGAGCACAAGGACGTCAATTTGGGCAGCATCGAATACGATGATGGTGCCCTCATTTTTTACGCGGCCGATGGTAAGTCGGCGTCCCTGAACCCGTCCGACCTCAACACTGATTTTGCCGACAATTCCAATTGGTTCGACGACATCTGCGACGGTAGGGTCACAGCGACGCTGGTTTCGAGGGGCGATGATAGCAGGATTGAGTTGACGGACGCCCAATCCGCTGCCTGGATCGTCACCGCACCGCCGGATTACGCGCCGCAAATACAGCCGATTGCCACCATGTACGACATGATCCTGGGTGCGTCGAACGAGACGTTCCCGTTCGACTTCTCGCTGGTGTTTCCGCTGCTGTACCGGCTTTATCGGATGCAATGGGTCAACCTCGGTGATTTTCTTTCGCCCTCGTTCAAGGAGACCATCGACAGGCTGACGGCGGACGGTAAATTCAAATATCTGTTCAAGAAAGAGCCGGCTGCCGAGGCCGCCGCCGTGCGGGAACAGGTGTTTCGCTTGTTCCGCGACCCCGCCTACCCCTACAACAACGAGCCGATCATCCCCAGCAAGTGCGCCACCAACATCGAGAACCGGGGCAGCGGCACAGACGAACTGAAGCTGCCGTTTTACCCCGGCGACGGCATCGACTACCCTGGCAGCCCGGCGCAGTGGTTCGCGATCCCGCCGATGCTGTTCGACGCCTTGAAGCAATGGCGCGACGGCAATTTCGCTGCCATCGAAGGGCTGGAGGTCGAGAACATCGACGCGCTCGGCGCCTATTTCCGCTCCAAGTTCCTGGAAGCAGCGGCAGACCCGTCGAAAAAGCCACTGCTCATGACCAGGGCGGTGCTGGAAACGCTGTACGGCGGTGGCTTCCACCCGGGCGTGGAGCTGACCTGGCCGATGCGCCACAACCTGATGTACTCCGAAAACCGCGAAGTGTTCAAGAGCGTGGCGCCGGGGTTCAGCCTGTTTGGCCTGCGCGAGGTGCGCATCAATTCCGCTTCCAAGGCCGAGCAGGAGGAAATCTTCTTCAATGATTTCGGGCTCCAGATGGGGCCGGAGGACATCCGGGAGTCGATGCGCATCGACGACCGCGGCGTCAGGCACTGGCTCTGGAGAATCACGCCGGGCGACCTGACCAAATGGATGGGAATCCCCTGGCAGTCAGACGCAGGAAGCTGCCAGGCGGTGTTCATCGAGAAGCAATATCCGGTGCCAGCATGGTGGGCCGCCAACCTGCCGGTGCACGTGATCCCCCAAGAGAGCTTCCGTAAAATGAGCGACCCGCAGATCTTGCCCGAGACCAAGAAGCACATCTATGCCAATCGCCTGCCCTGGCTGCAAACCACCAATACTGGATTCGTCGGTTATCACGCCGAGGGTGGCTACATGAACGGCTTGATCAGCATGGTCTACCAATGGGACAAGATCGGGATGGTGACCGGACGCAAAATGGATCCGCCGATCGAGGGCGTCCCGGAGATCGTGTACGTGGCGTTCAACGGCAAGTCGAACCGCTGAGCCTTGGCGCGCCCGTGTCGGAGACCGATGTCATCATCGTCGGCCAAGGCATAGCCGGGGTTTCGCTATCGCTGCTGCTGGAAAGGCAGGGCGTGGCGCATACGCTGCTCGGGCGAAAGGGTGGTGGCAAGGGGTTCGCTCTCGCCGAGACCTTGCCACCGTCCGCCTTGCCTTTGCTCAGCCGGCTCGATCTGCTGGAGGTGTTCGAAGCCGCCGCCATCCAAAGAACCCATGGCTACCATTCCGTGTGGGGACGGGACGTGGTGACGGACAACAATTTCTTCTTTCACCGCGGCTTCCAGCACGGCTTGAAGATCGACAAGCAGGCGCTTTCGGCGACGCTGCTCGGACGTCAGGCGGCGCATGTCGTCTGGTTCGAAAAGCTCCTGTCGGTGTCCTGCGACGGGCCGGAGGTCGCGGTCACGTTCAGGCACGACGAACGGACACATCGCATTTCGGGGAAACTGCTGGTCGATGCCACGGGCAGGCAGCGCGCGGTCCTGCGCCGCTTGGGGATCCGCACGCAGGATTTCGACAGCCTGACCGCCTTCAGTTGCCATGTACCTCGGGTGGATCACCCAGCGCTGCCGCACGGAGTGCTGATTGAGGCGTTCGAGGCAGGATGGGGGATCGTTTCGCGGTTGAACGAGCGGGAAAACGTGTTCACGCTGTTCACCCGAACCGCGGGAGCAAACGAGGTGGCCGGTCAGGATGCGCTGCTGGCCCCATTGCACAAATATGCGAACTGGCATCGCCACCTGAGCGAGACCAAATTCTTGCGCCATTTCTTGAGCGGGGACGGCGCCACCAAGGTCTTAGGGGCCAAGGCCAACTCTTCCAAGGCTCATACCATGGCGGGCCGTCACTGGCTCGCGCTGGGCGACGCCGCGTTGAGCTTCGACCCGCTTTCCTCCCACGGCATCACCAACGCGGTGTACACGGCGCAGCTGGCCGCTTCGACCATCGTGGCGGCGCGAAGCGGCGGGGGCGAAGGCGCGTTGCGGGAATACGAGGCCACCTTGACGGCCATTTTCATGCAATACCTGCAAAGCAAAGACCAGTTGTACCGTCAGGAGAGGCGCTGGCCCCATGCCGCGTTTTGGCGGGTTTGAGGCGTAGAGAGCACGGGCTTGCAGACGATTCGCGCACTTCGAGCGCCGCAGCGGAAAGGTACGCCACGTTTCTCGGGTCATGTCGAACCACGACTTCTGGGTATGTCTCTGGGAGGGTTATCGTGAGGAGAAGAACACCATCGAATCTACCGCAGCCGCGGCTCCGCCACCTGCTGGCGGCGCTGCTGTCGATCCTGCTCGTCGCCGTCGTCGGAACTTCGTTTGCCGCCGACCACAACGACGGCAGCAACTTCAAGGAACATCCGGACTGGGACATCTCCGACTTCTTCATCTTTCCGAGGGTGGATGCGCATCAGCAAAAGCGTCTCTCGCTGATCCTGAGCGTCCATCCATACGCTCCCCCGACGGCGCTCTTCAGTGATGTATTGACGTACAGCTTCCGCATGCGCGCCGTCAAAGGCTTTCAGAAATCTCCCTTCAAGGCTCTCGTATCCGACGAGGAATTTCGGATCGACTGCCGCGTCACGGGCACGGCCGCCCCGCAGGTCCTGAACTGCGAGCTTTTGCGCCTGCAGGCCAAGGGGAAGGCGCCGGAGCCGATCATGAAGGCCACCGTGAACACGGGGGACTCGGGGGGCGGCTCGAACCCTGACTTCAAGATCTTCGGAGGGCCCAGGGCCGATCAGTTGTTCACGGACCGGGCACGGGTGAGGATGCCGGTCTGGCGTGACACCGATCTGAGCTCCGCGGAGGAATGGCCGGGGGTCAACACGTTCGACGGAAAGAACGTCCTCAGTATCGTCGTCGACCTGAATCCCGAGAAGTTTTTGAAGGCGGATACGCATCTTCTCGCGGCGGTCGCCGAGGCCTCGTACATGGATAAGGGAGAGATGCGCCGGGTCGATCGCATGGGGCGGGTGGAGATCACCGTCTTCCTCGTTCGCGATAACGAGACCAAGGATCTCTGGAATGCAGATGATGCGTTCTCCCTCAAGCCCGAGAACGTAGGTAAGTATCGGGAGAAGCTGAATGCGGGACTGCACCGGCTGGATGGGTTCGAGATGCTCGAGCTCGACGCGCCCGTCATCAGTGTATTCGACTGGGACAACCCTCACCCCTGGGTCGACCTCCTGATGGATGATTTTCTCATCGTCAATGTGGAGCAGCCGACGAAGCCCTCCAGTGATGCCAATGGATATCTAGGCATCGAAATGGGAGAATTCCGCGGGGGGCCGGCGCCGATCGTCGGTGGCCGTCTCCCCAACGAAGACGTCATCGAGACCACGCTGACGGTGTTCATCAACGGCCTCGACCGCCTGAAAGGACCGAAGAGGGGCGTCGGCGTTTCCAGGCCGGCCCGCGCGACGGTGGATGAATTCCCGTTCGTGCCGCCTCCGTTCGCGCCGCCTTCCGAAGCGGCCGGCGAACCGATGAAGGCGAATGCCGGTCCGCCTCCCAAAGCGGCCGGCGAACCGATGAAAGCGAATGCCGGTCCGCCTTCCGAAGCAGCCGGCGAATCGATGAAAGGGAATGCCTGCGGATGTGGCGTGCGCGGGTCACCGGCTACCGGTGGGCTCTGGGTCGGGCTGGGGGTGCTGCTCGCGGTGCGGCGCCGACGCGCGCGCCTCACACCAGGCTGAGCGCCGGGGGGCGCGGCGGCCCGCGCCCAGGGCGGGCCCGAAGCTTACGGCACGGCTGCCGGCTTACAGGCGTCTGCGGCGATGGCGCGGAGCATCCCGCTCGCATAGGGAAGCTTGGCGCCATCCTGCCCGAAGGTGCAGGCCTCGGCGCGCGCCCCCGCTGCGAACGCCGCCAGCATGGCGAGCTGATAGGCCTTCTCGGTACGGCGCACGGCGAGGTTCGTCTTTGCGAACGCGAGGGCGTTCTGGGGCTCCTTGCCCTCGTCGAGGAGGAACCATCCGGCGTGCTCGGCGTAGGCCTCGGGGTGCTTGTCGACCAGCTCGGCGTAGCGTGCCCGCACATGCGCCGCCCGCGCGTCCGCGTCGGCGACGTCGCCGTGCGCTCGCAGGCGGTTGACGAGGATGTGCTCGAACTCGGGATCATCGGACGCGTCGGCGATCGACTTCAACAGCTCGATGCCGACTGCGGGCTGCTCCAGCGTGGCGAGGTGTGCCGCGGCGTGAACGTATCCAGGGAGCCGTTCGTGCGCGGCAGCGTAGAACGTTTTGGCGCGAGCGACGTTGCCGGCTCGCTCCCAGAGCAAGCCCTGCTGGAGGAAGAGCCAGGCCACGGGGAACGGGGAGACGTCGCGGTACTCCGCAGCAGCGCGGCGGAAGAGTCCGACCGCCTCGTCGGTCCGGCCCATCTGGCCGACGAGCGCCCCCTCGAGGCCGAGGGCGTTCAGGTTGGGATTGAGCTCGCGCATCTTGCGCCGGAGAGCGAGCGCGCCGTCGAGGTCGCCCTGCCCCTCCAGGATCATCGCCTTCTGGGCGATCAAGTTGGCCGGGGGCTCGCCCCTCTTTTCTGCTTCGGCGAGATCGGCGAGGGCCTCGGTGAAGCGGTGCATCGCGGCGCGGGTGTGGGCGCGCGCTGCGTAGGCCCATGGGCGGGTGGGCGCATCGCGCACCAGCTCCTCGGCCATCGCGGCGGCGCGCTCGGCATCCGCGATGCGGCCGAGGTACTGGCCGCGCGCGGCCAGGAGCTCGATGAGCTGCCGCTTCGACTCGAGATCCCCGGGGTGGCTCTCGAGGTTCCTGGTCAGGGCCTCGATGTGCCCGATGAGGTTGGTGGTGGCAATGATGCCATGGGTCGTGGGCATCTCGGCCTGGGAAGGCGGGCCCAGCGGATCGTGCTGCGCAGGCGCTGCCGCTGCGGTCGGCTTCGGGGCGTCGCTCGGTCTGTCACAGGCAGAGGCGATCAAGGTCGAGCCAGCAAGAATCACTGCGCGAACGCCGAGTTGCTTCATGTCAGCTCCCCTTGTTTTGTTTGTGCTGGCCCACGCGACCATGATTCTCTCGAACCAGCCACCGCTCCTGGCGCATGTTCGCGCCATTGGGGGTGTCCACGGAAGCGGGGCCCGCACCGGCTCGGAGCATGGCGCCTGCCAGGCTCGCATCGGCCTGAGCCGAGCGCCGCTCAATCCTCGTCCTTGCCCGCGCCGGCCATCAGCCGATCCACGCGCCGCTTCATCATGATGCGCGTGATCCCGAGCAGCCGCGCCGCTTCGCGGAATAGGCCATCTGGCCCGGCTTGCGCACGACGAGGTGGGGCATGGAGGCTCTCGCGTGCATCGTAGAGCATCGTTCTCCTCGACTGAACGATGATCTCGTATGTGTCGCAACGTGCGTTCGTCGCGGCGAGGTTCCTTGCGATCAGGCGGGCGGCTCGGGGACGGGATACGGCGCGGGCGGCTCGGGGACGGGGTAGCCGGCCGGCGGCTCGGGGATGGGGTACGGGGCGGGCGGCTCGGGCGTCGCGTAGGCCTCGGGCGCGGCTGGCACCGGATAGGTTTCCGGGGGAATGGGCGGCACGTAGGGCGCGGCGGCGGGCGCCGGGGGCGCCGCTGCAAAGGGGCGCGGCGCGAGCGGGGAGGGCGGGATCACGGGCGGCGGCGGAATGGGCGGCGCCTCCGGGACGACCGGGTATTCTCCTGCTCCTGGCCCGGCGGGCGGATCGAGCTTCGGCACCTCGACCTCGGGAATGGCCGGCATGGGCGGCACCTCGACCTCGGGAATCGCGGGGAGGGGGATCACGTTCGCCTTCTTCTCCGGCGTGCTCGCGTCGCTCATGACGTTTTTACTCTGTCACGAGGCGTGCTCGGGGGCGAGCGGGGCCTTGGGGCTTTTGGCCTTTTTATCGCTCCGCGATCCTCGCGCCTGGGCGAGCGCCTGGGCGAGCGGCTGCGCGACCCGCACGAGCGCATCGCGCAGCCAGCGCGCCCCGGGATCCTCGTGCGTCCTTTCGTGCCACACCATCGTCATCGTGACCGGCGCGAGGTCGAGCTCGGGGGGCGGCTCGAACGTCGCGAGGGGCAGGAGCGTGGTGAACGTCGCGGCCACGTGGGCGAGCATCGTCGTCACGTGATTCGAGGTCGCCACGATGTGCGGCACGACGAGAAAATGCGGGACGGTGAGGGCCACGCGCCGCACGAGGCCCTTCTTCGCGAGCGCGCCGTCCACGATCCCGCCCGGCTTGCCGCGCGGCGACACGAGCACGTGCGAGAGCTCCGCGTACGTCGCGAGATCGAGCTTTCCGCGCGCCTTCGGGTGGCCTTCGCGCGCCACGCCGACGAACGTGTCCTGGAAGAGGGGCACGCGGCGCACGTCGAGCGGCATTGTTTCGTGCTCGAAGCGCCCCACGGCCAGGTCGATCTCGCCGTCGCAGAGCGACTCGGACGCCGGAGGAACGCCGATGGGCAGGATGTGCAAGGTGAGGCTCGGCGCCTCGCGAGAGAGGAGCTCCTCGAGCGCGGGCAAAAGGACGAACTGCACGTAATCCGTGGCCCCGAGCTTGAAGGTGCGGCGGCTCGTCTTCGGATCGAACGAGGGCAGGGGCGCGAGCAGCGCTTCGAGCTCCTCCACGACGGCGCGAGCGCGGGGCACGAGGGCCTCGGCGCGAGGCGTGAGCGTCATGGCGCGCCCCACGCGCACGAGCAGCGGATCGCCGAGCGTCTCGCGCAGCCGTGCGAGCGCGTGGCTCATCGCCGGCTGGCTGAGCCCGATCCGCCTGGCAGCCTCGGTGACGCTGCGCTCCTGGAGCAGGGCATCCAGGGCGACGACGAGGTTCACGTCGATGCCTGCAAGGTTCATCGCCCCGAACAGGGCTACACGATCCTCGCGGAGGAAGAAATCCCCTAGCGCTTATGGAAGTGCATACATAAATGACGGCCGTTTCCGCCGGCCGACACGCGCCGAAGGCCGTCCAGGCCCCGAGACGAATCCTGTTGACCCCCTCGTGCGAATCCTTGTAATCGTTTGGTAAACGAACGTTCGTTCAGAAGTTCGCATCACATAGAAGTAGCCCCATGCGTACTTACCTTGCTTGGATGCTCGTGTTCGTTCCGCTCCTCGCGTGCGGACAGGCCGCCGATGACCAGGGACCCGGCTCCGGAGGCAGCGCCGCGGCGGGCGGCGCTCCAGGCACCGGCGGGCTCGGCGGCGGAGCCGGAGGTGCTGGAGCAGGTGGCGGCGGCGGAGCGGATCCGGGCCCGTACCTCGTCGATCTCGATTTGCCCGAAGCGTCCACGCCGCCGATCCCCACGGACAGCGTCGACGTGACCTTTTACGCCGACGTCGCGTACGGCTCGGATCCGTTGCATCGATTCGATGTCTTCCTGCCGAAGAGCGCCGCGCCCACGCCGCTCATGATTTACATCCACGGCGGCGGGTTCACCGGTGGGGACAAGGCCGAAAAGTACAATGCGAAGATCACGGGCGTGCTCGCCCAGGGCGTCGCCTTTGCGAGTCTCAATTATCGGCTGCTCGATCCCGTGGATACCGAGGGCGTCGCAAAACCCCTCGGCGATTGCCGGCGGGCATTGCAGTTCCTCCGGTACCACGCGAGCGAGCTGAACATCGACGCGAGCAAGGTCGCGCTGCTCGGAAGCTCGGCGGGCGCGGGCACCAGCCTGTGGCTCGCGTTTCACGATGACATGGCCGCGGCCGGCGGCGCCGATCCCGTGGCGAAGCAGTCCACCCGGCCGATCGCCGTGGCGGCGAACGCCACGCAGGCGACGTACGATCTGATCAAATGGGAGACGGTCGTGTTCAAGGAATACGGCATCTCGATGGTCGAGGCCGCCGCCGCCCTGGGCCTCGAGCAGCGCTTCGCGTCGTTTTACGGAATGGAATCGATCGACGAGATCGACACGCCGCCCATCCAGGCCTATCGCGCCGACGTCGACATGCTCGGCCTCCTCGGCGCCGACGATCCGCCCGTGTACGTGCACAACCAGCTCGCGACGCTGGAATCCCCCAAGAACACGGGCGAGCTCTTCCACCACGCCCACCATGCACGCGCGGTCATGGAGGCAGCGCAGGCCGCGGGGGTCCCGGTGGTGGCGAAGATCGAGGCCCTCGGCGTCGATACCTCCATGGGGCAGGATGAATGGGCCTTCCTGCTCGCCAAGCTGAAGTGACGCCGCCGAGGAACGGCGATTGCCGCCCGAACCGGCCCTGCTGAGAGCGGCTACGCCCGACGCCGCGCTCAGGTCGCCGGGGTCGGGTCTGGCGCGTAAAACTTGGTCGTGTTCTCGACGCACTTCTTGGCGTCTTCGGCGGATGCGCCGGCGGCTTGATTCGCGGCGCCCCAGTCGACGCTGCTCCCGATGATGAATTGCCTCGCCTCCGGCGTCAGGCTCCAGGCGTCCTTGTCTTCGAGGAAGATCGAACGAAGCTCCATGGCCAGGCCGAGCAGCGTGAGATCCCAGCCGACGCCCACGGCGCCGGGCCCGTATTCGGACCACATGCCGGGGGGCACGATGGCTGCGTGCTCGAGATCGAGGATCGTCTGGGCGTCCTCGCCGACCGACAGCCGCACCTCGACCTTGCTGTTCTCCTCGTCCTTCGGGTCCATCGACCACGTCACTTCGAGCAGACGGGGCGGTTCACAGCGCAGGATCTTGCCGCCGGCATTGCCTTTGAGCTTGTAACGCCCGCCGAGGCGCAGATCGCCCTCGACCGGGAGAAACCAGCGGCGGATGCGGTCGGGATTCGTGATCGCATCCCAGACGTCCTCGATCTCCGCATCGTAGCTCCGCCTCAGCTTCACCGTGCGGCCTTCGCCCCCGGGCATCGTCCTGGGGCCGGTCTCCCGATGTACGGCGATGAGCTCCTTCATGATGTCCATCATGGTTTGTCCTTCTCCCTCGTGGTCGTATCGTCGTTCGTGGACGAACGCGCTTCGGCCTTCAAGCGGCGTTCACGTTTGCCTCGGGCGAGCTCCGTCGCGAGCGCGTCGAGGCGCTGCTCCCAGAATTGGCGGAAGCGATCGAGCCACAGGTCGACCTCCTGCAAAGGCCGGACGTCGACGGCATAAAGCCGCCGCGTGCCCTCCGCCCGTACCGTGGCAAACCCATTGTCCCGCAGCACTTTGAGGTGCAACGATACCGCCGGCTGCGAAATCCCGAACTCCCTCTGGATGACCTCGGTGATCGCCCCCGAAGTCTGCTCACCGTCGGCGAGCAGCTCGAGGATCCGGCGGCGGACCGGGTCCCCGAGGACGTCGAACGCTTCCACGGAGGATGAGTATCATCGTCCGCTTATATTAGTCAAGCCTGATGTACGTCAGGACGAGCAGAGCGTCGTCATCTCGATCCGCTGCCCGCGCGGGAGCCCGACCGCGTCCGCATACGCCGCGTCGAGCGCCGCGAGCACCGTGGAGAGCGTCGCTTGATCGAGCACGGCCCGGGGATCGAGCGACGCGAGATCCTGCCCGGCGAAGTTCTTCGGGCAGGCGTCGACGACCGGGAGCGACCGACCGCCCGTTCGCTCCGTGAAACGAATCGGCAAGCCGTGCGTCCGGCAGATCGTGGGGCGCGCCTCGTACACGGCGCAGCGGCCGTCTTCACCGAGGGCAGGGCAATCCGTCCCCGCGGGATCCGCCGCCCGCGCCGCGATCGTTTGCCGCTCCTCGGCCGGCAGGCGATCGAGCGCTTCCTGCACCTCCGCCGCCTCGATCGTCGTCACCGAGAATCGCCGCCGGCAGCAGTCGTCGCAGCCCGCGGCGCAGGTGATCGCCTCGCCACACCGGCTCTTCGCGTGCGCGAAGAACGAGTCGACCTTGAGGAAGAGCTCGTGCAAGCGCTCGCGGGGGGAGGGCGTTCGGACCTCGGACATCCGGGCTGTCTAGCATCCGTTCACGCCAAACACGAGCCGACGTTCCCTTTCCACGCCGCGTACGGCCCCGTTTGCCTCACACGAGCCCGCTCGGGTAGGCTCGCTCCATGTCCATGACGCCGCCGCCGGGCCCGAACGAGCCGATCGACATCACCGTCATCCTCCACGATCGCTCGCGCGCGGAGCTCCTGGACCTCGTGATCGAGTGCTCCGACCCCGCGAGCCCGCGTTACGGCCGCCACCTGTCGCGCGCCGAGCTCGGGGGCCTCGTCGCGCTCCACGACACGCAGATCGAGGCCGTGCACACCTGGCTTCGCCGCGCCGGCCTCGAGCCGCTCCCGTCCGGGCCCGTCGGTCGGCAGCTCATCGTGGTGCGCGCGCCCGAGGAGCCGATCCGCCGCGCCTTCGGCCGCCACCTCGCCGATTGGCTGCGCGAGCCCGCCGGGCACCGCGCCCCGCGCGTCGACACCGCCGTCCCCCGCGAGCTCGCCGGCTACATCCAGGCCGTCCACGGCCTGCGCAACGCGCCCGAGGCCCGTAGCTCGATGGTCTCCCGCGCCCGGCAAGAGGAAGTTCCGCTCGAGCTCCGCGAGGGTTTTCCCTTTTCGGTCCGCAGCGAACCGAACAAACCCCCGCCCGGCCTCGCCGGCGTCACGCCCGCCGACATCCGCCGCATTTACGCGTTTCCGGACCATCTCACGGGCGAGGGGGAAACCATTGCGCTCCTCATGCTCGGCGGATCCATCGATATCGGCGACCTGCACCTCTTCTGGCGCGCCCACGGCATCACGCCGCCCGCGGTGGAGATGATCGATCTCGGGCCGACGCGCGGCGGTCGGCTCGTCGATCCGCTGCACCGGCTCGAGGCGACGATGACCGTCGCCTGGGCCGGCGCGATGGCGCCCGGCGCGCGCCTCGTCGTGTATTTCGTCGACCCCGAGGTCGTCGCGGATCCCTGGTCGATGTTCCTGCTCGCGGTCATCGGCGACGAGGAGCGTAACGTGACGGTGGCCTCGACGAGCTGGATCACGCCCGAGCGGCGGTATTATCGCATCTTCGGATCGAGCGTCGTCACGGGCCTGCTCGATCAGGCCGCGGCGCTCGGAATCACCGTGGTCAGCGCGGCGGGCGATTGGGGGGCGCTCGACGGCATTCCGCGCCGCATGGTCGACGGTTACGCCGTGAGCGACGCGCCCTGGCCACACGGCGTGTTTCCCGCGGTCGAGGAGCGCGTGCTCAGCGTCGGCGGGACGATGATCACCTGCGTGGATCCGCTCACCGAGCTCGCCTGGAGCGGCCCGCCGCCGGTCGCCGTCGCCAAGCTGGTGCAATTCACACAGCTCGCGTCGAGCGGCGGCTTCAGCCAGGACGTCCCCATTCCAGCCTGGCAGCGCGACAGTCTGCGCAAATGGTATGCGCGCGGCGCGAACACGCCCGCGGTCGTCCCGTACGGCCGGGGTTTTCCGGACGTGGCTTTGATGGCGTCCGGCCCCGCGGTGCAGCGCGGCGAGGTGCTCTCGGCGCTCGGTTATCAGGCGGTGATCGGCCGCAACTGGATCGATTACGCGGGCGGCACGAGCATGGCCGCGCCCATCTGGGCGGCGATCATCGCGCTCGCGAACGAGGCGAGGCGCCAGGCAGGCAAGGGCCGGGTCGGATTCGCCAACCCCGCGCTGTATTCGCTCCGCAAGGCCGATCCGCCGGCCTTCCGCGACATCACGATCGGACAAACCGACGTCTGCGTGCGCGTGGCGAACAGCGTGGGCAAGGCCGTCGTGCAGCGCGTCGACGGCTACAGCGCGTGCTCCGACTGGGATCCAGTGACAGGCCTCGGCGTGCCACACGTGACGAACCTCGTCGAGCACCTCGTTGCGCTCGGCAAGCCCCTCGAAGGCGGATGATTGGTCTCGTCGGGCAACCGTTGCGCCGGGGCGCTGCCCCGGGCCCCGCGGGGGCTGTTCGCCCCTCGACCCGAACCAGGGCAAGCCCTGGACCATTTGGGAAGAACTGCGCGATGCGCAGTTCTTCCACAGGCCGGTGGCAAGACCAGGAAGGTGCGTTGCACGCTGGTGACGGGCACGTTGCCTGTTGAATCGTCAGCGCCGCGGTCTTGATGGGCAGGGTCGTCGTTGGTCTTGACCTGGCCTGTTCGATGAACTGCGCATCGCGCAGTTCATCGACCCCGGGTCCAGCGCTTGCGCTGGTCCGGGTCCAGGGGCGGATAGCCCCGGTGGGGCCTGGGGCAAAGCCCCAGCGCAGCGCCTGCCGAGATGCTACCGGTCCTGCCTGGCGCGTGTCATGATCCGGACATGAGCAAGTCTCGGAAAGAGGTCCTCGAGGAGTCCAAGAAGAACGCCGTCAAGGCGGGCGTGGTGACGGCCGGCACGGTGGCGTTGGCTGTAGCGGGCATGCCCGTCCTCGCGACCGTCGCGGCGGTCCCGGCGGCCGTGCTCGGCTGGAAGTGGTGGAAGCACCGGGCGGAGAACGGGATCCGGTTTTGAGACGGGCGTCCGCGCGACGCCTCCTCAGCGCCGCTTGGGGAGCCGCGCCGTGCTCGTGTCGATACGCTCCCCGTCCTTCGCGCCGCCTGGCGCGTAACGATGCAGCTCTGTCACGAAGACCGACGAATCTCCCACGTAAGCCCAGAGCGCCGCGCCATCGGACACGACCTTGAATCGGGCGCTGCCGGATTCGAGCCGCCAGGGCGCCCATTCTTCGCCGCGAAGGGCGAAGTTTTCGTCGCCGCGCGCGACGATCGTGCCGTCGGGCGCGCGGAGCAGGTCCCACGTGCGTTTCGGCAGGTAGGCCGCGATTCGACGGAAGGCCCCGTTCTCGAAGACGGAGACGCCGGCCGCGCCCTTCCAGACGATCCCGATCTGCGTGTGCATGAGCTCGTCGGAAGGCTCGATGGGGATCATCTGCGATTTGTCCTGGAAAAGGACCTGAATCTTGGGTTTGCCGTCGCAGGATGTCCCGAGGAAGAAACGCGCCCCCTCGTGCTTCGGCCAGCCGTAGAGATCACGCATCGGCGCGAGCTTCGAGGCCGGCGGGGGCGAGGCTTCACACGAGGGCGGCATGTGCGGGCCCGTCGGCTCCTCCCACTCGTTGTCGTACCCCGGGAGCTGCTTCCCCCCGGCGAGCGGCTCGTAATGGTGCGCCTCGCCCCGCGCGCTCGGGTCCCGCACCACGAGATAGAGTTTTCCGTTCTTCTCGACCACATGCTCGGCGAGGAGGTGGCCTTCGATCCGGTGCTTCTTGAGCGGCTGGAACTTCGTTCCGCGCAATTCGAGGACATGAATCCAGTATGGAGAAGGGGGCCCCTCGCCATTGCTTATCCTGGAGTTCTCCTCCACGAGGAGGACAAACACCTTCCCGCCGGCGAACGAGACCGTCGTCGGCTCCGCGAATTCCCCCGAAACGACGAACGGCCGCTCGGCCGCGGCGAGCTTCGGCTCGGGCGTCGCCGGCGGCGGGGGCGCGACGCTCGGCGGCGACGCGTTCTTGACGGGGACCACGGGCGGCTCGGGATCCTCGTACAGCTTGCGCCGGGCGATCCGGGGGGGTTTGGCGTCGAGCTCGAGCCAGTACACGTACGAGCCCGCCACCGCCACCCAGTCCGGCTTTTCGCGGTCCGTCGCGATGGCGTACGGCGGACAGGCTCCGTCCTTCGGGACCCGAAAGATCGCGCCGCGGAGGGGAGATGCCCAGTAAACGAACTGCGCGTCCGTGACGAGGGGCCCTGCGGGGAGCGTCGCGCCGCTCGGATGCGCCGGGACCGCGGGCCCGAGGAGCCGCGCGTCCTTGCCGTCCTTCGTGAGCCGCGCCATCTGCATGCCGCCGAGGTTCGGGTGCCCGTGCAATGCAAAAATCTCGTCCCCGTCGACCGTGAAACGACGCCCATCGAGCCCGCCGAAGGCCTCGCCGATCTTCCCGTTCGACACCTCCACGGCCTCGCCGCCGCCGAGCGGCATGCGATGGAGCCCGTCGTAACCCCCCGGGAAATAAATGAACGCTCCGTCCGCCGCGACGCCGCGATATCCGCCGAACGGACGCAGGAGCGTTTTTCCGGGCCCTCCTTTTCGGGGCGCTGCGTAAAGCCCGCTCGAGATGCCCGTGATGGTCGGGACCGATTCTTCCCGCGTGAACACGACCCGATCGGGCGTCAGGGCAAACCCCGTGATGCACCCTTCCGGCGAAACCGACGTGACCGGACCGCCGTTTTGCCCGACGAACCCCAAGAGCCCCGCGCAGCCCTGATCATATCGTTCCTCCGCCCGGAACCACACTTCTCCATTCGATAAACCGAGCCCTCGGACCACCGCGCTCTTCGTGGCATCCGCGACGAGCGTCTTGCGATCACCGCCGTTCAGCGAGGCGCGCACGATCGCGCGCCCATCGGACCAGACCAGATACGCGCCGTCGGTCGTGAACACCGCGGCGCCCTCGGCCGTGGTGAGCTCCTCGATCGGCGCCGTCGGCAGCGCGCACGTATCCGCGACCGGCTTCGGCCGCTTCGGCGGCTTTCGCTCCTCGGCCGTCGGGGCCTCGGCCGTCGCCGCGGCGCGCTCCGTCGGCGGGACGCTCGGCGGCGCGGGTTCGGCGCCCCCGCACGAAACGATCGACGCGGAGGCGAGGAGAAAAGCCGTGGGCCCGAGCGTTCGCATCCCCTTTCGCTACGTGCGCGGCCGCGCACCGTCAAGCCCATTCGGCGCGATCCGCCCGACGAAGGCCCGCACCGCGTCGAGGACCGCCTGCGGTTGATCCTTGTGGGGAGAATGGCGACAGGCTTCGAGCTCGACGAGCGCCACGTCCTTTGCTTGCGCGGCGATGCGGTGGATCTGGTCCATCGTGCCGTATTCGTCGTCCACGCCCTGGATCGCCAGGATGGGGCAGCGAATGCGCGGCAGGTACTCCTCGATGTTCCAGGCGCGGAAATCCGGGTGCAGCCAGATGTCGTTCCAGCCCCAGAAGGCCGCGTCCACGTCCTCGTGATACTTGCCGAGCCGCGCCGGCAAATCCGTGGTCGTATAAGCGACCCTGGCCTTCTCGATGCTGCGGATCGAGATATCCTCCACCAGCACGTGCGGCGCCATCACGACGAGGCCCGCGAGCGGGGTCTCGGTGCCGCCGGCGCAGATCAGCGCGATCGAGCCGCCGTCCGAATGCCCGAGCAGGATCGGCCGCTCGATTCCGAGCGTCTCGAGCAGCGCAGGCAGGACGAAGAGCCCCTCGTCGTGCATGTAGCGCGGCAGGCGCGGTAGCTTTGCCGGATCGGACCCGCCATACCCGGCGCGGGAATACACAACGACCTCGCACCCGGTGGCATCGGCCACTTTTTGCGGAAAATCCCTCCACATTGCGACCGAGCCAATCCCTTCGTGCAGGAATACGAGGGAAGGGGCCCCCGCGCGGGGCGCGGCCGAGAGGAGGCGAACGTATTCGAGGCGGGCGCCGTGGACGGGGATGGGGTTTGATGCAGACATCCGAGGCCGTGAAGATATCCGAGGTGCGCCGGTTGTCGAGGTGCGCCCGCGGGTCGTTGGAGGTCAAATCGTGCCTCCGTGATCTTTGGGCTTGAGTTTCTGGACGATCCGAGGGAAAAGAAGCGACCCGCGAGCTTCCATGACGCGCCCCTCGATGGCATACGACCCGACAGGGCGCCGTGATCGGTGCCCGCCCGAAGGTCGCCCGCTTCCACGCGGCCTCGTCGCGGGCCTGTTCGTCCTCGTCTCGCTGGTGGTGAGCTCGCTCGGCCTCGCGCCGGCGCGCGCCAGCGGCGGCACGGGCACGCCTTCCACGCTGCGGACCGTGGGCGCGGTCGTCGAGGTCCTGCAGCAGGTCGCGACGCCCGTCCCCGCGCAGACCCGGGTTCGCCCCGTGCCCGAGGGCCCGGGCGATCAAGCGGAGCGTCCCTCCCGGCTCTCGTGGCCCTCGTGGGCGCGGTCCCGCGGCCCGATTCGCTGGGATACGTCGCTGGATCCCGCCTCGATCGGCTGGCCCGCGTGGGTCGTCCGCGCCGAGGCTGCGCGTGTGCTCGCGGGTTCGCCGCTCGAGCGGCGCAAGTCCCTGGAGCTCCCCGAGCGGGCGCTCCGTTCCTCCGATTATCTGGCCGTCAACCCGGCCCGAGGTCCTCCCCGCGCCTGAAGGCTGGACTCGCGTCGTCGCGGCTCCGCCTTCTTCGTTCATCGCCACGGAAGCCAAGGCTTTTCGCGCCCTCCGGAGCACGGATCGGGTGCTGTTTGTCCTGGCGTCCTTCGATGATGCACGCCGTCGGGACGCGTGTGCCCCGGCGTGCTTTGGCCTTCGTGCGCCCGAGGGCTCGGGTTCGAGGAAAAGATGTCGACATTGGTTGCGGTCATTTTGCGCTCGGAGCTTTTGCTCCTCCTGTCTGCGTCGGTCCCCCTGTTTCTGGGTGTGGGGATCCGGCTCATGGCCGGCCGTCTCGGCCGCGCGCTCTTTGCGCATCGAGGGGCCGAGCCCCCGACGGGGGCGTGAGCCATGGAGTTCATCAAACCCGGACGTCAGTTCGATTTCATGAGCAAGCGCCGGTATTTCATCGGCGGAAGTGTCCTCTTGCTCCTCCTCTCCATCGTCACGTATTTCACCCCCGGCCTCCGGCTCGGCACGGATTTTCGTGGGGGCACCGAGATCGAGGTCGCGCTCTTGCAGAGCGTCCCCACGACCGAGATCCGGGCGGCCGTGGAGCGCGCGGGATTCGAGTCCCCCGAAGTGATCGAAGTCACGAGCCCCGGAACGCCGAACCGGGTGATGATTCGTGTCCTCGAGGTCAACGCGCTCTCGGAGGAGCAAAAGCACGCCGTGCGGCAGCGGTTCTGCCTCGCGGAGGAGGGCGAAACGAAGGCGGATCCGCGTTGCGAGAGCACGCTCGTCCCCACCGAGATCCGCTTCAGCCCCGGCGGCGACAAGATATCGCTCCGCTACGAGAGCGCCCCCGACCTCGCAGCCATCCAGAAGCAGATCGAAGGCATCGAGGGAATCACGCTGCAATCACCCGAGCGGGGCGTCGTCCTCGCGAACGAGCGCGATCACAAGGTCGAGATCCACCTTCGATCGAAGGGCGATCTGCTCCTCGACGGCCTCCGCCAGGAGCTCGGCGCCGACAAGGTCCCCGCGCAGGCGCTCCGCGTCGAGTGGATCGGCCCGAAGGCAGGCGCGCAGCTCCGGGACGCGGCCATCAAGAGCGTCCTCATCGCGCTCGTCTTCATCATGGCCTACATCGCGTTCCGCTTCGATCTGCGCTTCGCGCCGGGCGGCATCGTCGCGCTCGTCCACGACGTCGGCATCGCGCTCGGGGCCATGGCGATTACCCAGCGCGAGATCACGATCTCCACGGTGGCCGCGATGCTCACGATCGTCGGCTACTCCATCAACGACACGGTGATCGTCTACGACCGCATCCGCGAGAACCTCCCGCGGCACCGCGGGCTCTCGTTCTCGGCGATCATCAACCTCTCCATTTCGGAGATGCTCGGCCGCACGATCATCACGTCGGGCGTGACGGCCCTCTCGATGTTCGCGTTCCTCTGGTGGGGCACGGGCATGATCAAGGACTTCGCTTTCGCGCTGCTCGTCGGCATCGGAGTCGGCACGTATTCGTCGATTTACGTCGCCGCCCCGCTCACGGAGTGGATCGACAAGCGGTTCTTCCGCGGAAGCGCTGTCCAGCAGCGCCGCGTGGTTTCTCGCGCGAAGGTGCAGAAGCGCCCGGACGCGATCGTATGAAACGGAGACGGGCCCATGGAACAGATTCCCCTCCTCGATGAAATTGCCGTCATTGCCGCCCTCGGGGTGCTCGTCACGGTCATCCTCTCGCGCCTGCGCCTGCCGACCGTGGCGGGCCTGCTCTTCTCGGGCGCCCTCGTGGGGCCGTTCGGCTTCAAGCTCGTCCATTCGATCCACTCGATCGAGATCCTCGCCGAGGTAGGCGTCGTCCTCCTGCTCTTCACGATTGGCCTCGAGTTTTCGCTCGCGCGCCTGAAGAGCATTTTCAAGCAGGTCGCGCTCGGCGGCATTCTCCAGGTGGGTTTGACCACGGGCGTCGTGGCCGGCGTGGCCGCGGCGCTCGGGCAAACCCCGGGGCGGAGCGTCTTTTATGGGTTCGTCTTCGCGCTCTCCAGCACCGCGATCGTGCTCCGGGCCCTCGCGGAGCGGCGCGAGCTCGACGCGCCGCACGGGCGGTTCATCGTCGGCACGTTGATCTTCCAGGACCTCTGCGTCGTGCCGATGGTCCTCATCGTGCCCATGCTCGGGACGGCCGCGCCGGGTGGCGACATGGCCCGCTCCATTGGCGTGGCGCTCGGCAAAGCCGCGGCCCTCGTCATCGCGACCGTCCTCGTCGCGCGCCTCGTCGTCCCGCGCGCGCTCCGGTGGGTCGCCGCGGCGCGCAGCCGCGAGGTCTTCCTGCTGGCCGTCCTGGCCCTCTGCGTGGGCACGGCGTGGCTCACGGCGAAGGCGGGCCTCTCGCTCGCGCTCGGCGCCTTCCTCGGCGGCATGGTCGTCGCCGACACCGAATACGGGCACCGCGCCATGGGAGACATGCTGCCGCTGCGAGACGCCTTCGTGAGCGTCTTTTTCGTATCGCTCGGCATGCTCTTCGACGCGCGGGTGGTGCTGGAGCAGCCGCTCCTCGTCTTGCTCCTGCTCGGCGGGTTCCTCGTGGCGAAGGGGTTTCTCGCGAC
Source organism: Polyangium sp. 15x6 (assembly GCF_029960785.1). Lineage (GTDB taxonomy): Bacteria > Myxococcota_A > Polyangia > Polyangiales > Polyangiaceae > Polyangium. Next base: position 38,047 of record NZ_JASBQE010000040.1, read on the forward strand.
GATCGCGGCGTTCGCCATGCGTTTTCCGGCGCGTGTCGCGTGGCTCGCGGGCGTCGGGCTCGCGCAGTTCGGCGAGTTCGGATTCGTGCTCGCGCGGCTCGGCGAGAGCGCGGGCGTCGTCGACGCGGGGGCGACGCGCCCGCTGCTCGCGGCCGGCATCACGAGCATGTTCCTCACGCCCGTCGTCGTGCGCGTGGCCCCGCATTTGACGGCCGGCGAGCGCCTGCTCTTGCCGCTCGAGCGGCTCATCGGCGTGCGTAGCATCGACGAGGCCGACGGAGGCGACGAGCATTCCCTCGCGGGGCACGTTGTGATCGTCGGGTACGGCGTCGCGGGCAAGCTCGTCGCGCGCGCGCTCGCCGCGTGCGGGGCGCGGTACGTGGTGCTGGAGCTCAATGCGGAGACGGTGCGTATCGCCCGCGCGGCCGGCGAGCCGGTCTATTACGGCGACGCGACGAGCGAGGAGGCGCTCGGCCACGCGCACCTCGAGAAGGCCCGCGCGCTCCTGCTCCTCATGAACGACCCGCAAGCTGCGCAGCGCGTGGTGGACACGGCCAAACGCGTCGCGAAGGACGTGCCCATTCTGATGCGGGCGCGATACATGCTCGAAAAGGAGCCGCTCCTCGCCATGGGCGCGACCGACGTGGTCGCCGAGGAGATCGAGGGCGGCGTGGAGATCCTCGCGCGGCTTTTGCGCTGGCTCGAGGTCCCGCGCAACGTCATCGAGGAGCGGCTCGACGAGGCGCGCGCTTCCACGCAGACGACCGAGCGAGCCAAGACGATTCCGCGACGCGCGCTCGGCGAGCATGCGGATCTGGCCGAGCTGAAGATCGAGAGCGCGCTCTTGACCGAGGCGAGCGCGGCCGTCGGGCGATCCGCGGCCGCGCTCGGGGTGCGAAAACACACAGGTGCGCTCATCGTGGCCGTGCGGCGCGAAGGAAAGCTCCTCGAACAGACGGACCCGAACGAGCCCTTCCTGGTCGGTGACGTCGTGTATCTCGCCGGGGCGGTCGGCTCGGTGAAGAAAGCGCTCGATATGCTGACGCGCCCGCCCTCTCCCTCCGCGCAGCCGGCGGCCTCCGGCGAGCTCTCGCCCTGAACGGTCGATACGACCCTCGGCGCATCGGGGACGCCCCCTGATCGGCCTACTCGCCGGAGGGTTTAGCTGGTAAGTTCTGGGGCCCCGCGGGCTTCGTGCGGGCGTGCCCGAGGGGCCTCGCGGACGGGGGGGCCTTGCCACGATCCATCGAACACCTGTCTTCCCTGGGGGCCGCGCTCGCGCCCATCGCCGATGGGGTGCTCGTGGTCGATACCGATCTCCATGTCGTGTTCGCGAGCGGCCCCCTGCGACCGCTCATGCAGCGCCCCCTCGCGAGCCGTGAGGACATCCGGCAGGTGGTCGAACAAGCGACCATGCGCCGGAAGGACGGGCGAATCATGGCCTGGGACGAGACACCCCTCGCGCGGGCGCTCGGCGGCGCTTCCGTGGTCGACGAGGTCCTCTCGTTCGACGTCCCGGGCGCCGCCGAGCGTCTGGTCGCCGTGACGGCGAGCCCCATCCGGGACGAAGCCGGCGAGCTCTCCGGCGCCTACGTGCTGCTCCGCGATGTCACGCGCCGCATTCGGACCGAGGAGGCGCTGCGCGAGAGCGAATCGCGCTTCCGTCACGTCGTCGAGGCACTCCCGGACGTCGTTTTTTATCAGGACCTCGAGCTCCGTTATACCGCGGTCTACAATCCCTATCCGCCCATTCGTCGGGAGGATGTGATCGGTCGGACCGATTTCGACGTATTTCCGCCGGAGTCGGCCGAGGAGCTCACGGCGGTCAAGAAGGCGGTCCTCGCGACGGGAAAGGGCGCGCGGATCGAATCCTGGCTCGCCGTCGGCGGCGAGCGCCGCTGCTTCGACACGTTCTTCGAGCCGCAACGCGACGCCGACGGGCGGATCATCGGGGTCGCGGCGTTTGCCCGGGAGGTCACGGAGCGCAAGAAGGTCGAGGAAGCGCTCCGGCGGAAGACGAAGGAGCTCGAGGCGGTCTTTTCGGCATTGCCCGATCTCTACTTCCGGTTCGACGCCGACGGCACCTACCTCGATTGCAGGGCAGGGCGCCTGGCCGACCTGTACCTCCCGGTCGAACAGATCCTCGGCAAACGTGTTCGCGACGTGCTGCCGCCCGAGCTCGCCCGCCGATGGGAGTCGACCGCCGCCCAGGCGCTCGCCACCGGAGGCCTCGCCACGCTGGAGTACGAGCTCACGTGGGGCGAGCGCACGGGCTGCTTCGAGGCGCGCATGTTGCCCCTCGTCGAGGACCAGGTCATCGCGGTCGTCCGCAACGTCACCGCCGAACGGCAGGCCGCGTCGGAGCGCGAGCGGCTGCTCCAGCGCATCGAGACCGAGCGCGGGCTCCTCGAGGCGGTGCTGCGCCAGATGCCCTCCGGCGTGAACATCGTCGACGCGGAGGGCAGATTCCTCCTCACGAATGAACAGAGCACGCGCATCGCCGGTTTTTCGCAGCAGGCCTCGACCCTCGCCGAATGCGAGGGCGCCGCTTTCTTTCACGAGGGGAAGCTGTGTCACGTCGAGGATTTTCCGCTCACGCGCGCGCTCCGGGGAGAGACCGTGCGCGACGAAGAATACGTCTTCGTCCGCCCGAGCGGCGACAGGATCGAGGTCAGCATCAGCGGGGCGCCGGTCGTGGATCGCGCGGGGCGCATCGTCGCGGCCGTGTGCGTGTTCTCCGACATCACCGAGCGAAAACGGATGGAGCACGCGCTCGCGACCGCGCGCGCGGAGGCGGAGCGCAAGGCGGCCGAGCTCCGCGCGCTCCTCGGGAGCATGGCCGAATCCGTGATCGTCATCGACGGCGAGGGCCACGTCGTCCTGCAAAGCCAGGCGAGCCGCATGATCGCCGGTCACGTCCAGGCTCACGTCCGCGAGGTCCTGCAGCACATGCGCCTGCTCTCGCTCGGCGGCGTGCCCTTGCACTGGGAGGAATACCCTTCCCAGAGGCTCCTCCGGGGCGAAGCCATCACGGACGACGAATACATCGTCGAATGCCGCGACGGCTCCCGCCGCCACGTCCTCATCAGCACGAGCGCGGTCCAGGACGGCGACGGCCCGATTGCCCTGGGCGTCGTGATCGGGCGCGACATCACCGAGCTCCGGCGGCTGGAGAAGGCGAAGGAGGACGTGCTGCACGCCGTTTCGCACGACCTGCGCCAGCCCATCACGGTCATGATGTCGGCCGCGCAGATGCTCCGGCGCACGCTTTTGCGCGCGCGAATGGAGCACGAGGCGAGCGTGGTCGACCGCGTCGTCGGCAGCGCCAAGCGAATGGCCTCGATGATCGACGACCTCGTCGACTCGGCGCGGCTCGACTCGGGCCAGCTCCTCTTGCGCACCGAGCCCTGCGATTTCCTGTCCCTGATCCAGGATATCGTCTCGCGCGCGTGGACCACGCAGGACCAGGCGCGCCTCGCGGTCGAGCGCCCGGCCGAAGCGCTGCCGCCCGTGCTCCTCGACGCGGCGCGCTTCGAGCGGATCTTCGTCAACCTCGTCGGCAATGCGCTCAAATATTCGCCGCCCGAGGAGCTCGTGACGATCGGCGTCGAGGCGCGCGACGCGGAGCTCGTCGTCGCCGTGCGGGATCACGGCTACGGCGTGCCGCCCGAGGAGCTCCCGCATCTCTTCGAACGGTATTACCGCGCGAGGACGGGCAAGAAGATCGAGGGCCTCGGGCTCGGGCTCTTCATCGCCCGCCAGCTCGTCGAGGCGCACGGTGGACGTATCTGGGTCGAGAGCGAAATGGGGAGGGGCAGCACGTTCGCATTCACGCTGCCCCTGCTCCGCGAAGGCCGGAGCTGAGCGCCGTCAGCCCGGGTCCGCGCAGCCGCAGACGCCCTTGTGATGCGAACAGCAGCCACGACGCGGCCCGTCACAGGTACACGTCGGCGAGAGGGTGCCATCACAGCAAAGCAGCGGGCGATCCGGCGCGGGCGTCGGGGCCGGCGCGGGATCGGCCATGGCCGACGATGCGATGCCGAAGAGAAAACCGACGAAGAGGAACGATGCGCCGAGTTTTGCGAACATACGATCAGGATCGCAAGATTCGCGGCGGAAGGGAAGCCCGTCGTGGGGCGGATCCGTCAGGACGCGTAGCCCGTCTCGCCGTGCTCCGTCGCGTCGAGGCCCTCGCGCTCCTCGTCCGCGGCGACGCGCAGGCCGATCACCTTGTCGATTCCCTTGAGCAGGAGCCACGTGACGATCGCCGCATAAAGACCGACGACCACGATGCCGGCGAGCTGCGGCCAGAGCTGCGCGACGTTGCCCGCGAGCGCGCCGTCCCGGCCGGATTCGTTCAAAGCCTTCTGCGCGAAGACGCCCGTGAGGAGCGCGCCGATCGCGCCGCCCACGCCGTGCACGCCGAAGGCGTCGAGGGCGTCGTCGTACCCGAGCCGCTCTTTTCCTACGACCGCGAAATAACACGCCGCGCCCGCGGCCACCCCGATGACGGACGCTGCGGGCGGCGAGACGAACCCGGCCGCCGGCGTGATCCCGACGAGCCCCGCGACGAGGCCCGAGGCGACGCCGAGCGCCGTGGGTTTGCCGCGTTGCCACCATTCCACCGCGAGCCACCCGAGCGCGCCCGCGGCCGCGCCGACGTGCGTCGTGACGATCGAGAGCGCGGCGAGCGCGCCGGATCCGAGGGCGCTGCCGGCATTGAAGCCGAACCAGCCGAACCAGAGGATGCCGGCGCCCGTGAGGGTCATCGTGAGGTTGTGCGGCTGGTGGCGTTCGTGCGGATACCCGACGCGCTTGCCGAGGACCACCGCGCAGACGAGCGCCGAAGCGCCGGCCGAGAGATGCACGACGGTGCCGCCCGCGAAATCGAGCGCGCCCATCTTGAAGAGCCAGCCGCTCTCGCTCCAGACCCAGTGCGCGACGGGATCGTACACGAGCGTCGACCAGAGGAGGACGAACACGGCATACGCTGGAAACCGCATTCGCTCGGCGAAGGCGCCCGCGACGAGGGCCGGGGTGATCACGGCGAACATCATCTGGAACGCGCAAAACGCCAGGTGCGGCACGGTCCCGCGCGCCTCGGTCGCGAGCGGCGCGAGCCCGGCATACCCGAGGCCACCGACGAGCCCTCCGATCGACGGCCCGAACGCGAGCGAGTACCCGAAGAGGACCCACTGGAGCGTCACGATCGGAAGCGCGGCGAAGGCGTGCATCAGCGTGGACAGCACGTTCTTGCGCCGCACCATCCCGCCGTAGAAGAGGGCGAGGCCCGGCGTCATGAAAAGCACGAGGGCCGTGGAGACGAGGAGCCAGGCGGTGTCGCCCGTATCGACCTTCATGCTCGATCGATACACTCCTGCATGTTTCGCGAATGTTTCCGCGGTGCGTCATGACGCGCGCTTCGCGGAATCGGGCGACGGAGGTGGGGGATGTCACCTCCGTCGGGGCCGGCCGGCGTCCGTCAAGCCTGGCAGGGGAGGCGTGCTTCTATTTCGCGGCCGCCTTCGCCGCCTGTTTTCGCCAGACCTCTTCGAGTCCGACATCCAGGAAAACATCGTAATCGAGCCCCGGATACGCCTTCATCATGCGGTCCTTGACCCGATCGATCGCTCCCGCCGGCGGCGGCATCGCGGGTTTTTCCTTGGCCACTTCCTCGAGCAGCCGCCGCAGATACCCCGTCTCCCATTCGAGCAGATCCGCCCCGGCCGTCTTGCCTCGGCCCGGGTTCACGAATTTCGGCTTCAATGCCGCGATCTCCGCGAGTCGCTCGATCCACGCCTCGATCTCGCCGATTTCGACCCAGGCGTGCGTCCCTTGCCCCACGAGATCCCCGACGAACACGTGCCCGTCGTATTCGACGACCACGTGCGCCTCGGAGCAACCCGCGCCGAGGACGTGCGCCTTCACCGTCACCCCGCCGGCCGAGAGCTCCTGCGTGGCGTCGCCGAAGCTCTCCGGTCTGGGCAGCTCCGTCGGGTAATCGGGCGCGTACCGCTCCGCGAACGAGCGCGTGCGGATCTCGTGGACGTGCGGGATCTGGGCGATCACCTGCGCCGACGTGACGACCTTGATGCCCCGCTTCTGGAAGACGGACGTACCATTGAATTTGTCCGGATTGGGGTGCAGGACGATCGCGAGCTCGACCTTCTTGCCCGTGACGGATTCGGCCCGCTCGACGAGCTCCGCCGCGGCGGAGGGCAAGAACTGGGTGTCGATGACGATGAGCCCCTTCGGGCCCTCGATCCAGAACGAGTTCGTTTCGAACCCCCACGGAACGGACGTGTAGACGCCGATGCGCGGATCAGCCTCGAGCCGCGTCGTCTTGCTGGTGGGCTTGGCCCGGCCCGACGCGGCCGTCTCCGACGTGGAGGCGGCGCCGCCGCAGGCGGACAAGGACGCACCGAGGAAGAGCACGCAGAGGAGATTCGAAGCGGAACGGAAGAGACGCATGCGCGGAGGGTATCCGCTATCAGGGGATGCCGTGCAAGATGGAACGTTCTTCCGTGTGATCCCGCAATCGCATTCCCATGACGGCCGCGCGAAGGTCAGGCCTTGAAGTCGGCGCCCGAGAGGCCGTGCTTGCGGAGCAGGTCGTGGAAATCCGTGCGATTGCGCCCCGCGAGCTTGGCCGCGGCGCTGACGTTGCCGCCGGCGCGGCGGAGCGCTTCGACGAGATACGCGCGCTCGAACGAGTCGCGCGCGGCGCGCAGCGGCGGCAGCGGGATCTCGGGATCACCGAGCACCGCGAGCCCGAGCGGCGGCTCCTCCTCGGCCGGCTCGGCCGGCTCGGCCGGCGCCTCGCTCGAAATGGGTGTGGGCGGCCGGGCGGGCGTCGCAAGCGTCGCCAGGATGTGCTGCGGGCGAATGCGTTCGTCCTGACAAAGCAAAATGGCGCCTTCCATGACGTTCGCGAGCTCGCGGACGTTGCCCGGCCACGAATGGGCGAGCAGCACGCGCATCGCCTCGGGCGTGAGGTACGGCTCGGCCAGGCCGTACCGCGCGGCCGCTCGGCGCAGGAAGAGCTCGGCGAGGAGCGGGATGTCGTCCTTGCGCTCGCGCAGCGGCGGCATGACGATCGGCACCACGTGCAGCCGGTAAAAAAGGTCCTCGCGGAAGCGGCCCGCGGCGACCTCGGCGCGTAGATCGCGGTTCGTCGCGGCCACGATGCGCACGTCCGCGTCTTCCTCGGTCGCCGATCCGACCTTCGAAAAACGCTTCTCCTGGAGCACCCGGAGGAGTTTTACCTGCACCGGCGCCGGGGCCTCGCCGATTTCGTCGAGCAGGAGCGTACCCCCGCGCGCCGCCGCGAAGAGGCCGTCCTTGTCGCGGCTCGCGCCCGTGAACGCGCCGCGCACGTGCCCGAAGAGCTCGCTCTCCAGGAGCTCCGCCGGCAGCGCCCCGCAGTTCACGGCGACGAACGGCCGCGCCTTGCGCGCCGAGAGCGCGTGCAGCGACCGCGCCGCGAGCTCCTTGCCCGTGCCGGACTCGCCGAGCAGGAGGATGGTCGCGTCCGCGGGCGCGACGCGCGCGATGCGCTCGCGTACGGCCGCGATGCTCTCGCTCGTCCCGAGCAGACGGATGTCGCTCGACGCGTCCCCCACGATGCGCCGAAGGCCCGCCACCTCGCGCTTGAGCCGCCCGCTCTCGATCGCGTGCGCGAGCTTCTGGAGCAGCTCGTAATCCTGGAACGGCTTCGTCAGAAATCCATATGCGCCCCGCTGGATCGCGAGGACCGCCGTCTCGATGGTGCCGTGGGCTGTCAGGATGATGACGGGCAGATCGGGCGCGCGTTTTTGCACCTCGCCGAGCACCTCCATGCCGTCGGCGTCTTCGAGGCGCAGGTCGAGGATGATCGCGTCGATGTCGCCTTGCTCCAGCGCCTCCATCCCGCCGCGGGCCGAGAGCTCCGTGGTCACGCGGTAACCGTGGTGCTCCAGGCGGTAAGCGAGCAGCTCGCAGAGGTGGGGCTCGTCGTCGATGACGAGGATGTGCGGCCGCGGGGTGGTATCGGGCTCGTCCTTCCGCATGGCTGGTTCGTCGGGTTTTATCACACGTGCGCAGGCAGGGCGCGCGGTGACGGCGGCTCGGAGGCGTCGAGGGGCAGCCACATGCGGAACACCGCCCCGCCTGCCGGGTCGTCCGAGGCCTCGATGTCGCCCCCGTGCGCCCGCACGATTTCGCGAGCGAGCGCGAGGCCGAGCCCGATGCCCACGCGCTTCGGCGAGCTGTCCACGCTGTGCGTCACGAACGCGTCGAAGATGATCGAGCGGATCTCCGGCGGGATGCCCGGCCCCTGGTCGGCGACGCTGATCTGGGCCCACGTTCCGGCGATCCCGCTGGGGCCTTCGGGCACGAGGTCGCGGCGGACCCGCACGTGCTGGCCCTTCTTGGACACGGCGACGGCGTTGCGCACGATGTTCGCGATCGCCCGCTCGACGAGCACCGTGTCGAGGTAGGCCTTGGCCGCCTCGCCGGGCGTCTCGACGTCGACCGTGACGCCGCGCTCGCGGGCCTCGATGTCCTCGTCGCGGACCGCGCTCCAGACGACCTCGTCGACGGAGGCGCCGGGCTTGCGTTGCAGGGGCACGCCGGCGCGCAGGCGCGACAGATCGAGGAGCGTGGTCACGGTGCGGATCTCGCGCTCGCAGGCGAGCTGCGCGATCTGCACGATACGCGCCTGCCGCTCGTTCAGCTTGCCGCCCGCGCCGTCGGACAGGAGCGAGAGCGCCTCGCGGATCTTCGTGAGCGGCGTGCGCATCTCGTGGGAGACCGACGCGAGAAACCCCTGCTTGAGGGACTCGAGCTCGGCGAGGCGGCGGCGCATCACCTCCATCTCCTCGGCGAGCTCGTACACCTCGCGCGGGCCTTGCGCCTCGATCGTGACCGTGAAGTCGCCGCGGCCCACGCTGCGCACGCTCGACGAGAGCGACGCGAGCGGCTGCGTCACCGTGCGCGCGATCCGCTGCGCGAGCAGGACCGCCACGATGCACGCCACGAGCGCGAGCACGATGCCGCTCGACAGCGCCGAGCCGGCGGCGCGGCCCGACTCCTCGTCCTTGCGGAGGAGCGCGGAGTGGAGCTCGAACATGCGCGAGATCCAGGCGTCCGTGAGCTTCTCGTCGAGCCGCTCGCGCTCGAGGCGCGTGGTGGTCGTGACGAGGTGGGCGCAGGTGTCGCCCGAGGAGACGCGGGTGGCGAGCGCCTGGTAGCCGCGGACCGGCTCCAGCATGATCTCGCGCACGGGTTTTTCCGCGGACTCGAGCACGGCGTCGAGATCCCGCAGGCGCTGCTGGATGACCCGCGCGGCGTCCTCGGAGGAGCGACCGTGCTCGCAGTCCACGGCGCCGTGTCGCACGGCGATCTCGACGGCCCACGCGGCGCGGTGGACGGCCTCTTCCGTGTTCAGCGAGCCGAGCTCTGCGTCACGCACCTCCTTGAGCGACGAGCTGATCTGCGCGAGCGAGCCGAGCATGACGACGAGCGCGCAGACCATGAGGCCGACGGGGAGCGCGTGCGAGAGGACGAGCCGCGAGACGAGCCGCATCGAGGAGCTCCGGACATGAAAGAGGGCAAAAGCCGGGAATTCGTGGATCGTGATGGATCGTGCCGGGCATGAGCTGACACGGCCCGCGGCGCCGCGCCAATGTCGCCGATTCCCGACACTGTCGGTGAGGGCCGTCGATTCGGCGTCGGCGCACCCCGACGAGGGACTGTGAGCGCGACCGGAGTTCCCCGCGTTCTGCGGGTGATCCGCTGCTGGCACGCTCCGTGAACATCCGCTCCGGTTCGAGGAGCAACCCCCCAACAAACTCGCACGAAGGGATGTTGATGTCGGTCGCGCTTCACACGCCTCCCACGATTTTCTCGTTGCGCCACGCGCCGAGCTGGATCCTGCTTGCGCTCGCCGCGGGGAGCGTCAATGCAGGCGCTTTTCTCGCTTGCCAGCGATTCGTCACGCACGTCACGGGCCTGACGACCCAGCTCGGCATCGACGCGGGGCTCTGGGGCCTGATGGCCGAATATGGGCTCGTGGTGCTCTGCTTCATCGCAGGCGCCATGGCGTCCGTGATCGTGCTGCAGCGGCGCCATCAGCGCGGCAAGCCGCCGCTGCACGCCGCGCCGTTGATCTTCGTGTCGATCATGCTCGCGTGCGTCGCGATCGCGGGTCACGCGGGGCTCTTCGGCCAGTTTGGCACGTCCGTCGAGCAGCCCAGGGACTTTTTGCTCCTGTCGCTCCTGAGCTTCGCCATGGGGCTGCAGAATGCGACGGTCTCCACGGCCACGGGCGGAGCCGTCCGCACGACGCACATGACGGGCCCCGCGACGGAGCTCGGCGTGCAGCTCGCGAGCTCGTTTGCCATGGATGGCGAGGCCCGACGCACGGCGCTCCAGGGCGCGATGTTGCGCGGGTCGAAGATCGTCGCATTCGCGTCTGGCGCGGCCCTGATGGTGCCCGCCGTGCGCGCCGGCGGTTATCTCGCGTTCCTGATCCCGGGGGCGTTCATCATCACGGCGACCGTGCTGAGCTTCATCCCGGGCATGAGCGTCGATACGCCGTCCACGCGGGAGCCGACGCTGAGCCGAGGTCACCGCATTGCATAGAAATCATCCATTCAGAAGAACCGTCACGACAGTACGAACGAGGAATTCATGACGACGTTGCCGAATTACCAGACGCGAGAGGAGCTTTCATTCGCGCGCCCGGAGCGAGCGGCGAAGACCGAGAAGTCCGCGCTCGTGAATGCCGAGCTCGTGGTGGCGCGCGCGCAGGGCATTCACGCCCAGACGATCCAGCAATCGCGCCTGCTCTCGGCCGTTTGCTTCTTCGCCGCGACCGCGCTCGCCGTCTGGCAGATCTCGACGACCTTCATGATCGTCTTCCTCGCGCTCGCCGTGCTCGTGTCCGTGACGAGCCGGATCCTGGCCCTGCGCGCGTTCCGCCAGGAAATCGAACGAACGGCCCTCGCGCAGGGTTTGGCCGAGGACACCGCGCGGCGCGTGGCGGCCACGAAGACCGCGGCATTCCGGGCGAAGCGCGCGAGCGGAGACGACGGGCTCGAGGTCGAAGCGTAAAACGCCGCGCCCGCCTGCGCGCTCTTTCCCGCCGCGCGTCCTGACACTCCACGCCGCTCCGCATTACATGCAGGGCGGGGCTTCGTGACCGAACCCGAGCGCGCGGACAGGAGTGCGTGGGAAGGCGAAATGTTCCGGCTGCTCGCCGAGAACGTCGTCGATTACGCCATTTTCATCACCGATCCGCACGGCATCGTCCTCCGCTGGAGCAAGGGCGCCGAGCGACTTCTCGGCTATCGCGAGGACGAGGTCCTCGGCAAGTCGTCCGACCTCTTTTTCACGCCGGAGGACATCCGGAGCGGCAAGCCCGAGCTCGAGCGCGAGCAGGCCTCGAGGAGCGGCCGCGGGGACGACGACCGCTGGCACGTCCGCAAGGATGGCACGCGGTTCTGGTCGGCCGGCGTCGAAACGCCGCTCCGGGACGAGCGCGGACACCTCCGCGGCTTCGCCAAGATCATGCGGGACCGCACCGACGTGAAGCGGCTCCAGGAGGCGGACCGCGAACGGGAGCGGCAGCTCGAGCTCCTGACCAATCACGTCCCCGTCTTGATCGCCCACTGCGACGCGGACCGCCGTTACAAGTACGTCAACAGGCCTTACGCCGCCCGCTTGCATCGGACGCCGAGCGAAGTCGCTGGCCGAACCATCCGCGACGTCATCGGCGAAGCTGCATACGCGTCCATCGAGCCGCACGTGGAGGCTGTCCTTCGCGGCGAGCGGGTCGAGTTCGAGGCCGAGGTGACGTTCGAGGGCGGCCAGAGCACGCAGATCATGCGGTGTGCGTACGACCCGGAGTTCGACGATGAAGGCCGGGTCACGGGGTTCGTCGCGGCCATCGTCAACGTGACCGAGTCCCAGCGGGCGAGGAATGCCCTGCGCGAGACCGAGGAGCGGCTGCGGACCCTCAGCGACAACCTGCCGCGGGGAGCGATCTACCAGCTTTTGGCCGAACCCACGGGGCACAGGCGATTCCTTTATATCAGCGCGGGCATCGAGCAGCTCGTCGGCGTCACCCCTGCCGAAATTCAGGCGGACGCCTCGGCCCTCTATGGACTCATTCACGAGGACGACCGCCCCCGCATCCTCGAGCTGGAGGCCGCCGCCCTCGGTGGTGGTGTCCCGTTCGATTGTGAGTGTCGATTGTGGACGCGCTGGGGCAGCATTGTCTGGATTCATTCCCGCTCGGCTCTCCGGCGCCTGTCGACGGGCCAGACCATGTGGGAAGGCATTTTCATGGACGTCACGGCCCGCAAGGAGGCCGAGCAGGCGCTCCGCGACGCCGATCGCCGCAAGGACGAGTTCTTGGCCATGCTCGCCCACGAGCTGCGCAATCCCCTCGCGCCGATCCGGAACGCCGCCCAGATCCTCCGGCTCGTCGGCGCGGCCGATCCGAGGATCGAGCGGTCCACGGCGATCATCGAGCGCCAGGTCCAGCACATGACCCGGCTCGTCGACGACCTGCTCGACGTCAGTCGCATCACGAGCGGCAAGATCAAGCTGCAGAAGGGGCGGGTGGACGTCGCGCCGATCGTCTGGCGGGCCCTCGAGACGGCGAGGCCGCTGCTCGACGCGCGCAAGCACGAGGTCGCGATCGAATTGCCGCCCGAGCCGGTCTGGGTCTACGCCGATCCGACGCGGCTCACGCAGATGATCGAAAACCTCCTGACGAACGCGGCCAAGTACACGGAGGAGCGCGGGCACATCACGATTGCCGTCGAACGGGCGGGGGATACGGTGTCGATCCGGGTGCGGGACACCGGCATTGGCATTCCTCAGGAAATGCTGACGCGTGTCTTCGATCTCTTCACGCAGGTGGATCGCTCGCTGGCCCGGTCGGAGGGCGGCCTCGGGATCGGGCTGACGCTGGTGAAGAACATCGCCGAAATGCACGGCGGCGCGGTCGAAGCACGCAGCGAGGGGCGAGGGAAGGGGAGCGAGTTCATCGTCCGCCTGCCGATCTTGCCGGAGGCGGAGCCGCCGTCGGGCGCGCGGGCATCGGCAGGGAGCCCCCCGGCGGAGCCCCGCCGCATTCTGATCGTGGACGACAATCCCGACGTCGCGGAGAGCCTGTCGATGCTGCTGCGCATCGCGGGGCACGTGGTCCACACGGTGTACGACGGCAGCGCGGCGCTGGAAGCGGCGCGGACGTTCCGGCCCGAGGTCGTCTTGCTCGATATCGGTTTGCCCGGAATGAACGGATACGAGGTCGCCCGAAGGCTTCGCCAGGACCCCGACCAGGGCCAGGCGATTCTCGTCGCGCTGACGGGGTATGGCCACGAGGAGGACCGCCGACGAACGAAGGAGGCGGGTTTTGCCGCCCACCTGGTGAAGCCCGTCGATCTCGCCACGCTGGACGCGATCCTCGCGTCGGTCGGGGCGAAAACCGGCGCGCGTGGCCTCCCAAAGAGCTAGGCGGGGCGGATCTTTCGGGCTACCCTGGTTCCGCCCACGATGAAGCTCGACTTCGACGCGATGAGCCTGACGGAAATCATCCGGCTCCAGACCCAGCTCTCGCAGGTCCTCACGCGGAGGTTCGAGAAGCCGCTCGCCCTCGGCTTCACCGACATCGTCGGGTCGACGGCTTATTTCGCGCGCTTCGGTGACAAGGCAGGAAGGGCGCTGCAGCAGCTCCACCACGATCTCCTGGGGGAGTCGATCCAGCCGTTCGGCGGGCGAATCGTCGACGTCGCGGGCGACGGCGCGTTCACTTGTTTTCCCGACGTCGAAAAGGCCGTGGGCGCGTTCGTCGTCTTCCTCGAGCGCGCATCGCGGGAGAACGAGACGCGGGCGCGGGATCATCGGCTCGTGGTGCGGCTCGGCGTGCACTTCGGGCCGGTCTTGACCGACGGCGTGATCGTGTCGGGCGACGCGGTGAACCTGTGCGCGCGGATCGCCTCGACGGCCGAGCCCGACGAGCTGCGCCTCTCGGCGGCGGCGCTGCGCGAGGCTCCGCACGGCATGCGCGTGCGCGTCTGGCCCGTTCCGCCCGTCGTCGTCCGGGGGCACGAAGGGCCGCTCGTGCTCTTTCGCTTCGATTGGCGGGACGAACACCGCCTGCCCGGGAGCGTGGTCGTGCGCGAGACCGGCGACAGCTTCGTTTTGCCGCGGCAGGACCTCATCAGCTTCGGCCGGCTCCGCGGGGAGGAGGGGATGCGGGCGAACGACGTGGTCCTTTCGCTGCGCGACAAGAAGCTCGAGCAGCTCGTGAGCCGGTTTCATTTCGAGCTCCGGCGCAAGCCGAAGGAGGGGTACGTGCTGCGGCCCGTCTCGCGCCAGCCGACGGAGGTGGACGGGCGGCTGGTCGAGACGAACCAGGAAGCGCCGATCCTGGCCGGCTCGGTCGTGCGGCTCTCCAAGGCCGTGACGCTCGAATTCAAGGCCCAGCCGGAGGCGGGCTTCGGGAATGCTTCGCCGACGATCGAACCGAAATCAGGTTGAACCGGAGGCCTCGGAGAAAACGATGCATTCGACGATGAGCACCGGGACGACGAAAATCACGCGCCAAGTCCTTTCCGTCGAAGGTGAGCAGCTCCCCCTGACGATTGCGCGATCCAGCGGCGTCGGCGCGGCCCTCGTGATCCTGCCGTCCGCGTTCGGGGTCGCGCCCGATCTCGAAGCGCAGATGGAAGAGCTCGGGGCGGACGCGAGCCTCGTGGTCACCTTCGATCCGTTTTTCCGGACCGACAGCGGGCATGCCCCGTACGACGACATGGCGCGCGTGATGGCGCGGGTCAAGGGCGTCCAGCCCGAGCGCATCTATCGCGATCTGCGGGCGCTGATCGAATGGGCGCGAGCGGAGAGTCGTGGCCGGCCCGTCGTGATGCTCGGGATCTGCTTCGGCGGGCCGTTTGCGTTTCGCGCAGCCGCCGACGGCCTGGTCTCCGGCGTCGTGACGTGGCACGGCACCGGGCTGGAAAAACACCTCGATCGCGTGGTCGAGATGCGTTGCCCGATGCGCCTGCATTTCGGGAGCGTCGATCCGTTCGTGCCGCCGCCGGCCGTTGAGGCGGTCCGCGCTGCGTTCGCCGGGCGCGACGATGTTCAGGTTTTCGTGCACGAGGGCGCGACACACGGCTTCAGCCACCCGGCCGCGGTGAAGGCGTACAACGAGACGGCGGAGCGAGCGGCCATGAGCTCTTTGCGCGAGCTCGTCGCTGCGGTGGGCTCTCAGGCCTGACGCGTCGCCGTGGCGCGCGAAAGCCACTCTGATAGCCTTTCCGCGGCCTTCAGCTCCTCGGACAGGCGGTCGCGCTCTTCCTCGGACAGGGGGAGCGCCTTTAGTTGCTCCCGGAGGGCCTGGCCCGACGCCGCGTCGTCCAATGCAATCGCAAGCTCCATCCGGGCCGCCATGGCTCGCACCCGGTCCTCCACCGGGGCTCCTGCCCCGTATTTGGCGAGGGCGACGTCGAGCACGCGCGCGGCGCCTTTGTCGTCGTTCTTGAAATCACGCAGGATGCGGGCATTGTCGATCGTCTTCGCCAGGCCCGAGAGCGCCTTCGAGCCGCCGTATTCGAGGTCCGGCTCGCCCCGCTGGATGAAGATGATGTTGTTGCCCGAGGGGTCGATCAGCGAGAAGCGGCTCTGACCCGGCCGAAAGCGGGTGATCCGGGGCCTGCCGCGGGCCAGCACCTTGCCGTACTTCGCGCGCAGGGCCTCGGTGAACGTGCGGTGATACGGCTCCACGGCGTCCACGAGGACCAGACAGCCGCCCGAGCTCTCCTCCTTCGGATCCAGTCCCTTGGGCCCCTTGCCGAAGTGCAGCTCGAATCCACGGAAGCGCAGCGCCAGATACAGATACGGCCGCGTCATCTCGTAGGTGGTCTCGAAGCCGAGCGCCCGATAAAACGCGAGCGTCTCGTCGGGCGAAACGCAGGGCAGGAGCGGAATCGTCGTCTCCTTCCCCTCGAGGGCGGGACCTTGGGCCGTATCTTTCGTCATGGCTCGCTGATCCGACCTTTCCGGTGGCGAACGGTTGGAATGGGATGGCGTCGCGTCAACGTGCTTCAGGCGTGAACAGCGGCTCCCCGCTGGCCTTCACGCCGAACGCGCCGATGAGCGCCCGCCCCTCGGGCGAAAGGAGAAACTCCGCGAACGCGCGCGCCCCCTCCGCGTTGGCCCCTGCGCCGGCCTTCGGCTCGATCACGGAATACGTGTTTCGCAGCGCCGCGTCACCCTGGAACACGATTGACAGCTCCAGGTCTTTCTGCTTGGCCACGAATGTCGCGCGATCACTCAACGTGAACGCGCCCTCGTCCGACGCGCGCTCCAGCGTCTCGCCCATCCCGGCGTTCGCCCGCACGATGAACGTGCTGTTCGCGCCGATCCCCGCGGCCTTCCACAGCGCCATTTCGCGCTGGTTCGTCCCCGAGTCGTCCCCGCGTGACAGGAACGTCCGCCCCGACGACGCGATCCGCCGCAGCGCCTCCTGCACGTCTCCCGCTCCGGCCACGACGCCCACCTGATCGGCGGGCCCGACGATCACGAACTCGTTGTGCATGAACGGGCTCCGCCGCCCCACCTCACCTGCGGCGACCGCCGCTTGCTCCTCGGCAGGCGCGTGCGTGATGGCCACGTCCGTCGCGCCGTCGCGCAGCGCGCGCAGCGCCTTGCCGGACCCGAGCGCATTCACCTCGACGCGGTAGCCCGTCTTCGCCTCGAACGCGGGGAGCAGCTCGTCGACGAGCCCCGTATCCTTCAAGCTCGTCGTCGTCGCGAGCCCGAGCGCGCGCCCTCCCGCGGGCTGCTTCCCGCAGGAAAGGCAGCACAGCGCGAGCAAGAAGAACACCCAGAGCGACCCGAACGAGCGGCGTGACAGCGCGTGCATGACGCGGCGACTCTACCACTTCGTGTTTGCCCGGTCTGCCCTCGTGTTCGCCCGCGGGGGATGCTCCGCAAAACGCTTGTTTTCCGAACGCTCCCCGGCGCATGATCCCGTCCGGAACATGGCCAGCGATTCGAACTTCTCGCGTCGTGGATTCCTCAAGTTGTCGGCTGCGACCAGCGCCGCGGCGGGCTTCGTGGCCGGCTGCGAGGCCACCGCGCCTCCGCCTCCGGCCGAGCCTCCGCGCGTGGCGCTCGATTTCACCCGGAGCTCGGGCGCGCTCCAGCCCGACGAGATCGTTCGCGCTGCTTGCCAGTTCTGCAACTCCCTCTGTGGGCTTCAGGTCCACAAGAAGGGCGGGCGCATCATCGACATCAAGGGTGAGACGGCCGATCCGGTCCAGGACGGTAACCTCTGCGTCAAAGGCCCGATGATGGCGCAGATCGCCTACAACCCGCACCGCATTCGTACGCCGCTCCGGCGCGTCTCCGGCGCGAAAGGCTCCCCCGATTCGCGCTTCGAGCCCATCGGCTGGGATCAGGCCCTCGCCGAGATCGCCAAAAAGCTCGTCGAGATCCGCGACACCACCGGCGCCGCCGGCGTCGCCAGCAAGACCTCGGGGCGGCTCGTGCGCGGCGTCGGATCCATCATCGGCCGGTTCTTCGATCTTTACGGCTCGCCCAATGCGACCGACGTCGGCCCCGTCTGCAACGACGCGGGCGGCGATGCCCTCGCCTGGACCTTCGGCCTCGGCAATTTCACCAATGGCTACGGCAAGGACGGCATCACGGGAGAGGAGGACCTCGGCAGCTCGAGGTTTTTCCTCTTCTTCGGCACGAACCAGGCCGAGACGCACCCCGTCACGTTCGAGCACCTCCTCCGGGCGCGCGCGCGCTCCGGCGCGAAGCTCGTCGTCGTCGACCCGCGGCAAACGCCGACCTCCGCCTTCGCCGACCAGCACATCGCCATTCGACCGCACACCGACATGGCGCTCGTGTACGCCATGCTCGCGCACATCCTCCGGCAGAAGCTCTACGACGCGGCGTTCGTCGAGCGGTGGGTCGTCGGGTTCGACGCGCTCGTCAAGCACGTCGAGGCGCAAGGGTTTTCCCCGGAGTGGGGCGAGCGGATGACGACCGTGCCCGCGAGCACGATCCGCGCCCTCGCCGAGGCGTACGCAAAGGCCCGTCCCGCGGCGATCTTTTGCAATGCGGGGATCTCGCACCAGATGAACGCGTTCCACACCTACCGGGCGATGGCGTTTCTCGCGGCGATCACCGGCAACGTCGGCAGGCCCGGCGGCGGCTGCAATTTCATGCACAACACCTGGCCGGGGGATCTCCGCTTGCCGAAGATCCGCGGCGACGTCCCGGAGAAGAAGGGCCCCGCGCTGCTCGGGCCCGACACGTTTCCGCGGGCGATCCTCGACGAGGATCCGTATCGCCTGCGCGCCGTGTTCCTGATGGGAAACCCGCTCGTCGACGGCGCGAACGCAGCGCGGGTGCGCGCGGCGTACGAAAAGCTCGAGCTTCTCGTGTATCCGGGCCTCTTCCTGGAGGAGCCCGCGCTCTTCGCCGATTACGTGCTCCCGATCCCGAGCGTGCTCGAACAGGAGTGCGTCTACATGCGCCGCGACGATCGCGCCATTCGCTGGTCGGACAAAGCGATCGACCCGATCGGCGAAGCGCGGCCCGACATTCACTTCTGGATCAACCTCGCCCACGCCATGGCCGAGGTCGACAAGAAGAATCCGCCCTCGTACTGGAAGGACAATCTTCCCGCGGCGTGGAAGGACTACCGCACGCTCTGGGACGAGGTTTTCGTCAAGAACACGCCGGGCATGGCGGGGATGACCTCGAAGCGCCTGCGCGAGAGGACCGAGCCGCTGAGGTGGCCTTGCCCCTCCGCGGATCATCCGGGCACGAGCACGCTCTACCTCGACCATCCCTCCTGGGCATCCGTGGCGAGCGCCCTCGGGCACGCGGGCAAACGATTCTTCACGCCGAGCGGAAAGATCGAGATTCACACGCCTGCGATGCACGAAAAACTCGCCCGCGCCGGGCACGCCGCGTTATCGCCGTTTTATTCGCACCCGGAGGTCGGCGCCGGGGTCCCGACGATCGAGCACCTCGCCGAGAAGGTCCCGAATCCGCTCCATCCCGGCTCCTCCACGCCGCGGGTCAAGCTCGGCGTGCCGCCGAACGAAGGCGCGCGCGCGGGCTTCCCGCTCCTCGGGATGATCGGCCGGCCGAGCGTGGTCCATTTCGCGACGATGACGCAATGGACGCAGACCGGGAAGCTGATGAACGGCCTCCGGCTCGTGCAGATTCACCCCAGCGCCGCGGCGCGGGCGGGCATCCGCGACGGCGACGTGATCCGGGTGGAGAGCCCGCGGGGCGTGATCACGGCGACGGCGCTGCTCTTCGACGGCATTCGCGAGGACACGATCTTCGTGCCGAATTTCTTCGGTCCGGCGCAGAAGGTCGGCGACGATCTCGGCCTGCCGCGGTACGAGCCCGCGAACGTGCTCGTCGATGAACGGCATTTCGATGCGCTGTCCGGGCAGCAGGCGTATAAATGTTTCGCGTGTCGGGTGGTCCGGGCCTGAGCCTCTCTCCCTTCGTTCAGCGCATGAGCTTCTCCACCGGCACGTGGAACGTCGCGCGCAGGATGCCGAGCCATGATTGCGTCGTCCCGGGCCCCTCGATCGGCGCCGTGTCGTATGCCGTGAAATACCCGGCGGCCGAGACGGCGCAGAACTGCGTCGCCCACCATCGAATCGCCGCCGAGACCCTCGTGGCCCCGCCGGGCTCGACGTCGCGCGCGCCTTGCCCGAGGGATAGCCGCTCGAATCGCCCCGCGAGCTCCAGCGCGCCGATTCCCCACGATCGCCCCGGCCGCTCCGTCGGCCAGATCCCCGGCGCGCGCCGTTGTCCCGTCAGCATCCAGGCTGCCTCGACGAATCCACCGAGCGACCGGATGAAGTCTTGCGGCACGCGCGGCGTCGCCGGATTGCCGTCCGTGTCCTTGGCGCGGCTCTCCTTGGCGACTCCGATTTCCCCGAGGATCCGCACCGGCCCGAGATATGCGGCCGCGTGCGCCTCGGCGACGTGCCGCGGCCCGTACACCGTGGCGGCTCGATAAAAGATGAACCCGTCCGCGGTCGTACCTCGGACGCCGATCCGATCCTCCGCGCTCTCCGCGTGTATCCCGGCGCCGAGGCGCAAGCCGAGGAGCGGCGCGCCTTTCGTCTGTGGATTCGCGCGCCCCAGCGCGACGTCGAGCCGCGCGTCGACGAGAAGAGCGGCGTCTTGCGCGCCCCGAGGGAGAGCTCCCACGACGCCGACGGCCGAATGGACGCGTAGGCGTCGAGCAGCGCCGGTTTTTCCTGGGCCCATTCGGCCTGCGCAACGGCGTGAAACCAGGGCGTGAAATCGGCGCGCGCGCCGAGGCGCAGGCGCGCGACCGCGAAGCCGTCCTCGCCCTCCACGCGATCGGCGGAGTGCAGCCGCGCGTCGATGTCCCCCTGGAAAAGAGCCTGCACCCGCGGCCCTTCGGCGCGGGCGACGGCCGGCGACAGCAAGAGCGCCACGAGGGCGAATCCGCGGCGCATCATCAATCGACCGGCAGGATCCGAAGGAAATGCGTCACGCCGTCCTCTTCGATCCCATCGTGATCGGCGAGGAAGAGACCCGGTTTTCCGCGTCGTACGCCACGCCGCGCACCTCCTGGAATCCGCTGGCGAATTCGCTCCACTCGCCGCCGCCCACGATCTGCCGGACGCTGCCGTCCTTGCCGCCGGTGAAGAACGTTCCATTGGGCCCGTCGGTCAGGAGATCGGGCCCGACGAGCTGCGCGATCACGACGAGCTGATCCGGCGAGGCGATCGGCGCCCGGAGCACGTTGCCCGTCTCCTGCTCGGTGACGATGAAGTCGCCCTTCGCGGCGAGCACGCCGACGGGTTTTTGAGGCCTGTGATGATCTCGGCTTCGGCGCCGGCGAGATCGAGCTCGGCGACGCTGCCGAGCTTGATGCCATTCATCGCGACGAAGAACGTATCGTACAGCGTGCCCTCCTCGGATACGGTGAGGCCGATGCGGCGGCGGAGGGGATCGAGATTCGGGACCACGCCGTTCGTCCCGTCGGGCCTGGCATAAACGACGTCGCCCGCGGTGCCGCCGCCGAACCTGGGCACGACGAGCGTGCCGTCCTTCATCTTGACGACCTGACCGAGCCCCGCGCTGTCGGGCGGCGCGGCGGGCAGCTCGGCGGCGAGGCCGAGCCCCTGGGTATCGGTCCACGAGAGGATCCGATTGCCATTGTCGTCGGCGATGAAGAGCGTGGCGGTATCGGCATCTCAGAAGAGCCCGTTGGGATCGCCGTCGAGCGAGATGCTGGTGGGCCCGCGATCGACGACGACGCCGCTGCCGCCGCCCGAGCTCGCGCCGGAGCCGGAGCCGGATCCCGAGGCGGAGGGCGAGGTGCCGCCTCCACACGCGGTGAGCATGCCGGGTATGGCGACGGCGGCGAGGGTCGTGAACGTCGGATGGTGCATGAATGGTTGTCCTCCCTTGCCTCATGGAACAGCACAAGTCGGGGATGCGGGGCAAGGAGCTTGTCGGGAGCGGGGCGGGGGCAGAACAACCTCGAGCTCCGCGGGTGCGCCGCTCGTTTCGAGAGTCGCCACCTCCGCCTCGACGGACTGAAGCTCTGCCCGCAGCGCGCGCACCCGGTCGAGGATCGCGACGTCGGGTTCTGGCGCTGAGTGGACTTCCCGACCATGGCCGCGCCGCATTGCGGACAGGACATGATGCCCGGGCCCGACACGTTGACAGAATGGGATTTGGCAGGGGTTCCGGTGCGAATCGAAGTTTGGGCGGGGAGGGGGGTGGGGGCTTGAGCCCCCGGCGCCCGTGCCGGTATATCGCGAGCTTGCTTGCGCGGTCCAGATACGCGGTGGCGAAGAACGAGGTGCCGCGCTGCACCGCGCCCTCGAAATCGGGGAACGTGAGCAACGCGGTGCAGGTGGTCGCTGGAACACGGAAAGCAGGATGCAACGATACAATACCGAGTTCCTCACCGCGTCCGGTGATCGGATCAAGCTCGGGGTGACACATGGCGCTTATTGCGAATACGAGCGGGGTCTCGATGGCAAGGGAGCCGATTGCGCAGCGCGCGCAACACGCACGTCTTGCCGAGGCCGGGCTCGCCCAGCTCGGCGTCCTTCATCTCTACGAAGAAAGCGTGCGAGCGGAGACCCAAGAAGGCCCCCTCCCGGCCTTCACGAAGCATGACGTTACGCGACGATAGTCTAACACGTGCCACAGATTACGTTTTGCGCGTTCTTGGCCGGAATCTTGCTTTGCCACGATCGGACTTGACCGGTGGTACCTGCCACATTAAGCTTCGCCCGCTTTTGTAAAATAAACCTAATACGTTCGAATGACGACATTGAGCAGCAAGGCTCCCCAAGGAAGCCGCACGCTGGTCGATCTCCTTTGCTGGAGAGCAGAACAGCTGTGCGATCGGACTGCATTTACCGCCATCACGGACGGCGAGCACGAGGAGGACAGTGTCTCCTATGCGGAGCTCGATCGCAGGGCGCGCGCCATTGCTACGCAATTGCAGTCGCGTGGCGCGAGCGGCGAGCGCGCCCTGCTGCTCTATCCACCCGGCGTCGATTTCATAGCCGCTTTCTTCGGCTGCCTGTACGCGAACGTCATCGCCATTCCTGCGCCGCAGCCGGAGCCCGCGCGTTTGAAGCGGACCGTGCCGCGCTTGCAGGCAATCGCCAGGGACGCCGGCGCCTCGATCGCGCTCACGACCTCGGCGCTCGTCGCGACCTCGGAGGGAATGCGCGCGCACGCCGAGGAACTCGGGCGGCTCTGCTGGATAGCCTCGGACGCCCCCACCGAGGGCGCCGAGCACGCGTGGCAGCCCCCGGTCATCCGCGAGGATTCGCTCGCATACCTGCAATACACGTCCGGCTCCACCGCGACGCCCAAGGGCGCCATGCTCGCGCACCGGAACGTCCTGCACAACGTCGGCACCATCCATCGCGCAGCAGGCTACTCGCAGGACAGCGTCTCCGTGTCGTGGGTGCCCAATTTTCACGACTATGGGCTCGTGTCCGGCATCATCCTGTCGCTCTACGCCGGCACGCCCTGCTACATCATGTCGCCGGTGACCTTCGCGAGGCACCCCTTGCGGTGGCTCCAGGCCATCTCGCGCTATCGGGCGACCCACAGCGAAGGGCCCAATTTCGCGTACGACTATTGCGTGCAGAAAATCACCCCCGAGCAGCGCGCAAAGCTCGACTTGCGGTCGTGGCGCCTCGCGAGCAACGGGGCAGAGCCTGTCCGGTGGGAGACGCTGAAGCGCTTCGCGGAGACGTTCGCGGAGTGCGGAGTGCGCTTCGACACGCATTGCCCCGTCTATGGCCAGGCCGAGGTGACGCTGCTCGTCTCGATGCGGCACGACGGGGAATCGCCCTCCGCGTGCACGGTTGACGGGGCGGCGCTGCAGCAGAACCGCGTCGTCTACGTACCCGAGGGCAGCCCCGGCGCGTACACGCTGGCCAGCAGCGGCCGCATCCTCGAGGACGCGGATCTGCGCATCGTCGACCCTGTCACGGGTCGGCAATGTCCGCCGGACCGGGTGGGCGAGATATGGATCTCTTCCCCGAGCGTCTCGCTCGGCTACTGGAATCGCCCGGAGGAGACGGAGCGGACCTTCCACGCGCGCATCGCGGACACGGGCGAGGGGCCGTTCCTTCGCAGCGGAGATCTCGGGTTCATCAAGGACCGGGAGGTGTACGTCACAGGTCGTTACAAGGACGTCATCATCATCCACGGCGCAAACCATTACCCGCAGGACATCGAGTTCACGGTGGAGCGGTGCCACGAGGCCCTCCGGCTCGGCTGCAGCGCCGCATTCTCGATCGAGGTGGGGGGCGAGGAGCGCCTCGTCGTTGCGGCAGAGATGCGGGATACGCGTGTGCCCGAAGGCATCGTCGAGACCATCAGGCAGGCGGTGGCGGAGGCGCACGAGATCCCCGTTCATGCATTGGCGCTCCTTTCGCCGGGGACGATCCCCAAGACGTCGAGCGGCAAGATCCAGCGCAGAGCCACGCGGAGCGAATTCCTCGACGGAAAGCTCGAGGCGCTGCTCTCGTGGGTGAGCGGGGAGGCGCGGAGCCCGCAGAAAAAGAATGCGGCGCCGGCCCAAGGCAAGAGCGCGGAGAGCATCGAGGCGTGGCTCGTCAGCGCGCTGGCGGAGCAGACCGGCGAGCCGCGCGAGGGTATCGACCACCGAGAGCCCTTCGCCCGCTACGGGCTCGGCTCTCGGCAGATCGCGGGCTTTCTCGGCGAGCTCGAGCGCTGGCTCGGCACGACGCTGCCCGCCACGATCCTGTGGGAGTATCCCACCATCGAAGCCCTGGCGCGGCACCTGGCCGGTGAGCCGAGGCAGAAGGAGGCGCCGCGGGCGGTTCCCTCGAGCCGGAGCGGCGAGCCCGAGCCGATCGCCATCATCGGGATAGGCTGCCGATTCCCGGGGGACGCAAATGGCCCCGGGGCATTCTGGCGGCTTTTGCGCGAAGGCGTCGACGCAATCACCGAGATTCCCGCGGATCGCTGGGACGTCGACACGTTGTACGCGGCCGATCCGACGGCGAGCGGCAAGACGAATGCGCGCTGGGGCGGTTTTTTGCGCGACGTGCGCGGCTTCGATGCCGCGTTCTTCGGGATCTCGCCGCGCGAGGCGGAGCGCGCCGACCCGCAACAGCGACTCCTGCTCGAGGTGGCGTGGGACGCGCTGGAGGACGCGGGGCTGCCGTGGGAGAGGATCAAGGGTACGGAGACCGGCGTCTTCGTCGGCATCGCGAACCAGGATTATGGCAGGCTGCACGCAGGGGCGCTCGCGCAATGCGACGCGCACCTGGCCACGGGCACGTCGCAGAGCATCGCCGCCAATCGGATCTCCTATGCGATCGATCTGCGGGGTCCGAGCATTTCGGTCGACACCGCCTGCTCGTCGTCGCTCGTGGCGGTCCACCTGGCGTGCGAGAGCCTGCGGCGCGGCGAGGTGGAGCTCGCGCTGGTCGGCGGGGTGAATCTCATCCTATCGCCCGAGCTCACGGTCCAGATGACGAAGGGCGGGTTTCTCGCGCCGGACGGGCGGTGCAAGCCGTTCGACGCGCGCGCCAATGGCTACGTGCGCTCCGAAGGCTGCGGCGTCGTGGTCTTGAAGTCGATGTCACGCGCGCTCGCCGACGGGGATCGGATCTACGCGCTCATCCGGGGCAGCGCGGTCAACCAGGATGGACGCAGCAATGGCCTGACCGCGCCGAACCAGCACGCCCAGCAGGAGCTGGTCCAGACGGCCTGCGCGAATGCGGGGATTCGGCCGAGCGCAATCCAGTACGTCGAAGCGCACGGCACGGGGACGCCGCTCGGTGATCCGATCGAGGCGAGGGCGCTCGGCGCCGTGCTGTCGGAGGGGCGCCCGGCCGCGAGTCCCGTGAAGCTCGGCTCGGTGAAGAGCAACCTCGGGCACCTCGAGGCGGCAGCCGGGATTGCGGGCCTCATCAAAGTGGCGCTCTCCATGCACCACGAGGCCTTGCCAGCGAGCCTGCACATCAGCGAGCCGAGCCCCCACATTCCCTTCGGCGACCTCCAGCTCGACCTGCAAACGGCGCTGGCGCCCTGGCCCCGGGAGCAGGGCCGGCCGAGGCTCGCCGGCGTGAGTGCATTCGGCTTCGGCGGCACCAACGCCCACGTGGTGCTCGAGGAGGCGCCGGCCGCAGCAGAGGCGGTCGCGCCGAAAGATTCCGAGGGGCGCGCGGAGCTCTTCGTGCTGTCGGCGCGCAGCCAGCAGGCCCTCGTCGCGCTTGCGAGCGCGTATGCGTCGAGCATAAGTGAGCAGGACGGGCTCGGCGCGCTCTGCGCGGCCGTGGCGCGGCGACGGGCGCAGCTCGAACATCGTGTATCCGTGGTGGCGAGCTCCCGGGGCGAGCTCGGCGAGATGCTCGGCGCGTTTGTCAAAGGTGAACCGGGCGCTGGAATGGCGCACGGCCACGATGGCACGGGACGGCGGCGTCGCGTGGTGTTCGTGTTCCCGGGGCAGGGCTCGCAATGGCCGGGGATGGGGCGGCAATTGCTGCAGACCGAGCCGGTCTTCCGCGATGCGCTCCAGGCGTGCGAGCAGGCGATGCGGCCGTGGGTGGATTGGTCGCCCGTGACGCTGCTGAGCAAAGGCGATCCAAAGGTGCTCGAGCGCATCGAGGTGGTCCAGCCGCTGCTTTTCGCGCTGCAATGGGCCCTCGCCGCGCTCTGGCGCTCCTTTGGCGTCGAGCCCGACGCGCTTGTGGGCCATAGCATGGGGGAAGTGGCAGCCGCGGCCGTGTCCGGCGCGCTGTCGCTCGAGGATGCGGCGCGGGTCATCTGCGTGCGCAGCCAGCTGATGTCGCGCGTGGTGGGGCAGGGGGCGATGGCGGTGGTGGAGCTGACGCGTGCGCAGGCCGAGCGGCTGCTTTCAGGACGCCGTGAACGGCTGGACATCGCGGCTTGCAATGCGCCGCGCTCGACGGTGCTCGCGGGTGACGCGGATGCGGTGCGAGAGCTCGTCGGGCAGCTCGACAAGGACGGGGTCTTTGCGCGGCTCATCCGCGTCGATGTCGCCTCCCACAGTCCCCAGGTGGAGCCGCTTCTGGGCGAGCTGCGCGCGAAGCTCGCGGGGATCACGCCGCGCGCCGGCGCGATTCCTCTGATGTCGACGGTCGAGGTCGCGCCGCTGCGAGGCGACGAGCTGGATGAAGCCTACTGGGCGAAGAACCTGCGCGCGCCGGTGATGCTGCATCCGGCGCTGGAGCGGCTGTGGTCGGAGGGGCCGTGCACGTTCGTCGAGCTGAGCGCTCACCCGCTGCTGTTGCCTGCCATCGGGCAGACGCTGCAAGCGCTGGGGGAAAACGAGCCGATGGCCGTCGGCTCGCTCGAGCGCGAGGAGGACGAGCGAGGCGCGATGCTAAGCTCTCTCGGCGCGCTCTTCGCGGCAGGGCATCGGCTGGAGGCGGCGCGGCTTTACCCTGATCCCGTCCCGCACCTGCCACTCCCGACCTATCCCTGGCAACACGAACCATTCTGGCTCGAGGCTGCGGCGGCGCGCGTCGACGCCGCTGACCAGGCGCAGGTGCGCGGGGCCTCGCTGCTCGGGGTCCACGTGGCCTCGTCGGTGCAGCCCGGGACGCATTACTGGCAGGGCAGGCTCAGCCAGGCGTCGCAGCCGTACTTGAAGGATCACCGGGTGGAGGGCAGGCCGCTCTTGCCCGCGACCGCATACCTCGCGATGGCCCTGGGAGCTGGACGCGCGCTGGGTGCGTCGACGGTGCGTCTCGAGCAGGTCGCGTTCCGCAATGCCCTGTTCCTGCGGGACGACGAGGCGCTCACGCTACAGACCGCCCTCCATCGCGGGGCTCGCCCGGACGCCTTCTCCTTCAAGATCTCGAGCCTGCCGGATGAGCCCTCCGCGCAGGATGCGGCGTGGACCGCGCACGCCACCGGCACGCTCGTGCTCGAAGAGCCCACCCAGGGCGCGGCCGAGGCCCGTACGCTCGTGCCCGACGCGATCAAGACCCGGTGCACGAGGAAGCTGTCCGCCGCCGAGCATTACGAGGCGCTCGATGCGCGCGACATGCATTACGGCCCGAGCTTTCAGGGGGTCGACGCCATCTGGTGTCGTGACGGCGAGGCGCTCGGCCGCGTGCGCCTGCCGGAGCAGCTCGACGCGGACGACGCCATTCATCCCGCGCTGCTCGACGCGTGCCTTCAGGTGATCGCCGCCGCGTTGCCTGCCGAAGGGCGCCCCTCGTCGGCCCGCGATGCCCTGCTGCCCGTGGAGCTCAGGCTGGCCCGCTTCTTCCCCGGCGCCTGGCGCGGGCCGCTCTGGTGCCATGTCGTCTTGCGCGCCTCTCCTGCGGACGCGCACCTCGTCGTGGGCGACTTTGTCGTGACGAACGAGGCGGGGCAACGGCTCTTCGAAGGACGCGAGCTGTGCGCCAAGCGCTGGGAGCGGAAGACAGCGGCCTCGAACGATCCCCTGCATGATTGGTTCTACGAGCTCGCCTGGCGGCCCGAGGTGCGGCCCGCCGAGGCCCGGACGACCGACGCGCCTGGCACGTGGATCCTCCTCGCGGACAGGGGCGGAATCGCGGCGCAGCTCGCGCGGCTCCTCGAGGCGCGCGGCGAGACATGCAAGCTCGTTCGTCCGGGGAAAGGATACCGCGTCGTCGAGCCTGGCCGTTACGAGGTCGATCCGACCCAGCCGGCGCTCTTCAAGCAGTTGCTGAGCGACGCGCTCCCGTCGAACCGCGGCGAGCCCTTGCGGTGCCGTGGCATCGTGCACCTCTGGAGCCTCGATGGCCCGTCGTCCGACGCCACCACGATCGACTCGCTCAAGGCCTCGGAGCGGCTCGGCAGCGTCGCGGTGCTGAGCGCGACACAGGCGCTGGCGCAGATGGATTGGAAGCAGCCGCCGCGGCTTTGGCTGGTGACACGTGGCGCGCAATCGCTGGGCACGGACGCGGAGCCCGTCTCGATTGCGGCGGCGCCGCTTTGGGGGATCGGCCGGACCCTTCCCTACGAGCACCCGGAGCTGCGGTGCACCTGCGTGGATCTGCCCTCCGACGCGGCGCCGGAATCGGTCTCGGCCCTGGCCGAGGAGCTGCTCGCGGATGGCCCCGAGCTGCACGTGGCGTGGCGCGCGGGAGCTCGCCACGTCGCCCGGATCGTGCGCCGCCCGGACCTGCCCCCCGCAGCGCCCCCGCGGCCTGCCCGCGACGCGGCGGGCGGGGCGACCGCATGGCGGCTCGAGATCGGCGCGCCGGGGCAACTCGATACGCTCGCGCGGCGGCGCATCTCCCGCCGTGAGCCGGGTCCGGGTGAAGTCGAGATTCAAGTCCACGCGAGCGGTATCAATTTCCGCGACGTGCTCACGGCGATGGGCGTGCGCCCCGATGATCCGCGCGGGGAGAGCGAGCTCGGGATGGAGTGCGCGGGCACGGTGACAGCCGTGGGCGAAGGCGTGCGGGAGTTCGGCGTCGGTGACGAGGTCGTGGCCGTGGCGCCGGGCAGCTTCGGCAGCTTCGTGGTCGCGAGCGCGGCGCTCGTCGCTCCCAAGCCGCCGGAGATCAGCTTCGAGGAGGCGGCGACCGTACCCATTGCATACATGACGGCGTACCACGCGCTCAACCGTCTCGGCCACCTGGACCGAGGGGAGCGCGTGCTCATCCACGCCGCGACCGGCGGCGTGGGACTCGCCGCCATTCAGCTCGCACGGCGCGCGGGAGCAGAGATATTCGCCACGGCGGGGAGCCCGGAGAAGCACGCATACCTGCGAGCGCTCGGGATCCAGCACATCATGAGCTCGCGCTCCACCACGTTCGCCGACGAGGTGCTCGAAATCACGGCCAACCGTGGCGTGGACCTCGTCCTGAATTCGCTCACGGGGCCGGCGATGACGGCGAGCCTCGGGGTGCTCGGCCCCTACGGCCGCTTCGTCGAAATCGGCAAGCGCGACATCTACGATGACGCGTTGATCGGGCTCGCACCATTCCGGCAGAACCTGTCGTACTTCGCGGTCGACCTGGAGAGGATGCAGAAGGAGCGTCCGGAGCACCTCGGCCGCCTCCTGCGCGAGGTGATGGAGCTCCTTGGCAGGGGAGAGCTGCGCCCGCTGCCACACCACACGTTTGCCGCAGAGGCGGCGGTCGATGCGTTCCGTCACATGGCGCAGGCTCGGCATATCGGCAAAGTGGTGCTCTCCATGAAGACGGCCACGCCGGAGGTGGCGCTCGCGGCTCCCCCCTCCGCGGTGCGGGCAGACGGCACGTACCTCATCACCGGCGGCCTCGGCGCGCTCGGGCTCATCTCGGCCGCGTGGCTGGTCGAAAGGGGCGCACGGAGCCTCGTGCTGCTCGGCCGCAACGAGCCCTCCGCCGAGGCGCGCGCAGCCATCGCGGACCTCGAATCGGCCGGCGCGCACGTGGTCGCGGAGAGGGCCGACGTGGCCGACGCGGAGGCGATGGCAGGGGTCTTCCGACGGATCGACGAAGCAATGCCGCCGCTCCGCGGCATCATCCACTCGGCCGGCTTGCTCGACGACGGCCTCCTGCTCCAGCAGTCGCCGACACGAATGGCTGCGGTGATGCGGCCCAAGGTGCTCGGGGCGTGGAACCTGCACGCCGCGACGCTGAGCCGCCCGGTCGAGCTCTTCGTGCTCTTCTCGTCGGCCGCCGCGACCCTCGGATCGCCGGGGCAGGGGAGCTATTGCGCTGCCAATGCATTCCTCGGAGCGCTCGCTCATTACCGCCGCGCGCATGGGCTCGCAGCGACTTCGATCGCGTGGGGCCCCTGGTCCTCTGTGGGGCTTGCCGCAGCGAGCGCGGTCCGCGGCGCACGTCTCTCCGTG
Source organism: Polyangium sp. 15x6 (assembly GCF_029960785.1). Taxonomy (GTDB): domain Bacteria; phylum Myxococcota_A; class Polyangia; order Polyangiales; family Polyangiaceae; genus Polyangium. The sequence goes on from NZ_JASBQE010000040.1 coordinate 68,426, forward strand.
CGGGGCCTCTCGAGCATCTCGCCAGAGCAGGGCCGGGATGCACTCGGCCGGATCTTGCAGCAGGACCCTGTCGAGATCGTGGTGGCGCCCTTCCGTCTGCGGCACTGGCGAGAGTTTTACCCGACCGTCGCGAGCTCGCCGCTCTTCGCCGAGCTGACCGATGCGCGCGACGCGGCGGCGTCCACGCCGACGGGCATGGCCGCCGCGCTCGCCGAAAAGGCCCCTGCGGAGCGCCGCACAGAGCTCGAGAAGCACCTCGTGGAGCAAGTCGGGCACGTGATGCGCCTCGCGCCGGAGCGCATCCAGCGGACCACGCCGCTCATGACGCTCGGCCTCGACTCTCTCACGAGCCTCGAGCTCCGGAACCGGCTCGAGGCCAGCCTGGGGGTGGCGCTCCCCGCGACGCTGGTGTTCAGCAGCGCGACCATCGCGGACATGGCCTCCAGCATCGGCGCTCGGCTCGGCATTGCTCTCGACGAACCGAAATCGGTGACGGCCGCGCGCGCGACGGACGCAGCAGAGAACGTCGAAGCGGCGCTCGATGCGCTCTCCGAGGACGAGATGGCGGCGCTGCTCGCGGCAAAGCTGTCGGCGATCTCTGGCGCCGCGAAATAATCGACGGCACGACGAGGAACGATGAGCGGGATTTCACGAACGGAAGACTACAAGGCGCTGCTCCAGCGGGCCTTCGTCTCCCTGGAGCAGATGCAGGCGCGGCTCGCCGAGACCGAGCGCGCACGCACCGAGCCGATCGCCGTCGTCGGCGTGGGGTGCCGCTTCCCGGGCGGCGCGGACAATCCGGATTCGTTCTTTCGCCTGCTGCGCGACGGGGTCGACGCGACGTGCGAGGTGCCGCCGGATCGGTACGACATCGACGCCTACTACGACCCCGATCCGACGGCGCCCGGCAAGGTGAACGTGCGGCGCGGGGGCTATTTGAGGCAGGTCGACCAGTTCGACCCGCAGTTCTTCGGCATTTCCCCTCGCGAAGCGGCGCTCATGGATCCCCAGCAACGGCTGTTCCTGGAGGTCACGTGGGAGGCGCTCGAGGAGGCGGGCATCGACCCCACGGCGCTCTCGGGGAGCGCCACCGGCGTCTTCGTGGGCGTCTACAACGACGATTACGAGTGGAGCGAAGCCTCGGCGGGGGCCATCACCGACGCTTGCGCCGCCACGGGCACGTCTCACGCCGTGCTGGCCGGCCGCCTTTCGTTTTTGCTCGATCTGCGGGGGCCCAGCATTGCGGTCGATACCGCCTGCTCCTCGTCCCTCGTCACCGTCCACCTCGCCTGCCAGAGCCTCCGTGGGCGCGAATGTGACGTCGCGATCGTGGGAGGGGTCAACCTCATCCTCGGACCGCGGGCGAGCGTCCTTTTATCCAAGCTACAGGTGCTGGCCGGCGACGGACGCTGCAAGACCTTCGACGCCCGAGCCAATGGCTTCGCGCGCGGTGAGGGGGCCGGGGTCGTGGTGCTGAAGCGGCTGTCCAGCGCGCTTGCCGACGGCGATCGGATTCACGCCGTGATCCGGGGCTCGGCCATCAATCACGACGGTCGCTCCGCCGGATTGACGGCACCGAATCCGCGTGCCCAGGCAGCGCTCGTCCGGGCCGCGCTCAGCGCCGCCGGGGTCGAGCCCGCGGACATCGCGTACGTCGAGGCGCATGGTACGGGAACGCCGCTCGGTGATCCCATCGAGATCGAGGGGCTGGCCGAGGCGCTCGGCCCGCGTCGATCGTCGGATCGGCCTTGCCTGCTGGGGTCTGTCAAGACCAACCTGGGCCACCTCGAGGCGGCCGCGGGTATCGCCGGGCTCATCAAGGTCGTGCTGTCCCTCGAGCACGGCGTGATTCCTCCGCACCTGCATTTCACCCAGCTCAACCCGCGCATCTCGTTCGAGGGCACGCCATTCGCCATTCCCACGGCGCCTTCGCGATGGCCGGCCGGGCGGCGTTGCGCCGGCGTGAGCTCGTTCGGCATTGGGGGGACGAACGTTCACGTCGTCCTCGAAGAGGCTCCGCGCCCGGCAGCCGCTCCGATCGATGCCGAGCCTCGCGCCTTCATGCTTCCGCTCTCGGCGCGATCGCCCGGAGCGCTCGCGGCGCTGGCGCGGTCGTTCCAGGCCTTCCTCGCGCAAGAGGGCGGAGCCGCGCTCCCGCTTCGCGACATCTGCTTCACGGCCGGGGCAGGGAGGGCGCACCACGCCGAGCGCCTCGCCATGGTGGCGAGCTCCCGGGAGGAGCTTGCCGAGCGTCTGGAGGGCTTCCTTTCGGGGCGCACCACCCCGTCCGTCCTTGCCGGCGCGGTGGCGCAGGAGGGGCCGGGCAAGCTCGTTTTCGTGTTCCCTGGCCAGGGCTCGCAATGGGCCGGCATGGCGCGCCGGCTGATGCGCGAGGAGACCGTCTTCCGCGAGGCCCTCGAGCGGTGCGACGCGGCTCTCCGGCCACACGTCGGCGAATCGCTGCTCGCGCGGCTCTCCGAGGACGACGCGTCGGACTGGCTTTCGCGGATCGAGCTCGTCCAGCCGGCGCTTTTTGCGATCCAGGTCGCCCTCGCGGCCCAGCTCCGCGGCTGGGGGATCGAACCTGACGCGGTGGTCGGGCATAGCATGGGCGAGGTCGCGGCCGCCCACGTGGCCGGCGCCCTCGCTCTCGAAGACGCCGCCCGCATCATCGGCCAAAGGAGCCGCCTGCTGCGGCGTATCAGCGGCCGGGGGGCCATGGCCGTGCTGGAGCTGTCGCCCGAGCATACCCAGCGCGCGCTCGAGGGCTACGAGGACAGGCTCTCCATCGCGGTGATCAACGGACCCACCTCCACGGTCGTGTCGGGTGACGCCGCTGCGCTCGACGAGCTGCTCGAAAGGGTGCGACAGAAGAACGTCTTCTGCCGCGCGGTGAAGGTGGACGTGGCGTCCCATAGCCCCCAGGTCGACGAGCTGTGCCCCGATCTGCTCGCAGCGCTCGAGGGGATCGAGCCGCGCGACGGGTCGGTGCCGATATGCTCGACCGTCACCGGGCACATGAGCGACGGGCGCGAGTTCGATGCCGGCTACTGGCTGCGGAACCTGCGCGAGCCCGTGCAGTTCTGGCCGGCGGTGCGGCGGCTCATCGATGCGGGGCACCGGCTGTTCATCGAATTGAGCCCGCACCCGGTGCTCGTCCCCGCGATCGAGCAGGCGCTCGGCGCCGCAGGCGGAGGCGGCGCGGCATTGCCCTCGATGCGTCGCGGCGAGGACGAGCGAACGGTCCTGATGGAAATGCTGGGCGCCCTCTACACGCGAGGGTACCTGCCCGATTTCAGGCGGCTCTATCCCGGGGCCCTTCGGACGGCGCTGCCCACGTACCCGTTCCAGCGAATGCGCTGCTGGCGCGAGCCCGCCCGGATCGAGGCGGCGAGGCCACGCGCGAGCCTCCGCGCGTCTGCGGCGCTCCACCCGCTGCTCGGCGCGCGCCTGCCGACGGCGCAGCCCATTTTCGAGGCATCGATCGGCACGAGCGCGCTGCCTTACCTGGCTCATCATCGGATGTTCGGCGCCGTGATCTTCCCTGGCGCTGCCTACATCGAGATGGCCCTGGCCGCGGCCGACCCGTTCCTCGGGGCCAGACCCCACGAGATCCGGAGCCTCTCCCTGGAAGAGCCGCTGTCCCTCACCGAGTCCGCGCAGACGGTCCAGCTCGTGTGGACCTCGGGGGCCATGGCGCAGGGGACATTCGAGATCTTCAGCATGCACGAGGATCCCGGGGCGAACCCTCCGCACTTCCGGCGCCACGCGGCGGGCGAGGTGCGCGTCGTGAACGCGACGCCCATCGGACCTGCGCCCGCGGAGCTGAGCTTCGACGGGGGAGGGCCCGAGGGATACGAGGAGGTCGACACCGGCTCTCACTATGAGCGGCTCGGGAAAACCGGCATCGAGCTCGGGCCGCTTTTTCGAGGCCTCTCGTGGCTCCGGCGCCGCGGTGGTGAGGCCTGGGGCAGCGCCGCGCTGCCGGAGGCGCTCCACGCAGATGCGGACGCCTATCGGATGCATCCGGCATTGCTCGATGCTGCTCTCCAGGTGCTCGGGGCTGCATTGCCCGACCCGCCGGAGGCAGATGCGGGCCTTTGGGTGCTTTCCGGGATCGAGCGCATCCGGTTCTTTCGTCGTGCAGGACGCACGCTGCTGAGCCACGCGCGTGCGTTTTCGACCGATGCGCGAGCGTCGGCGACGGGGGAGGTCCGACTGTTCGACGAGAAGGGGGCTCCCATCGCCGTGCTGGAGGGCATCACGCTGCGGCGCCTCCCGCGCGCGGCCATGATGCGCCTCGCCGCCGGGCAGGCCGATGGCTGGATGTACGATCTCGGATGGAAGCTGCGTCCTTTGCCTGCCGCACCGCCGGCGCCCGGCGCGCGTCGGCGCTGGCTCATCCTATCGGATGCGGTGGGTACGGGGGACGCGCTCGCGGCGCTGCTGAAAGCGCACGGGCAGGCTTGCTGGCTGGTTCGTCCGGGAGATACATTCGCGCGCTCGCTGGAGGGCCATGCGCGCGTGCGTCCCTCGGAGCTCGAGGATTTCGAGCGCCTCATCCGCGAGGCCGTGCACGAGGAAGGCGGCTGCGAGGGAGTGATCCACCTCCTCGGCCTCGACGCAGGGCCTCTGGACGAGCGTGCGGACGTGCAGTCGGCCGATGCTTCTGCCGCGTCCCTGGAGCAGGCGCAGCGGTGGGGCTCGGGCAGCGCATTGCTCGTCGCGCGGGCGCTCGCGAACGTCGGCGGCGCAGCGCCGCCCCGCCTGTGGCTGGTAACGCAAGGGGCGCAGGCCGTCGGCAGCACGCCGGATGGGCTGCGGATCGCGCAGGCGCCGCTCTGGGGGCTGGGGCGCGGGATCGCGCTCGAGCTCCCCGAGGTATGGGGAGGGCTCGTCGACCTGGAACCCTGCCACCCGAGTCAGGCCGCGCGCGCGTTATGGGCGCAGATGGCCAGCGCGGATGGAGAGGATCAGGCGGCCTTCCGCGGCGGCCAACGTTATGTACCCAGGCTGCGGCGCTTTCGGGAGGGGCCGGCGCAGGGGCGTTTGTCGTTGCGGTCCGACGGCAGTTACCTCATCACCGGCGCACTGGGGGGCCTCGGGTTGCAGGTCGCGGCATGGTTGGTCGAGCGCGGCGCGCGTCACCTCGTGCTCCTCGGTCGCCGCGGGCTGCCCGCAGGTGACCTCGGAGCGCAGCGGAAGGCGTCCCTGAAGGCGCTCGAAGCTGCGGGGGCGAGCGTCCACGTGGTCACGGGCGACGTCGCGGATGCGCGCTACATGGAGGAGCTCCTCGGCGAGCTCGGGAGGACGGCCCCGCCCCTGCGCGGCGTGGTGCACGCGGCCACGGCGTCCTCCGCGATCCCGCTCCGGGAGATGAGCACCGAGGAGCTTCGAGCCATGCTCCGGCCCAAGGTCCTTGGCGCCTGGAACTTGCATCGATTGACCCGCGCATGGCCCCTCGATTTCTTCGTCCTTTTCTCGTCCACCACCACGCTCTGGGGTGCGAGCGGGCTCGCGCATTATGCAGCGGCGAACCAGTTCCTCGACGTCCTGGCCCACCACCGCCGCAGCCTGGGGTTGCCTGCTCTCTGCGTCGACTGGGGGACGTGGAGCGATGGCCGCGGTACCTCGTCGGAGACGCGGCAATCGGCCTTGCGATCGGGGCTGCTCGAGATGGATCCCGAGGGCGCGCTCGCCGTCCTCGAGCGGCTGCTCGTTCAGGGCGAGACGCACAAAGTGGTCGCCGCCGTGGACTTCAACGTGCTCAAGCCGCTCTACGAGGCCAAGCGGCAAAGGCCTCTGCTCGAGGAGATTGAAATCGCCCCCGCCGCGACGCCTCTCGGGGCGCGCTCGACCCTCCTCGCGATGCTGGCCGAAGCTCGTCCAACGGCGCGCCGCAAGCTCCTCCTGGCCCATGTGCAAGACGAGGTCGCACGGATCCTGCACATCCCCGCGAGCAGCCCCATCCAGCCGAGGCAAGGGTTTTTCCAGATGGGTATGGATTCGCTCACCAGCGTCGAGCTCCGCAACCGCCTCCAGGCCGCCCTGGGCTGCCCCCTCCCCACGACGCTGGCCTTCGAGCACCCCACCGCGGAGGCGCTGGCCGATTTCCTCGCCGGCAAGCTATTCCCGCCCGATCCCGGAGACGAGCACGCAGACGCGCCGCCGAAAGAGGGCGAGCGCGCGGCGGAGGCGACGGAGGTCTCGGCGCGTCGCCGCGCGATCGAAGAACTGACGGATGACGAGGCAGAGGAGCAGCTCGCCGCGCGGCTGGCTGGTCTCGCAGACAGGCTTTCCCCATGAGCAGCGAGGCGCAAAAGGACGAGAGAGCGGCGCTCGTGAAGCGCGCGCTTTGGACCATCCAGGAGCTGGAGTCGAAGCTCGCAGCGTCCGAACAGGAGAAAACGGAGCCGATCGCCGTGATCGGGATGGCCTGCCGCTTCCCCGGCGGCGCTGACGATCCGGAGCGGCTCTGGGAGCTCTTGCGCGACGGCGCTGACGGGATCACCAAGGTCCCTCCCGATCGCTGGGATGTCGACGCGTATTACGATCCGAGCCCCGGTGTGCCCGGAAAAACGTACGCGCGCTGGGGGGGCTTTCTGCGTGACGTGCGCGGCTTCGACGCCGCCTTCTTCGGACTCTCGCCGCGCGAGGCCGAGCAGATGGATCCCCAGCACCGGCTCCTGCTCGAGGTGGCCTGGGAGGCCCTCGAGCGCGCCGGCATCGCCCCCGACACGCTGGCAGGAAGCCAGACGGGCGTCTACCTCGGGCTCATCGCGAGTGACTACGCGGTGCTCCAGCTCGAAGCACGAGACCCGAGCGCGCTCGGCCTGTATGCATTGACTGGCACCTCGCTGAATGCGGCCGCAGGCAGGATCTCCTATCTACTCGGTCTTCATGGCCCCAGCATGGCCATCGATACCGCATGCTCGTCCTCGCTCGTCGCCGTGCACCAGGCTTGCCAGGCCCTGCGCGCCGGTGATTGCTCCATGGCGCTGGTGGGTGGCGCGAGCGCCCTGCTCTCGCCACGCGGCGCCATTGCGCTTTCCCAGGCCAGCGCCCTCGCGCCGGACGGCCGGTGCAAGGCGTTCGACGCCCGCGCCGATGGCTTCGTTCGATCCGAGGGCTGCGGCGTCCTTTTGCTCGCGCGCCTCTCCGAGGCCCGGGCCAAGGGACATCCGATTCTTGCGCAGATCGTCGGATCGGCCGTGAACCAGGACGGCCGCAGCAGCGGCCTCACGGTCCCGAGCAGCGCGGCGCAGGAGGACGTGATCCGAAAGGCACTGGCCCGCGCGCGGCGGCAGCCCGTCGATATCGATTTCATCGAGACACACGGCACGGGGACGTCGCTGGGGGATCCCATCGAGGCGAGCGCGCTCGCTGCCGTGTTCGGAGGCCCGCGCCCGGCCGGTCGGCCCCTCGTGCTCGGCTCGGTGAAAACCAACCTCGGGCACACCGAGGCGGCCTCCGGCATCGCGGGTATCATGAAGGTGATCCTGGCGCTGAGGAACGAGCAGATTCCGCCGCATCTCCACTTCACCGCGCCGAGCCCCCGCGTCGATTGGTCCGCGTTGCCCGCGCACATTCCCACCACGCGGATGCCGTGGCCCCGGAAGGAGGATCGGCGGAGGCTCGCCGGCGTGAGCTCCTTCGGGATCAGCGGCACCAACGCCCACGTGGTGCTCGAGGAGGCGCCGGCCGCAGCCGAGGCGGTCGCGCCGAAAGATTCCGAGGGGCGCGCGGAGCTCTTCGTGCTGTCGGCGCGCAGCCCGCAGGCCCTCGTCGCGCTTGCGAGCGCGTATGCGTCGAGCATGAGTGAGCAGGACGGGCTCGGCGCGCTCTGCGCGGCCGTGGCGCGGCGACGGGCGCAGCTCGAACATCGTCTATCGGTGGTGGCGAGCTCCCGGGGCGAGCTCGGCGAGAAGCTCGGCGCGTTTGTCAAAGGTGAACCGTGCGCTGGAATGGCGCACGGCCACGATGGCACGGGACGGCGGCGTCGCGTGGTGTTCGTGTTCCCGGGGCAGGGCTCGCAATGGCCGGGGATGGGGCGGCAATTGCTGCAGACCGAGCCGGTCTTCCGCGATGCGCTCCAGGCGTGCGAGCAGGCGATGCGGCCGTGGGTGGATTGGTCGCCCGTGACGCTGCTGAGCAAAGGCGATCCAAAGGTGCTCGAGCGCATCGAGGTGGTCCAGCCGCTGCTTTTCGCGCTGCAATGGGCCCTCGCCGCGCTCTGGCGCTCCTGGGGCGTCGAGCCCGACGCGCTTGTGGGCCATAGCATGGGGGAAGTGGCAGCCGCGGCCGTGTCCGGCGCCCTGTCGCTGGAGGATGCAGCGCGGGTCATCTGCGTGCGCAGCCAGCTCATGTCGCTCGTGGTGGGGCAGGGGGCCATGGCGGTGGTGGAGCTGACGCGTGCGCAGGCCGAGCGGCTGCTTTCAGGACGCCGTGAACGGCTGGACATCGCGGCGTGCAATGCGCCGCGCTCGACGGTGCTCGCGGGTGACGCGGATGCGGTGCGAGAGCTCGTCGGGCAGCTCGACAAGGACGGGGTCTTTGCGCGGCTCATCCGCGTCGATGTCGCCTCCCACAGCCCCCAGGTGGAGCCGCTTCTGGGCGAGCTGCGCGCAAAGCTCGCGGGGATCAGGCCGCGTGTCGGCGCGATTCCCCTGATGTCGACGGTCGAGGTCGCGCCGCTGCGAGGCGACGAGCTGGATGAAGCCTACTGGGCGAAGAACCTGCGCGCGCCGGTGATGCTGCATCCGGCGCTGGAGCGGCTGTGGTCGGAGGGGCCGTGCACGTTCGTCGAGCTGAGCGCTCACCCGCTGCTGTTGCCTGCCATCGGGCAGACGCTGCAAGCGCCGGGGCAGCCGGAGCCGGTGGCGGTCGGCTCGTTGCGAAGAGAGGAAGACGAGCGCGGCGCGATGCTGGATGCGCTCGGAGCGCTCTTCGTGGCCGGGCACCGTCTGGAGACGGCGCGTCTCTACCCGGACCCCGTCCCGCACCTGCCACTGCCCACCTATCGTTGGCAACACGAGCCATTCTGGCTGGAGGCGGTGGCGCTGCCGGGGCGAAATGGGGCCACCCGAGAGGCGGAGGGCGGGGCGTCGCTGCTGGGAGTCCACCTGGCCTCGTCGGCGCAGCCCGGGACGCATTACTGGCAGAGCAAGCTCAGCCCGGCGTCGCAGCCGTACTTGAAGGATCACCGGGTGGAGGGCAGGCCGCTCTTGCCCGCGAGCGCATACCTCGCGATGGCCCTGGACGCGGGGCGCGCGCTGGGCGGGTCGACGGTGCGGGTCGAGCAAGTGGCCTTTCGCAACGCCTTGTTCCTGCGGGACGACGAGGCGCTCACGCTACAGACCGCCCTACACCGCGGCGCCCACCCGGATGTTTTTTCGTTCAAAATATCGAGCGCCGCCCCGGAGCGCGGTATCTCCGACATCGCCTGGACGCTGCAAGCGAGCGGCCAGCTCCACCTATCCGCCGCGGACGCGCGCAATGCAGCCGAGCCCGCGGGCATCGAGGCCATACGGGCCCGGTGCTCGGAGCATGTTTCCCCCGCGGAGCACTACGAGGCACTCGCGCGGCGCGGCTTCGAGCTCGGCGCGAGCTTCCAGGGCGTCGACGCAATCTGGCGCCGCGACGGAGAGGCACTCGGGCGCGTGCGCCTGCCGGAGCAGCTCGACGCGGAGGCGGCCCATCATGCCATTCATCCCGCGCTGCTCGACGCCTGCTTCCAGCTCCTCGGTGCGGCGGCGCCGTCCCTGGAGGAGGGCGCGATCTATTTCCCCGCGCGCCTCGATCGCATCTCGCTCTTCGCCCGGCCGATCCCTCGCCGAGGGGCCTTTGCGCACGTCGTGCTGCGCAAGAGCGAAGACACCGGCGCGAGCTCCCTCGTCGGGGACATCTTCCTCCTCGACGAGGCGGGCCTCTTGCTCGTCGAGGTCCGCGGGTTCTTCATCCAGCGCCTTTCGGGCGATGCGTCGCTGGCCCTGCCAGGCCCCGGCGCCATCGATGAGGCGCTGCAAAGGCTCCTCCGGGGCGCCCGCTCCGGGCCGCAGCGTCGCGCGGCGCTGGAGGAGCACGTTCGGAGCCAGATCGGCGCGGTACTCAAGCTCTCGCCCTCGCGCATCGCTCGGGATGAGCCCGTCGCCGCGCTCGGGATCGACTCCGTGATGGCGCTCGAGGCCCGGCGCCGATTCGAGCGCTCCCTCGGCGTACCGCTCGCGGCGACGCTGATCTGGGCCTACCCGACCGTCGCCGAGCTCGCGGGCCATTTCGCGAGCAAGCTCTCGCTCTCCCTCGACGATGCGCCGGGGGAGACGCTCGTCAGCGCTGCGCGCGCGGCGGACGCCGATGCAAGGACGGCAGGCCCCGGCTCGGTGGGTGGGCTCCTCGCCTCGGTCGAGACCCTCTCCGACGACGAGGCCCTGGAGGCGCTGCTCGGAGCGAAAAGCAAGCAATGAATCACCAATCGCGCGGCGGTTGGTTCGGCCTCATCCGAGAGTGGTGACATGCACGCGGGACCCGTTCGAAAGACCAATCTATCTGCGCTCAAGCTCGCCTACCTGGCGCAGAAGCTCCACGCCGAAGGCGAGACCGCGGAGCTGCTCGGCGCCGAGCCCATCGCCATCATCGGCATGGCCTGCCGCTTCCCGGGCGGCGCGTCGAGCCTCGAAGCATTCTGGGAGCTCTTGCGCACCGGGCGCGACGCGATCTCCGAGATCCCCCCCACGCGCTGGGACGCCGACGCGCTCTTCGACCCCGACCCCGCGGCGGTCGGAAAAGTGGCCACGCGCTGGGGCGGCTTCGTCGAGCCGGTCGACGCGTTCGACGGCACCTTCTTCGGCATCAGCCCGCGCGAGGCGGCGCGCATGGATCCGCAGCAGCGTTTGCTCCTCGAAGTCACGTGGGAAGCGCTGGAGCACGCCGGCCAGGCGCACGAGGGGTTGCGCGGCAGCGCGACCGGCATCTTCACCGGCATTTGCACGTGGGACTATTTCATCCTCCAGTCGTCCGAGCGGAGCGCCATCGATGCCTATACGAGCACGGGCTCCGCGTTGACGATGGCCGCCAACCGTATCTCGTACCTGCTCGATCTCCGCGGGCCCAGCATGGCGATTGACACGGCCTGCTCCTCGTCGCTCGTGGCCTTGCACCTCGCCTGCCAGAGCCTACGCCGACGCGAGATCGGCATGGCGCTCGTCGGCGGGGCCAACGCCATCCTGACGCCAGAGGTCTCGATGTCGCTGTCGAAATGGGGGGTGATGGCCCCGGATGGGCGCTGCAAGCCCTTCGACGCTCGCGCCAATGGATTCGTGCGGGGCGAAGGCTGCGGGGTCGTGGTGCTGAAGCGCCTGAGCGACGCGCTTGCCGAGGGCGATCCCATCCTGGCCGTCGTGCGCGGCTCCGCGGTGAACCAGGACGGCCGCAGCGCGGGCCTGACGGCGCCGAACCCCCAGGCGCAGCGCGCGGTCATCCAGCGGGCGCTCGAGGACGCGGGCGTGTCGCCGGCACGGATCGGCCTCGTCGAGGCCCACGGTACAGGTACCGAGCTCGGCGACCCGATCGAGCTCGAGGGGCTCGCCTCCACCTTCGGCTCCGCGCACCGCGGCCGCCAGACGTGCGCGCTCGGCGCCGTGAAGGCCAACGTCGGCCACCTCGAGGCCGCCTCGGGCATCTGCGGCATCATCAAGGTCGTGCTCGCGATGCAGCACGAGGCCATCCCGCCGCTGGTCCACTTCAAGGCCCTGAACCCCAAGATCTCGCTGGAAGGGACGCCCTTCTACATCCCCACCGAGGTCGTGCCCTGGCCCATGGGCGACGAGCCCCGCTGCGCCGGCGTCAGCGCCTTCGGCATGGGCGGCACGAACGCGCACGTCGTCCTCGAGGAAGCCCCGCGGCTGCCCGCACACCGGGCCAGTGACACGCCTTCGGTCGGACCTCGGCTCCTGCCCCTGTCCGCCCGCAGCCCCGAGGCGCTCGAGGCCCTGGCACGCGCCTTCCGCGGCCTGCTCCTCCGCGAGCCGCAGGGGCTCGGGCCCGAGGTGCACGACCTGTGCTACACGGCCGCGGTCCGGCGCAGCCATCACGAGCACCGCCTCGCCGTGACCGGATCGACCCGCGAGGAGCTCGCCGCGCGCATCGACACCTTCCTGCAGGGAAAGAGCGGTCCGGGCATGGTGTCGGGGCAGAAGCACGTCGCCGGCTTTCGCAAGGTCGCCTTCGTCTTCGCGCCGCACGGCTCGCAGTGGGCCGGCATGGGCCGGGATCTGCTCGCGCAGGTCCCCGCGTTCCGGGACGCGCTCCAGCGCTGCGACGAGGCCATCCGGGCCGAGGCGGGCTGGTCCGTGATCGCGCTGCTCACGGGCAAGGATACGTCCTGGATGGATCGGATCGAGCTGTTACACCCGACGCTGTTCGCCCTGCAGGTGGCGCTCGCGGCGGTGTGGCGGTCGTGGGGCATCGAGCCGGATGCGGTGATCGGCCACAGCGTCGGCGAGGTCGCGGCTGCCCACGTCGCCGGGGCCCTCGACCTCGAGGACGCGGTCGCGGTCGTCTGTCGCAGGAGCGCGATCCTGCGGCGCGCCGTCGGCGACGGAGCCATGGCCATCGTGGAGCTGCCCATGGAGGCGGCCCTCGAGGCTGTCGCCGGCTACGAGCCACGCATCAGCATCGGCGCGAGCAACAGCCCTCGCTTCACGGTGCTCTCCGGCGATCGCGCGACGCTCGACGAGGTCCTGCGCACGCTCACGCAGCAAGGCATCTTCTGCGGCGCGGGCGTGGCCGACGTCGCCTCGCACACGCCTCGCATGGCGCCCTTCCGGCAGGAGCTCGGCGCCGCGCTCGCGAGCCTGTCGCCCCGGCCAGCCGCCGTGACCATCTACTCGGCCTGCGACGGCTCCCTCGTCGAGGGGCGCGAGCTCGGCGCCGAGTATTGGCTCCGCCACCTCACCCAGCCGGTGCTGTTCTGGCCGGCGCTGGCGCAGATATTCGCTGCCGAACACGAGGTGTTCGTCGAGATCGGCCCGCACCCGCTGCTCGCCCCGTTCATCGAGGAGGCGCTCGCGCACACAGGGAAGAGCGGCGCCGTGCATCCGTCGCTTCGTCGTGACGAACCCGGGCAGGCCGTGCTGCTCGAGTCGTTCGGCGCGCTCCACGTCGCCGGGCACCCGGTATCCTGGAAGCGCCTCTATCCCACCGGGCGGAACGTCCCCTTGCCGGCGCACCCCTGGCAGCGGACCTCCTCGTGGTTCGACGGCGCGCGCCCCGGCGAGCGACGGGCGCGCCCGCGGCTCGCGGCGGCCGACGCCTCCGCGGGGGACCACCCGCTCCTCGGACGGCACGTCACCTCGCCGCTGCAGGGCGGAGCGCACCTGTGGCAGAGGGAGCTCGGCGTTGCGGAGATGCCCTGGCTGTCGGCGCACCGGGTCCGCGGGCTCATCGTCGTGCCGGGTACGGCCATGCTCGAGATGGCGCTCGAGGCCGCGACGGACGTGCTCGGCCCGGGGCCCTGCGCGCTCGAGGAGGTGAGCTTCGAGCGCGCCTTGCTGCTGCCGGAGGAGGGATCCCGCGTGGTGCAGCTCGTCGTTCTGCCCGCGCGCCCAGGCGCCGCGACCTTCGAGCTCCACAGCCTCCCGCTGTCCACCGAAGGCCCGGGCACGACCTGGACCCTGCATGCCCGCGGGACCGTCGTCCGTGACACGGCCGAGGGCACGACGGCGCGCACTGCGCTCGACGAGATCGCTTCGCGTTGCCACGACACCGTCCCCGGCGCCGAGCACTACCGCGTGATGGCCGAGCGCGGCGTCGACTTCGGCCCGGCCTTCCAGGCCCTCGAGCACGTCTTGCGGCGCGACGGCGAGGCCCTCGGGCGCATCCGCCTGCCGGTCCAGGCGGGGCGCGCCCCGTACCGGCTGCACCCCGTGATCCTCGACGCGTGCTTTCAGTCCCTCGCCCAGGCGCTCCCGCGTGGCGACGAGCGCGCGCGCGAGCGACGCACCTTCCTGCCGGTGGGCGTCGGCCGCCTGCGCGTGCACGCTTCGCCGCGCGCCGAGGCGCTCTGGGCCCACGTGGTTCTGCGTGACGCGAGCGCGGCGGGCGCCGCGCTGCAGGCCGACGTGCGGCTGCTCGACGAGACCGGGACGCTCCTCGCCGAGGCCGAAGGCTTTCGCGCCCAGCAGCTCGACCCGACGGAGGACGCGCCGTCGGCGGACATGAACCACGCGACGCATGAGGTCGCCTGGCGTCCCTGGCCGCTCGCGTCCGCCCCGCGCCCGTCCCGCGCCGAGCCTGCAACGTGGCTCCTGCTCGCGGACGCCTCCGGGCTCGGCCGCCGCCTCGCCGCGCGGCTCGAGGCGGGGGGCGACGCCTGCATCGTCGTTCCCTCGGACCTCGACGAGGACACGCGCCGGCGTCGGGTCGAGGAGGCGCTCGCCGACGCCGCGCGCCCGATCCACCGCATCGTGCACCTCTGGGGCCTCGACGCCGAGCCACCCGAGCGCACCACGCTCGGCTCGCTCGGCGCGGCGCGCAAGCTCGGCTGCGAGGCCATCCTCGACCTCGTCCAGAGGCTCGTGCGCATCGACCGCCCGAGCCCACCGCGCCTGTGGATCGTGACCCGCGGGGCCCAGCCCGCCGGGGCTGCTCGGCACGCGATCGCCGTCGCGCAGGCCCCGCTCTGCGGCCTGGGCCTCACGATCGCGCACGAGCACCCCGAGCTGCGCTGCGCGCAGATCGACCTCGATCCTGCCTCCTCGCCCGCAGAGCTCGACGAGCTCGCGCGCACCCTCGTGGAGGACCCGGGCGAAGATCGGATTGCGCTCCGCGGCTCGCAGCGCCTCGTCGCGAGGCTCTTGCCGCGCGCCCTGCGCAGCCTCCCGAGCCCCGCGCGCCTTCGCCCGGACGCGAGCTACCTCGTCGTCGGCGGCCTCGGCGGCCTCGGCCTGAGCGTCGGGCGCTGGCTCGTCGAGGGGGGCGCGAGGAACCTCGTCCTCGTGGGTCGGCGCGCCCCGAGCGCCGCGGCGCGCGAGAGTATCGAGGCGATGTCGCGCGCCGGAGCCCGCGTCCACGTGGCGCAGGTCGACATCTCCGACCCGGGGCAGCTCACGGCCCTCGTCGCCGATGTCGCGCGCACGATGCCCCCCCTGCGCGGCGTCATCCACTCGGCCGTGGTGCTCGACGATGGTGTGCTCGTCGGACAGACGCCGGAGCGCTTCGCGCGGGTCATGGCGGCCAAGGTCGAGGGAAGCTGGAACCTGCACCAGGCGACCCTGGGCGCGCCCCTCGACCTCTTCGTGCTCTTCTCCTCGGCCGCGTCGATCCTCGGCTCGCCGGGGCAGGGGAGTTACGCGGCCGCCAACGCCTTCCAGGACGCGCTCGCGCACGACCGGCGTGCGCGGGGCCTGTGCGCCACGAGCATCAACTGGGGCCCCTGGTCCGAGGTCGGGCTCGCGGCCGCCCAGGAAAACCGCGGCGCGCGGCTCGAGGCGAGTGGCTTCCGGAGCCTGTCGCCCGCCGAGGGCCTCGCGCTGCTCGGCCGGATCCTCGACGAGGCCCCGGCGCAGATCGGCGCCTTCCCCTTCGACCTGGAGGGTTGGTGCACCTACTTCCCGCAGGTCGCCGCCTCGCCGCTCCTTGCCGAGCTCGTGCAGGAGCACCGCGGCGTCGGGGCGAACCCGCGCACGGGCCAGCTGCGCGCGGCGCTCGCGGAGGCGCCCGCGGAGGAACGCGCCTCCCTGCTCGAGGCGCAGCTTGCGGCCATCGTGGCGCAGGTGATGCGGCTGCCGGAGAGCCACGCGATCCCATGGGATCAGCCTCTCGGCACGCTCGGCTTCGACTCGCTGATGGCCGTGGAGCTGCGCAACCGCCTCGAGTCCTCCCTCGCGCTGCGCCTGCCGGCGGGGCTCGTCTGGAGCTACCCGACCCTCGTGGCCATGGCGAAGCACCTGCTCGAACGGATCGCGCTCTCGCCTGCGCCGGCTGCGCCTGCCGCGCCCCCGCCCGACGCGGCTGCCTCTACCCAAGACGAAGACCTGGCCAGGATCCTCGAACAGGCCGCCGAGCTTCCCGACCACGCGCTCCGCGCCCTCCTTGCGGGCCCCTGAGACCCCTCGAATCACCATGAACGAACCGCTGCTCAAGCTCGTCCAGAATCTTTCTCCGGAGAAACGCGCCCTGCTCGCGGGGCTGCTCGCCTCGGCGCCGGAGCCCATCGCCATCGTCGGGATCGGCTGCCGCTTCCCTGGCGGCGTGCATGGCCCCGACGCGTTCTGGGAATTGCTGCGTGAAGGCCGCAACGCCATCACCGAGGTCCCGCCGGATCGCTGGGACAACGACGCGTACTTCGATCCAGACCCGAGCGTTCCTGGCCGCACCTACGTCCGCCACGGCGGCTTCATCGGCCGCGCCGACGAGTTCGACGCCGAATTCTTCGGCATCTTGCCCGTGGAGGCGCGCCGCATGGATCCGCTGCAGCGCTTGCTCCTCGAGGTCGCCTGGGAGGCGCTCGAGCACGGCGGCCAGAGCCCCACGCAGATCGCGGGCAGCGAGACCGGCGTGTTCATCGGCATGGGCGACAGCGAGTACATGCTGATGCAGGTCGACGTCGCAGACCCGACCAGCATCGACGACGCCTTCATCTCGACCGGCTGCCCCTCGAGCATGGGCCCGGGGCGCCTTTCGTACCTGCTCGACCTCAAAGGGCCGAGCGTCGCCGTGGACACGGCCTGCTCGTCCTCGCTCGTGGCCGTGCACCTCGCCTGCCAGAGCTTGCGGCAGAAGGAGTGCTCGATGGCGCTCGCTGGCGGCGTCAACCTCATCCTCTCGCCGGTCTCGACGCTCATCTCCTCCAAGCTCATGGCCATGGCCCCCGACGGCCGCTGCAAGGCCTTCGCCGAGGGCGCCGACGGCTTCGTTCGCGGCGAGGGCTGCGGCGTCATCGTCCTCAAGCGCCTCTCGGACGCGCTCGCCGCAGGCGACAACGTCCTCGCGCTGATCCTCGGCTCCGCCGTCAACCAGGATGGCAAGAGCAGCAGCCTCACGGCGCCGAACGGCCTCGCCCAGCAGGAGGTCGTCGAGAAGGCCCTGGCGAGCGCCGGCGTGGCCCCGGCGCGCGTCGGCTACGTCGAGGCGCACGGCACGGGCACGGCGCTCGGCGACCCGATCGAGGTGCAGGCCCTCGGCACCGTGCTCGGCAAGGAGCGCCCCAAAGAGCAGCCGTTCCTCCTCGGCTCGGTGAAGGCGAACATCGGCCACCTGGAGACGGCCGCCGGCGTCGCCAGCCTGATCAAGGCCGTGCTCTGCCTCCAACACGGCGAGATTCCGGCCCAGCTCCACGTCGAGCGGCTCAACCAGCACGTGCTCTGGGACGAGCTGCCCGTCACCGTGCCGACCGCGCTCACGAAGTGGACGGCGCCTTCGGACGGGCCGCGCATCGCGGGCGTGAGCTCGTTCGGCTTCAGCGGCACCAACGCGCACATCGTGCTGCAACAGGCGCCCGCGCAGGCCGCGCCCGCTCCTTCCCGCGCCCACCAGCTCCTCACGCTATCGGCGCGCACGCCCCAGGCGCTCGAGCAGCTCACCGATCAGCTCGTCGAGCACCTCGAGCGGCACCCGGAGCAGGCTCTCGCGGACGTCGCCTACACCTCTACGCTCGGCCGCGCCGCGTTGCCGCACCGGCGCACGCTGGTTTGCCGCGACCCCGAAGACGCGATCGCCGCCTTGAAGACGCGTGATCCCAAGCGCCTGTTCACCGCCCTCGCGCATGGCGGCGAGCGCCCCGTCGTGTTCATGTTCCCCGGTCTCGGTGAGCAGTACGTCGGGATGGGGCTCGAGCTCTACCGCACCGAGCCCGTCTTCCGCGAGCACCTCGACGCATGCGCGGCCCTGCTCGCGACGCATTTGCGGATGGACATCCGCAGCCAGCTCTACCCCGAGGGCGAGCGCGCCCCGAGCCGCTCTCCCTCGGTCGGGCTCGATCTGCGGCGCATGGTGCTCGGCAGTGGCGGCGCGCCCGAGGAGGACGCGGCCTCCGCCGCCCTCAACCGTACCGTGTGCGCGCAGCCGGCGATCTTCGCGATCGAGTACGCACTCGCCCGGCTCCTCATGGCCTGGGGCATCCAGCCGAAGGAGATGATCGGCTACAGCATCGGCGAGTACGTGGCCGCTTGCCTCGCTTCCGTGCTGTCGCTCGCGGACGCGGCGGCGCTCGTCGCGCGGCGGGCCCTGGTCATCCAGGAGCTGCCGGCGGGCGCCATGCTCGGCGTGCCGCTGCCCCGCGAGGAGATCCTGCCCCTGCTCGGCGAGGAGCTTTCGCTGTCGGGCAGCAACACGCCCTCGCTTGGCGTCGTGGCGGGCCCGGAAGGCGCCATCCAGGCGTTCGAGCGAGCCTTGACGGCCAAGGGCGTGCCTTACCGGCGGCTGCGCACGACGCACGCCTTCCACTCGAAGATGATGACCCCCGCGGCCGCGCCGCTGCTCGATCTGGTCCGCCGCTTCGAGCTCTCCCCGCCGAAGATCCCGTACCTGTCGAATGTCACCGGCACCTGGATCACGCCCGAGCAGGCCACGTCGCCCGACTACTGGGCCGCGCACCTGTGCCAGGAGGTGCGCTTCTCCGAGGGGATCGCGCAGATCGTGAAGCGCGATCGCCGCGTGCTGCTCGAGGTCGGCCCCGGGCAAACCCTGTGCAGCTTCGCCATGCAGCAGCCGCAGGACGCGGCCGGCGGCACCATCACCTTGCCGACGCTGCGCAGCTCCTACGATCGCCAGCCCGACGTCGCCTTCCTGCAGAAGACCCTGGGCAGGCTCTGGCAGATCGGCGTGCCGATCGATGGGCGGGCGTACTACGCGGGCGAGTCGCGCCGCCGCGTCCCCTTGCCGACCTATCCATTCGACCGCCGGCCTCACTGGTTCGCGCGCCCGCAGGCGATGGCCGCCGCGCGCGGCCGAGGCACGAACCCTTCGGGCAGGCGCCCGCTCGACCAGTGGTTTTACACGCCCTCGTTCAAGCGCGCCAACCTGCCCGCCACGCTCCAGGGCGAGCTCGGGCGGGTGCTGCTCTTCGCCGACGCAGGCCAGGCCGCGGCGCTCTCGGCGAATCTGCGCGAGCGGGGCGCCGAGGTCATCACGGTCGCGCCCGGGCTCGCGTTCACCCGGGATCCGGCGGGCGGCTACACCATCGACCCGCGTCGGCCCGAGGACTACCGCAGCCTCTTCGGCGACCTCTGGGCGCGGGGCGTGATGCCGTCGGCGCTCGTCCACACCTGGATGATCGCCCCGGAGGCGCTCGACCCCACCGCCTCCGAGGTCGATCGCGCCCTCGATTTCGGGTTCTACAGCCTCGTCTTCGCGGTGCAGGCCATCGACGAAGTCGCGACCCAGGAGCCCATGCGGCTCGTCGTCTTCTCGACCGGCCTGCAAGCGGTCACGGGCGACGAAGAGCTCCATCCGGCGAGGGCGCTCGTCCTCGGGCCCTGCAAGGTCATCCCGCAGGAGTACCGCTCCCTGTCGTGCAGCAGCGTCGACGTCGAGCCGTCGTCGGCGCGGCCTGACCGGGTGCCCTCGCTCGCCGAGCGGATCGTCGCCGAGCTGCGCGCGGGCGTGACGAGCCCGGCCGTGGCCTATCGAGGCGCGCACCGCTGGGAGCAGACCTTCGAGCCCGCCGCGCTCCAAGCGGCCCGGGGCGTCAGCACGAGGCTGCGCCCGGGAGGAGTGTATCTCATCACCGGCGGCCTCGGCGGCGTCGGGCTGGCGCTCGCGGAGTACATGGCGCGTGAGGCTCGGGTGAAGCTCGTGCTCGTCGGGCGCGCGCCGCTGCCCGCGCGCGAGGACTGGGACGCGTGGTTCGCTTCCCACGAGGCCACCGACCCCACGAGCCACAAGCTGCGGCAGATCCGCGCCCTCGAGGCGCTCGGGGCCGAAGTCCTCGCGTTGTCCGCGGACGTCTCCGACGCGACGGATCTCACCCGTGCCATCGAGCAGGCGCGCGCCAGGTTCGGAAAGGTCCACGGCGTCATTCACGCCGCCGGCGAGTTCGGCGGCAACCTGATCCAGCTCAAGACCCGCGAAGAGATGGCGCGCGTCCTCGCCCCCAAGGTGCGCGGCGCGCTCCTGCTCGAGCAGCTCCTGCGCGACGCGCCGCCCGATTTCTTCGTCGTCTGCTCCTCGCTCACCGGCGTCGTCGGCGGCCCTGGCCAGGTCGATTACGTCGCAGCGAACGCGTTCCTCGACGCGTTTGCCCAGGAGCGCGCCGCAGCTGGTTTCCCCGCGCTCTCCATCAACTGGGACGACTGGAAGGACGTGGGGGCTGCGTTCAAGATCGGCGGCCCGCGCGATTTCGTCGAATGGCGGCGGGAGCATTACAAGCTCGCCATGCGCACCGAGGAAGGCGTCGAGGTCTTCCGGCGCGCCATGGAGAGCCGATGGCCGCAGGTGCTCGTATCGACGCGAGAGCTCGCGCCGCGCATGGAAGAGCTCGACCGCATGACGGCCGAGGCCAACCTGCAAACCTTCGGCCAGAAGTTCCGCACCGGTCGGCAGCGCCCCGCGCTCGGCAATACCTATGTCGCCCCGCGGAGCGATCTCGAGCGGCGGCTCGTCGAGATCTGGCAGAGCCTGCTCAATGTCGAGCCCGTGGGTGTGCACGACGATTTCTCCGAGCTCGGCGGCCACTCGCTCGTCGCGACCCAGCTCGTGGGCCGGCTGCGCGAGGCATTCCGGGTCGATTTCCCGCTGCGCCGCGTCTTCGAGGCGCCGACCATCGCCGAGCTCGGCAGGGTCATCGAGGAGCACCTCGTCGCGCGCGTACAAGCGCTCGCGCCCGAGGAGGTCGAGCGACGCCTGTCCGCGCAGAGCGAGGCGAAGCCCGCGCGGGAGGCGGCGCTCGTCAAGCGCTACACGCTGCCGAACGGAATGGAGATCCGGCACCAGAGCAAGGCCGAGACCGACCATTTCTACGACGACATCTTCGTCAAGCACGTCTATTACAAGAACGGCATTCGCCTCGACGAGGGCGCCGTCGTCCTCGACGTCGGTGCGAACATCGGCATGTTCACGCTCTTCGTCGGCAAGGTTTGCCCGAGCGCGCGTGTGTACTCGTTCGAGCCGGCGCCGCCGGTCTTCGAGATCCTGCGCGAAAACGTCGAGCGGCACGGCGTCCGCGCCACGCTGCTGAACCAGGGCGTGTCGGATCGCCCGAAGACGGCGGAGCTCACGTTCTACCCGAACTCCTCGGGCATGTCGTCGTTCCACGCCGATCTCGAGGAGGAGCAGCAGGTCTTCCGGGCCATTCTCGCCAATCAGGTCCGGGGCGGCGTCGCGGGGATGGGCGAGGTGATGGATCACCTCGACGATCTCGTGCAGGAGCGGTTCCGCAGCCAGACCTTCACCTGCCGGCTGGGGAGCCTCTCCGAGGCCATCCGCGAGCACGCGCTCGAGCGCATCGACCTCGTGAAGATCGACGTCCAGAAGTGCGAGCTCGAGGTCCTCGCCGGCATCGACGAGGCCGATTGGCCTCGAATCCAGCAGATGGCGATCGAGGTCCACGACATCGACGGAGGGCTCGCGCGGGCGCGATCGATGCTGGAGGGGCACGGCTTCTCGGTGATCGCCGAGCAGGACGATCTGTACGAGGGCTCCCCGATTTACAACGTTTATGCCGTGCGCCCGGGCCGAGGCGCCGCGGCGAGCAAGGAGGGCCATTCGTGAGCATCGAGATCGTGGGCGTGGTCGGAGCGGGCGTGATGGGCGTCGGGGTCGCGCAGAACCTCGCCCAGACGGGGCATCGCGTCATCCTGGTCGATAGTTCCGAGGAGCGGCTGCGGCGCGTGGGCGACGAGATCCGCCAGGGGATCCGCTCGCAGCTCCTCCTCAAGAAGGTGAAGCTCGCCGAGAGCCCCGAGCAAATCCTCGAGCGCGTGACCCGGACGAGTGATTTCGCGAAGCTCGCCGAGGCGCAGTTCGTCATCGAGAACGTGACCGAGAGCTGGGAAATCAAAAAGCCGGTCTGGGAGCAGCTCGATCGCATCTGCCCCGCCGAGACCGTGCTCGCGGCGAACACCTCGGCGATCTCGATCACGCGATTCGGGTCCGTGACCCGCCGCCCCGACAAGGTGGTCGGCATTCATTTCATGAACCCGGTGCCGATGAAGCGCATGGTCGAGGTGATTCGCGGCTTTCACACCTCGAACGAGACCATCGAGACGACGCGGGCGGTGCTCGGGGCGATGGGCAAGGAGCTCGTCGTCGTCGAGGATTCGCCCGGCTTCGTGTCGAACCGGGTCCTCATGCTGACGATCAACGAGGCGATCTTCCTGGTCCAGGACCGGGTCGCCTCGGCGGAGGACGTCGACCGGATCTTCAAGGGCTGTTTCGGTCACCCGATGGGCCCGCTCGAGACCGGGGATCTCATCGGGCTCGACACGATCCTCCTGTCCCTGGAGGTCCTGTACGAGAGCTTCAACGACAGCAAATACAGGCCCTGTCCTCTGCTCCGC
This sequence comes from Polyangium sp. 15x6, assembly GCF_029960785.1. GTDB lineage: Bacteria > Myxococcota_A > Polyangia > Polyangiales > Polyangiaceae > Polyangium. The sequence goes on from NZ_JASBQE010000040.1 coordinate 90,919, forward strand.
AAGATGGTGGATGCCGGCCTTCACGGCCGGAAGAGCGGACGGGGCTTCTATCATTATGCCTGAAATCCGCGATGCCAACGCGGCGCCGCCCAGCCCGAGGAATGGAAAGATGTCGGAGCCCAAAGAACTCGTACGGTCCTTCATTCTACGCAGTTGCCGTGGCCAGAGCCTCGCGGACGGAGACGACATCTTCGCCCTCGGCCTGGTGAACTCGCTCTTCGCGATGCAGCTCGTGACGTTCGTCGAGAGCCAGTTCGACCTCAGGGTCGAAAACGAGGACCTCGACGTCGACAATTTCAGGACGGTGGACGCGATCGCTGCGCTCGTCGCGCGCAAAAAGGGCGCGGCTTCGAGCACGCAGGACGCTTGAACGGCGCGATGGAGTCGACGATGGAGTGGACCGAGCAGCAAGCGCGATTCCGGGAGGAGGTTCGCGCATTCGTGAACGAGCACGTACGATTGCACGCCGACGCGTGGGACCGCGACGAGACCATGCCGCGCGCGGTGATCGAGGCGCTCGCGGCCCGGGGCTACCTTGGCTCGCTCGCGCCACGGGAATCCGGGGGGCGGGGCGACGACGCGCTCACCTTTGGCGTGCTCAACGACGAACTCGGGCGCGGCTGCTCGTCGCTCCGCAGCCTGCTCACGGTCCACTCGATGGTCGTCCACGCGGTCGGCCGCTGGGGCAGCCGCGCGCAGCGGGAGCGCTTGCTGCCGCGGCTCGCCTCGGGCGCGACGCTCGGCGCGTTTTGCCTGAGCGAGCCCGCCGTGGGCAGCGACGCCAGAAGCATCGAGACGACCGCCGTCGAGCGGGGCGACGTCTATGTGCTCGACGGGCACAAACGCTGGGTGACCTTCGGAGAGATCGCCGACCTCTTCATGGTTTTTGCCCAATCGAATGGCGCGCCCCTGGCCCTGCTCGTCGAGGCCGACCGCGCCGGCCTCACGCGTCGGCCCATCCGGGGGATGCTCGGCACCCGCGCTTCCATGCTTGCCGAGATCCACTTCTCGGGCTGCGAAGTGCCGAAGGACAACCTCCTCGCGAGGCCGGGCTTCGGCGTCTCGCACGTCGCGCAATCGGCGCTCGATTGGGGTCGTTACAGCGTCGCCTGGGGCTCGGTCGGCATCGCGGAGGCGTGTCTCTCTGCCTCGCTCCGTTATGCCGACGAGCGCCACCAGTTCGGCGCGCCGCTCCGGGATCACCAGCTCATCCGCCGAATGATCTCCGACATGCTGGTCCAGACCAGGGCGGCGGCGCTGCTCTGTTGGAACGCCGGTCGCCTCAAGGATCGCCGCGACCCGCGGGCGCTCATGGAGACATCCATGGCGAAATACTTCGCCTCGCAGGCGGCTACGCGCGCGGCCAGCGACGCGGTGCAGATCCACGGCGCCAACGGCTGCAGCGGCGATTACCCCGTCGCGCGATTGCTGCGCGACGCCAAGATCATGGAGATCATCGAGGGGAGCAACCAGATCCACCAGATCACGCTCGCTGATCATGCATATCAATCGAACGAGGCATGACCGTCATGGATGACGAAAAGACGAAGACGATCAAGTGCGTGGTATGGGATCTCGACAACACCCTGTGGCGTGGGGTGCTGCTCGAGGACGAGAACGTCACGCTCCGGCCGAACGTCAAGGACATCATCGAGACGCTGGACCGCCGCGGCATCTTGCAGTCCGTCGCCAGCAAGAACGCGCCGGAGGTGGCGCTGCGCAAGCTCGAGCAGCTCGGGCTCGAGCCGTATTTCCTCCACCCGCAGATCGGCTGGGGCTCCAAGGTCCAATCCATCGAGTCGATTGCCAAGGCGCTCAACATCGGGATCGACACCATCGGCTTCATCGATGACGACCCGTACGAGCGCGGCGAGGTCTCCTTCTCCTTGCCTTCCGTGCGCTGCATCGACGCGGCCGATATCGACGGCCTGCTCGACATGGCCGCCATGAACCCGCGCTTCATCACGGAGGATTCGGCACGACGGCGCCTCATGTACCTGAGCGACATGAAGCGCCAGCAAGCCGAGGAGAGCTTCACAGGCCCGAAGGAGGAGTTCCTCGCCACGCTTGGCATGGTCTTCACCATCGCCCGCGCCCGCGAGGAGGATCTGCGCCGCGCCGAGGAGCTGACGCTCCGGACGAACCAGCTCAACACGACCGGCGTCACCTATTCGTACGACCAGCTCCGCGAGCTCATGGACTCCGATCGGCACGAGCTCTTGATCGCGAGCCTGACCGATGGACATGGCGATTACGGCAAGATTGGGCTCGCGCTCATCCAGCGCGAGCCCGGCGTCTGGATCATCCAGCTCCTGCTCATGTCGTGCCGGGTCATGTCACGGGGCTGCGGATCGATCCTCTTACATTACATCATGGCCGAAGCCAAGCGCGCCGGCGTGAAGCTCCGCTCCGAGTTCGTCGAAACCGATCGAAATCGGATGATGTTCGTGACGTATCGCTTCGCTGGCTTCCGCGAGTTCGAGCGGAACGGCCCCCGATATTGCCTCGAGAACGATCTCGAGCGGGTCCAGGAGCCGCCCCCCTATATCCGCGTCATCACCCCCGAGAACGGCGAGGTTTTCGCGACGTGACCACGGATAGCACCGACAGGCGCGCCGAGCTCACGCCGGACCAGCGAGCGCTGCTCGATTGCTGGCTGCAGGGGCAATTTCCCGAGGAGGAGGCGGCGGCGCGGCTCCGACCCGTGACCGAGGGCGCGCAGGGACTGGCATCCTTCGCGCAGGAGCGGCTGTGGTTTCTGGAGCGGCTGCACCCCGGCGCGCCCATTTACAACGAGCCGCTCGCCCTGCATCTCTGCGGCGCGCTCGACGCCCCGGCGCTCGCGGATGCGCTCGGTCGGCTCGTCGGGCGCCACGAGGTGCTGAGGACGACGTATTCGATGAAGGACGGCTGCCTCCATCAGATCGTGGCTCCGCCCGCGCCCGTGCCGTTGCCGATCACCGATCTCCAGGATGCGCCTGCCGAGGAACGGCTATCCATTGCGACGAGCCATTGCGTCGCGGAGTCGAAGCGCGCCTTCGAGCTCGCAGCCGGCCCGGTTTTCCGTGCGCGCCTCTTCCGTATCGGCGAAGCGGAGCACCTCCTGCTCCTCGTCATCCATCACATCGCCTGCGACGGCTGGTCGCTCAGTATCCTCGCACGCGAGCTCGGCGCGTATTATGCCGCGGCGTGCCGGCGCGAGCCCGCGCGCCTGCCCGAGCTCGGCCTGCGCTACATGGACTTCGCCCAGTGGCAGCGGCAATGGCTGAACAGCCGGGCCGCCCGCGAAGCGCGTGCCGCCTTGCAGGCGCGGCTGTCGGACGTCCCGACACTCACACTGCTCACCGACCACCCGCGCCCGCCCGTGCAGGGGCACGCGGGGGCGACACACGTGTTCACGCTGCCGGCGGCGCTCTCGGAGCGGCTCACCTCGCTTTGCCGTGCGCGTGGCGTCACCCTGTTCATGGCGCTGCTCACGGGGTTTTTCGCACTGCTCCACCGCTACACGGGCCAGGACGACATCGCTGTGGGCACGCCCGTCGCGGGTCGCGGCCGGACCGAGCTCGAGCCGCTGGTCGGCTTTTTCGTCAACATGCTCGTGCTGCGCGCGGACCTGTCGGCAGAGCCCACGTTCGCCGAGCTCTTGGAGCGCGTCCGCGAGGTCACGCTCGCGGCGCACGCGACCGCGGAGTTCCCGTTCGACAAACTCGTCGAGGCGCTCCAGCCGACACGCGATCCGAGCCGCCAGCCGCTCTTCCAGGTGATGTTCGGGCTCCACAATGTCGCGCAGTCCGATCTCGATCTGCCGGGCCTGCACGTGAGCGCCATCGACATCGATCGGGGGGCCTCGAAATTCGACCTCGCCCTCTACATGGTCGAGCGCCCCGAGGGCCTGCGCGGCCTGCTCGAATACAGCACCGATCTCTTCGAGGCCGGCACCATCGCTCGGATGGCGAACCATCTCGTGCGGCTGCTCGAGCGCATGGTGGACAACCCGGACAAACCGATTTCCCGTGTCGACCTGCTCGCGCCCGAGGAGCGCCGGCAGCTCCTCGAAACGTGGAACCCGCGCGTGAAGCCTTCGTCGGACGGTGCTTGCATTCACGAGCTCATCGAGGCGCAGGCCGCGCGGCGCCCCGATGCGCCGGCCCTCGCCACCGGGGACGAGCGGCTCTCCTATGCCGAGCTGAACCGCCGTGCCAACCTCCTCGCGCACCGCCTGCGTGCCGAGGGCGTGGGCCCCGAGGTCCCGGTCGGCATCTGCATGCAACGCTCGCCGGGGATGATCATTGCGGTGCTTGCCGTGCTGAAGGCCGGCGGCGCCTATGTGCCCCTCGATCCTGCCTATCCATCCGCGCGCCTCGCGCTCATGCTGCGGGAGAGCGGGGCCCCCCTCCTGCTCACCCAGCGGCCCACGCGCGGCGCGTTCCCCGAGACGGCGGCGCGTGTGCACTGCATCGAGGACCTCGTCGCCGACGCGCGGCCGGAGCACGCCGAGAATCCGCCGCCCATTGCGTGCGCCGACCACCCCGCGTACATCATCTTCACCTCCGGCTCGACGGGGACCCCCAAGGGCGTCGTCGTGCTCCACCGGGGATTGTGCGCCATCGTCGAGGCGGAGACCCGTGCATTCGAGGTCGGGCCCGAGAGCCGTTTGTTGCAGTATGCCTCGCTCTCCTTCGACGCCTCGGCAGCCGAGATCTTTCGTGCGCTCACGGCGGGGGCGACGCTCTGGCTCGGCCCTCCTGAACCCGTGCTGGCTGGCCCTCTGCTCTTGCGGCTGCTCGCTGAAGCCGAGATCTCGGTGGTCACGCTCCCGCCCTCGGTGCTGGCCACGCTCGAACCGACGGAGCTACCGGCGCTGCGCGTGCTCGCGGTCGCCGGTGAGGCCTGCCCAGCCGCGCTCGTCCGCAAATGGGCCAAGGGCCGACGTTTTCTCAATGTTTATGGTCCCACGGAGACGAGCATCGGGGCAACCTTTTGGGTCTGCGATGACCCTGACCTCGGCGACGGTCGCTCGCCGCCCATTGGCCGCCCGTTTCCGCACGTCGCCGTCTACGTGCTCGATCACCACCGACAGCCCGTGCCCATCGGGGTGCCGGCAGAGGTGTACATCGGCGGCCATGGCGTGGCGCGTGGCTACCTGAACCGGCCCGAATGGACGGTCGAGCGTTTCTTGCCCGATCCCTTTGCTTTCGAGCCGTCGGCGCGAATGTACCGCACCGGCGATCGGGCCCGCTACCTGCCGGACGGCACGCTCGAATTCCTCGGACGAACCGATGGACAGGTGAAGCTGCGCGGCATGCGCGTCGATCTCGGCGAGATAGAGGCGGTGCTCCAGGACCACCCGGCCGTCCAGCAAGCGGTGGTGCAAGCCCACGAGGACGCTCCGGGTGACGCGCGCCTGTGCGCATACGTCGAGCTCGGCTCGAAGCGCGCCGGGGACGCCGAGGCGATTGACGAGCTGCGCCGTTACCTGAGCGAACGGCTGCCGCGCCATTTCATCCCCTCCGCCTTCGTCCTCCTCGACGAAGTGCCTCGCACGCCGAGCGGCAAGGTCGACCGCCGGGCGCTACCCCGGCCGGATCGAGGCAGGAGCGACGAGCGCCCGAAGAAAGACCAGCCGCGCGACGAGCTCGAGGGGGCGCTCGTGCAGATCTGGGAGGAGACCATCGGCGTGCGGCCCATCGGGATCCGAGACGATTTTTTTGTCCTGGGTGGCCACTCGCTGCTCGCCGTGCGCCTCTTGAACCGGATTCGCCAACGCTTCGACCGCGATCTGCCCATCGCGCAGCTCTTGCAATTCCCCACGGTCGAGCACCTCGCGCACCTCTTGCGGCAGGGGGGGCCATCCCCGCAGCGCACGCTGCTCGTCCCGCTGAATGCGAGCGGCGACGAACCGGCATTTTTCTGCGTGCATCCCGTGGGCGGAAATGTGCTCTGCTACGTGGAGCTCGCGCGGCTGCTCGGCCCGGAGCGGCCTTTTTATGGTATCGTTGCACCGGGCCTCCAGGGCGAGCGGCAGCCCTGCACCTCGATCGAACAGATGGCCGCCCTCTACATCGAGGCCATGCGCGAGCGGCAGCCCCACGGCCCCTATCTGCTCGGCGGCTGGTCGATGGGCGGCTGCATTGCGTTCGAAATGGCAAACCAGCTCGTCGCGATGGGCGAGGAGGTCGCGCTCCTCGCGCTTTTCGACACCCATGCCCCGACCCCCATCGATCTGCCCGACGGGATCGACGAGGTCGCGCTCGTGTCGTTGCTGGTCTCGGATCTGGCGCAGCAGGCCGAGCAGCCGATGCCGCCCGGGCTCGAAGAGGCGCTCGAACGCACGGAGCCCCATGCGCGGCGGCAGGTCGTGCTCGCGTCCGCCCGGGCAGCCGGCCTCTTGCCCCCCGACGTCGAGCCCGCCGAGCTCGATCCCTTGATCGCTGTCTTCGAGGCCAACGTGCTGGCGCATTGCCGTTATCGGCCGACGCCTTATTCGGGCCGGATCACCCTGCTGCGGGCAGGCGACCCCAATGCGTGGGACGCTGGCAGCCCGGACCTCGGGTGGGGGGATTTGGCCCGGGGAGGCATCGACATGGAAGTGATTCCTGCAACCCATTACTCACTTCTCCGCCGGCATGTCGGGGCGCTCGAGGAACGGCTCCGAACGCGCCTTTCGGCCGCGGTGCGCCAAGGGCGCGATCGCGCGGCGAGCTGAGCACTGGCACCCACAACGACCTGGAAGGAACGGCCCATGCCCGACATTCAAGCAGCGCTCACGGCTTTTCGACGTGCCATCGGCGACGAGCACGTGCGCACCGACGAGACCACCCTGACCGCAGTGCAGAGGGCGACCTTCGCCACGACCCAGAGCGCCCCCGCGGTGCTCCGGCCGGCGAACCGCGAGGAGGTCCAGGCCTGCGTCCGGATCGCCAATGAGCACAAGATCGCCCTCTATCCGATCAGCACGGGCAAGAACTGGGGATACGGCTCCAGCGTGCCTGCGCGCGACGGGAGCATGATCCTCGATCTCGGCCGCCTGAACCGCATCGTCGATTTCAGCGAGGAGCTCGCGTACATCACGGTGGAGCCGGGTGTCACGATGCAACAGGTGTACGAGCACCTGAAGGCACGTGGCTCGAAGCGGATGGTGAGCGTGACCGGCAGCGCGCCGCATACCAGCTTGATCGGCAACGTCTGCGATCGCGGGATCGGAGCCGGGATCAACTCGGACCGCGCTGCGAACATCTGCGATCTCGAGGTCGTGTTGCCCACGGGCGAGCTCGTCCGAACGGGCTTCGGCCGCTTCGCCGGCGCCAAGACTGCGCGTGTCTATCGCTGGGGGGTCGGCCCCTACCTCGACGGCCTGTTCACCCAATCGAACCTCGGTGTCGTAACCCAGATGACCTTCTGGCTCGCGCCGGTGCCCGAGCATTACGAGGTCTTCTTCTTCCGGATTCACGACGAGTCGCGCCTCGCAGGCGTGGTCGACGCAATCCGGGAGCTCAAGCTTCGGGGGATTCCGCGGACCAGCATCGCCCTCTGGAACGATTACAAGCTCCTCTCGGGCCGGCAGCAATACCCGTGGGAGGAGGCCGGCGGGCAGACCCCGCTGCCTCATGCGTTGCTGGAGCGAATGCGGCGCAAGTGGGGCGGCGGCATCTGGCTCGGGGGCGGGGCCATCTTCGCGTCGACCAAGGAGCAGGTGAAAGCGGAGCGCGACGCCATTCGCAGGGCGCTCGTCGGGCGCGTCGACAAGCTGACCTTCCTCGATCGGACGGCGGCGACCGTTGCCCGCGCCCTGCGCGCCCCCGTCGCGCGGCTGACCGGCTTCGACCTTGGCCAGATCGTGGAAGCCTACGAAGCGACGCCGCACCTCGGCATTCCGATGCCGCACAATATCCGCAGCGCTTACTGGCGGAAGCGTTCCCCCGCGCCCGCCGATCTCGATCCGGATCGCGATCGCTGCGGCGCCATCTGGTTCAGCCCGGCCGTGCCCGCCACCGGCGCGGATCTCGCGGTCGCGGCGGAGGCGATCAAGCGCGGAGCGCTCGCGCACCGGTTCGAGCCCAACATTGCGATGATCCTGTCGGCCGAGCGCTGCGTGAACATCGTCGCCGCGCTCGTTTACGATCGGGAAACGAAAGGAGAGGATGAGCGGGCCATGGCCTGCTACCGCGAGTTGTTCCGGAGCTTCACCGAGCAAGGGTATTACCCGTACCGGCTGGGCCTCCAATCGATGGAGTCTCTGCCGGCGTCGCAGGGTGGCTATGGTAAGCTGATGAACGCGCTCAAGAGAGCGCTGGATCCGAACGACATCCTCTCGCCCGGGCGCTACGACTTCCGTCACGAATGGCCTGACGGCGGCGCCTGATTCATGAATTGCGCTTGCGCATTGGAGGGCTTCGGTTAAGGTGGCGCCGCACCATGATGAACGACGTTCTTGACCTCTCCCAAACGAACCTTCCCCGACCTTGGCCTCTACCGTTGCTCGGCTCGAAGCTGCATCTGGCGCGGTTCTTCCAGGACCCCATCAGCAGCCTTCTGACTCTGTATCGCGACCACGGTTCGACGGTCCTGCTTTCGGAGCGGCGCCCGGCGATCGTCTGCGCGTTCGGCGCCGAGAACAACCGCCAGATCCTCACGGACACGGAGACCTTTCACAATTACAGCACGTCCCTGGTCAAGACACCGCCCAACAGCGCGGCGTCACGCCTCCCGTTCTGGATGCCGGCCCTCAATGGGGAGGCGCACCGCCGCCGCCGAAGGCTCGTGATGCCGCTCTTCAGCAGGAGCACGGTCGAGGGATATCGCGACATCATGGCGACCCTCGGCGAGCGGCTCATCTCCGAGTGGCGCGTCGGGCAAACGGTCAACCTGACCGGTGAAATGGTGCGGATCACCTTGCCGGTCTTCCTGCGCTGCGTCTACGGCCTCGAGTTCACCAAGGACGCCGTGCCCATCGCGCACCTGGCGATGGACTTCCTCGACGGCATGGGCTCCCTCCCCGCCATCCTCCTGCCGTTCAATGTCCCCGGGCTTCCCTACCACCATTTCCTGCGGACCTGCGAGCTCCTCGAGAAAGAGATCCAGGGCTTCATCCGCGAGCGGCGCGAAAACCCCACGAACGCGAGCAACGACCTGCTCTCGCTCCTGCTCCAGAGCCGCGACGAGGAAGGAAACGCATTGTCCGAGCCGGAGGTGGTGGCCGAGGTCAACGGCCTCTTCGTCGCCGGGCACGAGACCACCGCGAATACGCTGGCGTGGACGCTTTTCTTGCTGGCGCAGCACCCGCGCGTCCATGCCGACCTGCTCGACGAGCTCACGTCGGTCTTGCACGGCGACGCGCCCACGGTCGAGCAGCTCAACCAATTGCCGCTCCTCGACGCGGTCGTGAAGGAGAGCATGCGCTTGCTCCCTGCGATTCCCCTGCTGTTCCTGCGAAAAACCTCCAGGGATGTCGCGCTCGGGCGACACACGCTGCCCGAGGGGACCACGGTCGCGCTGAGCCCCCTCGTCTCACACCACGCGCCGGACGTGTTCCCCGAGCCGCGGCGATTCCGGCCGGAGCGCTGGAGCACCCTCAAGCCGTCGCCGTACGAATACATGCCCTTCGGCGCTGGCCCGCGGCTATGCGTCGGCACCGCCTTCTCGATGCTGGAGCTGCGCATCCTGCTGGCGCTGATCGTGCAGCGCTATCGGCTTGCGCTCGTGCCAGGGACGGTCATGAACCCCAAGGTGCGGAGCGTCGTCATGGGGCTTTCGCGCGACATCGCGGTGCGTGTCGTACGACAAGACCGCAACTTCGAGCCCCCGATGCGCGTGGAGGGGACGATCCGCAATCTCGTGGACCTGTCGTAGCTCGACCCTTTCCGCCGTCACCGCGGGGAAAGGCGAGGGGGCGCACGCCTCCCTCGCCCCTCTCCCGGGACTGAGCATTGGTCTCATCTGGGAGCCGCTGCGCTGGGGCGTTGCCCCAGGCCCCACCGGGGCTATCCGCCCCTGGACCCGGACCAGCGCAAGCGCTGGACCCGGGGTCGATGAACTGCGCTCCCGCGCAGTTCATCGAACAGGCCAGGTCAAGACCAAGGACGACCCTGCCCATCAAAACCGCTTCAACGGGCAACGTGCCCGCCGCCAGCGTGCAATGCACCCTCATTGTCTTGCCACCGGCCTGTGGGAAGAACTGCGCATCGCGCAGTTCTTCCCCAAATGGTCCAGGGCTTGCCCTGGTTCGGGTCGAGGGGCGAACAGCCCCCGCGGGGCCCGGGGCAGCGCCCCGGCGCGGCGGTTTGAAGAGTCGCACGAACTCTGCGTGGGCCAAACTCCGCCGGTGCCAAGTCACCCCCTTTGGGATATAAACGTAACTGGTCGTAGTGCGTCGCCTTGACGGGGCGAGCGAGCAAGGTTTTCGATGATCGTCGGGAGAGGCTACGCGCTCCGCGAGAAGATCGAGGAAGCCGCCGATTTTACCCTGTACCGCGCGTGCCGCGAGGGCGACGGCGTCCCGGTCTTGCTGAAAATCCTGCGCGCGGAAAGAGCGACCGGCGCCGAGGTCGCGCGCTTCAAGCACCAGTACGAGCGCATCGCGCGCCTGGCCTCGCCCCGCCTCGTCGCGCTGCGCGGCGTCGAGGCGCTCGCCGGCTCCTTGATCGTCGCCCTCGAGGACTTCCCGGGCAGCGATCTCGCGCGGATCCTCGCCGCGCGCCCATCACGCAGGATGCCGGTCGGCGAAGCGCTCGATCTCGCGGCTGCGCTCGCCGAAGGTCTCGCCGTGGTGCACGCGGCCGGGCTCGTCCACCGCGATCTGCGCCCGCAGAACGTGCTCGTCGGCGCGCGCGGCGCGGTCAAGATCAATAGCTTCGGCGTCGACGCCGAGGTCACCCACGCGCACGAACGGCTCTACGCGCCGGCGGTCATCGCCGACGTGCTGCCCTACGTCTCCCCCGAGCAGACCGGGCGCATGAACCGCGGCGTCGACTACCGGACCGACCTCTACGCGCTCGGCGTCATCCTGTACCAGATGCTCACGGGTCAGCGCCCCTTCGAGGCCCTGGACCCGATGGAGCTCATTCACGCGCACCTCGCCCTCGCGCCCGCGCCGCCGTCCTGCGTCGATCCGACGATCCCCGAGGCCGTCTCCGACGTCGTGCTCAAGCTGCTCGCGAAGAACGCCGAGGAGCGTTACCAGAGCGCCGAGGGCCTGCTCGCCGACCTCGAGCGCTGCCGCGAGGCCCTGCGGGGCACGGGGACGATCGAGCCCTTCGTCGCGGGCCAGCGCGATCGTCAGGACCTCTTCCGGATCCACCAGAAGCTCTATGGCCGCGAGCATGACATCGAGGCGCTCACCGCCGCGTTCGAGCGCGCGCTCGAGGGGAGCCGTGAGATCGTCCTCGTCTCCGGCTACTCGGGCATCGGCAAATCCTCGCTCGTGCACGAGATCTTGAAACCACTCGCGCGGCAGAAGGGCTATTTCACGAGCGGCAAATACGACCAGTACAACCGCGACGCGCCCTACAGCGCGGTGATCCAGGCGTTCGACGGCCTCGTGCGGCAGATCCTCACCGAGAGCGAGGCGCGCATCCTCCGCTTTCGGAGCGCGATCCTCGAGGCGCTCGGGCCGAACGCGCAGGTCGTCTGCGACGTCATCCCCTCGCTCTCGCACGTGCTTGGCCCGCAGCCGCCCGTCCCGGCGCTCGGCCCGATCGAGGCGCAAAACCGCCTGAACCGGTGCTTCTTGCTCTTCGTCTCGGTGTTCGCGCGGCACGCGCACCCGCTCGTCCTGTTCCTCGACGATCTGCAGTGGATCGACCCCGCGAGCCTCGGGCTGCTCCGCGCGCTCCTCGCCGACGACTCGCTCGAGGCGCTCTTTTTCTGCGGCGCTTACCGTGACAACGAGGTATCGCCCGGGCACCCGTTCGTCCTGGCGATCGAGGAGCTCGAGCAAGCCGGGCTCGTCGTGCGCGACATCGTCCTCGCCCCGCTCGCGCGCCCGCACCTGCTCGAGATGCTCTCGGATAGCCTCAAGCGCAGCGACTGTGGGCCGCTCGCCGATGCGGTGCTGAAGAAGACCGGCGGCAACCCGTTCTTCGTCAAGCAGTTCGTCCGGTCGCTGCACGACCACGGCGTCCTCGCGTACGCAGCCGGATCAGGCTGGCGCTGGGACCTCGCCGCGATCGACGCGCTCGGGTACACGGACAACGTCGTCGACCTCATGGTGCGCACCATCGCGCGCCTGCCGCCGGCGACGGAGAAGGCGCTCAACCTCGCCGCGGCGATCGGCAACCGGTTCGACCTCGACGTGCTCGCCGCGGTGAACGAGTGCTCGCCGGAAGACGCGTACGCCCGCCTCGATCCCGCCGTGAGCGAGGGACTCGTGATCGCCGGGCGCGGCGGCTACCGCTTCGCCCATGACAAGGTCCAGGAGGGCGCCTACGCCATGATCCCGGTGGCCGACCGGCCCGCCTTCCACCTCCGGATCGGCCGGCTGCTCGCGGGCAAGCTGGACCTCTCGGAGAGCCAGAACCTCTTCGACGTCGTCGGCCACCTGAACAGCGCAGGCGACCTGGTGTCGGACCCCGCGGAGCGCCTGCGCCTCGCCCGCATGAGCCTCGAGGCCGCCTGCCGCGCCGAGGACGCGGCCGCCTTCGGCGCCGCCCTGCGTTATCTGGAGCTCAGCCTCCCGCGCCTTCCGGAGGACGCCTGGACGTCGCAGTACCGGCTCCGCCTCGAGTACGCGATGAAGATCGGCCTCATGCTCTCGCTCTGCGGCCGGCATGACGACGCCCTCGCGCTCCTCTCCGATTGCCTGGAGCACGCCGCGAGCCGGCTCGATCGCACCGAGGTGCTGCGGCTCAAGATGAACGTGCAGGTGCTCAAGAACGACCTGCCCGCCGCGCTCGCGGAGGGGCTTGCGGCCCTGCGCCCGTTCGGGATCGACCTGCCCCCGTTCCCCGATGAAGCCACGCTCGACGCCCAGATCAGGGCGACCATGGATCTGGTCCAGGAAAAGACGCTCTCGGTGCTGCCAGACCTGCCGCCGCTCGCGGACCCGGAGATCCACGCCATGCAGGACGTGCTCCAGGAGCTCTTCGGTCCCTGCTACTTCCTGGCCACGCGCAACTTCGGCATCACGGTCGCGAAGATCCTCGAGAACACGTTCCGCCACGGGCTGTCGAAGAATGCGATCTACGGGTGCGTGAACTTCGGGATGTTCCTCTGCGCGCGGGGCGACATCGAGCTCGGCTATCGGTTCGGGCGCGCTGCCGTGGCGCTCGCCGAGCAGCACCCCGACAAGAAATCCGAGTCGATGCTGTGCAACATGTGGGGCGCCTTCGTCCAGCACTGGAAGGAGGGCTATTCCGCCTGCAGGGAGCCGCTGCTCGTCGGCATGCACGTCGGGCTCGAGACCGGCCAGTACATCTGGTCGTTCTACAACACGGTCAACACCATCACGAACAGCCTCCTGCGCGGCCTCCCGCTCGCCGACCTCCTCGCCGAGGCGAAGAGCTACGCGCCGATGCGCAAGCTCGACCAGTTCAACGCCATCACCTGGATGGTCGGCGCGGTCGGACAGGTCGCGCAAAAGCTCTCGGTCGAGACCGCGCACCCAGCCACGCTCGAGGGCGAGTGGGTCGACATCGACGAGGTGATCGAGGAGTCCCGCCGCATCGACAACCAGGCCTCGTTCTTCTTCGCCCACTTCTACATCGTGGTCCTCTGCGTCTTCCAGGGCGTGTTCGAAGAAGCCGCGCGCGCCGCGCTCTTGCCGAACATCGAGATCCCTGCCGTGCAGGCCTGGCACGGCACCCCCGCGTTCCATTGCTACGCGGGCATCGCGTTCACGCAGGCGGCGGACGTCGTCGCCCCCGAGGAGCGCGCGCTCTTCCTCGCCCGCGCCGAGGTCTTTGCCGAAAAACTCTCGCGCTGGGCGGACCTCTGCCCGGAGAACTTCGGGCACCGCCGCGCCCTCCTCCTCGCCGAGCTCGAGCGCGCCCGCGGCGACGCGCGCGCCGCCGGGGATCGCTACGACGAGGCGATCGCCCTCGCGCAGCGCGGCGGCTATCTCCACGACGAGGCGCTCGGCAATGAGCTCGCGGGCCTCTGCTTCCGCGCGCTCGGCAAGGAAACCATCGCCGGCGCCTACCTGACCAAGGCGCACAGGGCGTACGGCCGCTGGGGCGCGACCGAGGCGATGCGGCGCCTCGAGCGCTCCTACCCCGACCTCGTCCCGTGCGAGATCCTCCGCGGCGCGAGGGGCCTGGGGGCCGCCGCGCTCGACATCGGCTCGGTGCTCAAGGCTTCCCAGGCCATCTCGGGCGAGATCGTCCTCGACCGCCTGCTCGACGCGCTCATGCGCATCCTGGTCGAGAACGCCGGCGCGCGGCGCGGCGTC
>NZ_JASBQE010000041.1 GCF_029960785.1 Polyangium sp. 15x6
GTCGGCGGCACGGGCGGCACGGGCGGCACGGGTGGAGTCGGCGGCGCCGGCGGTATCGGCGGCGAAGGCGGGGCCGGCGGCGCGGGTGGAGCCGGGGGCATCGGCGGCACGGGCGGCACGGGCGGCGCGGGCGGCGGCGGCGGTGAGGGCGGCGATCCGCTGGCCGTCGACAAGGACAAGGATGGCTGGACCGTTGGCGACGGCGACTGCTGCGACAACGACGTCAAGTGCGACATCCCGGGCAGCGTGAACCCCGGCGCGTTCGAGTACCTCGGCAACGGCATCGACGACGACTGCGATCCCTCGACGAAGGACGACGTCCCCGCGGCCGATTGCACCGATCCGCCGCTCGCCACGCCGACGAGCACGCTCGAGCTCGTGAAGGCGATGGACCTCTGCCAGTTCACGACGGAGAACCCGCCGCTCCCGCAGAAGAAGTGGGGCGTGATCGCGAGCTACCTCCAGCTCGCCGACGGGACGAACGCGGTCGTGCCGAAGGACGTGCAGGTCGGCGTGCTCGCGAACTACGGCCCGAACGTCACGCCGAAGAAGGGCGCGACGATGGCCGCGCTCTCGACGGGCACGGCGCGCGACGAGGGCGACCTCGGCTTCATCCACCCGCAAAACGGGCCCGATCCCGACATCCAGAAGGGCAACTACAAGGCGAACACGGTTTGCCCGATCCCGGGCCCCTACCTCGCGGCGAACGGCGGCAAGCTCCCCTCGCCCCCGGAGTGCCCGGCGTGCGTCGGCGAGAACTGCACGAAGGCGTTCGACTCGGTCAACTTCAAGATGCGCATCCGCGTGCCGACGAACGCGCGGTCGTTCTCGTACCGGCTGAAGAGCTACACCTCGGAGTACCCCGAGTACAGCTGCGGCCAGTTCAACGACTTCTTCCTCGCGCTCCTGAAGAGCAACTGGACGCCCGATCCGTTGGCGAACCCGCCGCAGGCTCCGCTCCCCGCGGATCGCAACATCGCCAAGGACTCGACCGGCAAGACGATCACGGTCAACAACGCGTTCTACGAGGTCTGCTTCCCCTCGCCGATCGCGCCGCCGGGCGCCTGCCCGGCCGGCGTGCTCGAGCTCTTGGGCACGGGCATGGGCGGCTGGAGCGGCGACTACAAGGACGGCGGCGGCACGGTGTGGCTCGTGAACGATGCGCCCGTCGTGCCCGGCGAGACCATGGAGATCGAGTTCATCATCGCCGATGCGGGCGACTCGAACGTCGATTCGACGGTGCTGCTCGACTACTTCCGGTGGGACATCAAGGCGGCGGCGGCCGGCGTCCACAAGTGATCCGCTGCGCGCCGCGGTCTTCGGGAGCGCGGCGCGCGGCCTCGGGCTTCGGATGGTGCGGGCTCGGCCCGCTCGCGATTTTACGAAGAGGTATTTCGAAATGATGAAGCGTACGAGGCGGAACGACATGCGCTTTTCGCTTTCGACCCTGCTCGTCCCGGCGCTCGTCGCATACGCGGCTGCGGCCGGCTGCGCCGCCGATGTCGGCGGCGGAGCGGGCGGTTCGGCTGGCACGTCGAACGTGAGCGACGGCGGGAGCGGCGGCACGGGCGGTGCACCCGGAGCCGGGGGCATGGCCGGCGCGGGCGGCACCGGCGGCACGGCCGGCGAGGGCGGCGCGGGCGCCGGGCCCACGAGCTGCGTGTCCGACGGCGATTGCGCGAACGATCCCGGCGGTACGATCTGCAACGCCGACACGGGCAAGTGCGTCGAGTGCATCCCGAGCGGCGATCCGCTCGTCGATGACTGCGGCCTCGGGCAGTACTGCAACAAGGACGAGGGCAAGTGCAAGGTCGGGTGCACGCACAAGGCCGACTGCATGGGCGCGCAGGTCTGCGACACCATGAAGAACGCGTGCAGCGAAGGTTGCATCGTCGACACCGACTGCTTCCCGGGCTCGATCTGCATCTCGAAGACCTGCATCCCCGGCTGCTCGGCGACCCAGCCTTGCCAGGCCGGCTTCAGCTGCTGCGCCTCGAGCTGCTACGACTTCTCGAACGACGAGAACAACTGCGGCTTCTGCAACAACTCCTGCTCGCATGCGTGGGTCATCGACAACACGCAGACCCCGCCGCTCATGGGCGGCCCGCCGAACGGCACGGCGGTCTGCGACAACGGCCTCTGCTCGCTCGGCGCTTGCAAGGCCGGCTTCTCCGACTGCAACAAGGACCCGTCGGACGGCTGCGAGTGGAACACGCTGCAGGACGGCCCGTGCACCTGCGTGCCGGGCCAGACGCAGTCTTGCTACCAGGGCTTGCCGGGCACGCTCGGCGTCGGGCCGTGCAAGTCCGGCACGCAGACGTGCAAGGAAGACGGCTCGGGCTGGGGTGATTGCCTCGGCCAGGTCCTCCCGAAGTACGAGATCTGCGCGAACGCCATCGACGACGACTGCAACGGCGCGGCGGACGACTCCTCCGGTGACTACGACGGCGACGGCTACAGCTCGTGCGGCGGCGGCGACTGCTGCGACTTCCTGAGCCCCGGCTGCCCGAACCCGAAGGCCGTCAACCCGGGCGCCTTCGAGTTCCCCAACGACGGCGTGGACAACGACTGCGACGCGGCGACGCCCGACAACGTCGAGGCGCCGCCCTGCAGCTCGTCGGCGAAGTTCGCCGCGGTCACGGCCGAGGACGTGGCGAAGGCCATGGAGCTCTGCCAGTTCGTGCCGGAGAACCCGCCGGCGGGGGAGTTCAAGAAGTGGGGCGTGCTCGGCGCCAAGCTCGTCCTCGCCGACGGCTCGACGCCGACCGCGGCCCAGTTGACGGTCCTGCAGGACAAGTCGACCGCGATCATGACGGGGTACGGCTCGGTCGTGAAGCCGCAGAAGGGCCTCACGATGGCCGGCATCTCCAGTGGTGTCATGCGTGACCAGGACGACGTCGGGTACACCGGCACGAGCACGAGCCACAGCATCAACGGCAACCCGCCTGCCACGTACCTGCTCGCGAACGGCGGCAAGCTGCCTTCGTCGCAGGGCTGCAGCGGCAGTTGCAACTCGGGCACGGGCGCGAACGACTCGATCAACGTGCGGCTCGACATCCGCGTGCCCACGAACGCGAAGTCGTTCGAGTACCAGTTCCGGTTCTTCTCCTCGGAGTACAAGAGCTGGCAGTGCTCGTCGTACAACGACTTCTTCCTCGCGTTGCTCCAGTCGGGCGCCATGGGCCTGCCGACCGACAAGAACATCGCGAAGGACGGAGGGGGTAATCCCGTCAGCGTCAACAACGGCTTGTTCCAGGTCTGCGTCGCCAAGGGCTGCAACACGTGCCCCTCGGGTGCGGGTGAGCTCGCGGGAACGGGCATGCAGCTCGACAACGTCGGTGGCGGCACGGACTGGCTCTTCAACACCGCCTCCGTCGTCCCCGGCGAGAAGATCACGCTCGAGCTCATGATCTTCGACGTGACCGACACCATCCTCGACTCGCTCGTCCTGCTCGACAACTTCCGGTGGAACGCGGCCGATCTCGGCACCGGCATCCACGAGTGATCCGCTGATCCCGGGCCGCGAGGGCGCCTCCTCCGGGAGCGCCCCCTCGCGGACAAACCCGTCCGTGGTCCAAAGGTTGGACCTCCAAGCATAGACTTTCCGAAAAGCTTCCATCCCGCTGTCAAGCTTTGAAAGCGTGGGAAGACGACCCCGCCGGCGGGCGTTCGGATTTTCTCCATTGCGTCTCGGCGCGTCCGCAGGCATCTTCGACGCTCGTGGCGACGAAGGCGGACGACGCAGACTGGCGAGCGCCCAGCCCTCCTGGGCAACCCCTGCGATCCAGCCTCCACACGCGTCGTGTTGCACGGCACGTTTCCAGCCTCGCCGTGGCCACCGTCCTGGCATCGGGGGCCGTCGGCTGTGCTGCCCCGGGCAGCCTCTCGCAGCTCCACGCCGTGAAGGAGGCGAGCGCGAACACCCGCGTCGCGTCGGCCCTTCGGCAAGAGCCGATCGCGCCTGCGGAGCGGCCCATCGCGGTGCGGGCCACCGAGGCGCGCGTCGTCACGGTCGAGACGCGCCTCGCCGCGGCTGCGTGGCGCTCCATGTCCGAGGACGTGGACAGCGAGATCCTCGCGAACACCTCGCGTTGCCCGGCGGAGATGGCGCTCGTCGACAACCGCGTCTGCGTCGATCGCTGGGAGGCCTCGCTCGTCGAGCGTCTCACGAGCGGTGAGGTGCGCGGCTTTTCGCCGTTCTACCCCGTCGACGGACACGAAGCCTCCGTGCGCGCCGTCTCGCGGCCCGGCGTGATCCCGCAGGGCTACATCAGCGGGGAGCAAGCGCAGCGCGCCTGCCAGGCCTCGGGAAAGCGCCTCTGCGCCGCCGACGAGTGGGAGCGCGCTTGCCGCGGCCCGAAGCGCACCCGCTTCCCCTACGGCGACGAGCGAAAGCGCCGCGTCTGCAACGACGACATCCGCAGCGCGCACCCCGTCGTCGAGGTCGCCTTGCGCCTCGGCATCCCCGAGGAGCGCCGCTGGACGGACGGCATGAATCAGCCGCTCATCAACCAGCTCCCGGACTCGCTCTTCGAGACCGGCATGCGCGCCGAGTGTACGAACGAGTACGGCGTCTTCGACATGGTCGGCAACCTGCACGAGTGGATCGAGGATCGCGACGGCACGTTCCGCGGCGGCTTCTACATGGACACGTCGTTGAACGGCGAGGGCTGCTCCTACCAGACCACCGCGCACGACTTCCGCTACCACGATTACTCCACGGGCTTCCGCTGCTGCATGGATCCCGATCGAGTCGAGTGAGATGTTCCGAACGACGATGGGCCCCTGGTCCCCGACGGCCTACGCGCTCACGCTCGCGCTGTCTCTCCTTCCGAGCTGCTCGAAGAAAAAGGAAGACGCCCCGATCGCGCCGCCCCCGCCTCCGCGCGGGGCCGCCTCGCTCGATCAGCTCTCCACCGGCCTCGGCACCGCCAAGGGCCTCGACGCGAGCCTCGCGCCGCCATCGATGAAGTTCGATCACGTCTACGTGCTCGACGACAAGCGGGCCATCCTGGCCGGCGGCGTCCCCGGCAGCGTGGCGATCGCGCTCATGACCGTGGACGCGGGCAAGACGTGGAAGGCCTTCCGCACCGACCGCGATACCTGGTCGAGCTACACGTTCGGCGCTGAGGGCATGTTCGCGCTCGCCCTCGGCCCGAAAGAGACGACCGCGGAGGCGCCCCCGGCGGTCGGGAAGAAGGCGCCCCCGCCGCCGCCGTTCCAGTTCTTCTTCGCGGGCCTCGACGCGCCCTCGTTCGGCACGGCGACGATGGTCGATCAGCCGCCGCTCGCCCGAAAGCCCGACCCGAAGCTGCCGATCCCGAAGCCGCGCCTCGCGCTGCTCGACAAGGAGACGGCGTCGCTCGTCGTCGAGCCCACACCGAAAAAGTATGTCGCGCGGTATGTGACGCCGCCCGGGACCGATGCGCCGGCCGAGGTCGCGTTGCCGAAGCTCGAGACGTTCGCCACGGGGCCCGTCGGCCGGCCGCCGCGGCTCTTTTCGGTGAAGGGGCGCGAGGTCGTGTCGCGCAAGTGGCCCGCGCCCGGGCAGACCGTCGCGGCGCCTGCGGAGTCCGAGTACATCGACTTGAAGCTCCTGAAGCCGACGCCCACGCTCGTCGCCGAGCTATCTGCGCCCTCGGCGTGTGACGTCGGTTCGATCTCGTACCAGGCGATCACGCAACCGCCGACGAAGCAGAATCCGAACAAGAACTTCTACCTCGTGGTGACGCCCGACAAGCTCACGCTGGTCCCGCGTCCGGCCGAGGCGCTTTCCGGCGCGGCTATCGGCTGCAACGACACGAAGTTCGTCGTCGAGGCGCCGGATGCCGACAAGCAGAGCATAACGCTCTTGCTGTGTGATCTGGAAGGCAAGTGCACGACGCCGTCGCGCCCCGTATTCAAGCCCTGGATCGAGAAACACGAGCGCGAGATCGTCGCGGTGCCGACGTCCACGGGCGCGGCCGCCGTGATGAGCGCGCAGGCCGGTGAGCGCTGGGGGCTCTACTACGCGCAGTCGACGGACGGCGGGAAGTTTTACGAGCGCGCGCGCATCATCGGCGAAGGGACCGGCGCGCGCGGGCGTGTCGACTTCGGTGCGCTCGTTTCGTTTGGCAAGCGCACGCTGCTCATCGTGTCCGCCGATGTCACGGGTACTTCGAGGCGCGGCTTCTACGTGCTCGTATCCGACGACGACGGCGCCACCTGGAACCCGCCGTAAAACGATTGCCTCGCCTCCATGCCCGCGCCCTCCTTGGGCGAGCGTGAGAAGATGAAACGCGCGCAGGGGCACATCGTTCAAAATTGAAAGGTAAGACCGTTATAGGACTGCAAAAAGGCGTCGAAAGCGTGACGCCTGCGCCGTTTTGGCGACGCGCATAACGACGAGCGCGTGTTTGCGCAGCGTGGCGTGAGAGCGCATCCCACGGCCTTGCCGGCTGGGTTCGTCCGAGCGAGCGGCGGTGGAAGGATGCTCGGTCCGCCCGGACATACCGTGCGCGCGTTTCGCCGCGACACACGCTTGCCCGCCCCGCTGGGTTTGGCCGCCGACGACCAATCGAACCGGCGGCGCGATCCAGCGCGAAAAACGTTTTGGACGTCGCGACGACCCGGGACGCTCACGCGTCATTCGGGCGCGGCTGCGGGTCGGGCCATAACGATCGATCGTGGGCAGCCGCTCCGGTCGAGCAGAGCTGGAGGACGCGTCATGTCGGCGACGTCGTTTTGACTTCGTCCGGACGATCGATCGTCCTTCGAAACGACCGCGCGGCCCGAATCGAGGGCGGGGAGTCATCTCCACCGCCTCCGCGTCGGGCCGCCAGGTTTGCGAGTCGTAACTCGCTGGCAGGCTGTTGATAAACGGCTACGCGCCCTGGACCTATGGTCTACGTCGAGCGCGCGCTCCGTTCCCCAACAGCCCGCAACTCACTTCGCCGCAGGCTGCGCCGCGGGGGCCGCCGCGCGCTTGCGCGTGACCTTCGCCGCGGGGGCCGCCTTCTTCGCGGGGGCGCCGGCCGTCGAGGGGCCGCTCGCCGTCTTGCGCGCGTTCAGGCTCGCCTGCTCCGCCGTCTTGAGGTCGGCCGCATAGCGGGCGAAACGACGGTCACCACCCTGGAAGATGCGCTTCGCGAGCTTCAGCTCCTTGAGCGCAGCCGCCGCGCGCGTCTGCGGAATGCCGGCCTGACGGGCCACGTCGCTCGCGCTCACGCCGTTCGACGCCTTCACGATGCGCTCCACCGAATTGAGGACCTCTTGCCGCTCCGCGGAGAGGGCCGCCGTCTTCTTCGGACGGCCGGGCTTGCGCTTCGCAGGTGCAGCAGGCGCCGCCGCGCGACCACGCTTTGCGGGAGCCGGGGCTTCCGGCGCAGCCACGAGCGCCTGCGGCACGCGGGCCGGACGACCGCGACCCCGGGTCGCAGCCGCAGCCACGAGCGGAGCCGCCGCCGGAGCGGCGGTGACGGTCTGGCCGAGTTTATCCTTCACCAGTGCGAGAATCGCCGAGTCGGGCATCTTCCGCACCATGTCCACAATCTGCTGCTCGAAAGCGTCGGTTGCCATGTCTTCTCCCTCGCCGAATCCCGCTCGGCGGATGGTTACGACTATGCCTTTGGAGGCGGGCGGGTCAAGCGAATAAAGTGGCAGGACGGTCTTTTCGTTCATTTTTTGGTTCGGCTCGCGCGCGCCTCCCAGGTTTTGCCTCCGCCGCCCGGTAGCGCCGGACGTTTACCGGACCGACCGACCGCTCGAAATCCCTCGCGAGGTCGCGCGATGCTTGCATTGTCCAGTCAGGCGCTCTCGTTTGGCGCGCGCGCGGTCGGCCAGTCGATCCAGGCTTTGCGACCCGGGCTTTGCCGTGCACGCAGCCATGTCCTCCCGGATTGGGGGGAGGGTCTCTCCCTAAAGACCGGCCCGACGTCGCTTCATTGCTGCTCCTTCTCTGCGCAGGCCACGCCCGGCGGTGACACCGGGATAGCCACTGGGGCGAGCTCGAGCCGCTTGCCAGTTCGACGAGGCATGCCGCGCGACGCGTCCGCGACGATTTGTGTCCGGCTCGCGCGCGCCCGCCGAGGCCCGCGCGGCGATAGCGGCGCCGGAGGACCCCATGACCCGCGAGGTACGTTGCAAAGCCTCGGGGAGGATGCGCCACGAAACCGACGAGGAGCAGGCGCCCGGGACTTCGGCCCTCCGGCGCTGCGCGTTGTCGCGCTCGTATAATATAAGGAGAGGAGGCGCGCCGCGGCAGCCTTCCGGCCGTGCAGCGACGGCCCTCACGAAGCAAGCCTGGCGCGCGGGCGCGCGTTGTCGTCTTTTCGAGGAGCCCGGCTCCGCCGAAGTCACGATGGTGCGTCGATCGAGATGAAGAGGAGTTGAAGACGAGATGTAGAGAGATGAAGAGGCGTGCGTTTCGACGCCGGAGCGCCCCCCGAGGGAGGGCGCGTCGATGTCACTCCGGGTCGATGCGGTACAGCTTGCCGGGTGTCCCGCCCTGGCTGTTGTCCACGATCACGTAGAGCTCGCCCGCGGTGTCCTCGCCGAACGAAGTGATGCCCGCGCTCAGCGACGTGCTTTCGAGATCGGCCGTGATCTCTCCCTCCTTGATGATGTTGCCCTTCGACCACGCGAGCGTGTAGAAGCGCTTCGAGCAATAGTCGGCGTAGAGGTACGTCCCGACGAGCCCCGGGATCTTCGACCCGCGGTAGACGTATCCGCCCGTCACCGAGCAGTCGTTCAAGCCGCTTGCATGCTCGTACTCCGTGACCGGCAAGGTGAGGCCCGCCGTGTCGCAGCCGTTTGCCGGCTGGAAGCAGAGCGTTCCTTCCATGGTGTTCCAGCCATAGTTCTTGTTGCCTTCCCCGGCCGGCTCGACGTTGATTTCTTCGACCACGTTCTGGCCGACGTCGGCGATGTAGAGATCGCCGTTGCATCGATCGAAGCTGAAGCGCCAGGGGTTGCGCAGGCCCCAGTCCCAGATGTCCTTGTCGCCGTTCTGGAGGTTTCCCGGCGGAGGCGTCGGGTACTTATCGACGTCGATGCGGAGAATCTTGCCGAGCTTGGCGTTGATGTCCTGCCCGTTCTGATCCGGATCGCCGCCGCCGCCGCCGTCGCCCGTGCCCACGTAGAGGTAACCATCGGGCCCGAACGCGAGCATGCCGCCGTTGTGGTTGGTGTGGCCCGGATGCGGGATGGTGAGAATCACCTTGCCCGAACCCTGGACCGCCGTGTCGGGCGAGGCGCCGCGAGCGTACTCGGCGATGGCGATCGCGCCGTTCGGGTTCGGCTTCTGCGTGTAGTAGACGAAGAATCGGCCATTCTCGGCGTAGTTCGGGTGGAACGCGAGGCCGAGCAAGCCGCGCTCATTGGCCGCCGCCTCGACGATCGCGCTGATGTCGAGGAAGGGCTCCTGCACGAGATTGCCGCCGTTCACGATGCGGATGCGGCCCGGCTTCTCCAGCAAGAAGAGGCGGTTCGTATCGCCCGGCGCGCCCGTCACGAAGGTGGGGCGGTCGAGGCCCGTCACGAGCTCGGTGAGCGCGAGCTTGGGCAAGGCTTCGGACGTGCCGGGCGCGCATACCTGCATGCCGCCGCCACTGCCGCCCGCGCCACCGGCGCCGCCCGCGCCGCCTGCGCCGCCTGCGCCGCCCATTCCGCCAGTCCCGCCCACGCCCCCGTCACCGCCGGTGCCGCCGGTGCCGCCGCTGCCGCCCTTTCCATCGTCGCCGCAGCCGACGACCGACAGCGCGCTTGTGGCCGCGCCGACGAAGAAGAGAAATGCCAACCTGGTCCCGTTCGACTTCAAGAAATCCATGTCCGCAACGTACGCGGATCGACCCGCGACGTCGATCCCCTCGCTGGAAATGGCCGGACGGTCGCGCGCTCGGCCTCGCGGAGCAACCATCGGGGCGAAACATTGCGACGTCGCGGTGGATGACTCGTTTCGCTTCGAAGGGTCCTTCGGAACATCTCCCTCGCGCTCTTGCGCATCCTCTCGTCGCGCCGCGAAGATTGACGCGCGGCAGGAGACGCGCGAAGCACCTCGACGCCCGCGCCCCTGTGCGGGCGCCGAATCCCCGATGCGACACCGCGTTTCCAAGGCCCTCTCCCTGATCGCCATCCTTTCCCTCGTCGCTTGTGAAAAGAGCGGCAGCGAGGGAGGCGCGCCGCCCGCTCCCTCCGTCGCCCCCGCGACAACCGTTCCGTCCGGAAAAACCGCCGAGGTCGCGCCGAGCGCCGCGGCGCCGAGCCCGAGCGCTTCCGCGGCTCTGCCCGCCGAGCCGCCGGGGCTCGTGGGGACGTGGGAAGGCCGCTACGACGCAAAGAAGGGCGAGGTCGAGATGCCGCCCAAAGTGAAGGACAAAGTCCGCACGAAGGACGACGGCAAGGTGGCGGTGGGCCCGGGGACGCTCACGCTCACCATCGGCCCGGACGGCGAGCTGAAAGGAAAAACCTCGGGCGCGCTCGGCGCCGCGGCGCTCAGCGGCAAAGTCGAGGGGGACGAGGTGCGCGCCACGTTCTTCCCGGAAGACGCGGTTTCCAAAGATGCGATGTTCGGCATCGTCCAGGGCAAGCGCAAAGACGACAAGATCGTCGGACGCATCCGCGTGGCGAGCGGGGACGCGTCGGTCGTGCGCGAGGCCGAAATCGAGCTGAAGAAGAAGGACTAGCGGCGCGATTTCATCGCGAAGACGCCGCGAGGGCCGAGTGCGGCGCGCCGGGCTGTTCGAGCACGGTCCACACCTTCGCTTCGATGAAGACGCGCACGAGGTCGGCGTCGACGTGCTGGTCTTTGACTTCGAGGCCGAGGATGTCGAGCGCGCGGTCGACGGGTACGGCCTTCTTGTAGGGCCTGTCGCTCGCGGTGAGCGCGTCGAAGATGTCGCTGACGCTCATCATCTTGGATTGCAGCGGGATTTCCTCGGCGCGCAGGCGATGCGGATACCCCGTGCCGTTCAAGCGTTCGTGATGCGAGCCCGCGATGACGGCGACGCGGCGGAACTGTTTGCCCCAGGGGATCTGTGAAAGGAACTGGTAGGTGTGGACCACGTGGTTGCGGATTTCTTCGATCTCCGCGGGCGTGAGCGATCCACGCGCCACCGACAAACACGCGACCTCCTCGGAGCGGAGGAGCGGCACGACGTCACCCGAGAAGTCGGTGAACGTCTCGCGCGCGATGGCCTCGATGCGCGCGAAATCGCCGCCTTTGAGGACCGAGGGCTCGTTCGCCGCGACGATGGCGGCATACGCGGCTTCGAGCTCGGCCTTGCGCGCCGATAATTCCTGATCGAGCGCGGCGAGCTCGTCGGCGCGCGCGCCTCGTTGCACGAGCCGAAGCTTGCGTTCGAGGATCTCCACCTCGTACGAGCGCGACGCGATCTCGATACGATGACGGATGATCGCGAGCTCGTGCGGATAGAGCTTCTTCGCCTTCACGAGGACCTGCTCGCGTACGCCGATCTTGCCGAAATCGTGGAGCAGCGACGCGTACTCGAGCTCGCGCAGATCGTCCTTCGTCCACGTGACGCCGCGATACGGCCCGGCCTTGTCGCGCTCGAGCGCGCGCGCGAGGCCCACCGTCAGCAGCGCGACCCGGCGCGAGTGACCACTCGTCGTGGGATCGCGCTGCTCGATGGCCTCGACGCTGGCGCGCACGAAGCCTTCGAGCATGTGGTGGATCTCGGTATAAAGAACCGCGTTCTCCAGCGCGATGCCGGCCTGCGATCCGAGCGTGCCGACGAGCTCTTCGCTGCGCGCGTCGAAGGGGACGACCTGGTCGTCGACGTCCTCGTCCGAGAGGAGTTTCCGATCGCCCGCGCGTTTCTTGTTGAGCAGCTGGATGACGCCGATGACCTCGCCTTTGCGCGAGAGCAGCGGCATGCACAGCATCGACTTCGTGCGATAGCCGATCTTCGCGTCGAACGATCGATCGAAGCCGTACGGCGATACCGCGGGCAGGTCGTAGACGTCGGCGATGTTGAGCGGCCGCTTGTGGAGAGCGACGTAGCCCGACATCGATCGGGGGCTCACGGGCAGGGTGAACTCGCGCGCGTCGAAGGGCACCGAGTCGTTTTGCGAGAGCTTGAAGCGCAGGGTGCGGCGGAGCGGATCGGGATCGTCGCCTTCGACGACGTAGATGCTGCCGGCATCCGCGCCCGTGATGAAGCGGCTCTTCTCCAGGATGAGCGAGAGCAGCTTGTCGAGCTCGCGCTCGGTGGTGATGGCCTTGGCAATCTCGATGAGCTCGCCGAGCTCGTAACGATAGCGGTTCAGCCATTTGCCGCGCGCCTCGGCGCGGGCCTTCGACTCGAGAAGCTCGCAAACGTTGTGGATCGCGACGTAGAGCTCGTCGGCGCTCGGATCGGGGCTCACGAGCGCGCCGAGGCCGCGGTTCAAGGCTCCCGCGACATCGCCGATGGCGGGGCTACCGACGAGGACGAGCATGGCCTCACCCGAAGCGAGCTTGTGCGCGAAGGGGCGCAGCACTTCGCGGCCGCGGTCCCAGAGCGAGCCCGGCGCGAGCACCGCGAAGAGCCGGTCACTCCGCACCGTGACGAGCAAAGGGTGCGGCCGGACGACGGTGCGATCGGACAGACGCGCGTCCGACGTGAGGCGCGCCTCGATGATGTTCATCGTGGTGAGGGCGTCCCTGCCGTATCGCGCCGAGCTTCGGGCGGCGTCACTCGCCCCGTCGATGAAAAGGCTCACGAGGCGGTCCCTTTTTCGCGCGGTTCGTTCGCGGGGTCGAGGTTCGTCGGGGTCGATTGCGCCGCGGCGGGGCCGTCGCGGCGATCTCGATCCCGGTCCCGCTCTTTTTCCGCGCGCCTCGCCGCGACTTCCTGATCACGCTTCTCGTACGCGACGATGATGCGTTGCACGAGCGGATGGCGGACGACATCGACCTCGGTGAAGTGACAAATCGCGATGCCCTCGATCCCCGTGAGCAACTCGCGCGCTTCTGCGAGGCCGCTTCGCGCGCCGTGCGGCAGATCGACCTGCGTCACGTCGCCCGTGACGACCGCGCGCGACGAGTAGCCGAGGCGTGTCAGGAACATGCGCATCTGATCACTCGTCGCGTTCTGCGCTTCGTCGAGGATGACGAAGGAATCGTTCAGCGTGCGGCCACGCATGAACGCGAGCGGCGCGACCTCGATCTGTCCGCGCGAGACCAGGCCCGAGGCTTTGTCGGCATCCATCATGTCGTGCAAAGCATCATAGAGCGGACGGAGGTACGGATTCACTTTCTCGGCGAGGTCGCCCGGCAGAAAGCCGAGCCGCTCGCCCGCTTCGACCGCCGGGCGCGTGAGGATGATGCGTTTCACGCGCCGCTCGAGCAGCGCGTGCACGGCCATGGCCATGGCGAGGTAGGTCTTGCCCGTGCCCGCCGGCCCGATGCCGAACGTCATGTCGTGCGTGCGGATCGCCTGGATGTATCGCTTTTGCGCGATCGTCTTGGCGGTGACGGGCCTGCGCCGCGCGGTCACGAGCACGACGTCTTCGAAGAGCTCGCGCAGCGTGAGCGCGGGGTCTTCGCGGAGGGCCTGGACGGCGCGCACGTAATCCTGCGCGTCGAGCACGGCGCCGCTGCGCAGGAGCTGGGCCGCCTCGGCGAGGAATCGCTCGGCGAGCGCGACCGCGTCGGCGTCGCCGGCGAGGCGAATGATGTTGCCCCGCAGGCTCGCGTCGATGCCGAGCGTCCTCGCCACGGACTTCAGGTGTTCACTCGCCGGACCGGCGAGCGAGACGAGCGTCGCGTTGTCGAGCACCTCGACGTCTGCCGTGATCCGAATGGGCGTGCTGCTGGTCATGGTTCGTTCTGTCGCTTGCTCGTGTTGCCCCGGCCGCGCGTGGCTTGACCCTCCGCGCGTCGCATGCGAGCGTCGTGCCCGCCCGTCGGGCGCGAAGCCGGAAACATTCGCGAATGCTGCATACGAAAAGCGGGAACACGAAGCGCCTCGAAGGAGGCCTCCGCGGGAGCATAGCCAAGGCGGTGCTCTCCGGCGCGCTCGCGTGTGTTTTTTCTGTCCCGGCCGCGCTCGCGCAAGTAAGGCCGGCGCCGCCTGGTCCCAAACCTGCGGCCACAGGGGAAGGAAAAACCCAGGCGAA
Source organism: Polyangium sp. 15x6 (assembly GCF_029960785.1). Taxonomy (GTDB): domain Bacteria; phylum Myxococcota_A; class Polyangia; order Polyangiales; family Polyangiaceae; genus Polyangium. Next base: position 14,098 of record NZ_JASBQE010000041.1, read on the forward strand.
ACCGCCTGCGCCGAAGGCCATGGGGACCGTGCCGCAGCCCTTCGAGCTGCGGAAGGTGGTGATTCCGCCGCCCACGCCTGCCGGCCCGCCGCCGCCGCCGCCCGCCGGCAAAACGCCGCCCGCAGTCACGCCGCCGCCCGCGCCCGTGCAGCCGTTTCCGATCGAGGTCGACGTGCCTTCGCGCACGGAGCCGCGGATGGCTCTGGCCGGTTTTCAAGGGGGAATTTTTCTACGTGATCCCTCGGACGACATACGCATGTATGTCCGGGGCCGTCTGCACCTCGATTTCCATTCCTTCCTCGGCGGCGGCGCGAGCGCGCTTCCGGCCGAGGATGGCGGCGCGCTGCTCGCGCCCCGTTTTTTTGCTCGCCGGGCGCGTATCGAGCTCGCGGCCGATCTCTTCCGCCGATGGTTTGCCCTGGTCGGCGTGGATTTCGGCGGGCAGCCCATAACGAACCCGATGGGCGAGGCGCAGCCGCCGACGCAGCCGCCCGGGCAAGCGCCCTTGCAGGCGTGGACGCGCTTCGCGCCGCCCCAGTCCGTGGGGGCGACGGCGCAGCTCGCGAACGTGTACATCGACTACACGCTCCTGCGTCAGTTTCACGTGATGCTCGGGCAACACCAGGCGCCGTTTTCCCTGGAGAACCGCACGGGCAACGATCAGCACCCGTGGATGGAGCGCGTTCTGCCGATTCGAGCGTTCGTCCAGCCGAACGGCAAGGAAATCGGCATGACGATCTGGGGCGACCTCAACGAAGCGCAAACCCTGAGCTACGAGCTCGGCGTCTTCGTCGGCGACGGACCGAATCGACCGCAGGTCGACGGTTACCCCGATTTCATCGGCCGCTTCGTGGTGCGCCCGTTCTCGCGGGGCACGCCGACGACGAAGGCCCCGCCTTCGGGGTTGTCGAGCATCATGCCCCGGGCGCACATCGGCGTGAGCATGCAGCGCGGCGCGCGTGATCCGGCGTTCGTCGCGTACGACTATCCCGCGATCACCACGGCGCAGGGGTTTGCATTGTGGGATCCGCGGTACCGCGACACACGCGGCAGGCTCGTGCGCGTCTTGCCATCGGGCGCGCAAAACCGCATCGGCGGCGAGCTGCGCGTGCCGATCGATCGGTACGAGCTGCGCGCCGAGGCGTACTGGGTCGACAACGGGACACGCGAGGCGATCGATGGACTCGCGTTCGAGCACACCGAGCGGATCGGGAATGTCGAGGGCGTGGGCTGGTACGTGCACGCCTCGGCGTGGCCCGTCGGGGATGCGTTCGTGAACGGCGAGCCGGGTTTTTCCCGGCCACCCAGGCTCGATCTATCGGATCCGGCGGCCCAAAAGCGGAGCGACGATCGGCGCGGGCTCGAGGTGATGGCGATCGCGGCGGGCGTGCAAGCGCGATACGACGGCGCCGCGCGTGGAGGCGACTACGATACGGCGACGCCGGGCGCGCCGGGCCGGACGTCGAAGATCTCGGTCTTCCAGGTCGGGCTCGGCGCGACCTACTGGCACACGCGGTTCGTCCGGGTGACGGTGAACTGGCTCGCCTACCACACGCCGGGGAGCGGGGCGGGGGAGAACCTCGCGCTCGTGCCGGGAAATTTGCTCGGGGACACGGAGAATCCCGCGAAAAGCGCCACGTGGATGCACGAGATCGGCGCGCGCGCGGCCGTGAACTTCTGAGTCGTCGTCGTCGCACAACATTTTTGGCCCAGCCCCACGCCCCGCGTTAAGGCCCGAGGAGCCAATGCGTCAGTGGATCGCCATCGGTGCCGCCGTGGGGCTCGTGGCCGTCACGCTCCCCATGTTGCGCAAGCACGACGTGGAGCTCGCCGGCCTCCTCGCGAAAAGCAAAATCGAAACGAACGGAGGGCCCGTCGTCACGCGGGAGGTGACGCCACCCCCCCTGACCGACATCGACCTGACCCGGATCGACGATCGCGGAAATGTCGCGATCGCGCCGGCCCACGGCAATCGCAAGGCCGAGCTTTCGGTGGTGCCGAAGTACCAGCGCGCGGCGGTGGCGTTGCTCCGCGGCGGGCACGTGCCCGAGGGCGCCGTCGTGATGACCGACATCAAGACGGGTCGGGTGCTCGCGTGGGCGAGCTACGTGGATCAGGGCGCGATGCACGACGTCGCGGCGGAGGCGACAGCGCCTTCGGCGAGCGTGTTCAAGATCGTGACGGCGACGGCGCTCGTGGAGCACGCCGGGCTCGGGCCCAACACGAAGCAGTGTTACTCGGGCGGCGAGCACGCGATCACCGCGAAGGACATGATCGACAACAAGAAGCGCGACAAGTGGTGCGCCACGCTCGCGCAGGCCATGGGCCGCAGCTTGAACACCGTGTTCGCGCGGCTCGCGGCCAAGCACCTCGATCGCGGCGAGCTCGAAGGGACGGCGCAGAAGCTCGGCTGGGGGCAGGACATCCCGTTCGACGTGAAGCTCGCGCAGAGCACGATTTCGCTGCCCGAGGACGAGCTCGGCTTCGCCCGCACGGCCGCGGGCTTCTGGAACACGACGCTCTCGCCGTTCCAGGGCGTGAACCTGGCGACGACGATCGCGAACGGCGGCGAAATGGTGCGCCTGTCGATCGTGTCGAGCGTGAAGGACGAGGACGGCGAGATCTACAAGGGTCCGACCGCCCGCATGCCGATCAAGCGCGTGATGAGCGAGCAGACGGCCCGAGCGATCACGTCGATGATGGAAGAGACCGTGGATTCGGGGACGAGCTACAAGTCGTTCCACGATCGCGCGGGCCGGTCCTACCTGCCGGACATTCGCATCGCGGGCAAGACGGGCACGCTGACGAAGCCGACGCCCGAGGGCCCGTTCTACACGTGGTGGGTCGGCTTCGCGCCCAGCGACAAACCCGAGGTCGCGCTGTCGGTGCTCGTGGCGAACGGCGCGAAGTGGCGCGTGAAGGCGACGCACGTGGCCTCCGACATGCTGCGCGTGTACTTCGCGGACAAGGACGCGCCGGGCGTGCGGAGCCCGTTCGATTCGGGGTCCGTGGCGCGGCGGGACTAAAACTCGGTGCGGGGCACGTCGCGGGGCTCGAAGCAGCCGCGGCAGCGCGCCTCGTAGCTCTCGGCGCCGCCGACGAGCACCGTGGTGGCCTTGGGGATGAGCCGCTGCGAGCGGCTCGCAGGGCCGCCGCAGACGGCGCAGACGGCGTGCACCTTCGTGACCTCCTCCGCGATGGCCATGAGCTCGGGCATCGGCGGGAAGGGGCGGCCGAGGTAGTCCTGGTCGAGGCCGGCCGCGATGACGCGCAGGCCTCGATTGGCGAGTTTGTCGCAGACCTCGACGATGCCTCGATCGAAGAACTGCGCCTCGTCGATGGCGACGACGTCGGTCTCGTCGAGCACGCGCTCCTCGATACTCGTGCTCGTGCCGACGGCCACGGCCTCGACGCTCACGGCCTCATGGCTGACGATGCGATGTGCGTCGTATCGATCGTCGATGCGCGGCTTGAACGCCTGGACGCGCTGGCGAGCGAGGATCGCGCGCTTGATGCGCCGGATGAGCTCCTCGGTTTTTCCACTGAACATCGAGCCCGTGATGACCTCGACGGACCCTGTCGGACGAGCAGGTACCCCGCGCACGGGCGGAGACAGACCCCGGACGGCGGAAAGAGGCAAGGGGAAACGGCAGGCATCACGTCGCGCCGACCCCGGCCCGGCGCGCGGCGTGGTCCGGAATGGCTCGGATCTCGGGGAATTTCGGAGGTTTGTGGGAGCTCGGTCGCTCGATGAAAACCCTCCGAACGAGGAGCATGCGTCGCGTCGTTTCCGGAGCTTTCGCCGCGCGCGCTGGACGGACGCGTGGAAATCAGGCGTCGCTCTTGTGCAGCTTGTGCCCGTCTCGCGAGTGCATGCTAGGATGACTGCTGTGCAAGTTGTGCTCCGCAAGCTCGGCCGTGGCTCCCGCGCCGTCGTCGGTCGACTGGTACGTGCTCCGCGGAAAGGCTCCGTCGTCGTGATCGAGTTTTCCGACGGGATGCACGAATACGTGACGACGCCGGTCAAGCGGGTCCTGCGGCTCGCGGGGCGGGAAGTGTTTTACATCGAGACCGTGAACTCCCGGTATCGCCTCGAGGTCCGCGGCCGTGAGGTCGCCCTCGACGGAGCGGTCGGCGGGAGCTGACGAGCCCACCTCGATCCCTTCCCCAAATCCTTGCGGGCGGGCCCAGTCTTGGGCAGATTTGCCGCCCGTTTTTCGAACCGAACGACGAGGCTCACGCAGCACACGCTGCGAGAGGGCCCGACGAAGCATCCCCCGAGGAGTCACACGCGATGGGTTACCGTGATCGCCGCAACTCGATCAAGATGAGGCGCCGCAAGGCACAAGCGAAGAAGAAGGCGCGCGCCAAGGCACCGAAGGTCGAGCAGACCACGCAGGAGACCGCAGCGCCGAAGAAGTCGAAGAAGTCCGCGGCTGCGGCGCCCGCTGCGGCGAGCTGAGAGACTCCCTCACCCCATCCCCTCTCCCTCACGGGAGAGGGGACGTGAGAGGTCTGGAAAGAAAAGCAGCTCTAGAAGCTGCTTTTTTCGTCCTTTGCGCTGCCGGTTTTGCCCTTGGGCGTGGCCGTGTCCGCGGGACGATCGAGGAGCGCCGTGTCGCCCGCGGCGCACTCCTCCGTGTCGACGTGCCAGCCGCTCGCGTTGCGCCATCGCTGCACGAGCTCGGTCGTGCGGAGCTCGGCCTCGTCGACGCGTTGCCACTCGACACGCACGCGCACCTCGGCTTCGTCGCGGTTCTTCATGCGCACGTCCGAGAGCTCGAGGTCGACGACGCGCACACGGTCGCCCCAGGAGGCGTGACGCTTCGCCCACGCGTCACGCGCCGAGAGCGCGACGTGCTCGCGCGCGATGTCCATGCGGCCGAAGCGCAGCGCCGTGTTGTGGTCGTACGCCGCGTCCATGAGCTTGTCCGTCGGCGACTGCGGCATGACGCAGCCCGCAAAAGCGAGCGCGAGGAGGAGGGCGAGGGATCGGCGCACGTGCCGAAGAGACGCCTTGCACGAGGATCGGGGCAAGTTCTTGGCCTTTCTCGTCAGAACGCGCTCGAGGCGAGGAAGTACGCCTGGCCGCCGGGGATCGCCTTCCCGCTGAAGCCGTAGGCGTACCCGACGCGAAGCTGCGTGTTGAGGTAGTAGCCGAGCGAGAGGCCGAGCCAGAGCTCGGCGCCGATCGAGGTGTGGAGCTTGGGCGCGTCGATGAGCGCGCCGTTCGAGAGGAACGAGACGTCGTCCCGCGTGAGCTTGTCGAACGCGCCGCCGTAGTCGACGAAGACGTTGCCGTCGAGGCGGCGTACGAAGAAGGGGAGCGTGGACAAACCCCAGTCGGGCTTGATGATCGGGAAGCGGTACTCGGCGTTCGTGAGCAGGTACGCGCGGCCGGCCGCGCTGCCGGGCGCGTAACCGCGCAAGACGAAGGAGCCGTCGTAGATGCCCGTCGTGACCGAGTCGACGATGCTGACGTTGTCGAGGTCGTAGCCGCCGACGAAGAAGAAGCCGTCGCGCGGGTAGGTGCCCGCGGCGATGCCGCCCGCGACGCGCAAGGCGAGCGTGTGCAAGCCGCGCCAGGGCATGGGGACGTAGCCGATCACGGACGTCTCGGCCGTCTGGAGGGTGAAGTTGCTGCCGGTCGGCGGACCCGCGTATTCGACGGCGAAGCGCATCAAGTAGCCGCGGATCGCGCCGGCCGCGTCGAGCGAGCCTTCGACGTTGGAGAAGGTGTAGGCCGCGCGGACGGTGCCGATCGTGCCGCTGATGGGCAGGCGCGTGCGCGTGGCGTACGGATCGGGCTGCGTTTGTCCGGGGAGCTCGCCGCGGAAGCCGGTGAACGAGTAGGAGAGGCTCACGCTCTGATCGGTGAACTCGCCGGGCATGCGGTAGACCATGCTCGACGAGAGGCCGATGCCGCGTTCGTCGTAGGGGACGTCGCGGCCGTTGATGCGGTAGCCCTGGTAGCGCGGGGAGACGGCGTAGAAGAAGCGGAGATTGAGATCGACGGGGAGACGGCGGTAGGCGTAGTCGAGGTTCAAGCGCGGCGCGGGCGCGGCGAAGTCGGCGATGAGCTCCGCCTGGAACTCGTGAAAGCCCGCGACGTCGGCGCCGAACGTGGTGAGCGTGAGCGCGTTCTGGCTGTAGTTGCCCGGGCCGAAGGAGACGCCGTAGTTGCGCGGCGCGAGCGTGGAGAGCGCCTGGTACGGGGTCTTCTGCATGCGCACGCGCTCGGGCTCGGTCGGCGGATCGGGGCGATCGGTGGGCGCCGGCGGCGCGTCGAGGAAGCGCGCCGGATCGAGCGGCATCGCGTAGAGGTCGTAGCCCTTCGAGGTGTAGCCGACGTAGACGAGGGTCTTGTCGTCGGGGCTTATCGCGGGCTGGAGCGCGCCGATGCGCACGTTCGTGACTTGCTTGAGCGCGCGGCTCGCGACGTCGTAGGCGTAGATGTTCGGGATGCCGCTGCGATCCGAGGAGAAGTAGAGCGTCTTGCCGTCGCTCGACCAGGTGGGGTTCGCGTCGAGGGCGCGGTCGTGCGTGATGTTCTGGAAGGAGCCGGTGGCGGCGTCGACGATGCGGATGTCGCGGTAGCCACCCGTGGTCCACGCGCTGTAGGCGATGGAGCGACCGTCGGGCGAGAAGCGCGGCGTGTAGGCCTGCTCGAAGCGCGCGCTCGGGACGAGGTCGCGCCGGTTCTGGATGTGGCCCTCGGGGTCGAGGTCGGCGATCTCGAGGAAGGTCGTGCCCTTCGTGTTGACGGTGAACGTGATGCGACGGCCGTCGGGGCTCACGTCGGGCGCGCCGGCGCGTAGGCCCACGGTGAGGCGATGGCGCGCGGCTTCGTCGCCGCGCGGCGACATCTTGCCGTTCTCGACGCGGTAGAGGTCGTCGCGGCGGTAGACGAGCTTGAAGGGGCCGTTGCTCTGATGGAAGTGATCACCGGCCGGCGAGAACGACGAGGCCGAGGCGCCGCGGGTGCGGGCGACGAGCTTCGCGTCGTCCTCGAACGCGTCGTGGCGGGCGTTGAACCGCGCGCGGTAGATGCCCTCGCGGACGTTGTAGTCGTCGCGGTAGTAGACGAGCTCGTCGGCGTCGGTCGAGCGTGCGTTTCGTGGGACGAACCTCGGGTAGAGGACGTTCCGGCCGTGGCGGGTGAGGCGCACGCCTTCGCGCAGGCCCCGCGCTTCGACGGCGCGCACCTGCGCGGCGTACTTGAGGCGCAGGTGATCCTTGAAGCCGTCGTAGAGCTCTTCGTACGTGCGGCCGGTGGCGCGTCGGATCGAGCGGTTGATGCCCCAGGGGATGAGGTTCTGGCCGTAGTCCGCGGCGACGGCCGTCATCGTGTGGCCGCCGTAGACGTCGGTGATCCAGCCGAGGAAACGCGAGCCGTAGAGGTACCAGATGTTCCCCTGCGGCCAGCGCATCGAGGTCGACGACATCTGATCGAGCCGCGCGATGTTGTCGTCGAGCACATCGGCCCGCAGGAACATGTCGAAGAGCGCGGAGCGCAGGCGGCCCGCGCTCGACTGGTGCGACTCGTACACCGTCGCGAGGCCCTCGATGATCCATCGCGGCTGCACCTGGTTCGGCGCGTACGACTTGCCGAGGATCGCGTTGGCGATCGCGGGCAGCCCCGAGATGTTGTCGAGGTGCAGGATGTGCGTGTGCTCGTGCGTGATGAGGTCGAAGAACCAGTCGTCGTAGTCGCCGAGCGGCGAGAGGTCCTCGGGCGCGGTCGCGTAGAGGCGGACCGTGTTGAAGGGCAGCGCCGTGGCCGAGCCGTTCGCCGAGTCGACGTCGTCGGTGATCACGATCTCGGTGCGGCCGCGCGGGCGGTTGTCGAGCGCGACCGTGAGCCGGGCGTGGATGAGCTCCGAGACGCGCGCCACGCGTTCGGCGAGCGGCGTGAGCGTGGTCGGGTAGTGGACGCGGAAGTGCGTCGTCTCGATCGTTTGCCAATCGAGATCCGGATCTCCGACGGCCTCGGCGGTGCGGGGCACGGCGAGGGCCAGGGAGAGCGCGGCGCCTACGAGGGCCGCGCGGCGTTTCGGAGAAGGCTTCACAGGTCGTCGTAGAACATCGGCTCGCGGTTCCGCGCGTAGCGGTAGACGAGCTGCCTGCCCTCGTTGCCGATCTGGGTGAATCGCGCGCCGAAGCCGGGCTCGGAGGAGCCGCTCGCTTCGCGCGTCCATTGCACGACGCCCCTCGCGTAGAACTCGTAGTCGCCGGGGAGAAGGACGCGGAGCTGCACCTCGGCGCCGAGCTTCGGGATGCGGTAGGTCGAGACGAAGATGCCGCCGTGCTCGACAACGTCGTTGCCGGAGAGGCCCTTGTAGAAGTTCGAGGAGCTGTGCGTGCCGAGCTCGACGTCGACGGCGCGCGTGCCGGGCGGCGGCGCGTGCTCCTTGGACCGCGTAGGCGCGGGCGCAGGCGTGGCCTTGGCGGGCGCGGGCGTGGGCTGCGGATCCCTGCGCGGCTCGGCCTTCGCGGGCGCGGGCGTGGGCGCGGGCTCCTTGGCCTTCGCGGGCGCGGGGGCCGGCGTGGGCGCGGGCGCGACGGGTTGCGGCGCGGGCGTGGCCTTGACCTCGACGACGGGCTGCGGCGCGAGGATCGGCGCGGGCTTGATCTCCGCGATGGGCGCGGGCGCAGGCTCGGGGGCGATCTGGAGGACCGGCGCGGGTTTGATGATCTCGACGGGCTCGGGAGCGGGTGCAGGCTTCGCTTGCGCCAACGGTTCGGGCGCGGGAATGGGTGCAAGTCTCGCCTCCGACACAACCGGTTGAGGCGCGGGAAGGGGTGCAGGCTTCGCTTGCGCCAAAGGTTCGGGCGCGGGAACCGGTGCAGCCTTCGGTTCTGCGAAAGTTTGAGGCGCGGGAAGGGTTGCAGGCTTCGCTTGCGCCAACGGTTCGGGCGCGGGAACCGGTTCAGCCTTCGGTTCTGCGAAAGTTTGGGGCGCGGCAACGGGTGCAGGCTTCGGTTCCGCCACCGGTTGGGGTGCGGGAACGGGCGCAGGCTTCGGTTCCGCGACGGGTTGAGGCGCGGGCCCACCCGTGCCCTTGTACTTCGCGAGCGCGTTCACCTTGGCGAGCGACGCGGCGACGGCTTCGAGCACCGTGTCGACCGCGGGGTGATCCACGTCGAGCGCCTGCACGTCCGCGAGGACCTTGCGCACGTTCTTGAGGGCGACGTCGCGGCCGTCGAGCACGGCGCCGTTGCTGCGCTCGATCTTGTGCAGGATGCCCATCGTCTTCGCGATGGGCTCGGCGGCTTCGAGGAGCTCGTCCGGCGCGTCGTCGGCACTCTGCAGGGCACCGAGCGCCTCGGCGAGAGATGCGCGCGCGGTCTTTGCGAGCTGAGCGGGTTCCACGGTCCTCCTCCAAGAAAGGCGCGCCTGTCGCGGAGCGCGGCGTCAGCCTAGCAAAGGCTCCGGCGCAAGAAAGAGGCGGGCGAGGGCTTCTGCCGGGGCAGGCGCGCCGTCGATCTCACCGCGGACCAGGATCACCGCGCCGTCCCCCGTGCGAATCACGGCGAAGCCCCCCTCCGCGTACCCCTCTCCAGGCTCCAGCGCTTCAGGAAAACGCGGCGCTTTGCGGGCCTCGAGCACGGTGACGAGCGTGCCCGCGATCTCGGTGAAGGCCCCGGGCGTAGGCGCGAGGGCGCGGATGTGCCGAAGGACGCGATCGGTGGGCCAGGACCAGCGGATCGCATGCTCGTCCTCGCCGAGGGCCGGCGCGTGGGTGACGAGGTCTTCGTCCTGCGGGATCTCGGCGATCGTCTCGCCGCGGGAGAAGCGCATGCAGGTGCGGCGCAGGGCGCGGAGCGAGGGACGATCGAGGGCGCGCGCGAGGTCCCAGCCGGTCCAGCGCGGATCGATCGCGAGCTCTTCCTGTTCGAGGATCGCGCCCGTGTCGTACTCCTCGGCGATGCGATGCACGGACACGCCGGTCACCGCGTCGCCGCTCAGGATCGCCCACGTCGTCGGATCCGGGCCGCGATGGCGAGGCAGGAGCGAGGGGTGCACGCCGATGCCGCCGAGTCGCGCGGCCTCGACGAGGCGCACGGGCAGGCGCGTCGTCCAGAACCAGCTCACGACGAGATCGGGCGCGAGGCGCCTCACCCGATCGACGAGCGCGGGATCGGTCACCTTGGGCCGGACGAGGACACGCTCGCCGAAGACGCGCCGCGCGCGACGTACGCCGAGCGCGTCCTTGCGACAGACGGCGCAGAGCTCGATCGAGTGCCCGTCCTTCGCGAGCAGGAGCGCGGCGAGCGGCAGGCCGAAAAAGGCGATGCGGAGCGGCATGGCCTCTCTCCCTTACCCCAAAAATTTTCCCGCTCCGTAGGGCCCTGGTAGCAATCGCGGCCATGGCGTCTTCCCCGCGCCCTTCGTTTCACCCGGCCCTCCGGCCCGGGCATCGGTTCGACCCGGCTACAGCGCGGCGACCGATCCTGGTGTTCGAGGACGTGCACAAGGCCTACCGGGCCGACCAGCCCGTCCTGCGGGGGATGTCGCTCGCGATCGAGCGGGGAGAGTTCGTGTTCATCACGGGGCCCTCGGGCGCGGGCAAGAGCACGCTCCTGCGCCTCGTGCATCGCACCGAGCGCGTCGACGAGGGGCGGATCCTCTTCCTCGGCCGCGACGTGGGGCGCCTGCGCGAGGAGTCGATCCCGGCCTTGCGCCGGAACATCGGGTACGTGTTCCAGGACTTCAAGCTCGTGCCGAGCTGGACTGTGTTCGACAACGTCGCCGTGGCGCTCGAAGTGGTGGGCCTGCCGCCGCGGCTCGTGCGCAGCCGCGTGGGCGAGGCGCTCGAGCGCGTGGGGCTCGCGGGGCGCGGCGACGAGGAGGCCAAGCGGCTCTCGGGCGGCGAGCAGCAGAGGGTCGCGATCGCGCGGGCGATCGTGGGCGAGCCGGCGCTCATCCTCGCGGACGAGCCGACGGGCAACCTCGATCCGCAGCTCGCGATCGACATCCTCGGCCTGTTCGAGGACATCCACGAGACCGGGGCCACGGTGCTCTTCGCGACGCACGATCGGACGCTGCTCGACGTGCGTCCGCGGCGCGTGGTGGTGCTCGACGCCGGCAAGGCGACGGACGCGCCGAACGGGCTCGACGGGGCCTCTGCGGAAGCCCCGATGAACCTCGTGGCGTAGGGGGAGGAGTTTCGGATGGCGAGCGAACGGTACGGCGTGCGAGTGCCCATGAAGGCCTGGAGACCCGGGCGAGGGGACATGCGCGTGCACGTGCAGTCGATCTTCTCCCTCGCCGTCGCGTTCGTGTGCCTGGCGGCGTCGCTGCTCGTGGTGACGAACCTCTCGGCGGTGCGTGATCGCTGGTCGCGGGCCGGGCGCGCAACGGTGTATCTGCGCGACGGCGTGGCCGATCCCGAGGTGAACGAGCTCGTCCGTGCGCTCGAACGTACGCCCGGCGTCAAGCGCGTGCGGCACGTGACGAGCGTGGAGGCGCGGCGCGAGATCGTGGTCGACGAGTCCGACGCGGCGCTCGCCTCGCTGCCGCCGGCGGCGTTTCCGGCCTCGCTCGAGCTCGGCTTCACGGACGACATCGGCGAGAGCGATCTGCAGTCGATCGCGCTCAAGCTGCGCGCGCTGCCGGCGGTGGAGACGGTCGAGACCTACCAGCGCTGGACCGAGCGCCTCTCGTCGCTGCTCGGCGGCGGCGTGTCGGCGAGCGCGGCGCTCGCGGTGGTCGTGATGTGCGCGGTCTTCAGCGTGATCAGCTCGACCATGCGCCTCTTGCTGAGCCGAAGGCGCATCGAGGTCGAGGTCTTGAAGCTCGTGGGCGCGACGAACGAGTTCGTGCGGCGTCCCTTCGTGATCGAGGGCGCGATGCAAGGCGCGGCGGGCGCGGCGGCGGCGATCGCGCTGCTCGGCGGGCTGTTTTTCCTGGTGCGCGGGCGCTTCGATCACGAGCTCGCGAACCTGCTCGGGCTCTCGCCCTCGTTCTTGCCCTGGACCGTCTCGCTCGGGCTCGTGCTCCTCGGCGGCGCGCTCGGCGCGACGACGGCGCTCGTGAGCCTGCGCCGGATGGCTGCGATCTGACATGAGGCGCCGGACGTCGCTCCTGCCGGTCCTGCTCCTCGCGCTCGTCTCGGGCGCGGCGCGAGGCGGTACGCCCGTGGAGTCGCTGCCCGCCCAGGCGCCGAGCGCGCTCTCGTCCGTCGCGGATTTCGAGCGGCTGCTCAAGCGGATCGACGACGAGCAACGCGCCGTCGAGGCCGAGCTCGCTGGTGTCGATCCGCGCATCGAGACCCTGCGCAAGCGCATGCTGGCGCGCGGCCGAGCCTACTATCGCCACGTGCACGCGGGCCTCTTGCCCGTGGGCGAGGGCTTCGACGCGCTCGTCGATCACGCGGCGCGGGTCGAGCGGGTTCGTCGCGCGCTCGAGCGCGACATCGCTGACGAGAAGGCGCTGCTCGAGCGTCGCACCGAGCTCGAAGGCCGCGTGTTGCGGCTCCGCGCCGAGCGCGCGCCGCTCGAACTGCAGCGCGAGGCCATGATGCGGGCCAAGCGCGCGCTCGAAGCCGAGGACGAGCGCAGGGCGGCGTTCGCGCGCGCCTTCGAGTCGTCGTCACGCCCGGATTACGTGGCGATCTACGGCGCCGACAGCGGGCCGCGGGACGCGGACGGGCGCATCGGGTTCGAGGCGCAGAAGGGACGCCTGCTCTTCCCGGTCGCGGGGCGCGCCGAGGTGCGGCGCTCGTCGAAGCACGGCGTGAGCGGCGTCGAGCTCTTCACGCAGCCCGGCGCGGCCGTTCGCAGCGTCGCCGCGGGTCGCGTGGTGTTCGCGGATCGGTACGACGGCTACGCGCTCACGGTGATCGTCGATCACGGCGATCGTTACTACAGCGTGTACGCGAGCCTCGGCGGCACGGAGCTCCGCGCGGGTGATCCCGTGGCCGCGGGCGCGCGCGTGGGCACGGCGCCGACCGCAGGGCAGGGCGACACCGTGTACTTCGAGATCCGCCACGGCGCGACGCCGCTCGATCCCGGCCCCTGGCTCGGGCTCTAGCGGATCAGGCAACCTCGGACGCGAGCGCGACGCCCCAGCGCGGCAGCGTCACGGTGAACGTCGAGCCCTCGCCGGGCTGGCTCTTCGCCTCGATCCTCCCGCCGTGCGCCTCCACGATCTGCCGCGCGATGAAGAGGCCGAGCCCGAGCCCTCCGTAGTGCTTGAGCGAGACGGCGCGCTCGAACCGCTCGAAGATCCGCGCGCACGCCTCGGGCGCGATCCCCATCCCGTGATCCGTGACGGAGATCCGCGCCGCGTCGCCGTCGTCCGCGATCGTGATCTCGATGGGCCGGCCGCTCCCGTACTTCACCGCGTTCTCGAGCAGATTCGAGAGGACCTGATCGAGGCGCGACGGATCCCAGCGGCCGACGAGCGACGTACACGAACGCAGCTCGATCTTGGTGCCCGTTTCGCTCGCCTCCGCGGCGAAGCGCTCGGTCACGTCGCGGGCGAGCGCGCAGAGGTCCACGGTTTCAGGCTCGATCGCGAGCTGACCAGCCGTGATGCGTGTGACGTCGAGCAGGCTCTCCACGAGCCGCGTGAGCCGGAAGATCTGCCGCGAGCAGCGCTCGACGCGCCCCGTGAGTTGCTCGTTCAGGAGCCCGGCGCGCTTCAACGTTCGTTCGAGCGCTTCGAGCTGGAGCTGCAGCGGCGTGAGCGGGGTCCGAAGCTCGTGCGAGGCGATCATGAAGAACTCGTCGCGCGCGCGGATCGCCTCCTGCGCCTCGCGGTAGAGGCGGGCGTTGTCGAGCGCGATGCCGAACCTGCGCCCGAGCTCCTGGGCCACGGCGAGGTCCGCCGGCGTATACCGACCTCGCGGCGCGCGACGCACGAGCTCGACCACGCCGAGCCTGCGCCCGCGTAGCTCGATCGGGACGCAGATGTACGAGATCGGCCCGAGCGAGCGCAAAAGCTCGGGGCTCGCCCCGAGCACGCGCGCCATGCAAGGGAGGCTCTCGATCTCCTCGTGGAGGACCTTGCCGCCGCAGCGGAACGTGTAGTCGGCCCCCTCGCGGCGCCCGATCGCCCGCGCGAGCTCCTTCGTGAGCTCTTCGTGCCCGGTCCCGTTCGCGGCAGCGCAGACGACGAGGGACCCCTGCTCGTTCGCGAGGTCCACCAAGCAGAGATCGCCGAGCAGCGGGATCGCGCGCTCCGCCGCCTTCTGCAGCGTGCCTTCGGTCTCGAGCGAGCTCGTGAGCAGGAGCGTGGTCTCGTCGAGGAACGCCTGGATCTCCTCGGCGCGCTTCTGCTCGGTGAGGTCTCGCATCACGGTGGCGAAGCCCCGCAGCTCGCCGTGCTCGTCGTGCACGGCCGAGAGCCTTAGCTCTGCGCGGAGCTCGGAGCCGTCCTTGCGCACGAGAAAGCCTTCGCCGAGGAAGTGACCGTCGCGCTTGGACGCGGCGAGCGCCTCCGCCGGCGCGCCCTGCTCGACGTCGCCCTTCGTGTAGAACGCCGACACGTGCGTGCCGAGGATCGTGCTCGGCTCGTAGCCCATGATCCGCGTCGCGCCGGCGTTCCAGCTCGCGACGCGCCCGTCGGGGTCGAGCATGAAGATCGCGTAGTCCTTCACGGACTCGACGAGCAGCCGGAAGCGCTTCTCGGCCTCCTCGGAGGCGCGCCGCCGCGCTTCCTCCTCGGCCAGCATCACCAGCCGCGCGTGGAGAAGCCGATCGGTCTCGTGCTTGTAGAGCGCGATCTCGATCGCGCCGCGCAGCTCGCGCTCGTTGAAGGGTTTGACCAGGTACCCGAAGGGGCTCGTCGTCTTCGCGCGGACGATCGTCTCCTCGTCGGCGTAGGCCGTGAGGTAGACGATCGGGATGTCGAGCTCCGCGCGGATTCGCTCGGCGGCCTGGATCCCGTCCATCGGCCCTTCGAGGCGGATGTCCATCAGGACGAGATCGGGTCTCCGCGCGAGCACTTTTTCGATCGCCTGCTCACCGGACGCAGCCGTGCCCGAGACCGCGTATCCCAGGGATCGCAGCGTGTTTTCGAGGTCCGCGGCCACGATCCGCTGGTCCTCGACGATGAAGATCGTTCGCTTCGCGTCGCTCATGCTTGCGTCGGGGTCAGGGGGAAACGCACCACGAACTTCGTGCCGGCGCCTCGCTGGAGCTCGATCGTCCCGTGGATCTGCTCGGCCAGGATGCTCACGAGCTTGAGGCCCAGCGTGCCCGCGTCGCGGAAGTCGACGTCGGGCGGAAAGCCGATCCCATCGTCCTCGACCTCGAGGATCACCTCGTCGCCGCGTCGCTTCAGCCCAACCCGCACCGTTCCATTCCGGCCGTCCGGGAACGCGTGCTTGACCGCGTTCGACACGAGCTCGTTCACCACGAGCCCGCACGTGATCGCCGCGTCGACGCCGAGCGGCACGCCCTCGGCGTCGAGGGCGAGCGCGACGTGATCGGGGCGTACGCCGTACGTGTAGAGCAAGGCCGTCGCGAGGCTCCGCAGGTACTCGGCGATCTCGACGCGCGCGAGGTCCTTCGACTGGTAGAGCTTCTCGTGAAAGAGCGCGATCGATCGGACGCGCGTCTGGCTCTCCTGAAAGAGCTGGAGCGCATGCGGGTCCGTGATCTGCCCCATCTGCAGGTTGAGCATGCTGGAGACGATCTGGAGGTTGTTCTTGACCCGATGGTGGATCTCCTTGAGCAAGACCTCCTTCTCCTGGAGCGAGGCGCGGAGCTTCTTCTCGACCAGCTTGCGCTCGGTGATGTCGCGGATCGCGGCCGCGACGAGCAGGCCCTCCTCCGTTTCGATGGGGCTCAAGCTGATCTCGACGGGGAACTCGCTGCCGTGCTTGCGACAGCCGTAGAGCTCGAGGCCGGAGCCCATCGGACGCACGCGCGGATCGGAGAAGAAGCTCGCGCGGTGCTGGACGTGCCGTTCGTGGAAGCGCTCGGGGACGAGGACCTCGATGGGCTTGCCGAGGAGCTCGGCGCGCGGGAAGCCGAAGACGCGTTCGGTCTGCGAGTTGCAAAGGAGGATCTTGCCCGCAGCGTTGACGATGACGATCGCGTCGGGCGCGGCTTCGAGGAAGCTCCGGAACTTCGCCTGCACGCGGTTGCGTTCGGTGACGTCGCGGATCGCCGCGGTGACGAGTATCTGGTCGCGCGTGCGGATCGGCGAGAGGCTGATCTCGACGGGGAACTCGGTGCCATCCTTGCGGCGGCCGTGCAGCTCGAGGCCCGCGCCCATCGGCCGCGGACGCGGCTCTTCGGCGTACAGCGTGCGGTGCTGGACGTGCTCGGTCCGCAGGCGCTCGGGCACGAGGATGTCGATCGGCTGTCCGACGAGCTCGTCGCGCTCGTAGCCGAACATGCGTACGAGCTGGGCGTTGACGAGCATGATCGAGCCTGCGGCATCGACGATCACCATGGCGTCGGGCGCGGCCTCGAGGAGCTCGCGAAAGCCCTCCTGCGTGGCCGTCCTCGCCTCGTCTTCGGGCAATGCGCTGCCCTTCGCGCTCGGATGCACGAGTTGCACGGTTCCTGGTCTCCCCACCATGAACAGAAGGCCGTCGGGCTCGACCAGGGCACATCCTAAACGGGCGAATACCGCAGGATCTCCAGCCCGGCCGTCGCTGGTGTTTCGGCGCCGTACTACTTTGGATCCATAGCGTGACGAGCGCCAAACGCTACCGCGCAGCACGGCGGAGCCTGTCGGATTGCGGCTCTGATGCGCGGGGCGCGTGGTGGTGGGGCGTGGATGGTCCGCCCTGCACGCTCATGCCTGTCGTGGGCAGATGCGAGCTTGTCGGACCTGCTCGGAAGGGGTGAGGGGTGGGTGTTCGAGGAGGTTGGAGCAGTTCGGAAGGGGGAAGGGGTGGGTGGTACGAGCAGGTCGGAGCAGCTCGGAAGGGCGAGGGCGAGGCACGACGAGCAGGGTCGAGGAGCTCGGAGGTGGTGCGGGGCGGCCGTGGGAGAAGGACGAGGAAGCGGGGGAGAGGCTCGGGGTGGGTGTTCGAGCAGGGTCGAGGAGGTCGTCAGGGGGATGATTCGGGGGGGAGGGCAGGGCGGATGAGGACGGCGCGCGACGGGGACAAGGGCGCCGCAAGCTTGACGCGCGGAGGTGATCTTGCTTGTCCTCTGGCAGCGAGCTCCGCCGATCATGCGAATTACGCACCTGTCCCTCCGTGGCTACTACGGCTTTCGCGAGCTCGAACTGCCCTTCCCAGAACACGGACCGACGGTGCTCATCGGCAAGAACGGGGCGGGCAAGTCGACGGTGCTCGACGCGATCGCGATGTTCCTCGCGCACTTCGCCGCGCTCGCGACGAGCCCGCCGAAGCGGCACAAGCGTGGCATGAGCCTCGACCTGCCGATCGCCCTCGAAGAGGTGAACGACAACGAGGTGCACAGCCGGGACACTGCGGCGCGCGTTCTCGCGCTCTTTCAGAGCGGCGATGAGCGGTACGTCGCTCGTGCGGTTTTCGGAAACCCACGACAGGACCTGGATCCGCTGCTTGCGAACACGCCTCTCGATGAGCTCGTTTACGAGGGCCTGCTGTCGCCTCTTCTCGACGATCGAAACGCCCCTGTCCCGGTCCTCGCCTACTACCGCCCCAATCGCGGCGTCGGCCTCGAACTCGGCAAGCAAGCGAAGGCGCCTCTGTATCCGCAGCTCGCGGCTTACAGACGCGCTTTCGACGTGCAGGTCGGCCCGTTCCAGGAGTTCGTCCGCTGGTTCCGCGTGATGGAGGACCAGGAGAACGAGGAGCGCTTGCGCTCGGACCCCAGGTTCCGGAACCCGCGTTTGTCGGCAGTGCGCTCGGCGATCGAGCGGTTCCTCTCCGCGCTCGGCCCCAGCGACTTCCACGACCTGCGGGTCGTCCGACGGGTCGACCTAAACACGGGCGACGAGCGCGCCGCTCAGATCGTCATCGGCAAGGACGATTCGAGTCTGCCGCTGGATCACCTCTCGGACGGGGAACGAGCCGTGCTGCTCCTCGTCGCCGATCTTGCGATGCGTTTCGTGGTGGCCAATCCAGGCGCAGCAGAGCCGCTTCATGGTGAGGGCGTCGTCCTCATCGACGAGCTGGAACTGCACCTGCATCCGGCATGGCAACGCAGGCTCTTGCCCAGCCTCGGCGAGGTCTTCCCAGGCTGTCAGTTCATCGCGACCACGCACTCGCCGCAGGTGTTGAGCACGCTCAAGCCAGAGTCCGTCGTCATCCTGGAGAGCTTCCGACGTGTCGAGGTGACGCCGCCAATCTACGGGCGAGATACGAACGCCATCCTGCGTGACGCGATGGGCACGTCCCCACGTCCACAGCAGGCCGCGGAGAAGCTCGACGCAGTTGCACGTCTCATTGATGCAGAGAACTTCGCAGAGGCGAGGAAAGCCCTCGACGAGCTGTCTTCGTGGCTCGGAGAAGAGGATCCGGAGATCGTCCGGCTTCGCACGCTCACGCACTTCCTCGAGGGATGAGACATGCGGGTCATCCACAAGGGGAAACCGCCCACCACTCTCACGAAGCATCGCGCCGAGCCGGTGGGTGCCAGCTACGAAAACCTTCCGAAACAAGAGGTGAGGGACGCGCTTGCCAAGGAGCAAGGTTACCTCTGCGCCTACTGCATGGGCCGTATGAAGGCCGATGAGGCGCACATGAAGATCGATCACCGCACCGCGCAAAACCCGAACGTCGGTGAAGGCGCAACCACGGCGCTCGACTATCGGAACATGCTCGGCGTGTGCAAAGGAGGCGAAGGTCTCCCTCGCGACCAGCAGCACTGCGACACGTACAAGGGTAATCGCGCCCTGCGGATCGACCCAACGGACACGCGCAGCGGGTGGGAGCGGACGATCTACTACGGCGCAAACGGCAGTATTGTCTCCACGAGGAAGGACTTCGACGAGGACCTGAACAAGGCCGTCCTGAATCTCAACGTCGATTCCCTGTTGGAAGCGCGCAAGGCAGCCGTGCAGAGCGTCGTGGAGCAGATGGCTCGCGAGAGCCCGGGAGCCTGGACCGAGGCCGTGGTTCGTAAGGGCATCAAGCGCTTCGAGGCGCGCGACACGCAGGGGCGCTACGCCCCGTACTGCGAAGCCGTCTTGTTCTTCCTTCGCAAGCGCCTCGCTCGATTGGCGCGCTGACGTACCCGTCATGCCCGACCATCAACCTGCCTTCACCCGCCGCCGCGCCCTCCTCGGCCTCGCCGCGTTCTCGCTCGGCGCCTGTCGCAGCAAGCAGACGCCGCCGTCGCCGGTGGACGGACTTCGCTGGAAAGACCTCCCTTTCCCGTCGGAAGAGCAACGCGCTCTCGTGCTCGCCGCGCCCTCCACGCGACCTCTGCCCGTGCTCGTCGCGCTGCATGGTCGTGGGGAATCGGGGCGCGGGCTCGAGGTCGGCGCGTTTGCGTGGCGGGATGATTATGGCCTCGATCGGACCGATCGAAGACTTCACGCGCCGCCGCTGACGGATGTCGACCTCGAAGGGTTCGTCCGGCCCGAGCGGCTCGCGCAGATGAACGACTCGCTCGCGAAACACCCGTACGAGGGCCTCGTCGTCGCGTGCCCGTACACGCCCGTCGTCGCGGATCGATCCGAGAAAGGCGCCGTGCCCTTCGGCCGGTTCGTGACCGACGTGCTCCTGCCGCGCGTGCGCGCCGAAGCGAAGGCGTCCTCGGATCGCGCGGCGACGGGCATCGACGGCGTCAGCATGGGCGGACGGCTCGCGCTCTTCGTCGGGTTCGCGCATCCGGAGATCTTCGGCGCGGTCGGCGCGCTCCAGCCGGCGTTGAAGCCCGAGGAGGCCCCGGTCTTCGCCAAGCTCGCTCGTGCGGCCTGGGACCGGCAGCCGTTCGCGCTGAGGCTCGTGTCGAGCGACGACGATCCGTTCCTGCCAGCCGTGCGGGCGCTCTCCGCGGCGCTCGCGGAGGTGAAGGTCCCGCACCAGCTCGTCGTGACACCGGGGCCGCACGATTACGCCTGGAACCGAGGGCCCGGCGGGGCCGAGATGCTCCTCTGGCACGAGCGTGTCCTGCGCGGCTTGTCCGCCCCTTGAGCGCCGCCGCGCACAAAGCATGGTAAGGCGTCGGCGTGGTCGACCCTTCGGCGCGAGCAGCGAGAACGCCCGGCGGCACGGACACGCCGAGCAGCTACGAGAACACCCTCCGTCCGCTCGCGCTCGCCTTTGGCCGCAGGCGCGGCGACGCCCGGCGCTTCGGCGGCAAGGCCACGAGCCTCGGGCGCCTCGTACGTGAAGGCCTGCCCGTCCCGCGCGGCTGGGTCCTTCCGGCCGATCACTTCGACGCGCTCGCCGAGACCACGCTCCCGCGCGGCCACGACCTGCCCACGCTGATCAAGCTCGCCGGTAGCCGCACGGGGATCGATCGTGCCGCGCGCGCTCGCGATCGCATCCAGCAGGCGCCGCTCGCCACGCCGCTCTCGGCCGCGCTCGAGGCGCTCTGGGCGGACGTCGGCGAAAGCGCGCCGTGGGGCCTCGCCGTGCGATCGAGCGCGACGTGCGAGGACGGCGAGGAGACGAGTTTTGCCGGGCTCGCGACCACGGTGCTCGGCGTGCGTGGGCCCGAGGGGCTCGCCGCGGCGATCAAGCAGGTGTGGGCGAGCGCGTTCTTGCCGCGCGCGATCGACTACCTCGCGCACCACGGCGTGCGTGACGTGGCCATGGCCGTGCTCGTGCAGGTGATGGCGCGCGCCGAGGCCGCGGGCGTCCTGTTCACCGCGCCGCCGCCGGGGCTCGCGGGCGAGCACTGGGGCGAGGACGAGCGGCTCGTCAACGTCACGTTCGGGCTCGGCGCGCCCGTCGTGGAGGGCGCGATGCCGACGGACTCGGTGCGCTTCGCGAAGGCGGGCGGCGTGGTCGCGACGATCGTCGCCGAGAAGCGGCGCGCGCTCGTCGTCGGCCCGCGTGGCATCGAGGAGGTCGCGATCCCCGAGGATCGCACGAGGATGCCCGCGCTCTCGCCCGAGGCGACCGGGCAGCTCGGCGAGCTCGCGAGCCGCCTCGAACAAGGCGGCACCGGGCCCTTCGACGTCGAGTTCGCCGTCGAGCGGACACCCGAGGGCAAGGATCAGGTGCTCCTCCTGCAGGTGCGTCCGATCGGCGGCGGAGGTTTTCCCGAGGGCGGCGATGCGCAGACGGTCTGGTCGCGCGCGAACGTCGGCGAGGCCTTGCCCGGCGCGGCGACGCCGCTCACGTGGTCGATCGCGCGGAGCTTCAGCGAGAAGGGTTTCCGTGAAGCGTTCGCCGCGCTCGGTTGTCGTATTCCACGCGGCGCGCACCTCGTCACCAACGTGCACGGACGCTTCTACTTGAACCTCACCGCGTTCATGCAGATCGCCGCGCAGGTCCCGCTGCTCTCGCCGCGCGCGCTCCTGCAAGCGTCCGGCGGCGCGGGCGAGGCTGCGATCGCGCTCCTCGAACGACAAACCGAGGACGTCTCGAAGCGCGGCTTCCTCGCGCGCCTGCCGCTCGTGGCCCCGCGCGTGCTCGCGAGCCAGGCGCGGCTCGAACGTGACGTCGCGAGTTACGAGATCGAAGCCGAACGCGCGCGCCGCTCTCTCGCCGAGATGGACCTCGGCCTCCTGCCCGACGACGCGCTCGCCACCACGCTGCGCACGGCGAGCGCGCTGCTCGATCGCACGGGCACGTTGATGCTCTCGTGCGCCTCGGCCTCGCTCGCGAGCCACCTCGCGCTCGCGCGCCTGCTCGATCGTGTCGCCGCGCGTCGCTCCTCCGCGCGCGACGACGATGACGACGCGCTCGCCATGGACCCGCTCATGCCTCGGCCCCTCTCGAGCGGCGCGTCCCTCGCGCATGCCCTCGTCGGCGGCGTTCGCGAGCTCGAAAGCGCGGGCCCCGGCGTTGCCCTCGCCCGCATCGCCGTGCGCGCGCGCGAAGAACCCGAGGCCCGCGAACGCCTCCTCGCCGGAAAGGTTCGCACCCTGAACGATCTTCCCGACGGCCCCACGCGCCGCGAGCTCGAGTCGTTCCTCGACACCTTCGGCGATCGCGCCGTCCGCGAGGCCGAGCTCGAAACGCCGCGCTGGCGTGAAGATCCCTCCGCGGTCCTCGCCATGCTCGTCGCCGCCCTCCGCGCGCCCGACAGCGACCCCGATCGCGCTCTCGCTCGTGCCCGCGCCCTCGCCGATCGCGAGATGGCCCAGCTCGAAACGCGCATCGGCCCGGCGGTGCTCTACGCCGTCCGCGCCCTCGTCACCCGCACGCAGCGCTTCACCCGCCTCCGCGAGCGCATGCGCATGTGGGTCACGCGTGTCCTCGGCATGCTCCGCACCATCGCGCTCGACGTCGATCGACGCCTCCGCCGCATCGATCCCACCCTCCCCACGGGCGCCGTCTTTTTCTGCACCTACGACGAGCTCATCCTCGCGCTCCGCAGTGGCCGCGCCGAGATCGGCCACGTCGCGCGCCTCCGCCGCGCCGAGCACCTGCGCGACGCCCAGCGCCCCGATCCTCCGCCCACGTTCATCGGTCGCCCGCCGCCCGTCCAGCTCCCGCCCGCGTTTGGCCGCCGCCTCGTCGGCCTGCCGGCGTCGAGCGGCGTCGTCGAGGGCCGCGCCCGTGTCCTCGCGCCCGGCACGAGCGGCCTCGACGCCGTCAGCGTCGGCGAAATCCTCATCACGCGCACGACGGACGTCGGCCTCTCGCCGCTCTTCCTCGTCGCCGCTGCGGTCGTCACCGAGCTCGGCGGCCCGCTCTCGCATGCGGCGATCGTCGCGCGCGAGTACGGCGTCCCGGCCGTCGTCAACGTCCCGGGCGCCACCGTCGCGATCCGCACCGGTGATCGTGTCCGCGTCGACGGCGACCGCGGGACGATTGAAATCTTCGGCGACGATGTCAGGTCCAAGGACACGTGAAGAACCGTCGCCTCTTCCTCGCGCTCGGCCTCGGCGCTGCCCTCGGCGCTGCCGCTGCGCTCTCGCTCGCCGAGCCCTCCCGCGCGAAGGCGCCCGCCGCGCCCGAGCCTCCCCGGGGCGGTTTTCCCCCGGACCCGCCGGGCAACGCGTCGAAGAAGCAGTGGGTCTTCGACATCCAGGTCCAGGGCGGCAGGGCCTCGCTCCCGCGTGTTTCCTCGGTCCTCGTGAACACGCCGGCGCCCACGGTGCGCATGATGGGCCGGTTCGCGGTCGAGTTCTGGGTCGGCAAGGAGCTGCTCGATCGGATCCGCTTCGACGTGCCGATGCTCGATCGCGACCCGAAGGATCGGCGTCGCGGCCCCTTGCGCGGACCGGACTTCACGAACGTCTCGACGCGCCTCAAGGTGCGCATGGCCGACAGCCCGCGCGCTGCGTTCGTCGCGCTCGTCGACCGCGCGACGGGCGACGTGCAGCGCTTCGCCTGGCCGCCCGACGCCGAGGGTCGGCTCGCCCCGCTCGGCGCGTCGGCGGCGCCCGCGCAGGCCAAGGCGACGGCGTCGGACGCGGGACCGCCGGTGGATTCCGGGGGTCTTGGGGATGCGGGGCCGAGCGACGCGTTGGTGGACGGCCGGTAGGGTTTCTTTTCGGCAGAAGTTCCATGCCGTCCGGGGCTGAGGTAGGCTGCTCGAGCCATGGCAAGCCGTCTGCTCGTTGCCTCCCTCGTGATCTCTTCGCTCGCGCTCGCCGGAACGGCGCTCGGCCAGGGCGCGGCGCCTGCGAAGCCCGACGCGGCCAAGCCCGACGCGGCCAAGCCTGCCCCGGCCAAGCCTGCTGCGGGCGCGGCGGCTCCGACGGCCCCGACGGCGCCCGCGGGCCCGCTCAAGGATCCCGCGAACAAGATGGGGATCAGCCCCTACATGGAGGCGATCAAGAAGGGCGAGGATGCGTTCGTCGCGCGTGATTTCCCGAGCGCGGTGACGGCGTTCCAGGACGCGATCAAGGTCGACTCGACGAAGATGCTCGCCTTCTACCGGCTCGGCGAGGCGCAGCTCGCCTCGGGCAAACCCGAGGAGGCCGAGGCCGTGTGGAGCGCCGCGCTGAACAAGGACGGCCCCGCGGATCTCAAGTCCAAGGTGCTCTTCGTCCTGGCCGACCTTCGCGAGCGTCAACGCAAGCTCGACGTGGGCAAGGAGGCGTGGGCGAAGTACGCCCAGTTCCTCAAGGACCAGGCCGACGCGAAGGGATACGCGGGCACGCCCGAGGAGCGGCAGAAGGTCATCGACCGCCGCGTGAAGGACGAGAAGGACTACGCCGCCGTGAAGGAGCGCATCCAGAAGCGCCAGGCCGAGCGTGAAAAAGAGGCGGAAGAGAACGCCAAGAAGGACAAGCTCAACAAGTAACGATCCGTTTGAGCCCAAAACGAAAGGCCCGCCGGCGTGAGAGCCAGCGGGCCTTCGTGTTTTGTCCGCGTCGGGTCAGCGCTTGTGCGCGATCGCCACCGGGCCCGACTCGGTCCAGCGGTAAAACCCTTCGCCGCTCTTCTTGCCGAGCCTGCCTGCGCGCACCATCTGCCGCAGGATCGCGGGCGGCCGGAACTGCTCGCCGATCTCGCGGTGCAGGTGCTCGAGGATCAGGAGCCGCACGTCGAGGCCGACGAGGTCCGTCAGCTTGAGCGGGCCCATCGGGTGCCGGTAGCCGAGCTCCATCGCCCGATCGATGTCCTCCGCCGAGGCCACGCCGCTCTCCAGCATGCGCATCGCCTCCGCGCCGATCACCACGCCGAGCCGGCTCGTCGCGAACCCGGGCATGTCGTTCACGACGATCGGCGTCTTGCCGATGCGCTTGGCGATCGCGAGGCACGTCGCGACGACGCCCTCGTCCGTGCCGAGCCCCCGCACCACCTCGAGCAGCTCCATCACGGGCGGCGGGTTGAAGAAGTGCAGGCCGATCGTGCGCGCCGCCGCCGCGGTGCGCGTGCCGATCTCCGTGATCGACAGGCTCGACGTGTTCGTCCCGAGGATCGCGCGCTCCGGCGCGAGCGCCTTCACCTCGCGGAGGAGCCCGACCTTGAGGTCCATCTGCTCGGGCGCGGACTCGATCACGAGGTCCACGTCCTTGCAGGCCTGCGCGAGATCCGGCGTGGGCACGAGCGCGCCGATGAGCTCGCTGCGCGCCTCGTTCAGCATCTTGCCCTTCTGCACGAGCCGATCCGTCGCCTGCTTGATCGACTCGATCGCGCGCCCGATCCGCGCCGCATCCACGTCGTAGAGGTGCGTCACGTACCCGGCCTGCGCCGTCACCTGCGCGATGCCCTGGCCCATCGTGCCCGCGCCGAGGACCACGACGCGACGCACGTCCGCAGCCTGGATCACCTCGCTCATCGCGGCACCGGCGGCGCGGGCTGCGGCTGCGGCGCGCCACCCTGCTGCTGCCGCGCGCGGAGCGCCTCGATCTGCTGCTGGATCTGCTTCGCCTGCTCCGGCGTGAGCTGACGCAGGCCACCCGAGCCGACCGGCGCCGGGGTCGGACGCGCCTGCGGCGCCGCAGGCAGCGCGCGCGCGGGAAGCGCTTGCGGCTGCTGCGCCTGGGGCTGCGGCGCGGCTTGCGGCGCGACCTGTGCGGGCGCGCTGTCGGTCTTCGGCTGGGCCTCGTCGCCGCTGCCGGAGAGCAGCCACGCGGTGCCCGCGAAGAAGAAGAGCAAGAGCCCCACGATCGGGATCCACGTGGGCGTGCGCGGCTCGTCGGCCGGCAGCTCCTGCACCGGATCGTTGTCGAAGTGGTCGTGATCGTGGGAGGCGTGGTGGCCCGCGGCGTGATCTCCGTGGGCGTCGTGCGCTGCGCTCATGGTGGGGAGGGAATGCCCCACTTCCGGCCCGAAGTCCATGGGAAGCCCCCCGGCCGATGCGCGCTCCGGGGGGCCGGCCCTTTCACGGACCCCAGGGATTGAACGGCGCGTCCGTGACCGGGACCAGGCGAGAGGTGAAGAACACCCGCATCGTCCCGACCTCCGCGCGCGGACCCGTGAGCACGAACGGCACCTTCCGCGTCTCGCCCGCGAGCTTGAGGGTCAGCTCGCCGCGCACCGGGATGTTCTGGTCCGCGCCCGACGCGCGGGCGATCTCGACCACGTAGCTGCCCGAAGGCGTGTTCACGAGCCCGAGCGCCTCGGTCCGCGTGCTCGTCACGTCCCGCGCGCTGAGGAGCGCCTTGCCAGGCGAGCCGAGCCACGAGGTGCGGCGGCCCTGCGCGTCGATGAGCCCGATGTCGAGGTCCACGCCGCCCGTCCACTCGGCCGAGACCTGGATGTCGCCGGTGAGCAAGGACGAGGGCGGGGTTCCGGGCAGCGCGAGGAGCTTGTCGATCGAGGCGCGCACCGTCTCGCTCGCGTCGAGCTTGAGCAGGCTCGCGAGCTCCGTCATGCCGAGCGTGTTCGCGCAGCGCACCGCGTCCGCGACGAGCTTCGCCTCGCCGGGCGCCATGTCCGCGAGCGCGATGCGGTGCTCGCAGGCGAGGGCGTGGTTGCCCGAGGCCTCGTGCATCTTCGCGAGCCGCGTCTGCGTGGCGCGATCGCCCGGACGAACGTCCGCGAGGCCGCCGAGGATCCGGATCGCGCGCTCTCGATCGCCCTGCCGCGCCGCGAGATCCGCGCGCGCCGTCAGCGCGTCCGGATCGAGCGCGTCGCGCCCGCTCCACTTCGCCGTGAGCTCCTGCGCCTCGCCGAGGCGCCCGGCCGTCGCGTAGAGCGCGAAGAGATCCACGGTCTTGTCGCGGCTGTCGGGCGTGCTCGCGAGCGCGCTCTCGGCGGCGAGGAGCTTCGAGGCGTTCTGCGAGGCGAGCGTGTTCAGCGCCTCGAACGATCCTTTGCGCTCAAAGATTCGACGCATCGGGACCAGCCGTTGCGGCGGGCGCCGCTCTCGCCAGCCGCCGGGCCTGCCGATGCCGCTGTCTCCCCGGCCGCCCCCGCCCCAGCCTTCGCCGCTGGTGGCCCTCGACGCGGGCTTCGGCGCCGGCGCTGCCGTCACCGGTGCCGCCGTCGCGGTCGCTGCGGGCGCGGCAGGCGGCGGAGGCGCCGCTGCGGTGTCGTCGTTGAACGCATCGAACGGGGCCTCGGCAGCAGGTGCGCTCGCCCCGCCCTTCTTCGACTTCTCAGGGCCCCGCGTGTCGAGCTCCCCGCTGGCCTCGGCCTCTTCCTTCGCCGGGTCGGCGGCCTTCTCCTCGCCTTCGGCGTCCGCGTTCGAGCTCTGCGCGAGCTCCTCGCCCGTGAACGTCGGCGCGACGCGCGTTCGTTCGAGGCCGAACGCGTTCATCATCGCCTCGCTCTCCAGCACGAGCAGCGAGGTGAAGCGGCTCGCCACCGCGAAGCGCTTCGACAGCTCGATCGCCGCGAGCTTGCTCGCCGCGCCGCCCGTGTTCTCGAGCTCCGCGATCTTCGCGGCGGCGTAGAGCCGCGGCACGAACGCGTTGCCCGCGCTC
Organism: Polyangium sp. 15x6; assembly: GCF_029960785.1. Taxonomy (GTDB): domain Bacteria; phylum Myxococcota_A; class Polyangia; order Polyangiales; family Polyangiaceae; genus Polyangium. Next base: position 41,447 of record NZ_JASBQE010000041.1, read on the forward strand.
GACGTCGCGAGGATCTTGATCGGGTACGTCTGCTCGAAGCGCTCGCTCGCGACGCGGCCGCGCAGCCGGATCGCCCCTTCGATCGCGTCGCCGCTCGACATGCGCGCCACGACGAACGTCTCGCCGCCGGCGCGGATCGGATCGAGCCGCCCGGGCGTGACCTGCGTGAGCCCCGAAGGCAGCTCGATCTCCGGATCCCGCAGCGTCACGCCGTACGCCGCGGAGAGCACGTCGAGCGCCGCGGACGAGACCTTTTGCCCAGGCACGTACGGCACCACCACGCCGCCGCCGCCGCGCGCGAGCGCCGCGAGCGAGGTCAGATCCGCGTCGGCGCCCATCGCCACCGCCACGACCGATCCATCGCTGCCCGGCAGCGAGCTGCGCACCGCCGCCTCGATGTGCGACGGCCGCGTCGGGCCCACGGTCGGCGTGCCGTCGCCGAGGTAGAGGATGCGCATCTCCTTGCCGCCGAGCGAGCCTGCCGCGCTCCGCGCCGCGCTCACGGCCGCGGCCATGTCGCTGCCGCCGTCCGGCTCGACGCTCCCGAGGAAACGCTCCACCTCGCCCGCGGCCGCTGCGCCCGGCGCGCTCGGCGTGGGCAAACCGCTGCGGCCGTCCTGCGTCATCGGCCGGCACACCGTGTCGCATGCGAGCAGCACGAACGAGTCGCGCCGATCCATCTCGCGCACGATCGTCGAGGCGAGCCGCGTCGCGCGCGCGAAACGCTCGCCCACCATCGACCGACTCGTGTCCACGACGATCGCGTGTACGCGCTCCTTCGCCTCCTGCCATCGCGGCAGCTTCGGCCGGAGCGCGATCGCCACGTACGGCGACGCATCGAACGCGATGGCCCGCGCCGCCGCGGCCGCGTCCTTCTCCTCTGTCGTCTTCGCCTTCGTCGCGGCCGGCCCGTCCTTCGGCTCCTCCGGCAGCGGCGCGCTCGTCGGCTCCATGCGGTAGGCCCACGCGGTCGCCTCGCGATCTCGATCCGGGAGCGCGTACTCGACCGTCAGATCACCGGCCGGAACGAACCCCGTCGCGTTCATCGTGCGCCGCTCGGCCGACGCGTCGCCGCCCGAGGGCGAGAGCTCGTAGCCGCGCGTCTGCACGCCGAACTCCTTGTCGTGACCGAGCACCTGCAGGTCGAGGTCGAACGCGTCGATCTTCGTCGTCCCGCTCGGATCGTGCGCGAGCGGGTAGGTGAAGCGCCGGACGCCCGCCGCCTGATCCACGGTCTGCGTGTACGTCAGCACCACGCGCCGCGACCCGCGCTTCGGGATCGGAAAAATTTTGAGCTCGAACCGTCCGCCGCGCTGCCACTCGAGCAGCGCCGGATCGCGCCATGGCCCCGGCACCCAGATGATCTCCTCGCGCGGCTTCGGCGTCTTCGGCGCCGCGTTCTGGATGACGCCGCGCCAGATCGCCGCGCCCTTGTCGCGGTCGACGAACGCGCCCTCCATCATCTTGCCGTCCACCTCCAGCGCGAGCTTTTCGATCTGCGCGCCTGGTGGCAGCGGGAACCGGAAGATGCCTTCGAGCTCCTCGTCCGTGTCGTTCGTGAACGTCTCGTCGACCTCGGTCCGCGCCACGACGTCCACGATGCGCACCTTCACCGAGTGCTTCGCGAGCCGCACCGCGTGGTCCTTCTCCTTGGTTTGTCCGGGCTTGCGCGCCCGGAGCTCCCCGAGCCCGCGCAGCACCGGCGCGTCGAGCTCCTCCGGCGATCGATCGCTCCATTCGAGCGAATCCGCGACGCTCGACGAGCTCGCCACGAGCGGCTCACGACCCTTCTCGATCGTCGCCTCCTCGCCTGCGCGCACGGCGACCGGCTTGCCCGACGCCGCCGAACGCACGAGGACCACGCCCCGCGCCACCTCGACGCTCGCGCGGCCCTTGCTGGCCGTCATGACGAGCTTCGTGCCGACCACCTCGACCTCGCCGTCATCGACGCTGATCTTCGCCGACGGCCCGTGCTTCAGGCTCGCCACGTCCGCGACGATCGTCCCAAAGGCGAGCTTCGCCTGACGCACCTTGCCGCCCTCGAGCGAGATCGACGAGCCTCGATCGATCGCGAGCTGCGAGCCATCCGCGAGCGACACGTACGCCCGCGTGCGCGCGTCCGTGCGCAGCGTCGTGTCGCTCTTCCACGCCCATCCCGGCTTGACCGGCTTGCACGCGCCGTTCGGATCACACGCTTCGAGCCCGCCTTCCTTGTCGGCGGACGCGCGTGAAATCGAGTCGATCTTCCCCGACCACGCAGCTTCGAACCTCAGCTCCTCCGGCCCTTGCTTCGGGCCCTTCAGGTAGAACCCGACGGCGGCCGCCGCGGCCATCGCGCCGAGAAGCCCCGCGACGAACTTCGGGCGGCGAAAGAGCGAGACGACCTTGCCCCCCTCGCTCCCCTTCGTCGTCCGCGGCGGCGCCGTGCGCGCGGCTCCCGTCGTCCCGCTCTTCGCCTCGGGCTCGCGCGAGCGCGGCGCTTCACGCTCGGTGATCGCCTGCGCGGGCTGCGCCGCCTTGACCTCCTCGTTCACCGCCTCCGAAGGCTGCGTCGAACCGAGTCCATTCTCCGAAACTTTGGACACCAACGTGTTCGTCCGCGTCCGCGGCGGCTCGGTCGCGATCTCGGTCTTCGCCGTCGCGATGTCCGTCGCCCTCGGCTCGGAGCCCCGATCCTCGGCGACCACGCTCTTCGCCGTACGCGGCGCCGACACCGCGGCCTCGACGCTCTTCGGCGCCACGCCGGCCGGCGGCTTCAGGTTCTCCACGTCGAGCCGCGCGAGCACCTTGTCCGCGAAGCCCGCGTCCGCGCGAAAGTCTCCGCCCGCGTGCCCCACGAACTCCGCCGCGCGCTCCGCGTCGTACTTGAGATCCCGGCACGCGTCGCAGTCGGCGATGTGATCGAAGAGCTCCTTCGGCGCCGAACCATCCAGCACCTCGGCGATTCGCTCCTCGACCTCGCGGCAGAGCCCACCCACGTTCGTCTCGCTCGTGCTCATCGCTTCACTCCTCGCCGATCTCCGCCCGCATCTTCCCGAGCGCGCGGCTCACGCGTTTCCGCGCCGCCGCCTCGTCGATCCCGCACGCCTGGGCCACCTCTCGGAAGCTGAGCCCCGCGTCGTACCGAAGCACCAGGGCCTCCCGCTCGCTCGGCTTGAGCTTCGAGAGCGCCTCGCGCGTGCGAGACGCTCTCTCCTTCTCCAGCGCGAGCTCGCCCGCGTCCGCCCGCCCCGACGACGTGTCGTGCACCAGCCGGAGCCGCGCCTTCTGCCGCGCCTGCGTCTCGGAGAACCGACCGCAGATGCGACGCGCGATCCCGAACAGGAACGCCCGCACGCTTCCTTCCGCTCGGTACGTCGGGAACGCGTCGTACGCGGCCAGCAAGGTCTCTTGCACGAGCTCCTCGCTGTCCGCCTGCGAGCCCGTGAAGGCCATGCAAAGCCGACCGATCGGCGCTGCATAAACCCGGGCGCACCGCGCGAGCGCCTCGCGATGGTTGCCCGCCGCGAGGAGCTCCTCGATGTCGCTCGCCTCTTCGGCGTGCGATCGGCCTTCCTTCATCTCTGCACGTGCCAGACCCGGGGCCATGGTTGCCTCTTCGCCTGCCATGTTGCTCGGAGCTCCTCTTTTGTGACCGCGACCGAAGCGATTCCCCCAAATCCCCGTCCAACGCCTCGCGTGGACCCGAGGCGCTCCGCCCCTCGCCGTGGTAGGATCGATCGAGATCGCCGGCCCCTGCCGGCGGCCCAGCCGCCCACGGCGCGACCTTTGCAGCGCCCCCGTCCACGCTACATCATCGCGCGAGCGCCGATCTCGCCGACGAGCTTCGAGGAGCGCCTCCCATGACGAATTTCCCCGCCTCGCCCGAAAAGTTCCCCGCGTTCGGTCACACCTCCGGCGTGAAGAATCGTCAACGCTGGTCGATCGCGAGCTCTCTCGCCGTCCTCGCGCTCATGGCCCCCGCCGCGGTCTTCGCCCAGCCGGCGCCCGCGGTCGCGCCGGTCGACGTCGCCGCCCCGCCGGTCGCACGGCCTCAGCCGAACGCGCCGCCCCGCCGCATCGCGCCGCCGCCGCAACTGCCCGCGCTGCAAGCCGCTCCGCCCGCCGCCATCCCGCCCGCGCCCGCCGCGGATCCCAACGCGCCCGCCGATCCCAACGCGAAGAAAGAACCCTCCGTCGAGGAGAAGGCGCTCCGCGGTGTCGTCGCGATCGAGCGCGCCGGCCAGCCTCTCTCGCTCGGCGCCACGCTCGCGGGCGATGGCCGCATCCTCGCGGCTCTCTCGCCGCTCGGCTCGGGCAACGACCTCGAAGCGCGCTTCGCCGACGGCTCCGTCGTTCGCGTCAAGCTCGGCCACCACGATCGCACCTGGGACCTCGCGCTCCTCGTCCCGCAGTCGGGTCGCTGGACCGAAGGGCTCGTCGCTTCCACGCGCGACCCGCTCCGCACCGACGCGACCATCCGCGGCTTCGCGATGGGCGCCAAGGGCAAACCCTCGGTCTCGCAGATGGTGATCCGCGGCCGGAAAAACCTCCTCGGCGCCGACGACGCCACGCTCGCGAACGCCTTCGAGCTCGGCTCGCGCATCTCGCCGCTCGACCTTGGCGCGCCGATCATCGACGAGGACGGGCGCGTCGTCGCCCTCCTCGGCCGCGGCTGCTCCCCGAACGAGGGTCGCCCCTGCACCCCCGTCGCGTTCGGCATCCCGATCAACGCGATCCGCTCGTTCCTGCGCACGGTCCCGCCGACCGCGGTCCCGCCTGCGGCTTGGCTCGGCATCCAGGGTTCGTCCGAGGTCGGCATGTTCGCCAAGGGCGTCCGTGTGCAGAGCATCCACCCGGACAGCCCCGCGGCCGAGGCCAAGCTCAAGGGCGGCGACGCTTCCGTCAGCGACATGATCGTCGCCGTCGACGGCGTGCCCGTGACGAGCCCCGAGCAGCTCGCGGAGGTCATCCGGACGCACGCGGTCGGCGAGAAGGTGCCGCTCACGGTGTTTGGCCAGGGCAAGTATCGTCAGGTGACGGTCGTGCTTCGTCAGGCGCCCGATCCGCGCGCCGCACCCAAGGCGCCGCCTGCGCATCCGGCCGAGTTGCCGACGCTCGGCGATGCGGCTCCCCCCACGCAAGCCCGTCCCAGAGCGGACGCACTCGACCGCAGGAGGTAAGATCGGTCCCATCTGATCCCGTGGAAACGAACTCGCGACGACCCGCTCGCGGGATCTCGTTGACACCCCGCCGAACGATCCCGACCATGACGAGCGCGGCTCTCGGCTACCCATCGGTACCGAGAAAAGGCGAGCCGCTCCGTCCCCCACATTCGGTGAACCGTGGCTCAACAGCTCCGCATCGAGGTTGCCGGCGAGACGAACGTCGGCCGCAAGCGTAATCACAACGAAGACAACTTCGCGATCATGGCGGAGTACGGCCTCTTCATCGTGGCCGACGGCATGGGTGGTCATGCATCGGGCGAGGTCGCCTCGAAGATGGCCGTCGACGCGATGCAAGAATTCTTCGCGCAGACGCAAGAGGATCCCGAGCGCACGTGGCCCTACAAGATGGACCGCACGAAGGGCTACGAGGAAAACCGTCTCATCACGGGCATCAAGCTCGCGAACCTGCGCATCTACGAGACCGCGCAGCGCGAGTCGAAGAAGCGCGGCATGGGGACGACGTTCGTCGGCATCTTCACGGCGAACGACGGCGTGTACATCGCGCACGTCGGTGACAGTCGCGTCTACCGGCATCGCGACGGCAAGCTCGAGTGCCTCACCGAGGACCACTCGCTGCTCAACGACTACATCAAGATGAAGCGCCTCACGCCCGAGGAGATCGCGAACTTCCCGCACAAGAACGTCATCGTGCGCGCGCTCGGGATGAAGGAGACCGTCAAGGTCGACACGCGCTTCGAGGTGCCCGCCGTCAACGACACCTACTTGCTCTGCTCCGACGGCCTCTCCGGCCCCGTGAGCGACCCCGAGATCGCCGACATCCTCTCGCGCCACGGCGACATCAAGACCGCGACCGCGAAGCTCATCGAGCGCGCCAACGAGAACGGCGGACCGGACAACGTCACGTGCGTCCTCGTCCGCTGGACGCTCTGATCCAAGGCGAACCCGACCTACGTTTCACGCGCCGCATCCACGGCGCGTGAAACGTCTCGTGCGCGCGACGCGCGCGGCGATCACTTGCCCGTCGAGAGCATGATCGCCGCGACGATGCCGAAGCCGATCAGCGCGAACAGAACGCCGCCGAGCAGGAAGGGCCACACGCGACGCGGCGCTTGCTGCGGCGCGAAGTCGGTCGCGATGGGCTGCATGCCCGTTTGCTGCTGCCACGGGGCCTGCTGCGCCGGCACGTTCATCGACGATTGCCCGTAGGACCGCGAGCCGTCCGGGTACGCCGCGTTCGGCATCGGCGTCTGCATCGGCGTGCCGTACCCCGGCGGCACGCTCGGCGACGCAGGCACGGGCGGCTGCACCGCGCCGTACGTCCCCGAGCTCGACAGGCCCGGGTAACTGTTGGAGGTCGAACCATATCCCGAGGGGCTCGGCCGCGCCGCGCTCGATCCCGACGGCTGCGGCAGCGGCGGCCACTGCGGGCTCCCTCCGGTCTGGTTCGGCATGAGCCGCGCGATCGGCATCGCCAGCGTCGCGGCCGCGTCGTCGGTCGTGTTCTCCGCCTCGATCGGTGGAGGCTCGGGGCGACGGACGTGCGGCTCATGGCGCGTCACGTTGTCGTAGGGCATCGTCCCGCGTGGACCGCCGCTCGAGGGCGCCTGCGCGTGCGAGGGCGTGCGCGACATCGACAGGGCCGTCTGCGGCGCGGGCTGCGTGTGCGCCGTCGCGAGCGCGTTCGGCTGCACGTACGGCACGCCCGACGAGCGCGGGCAGAGCTCGCGCCACGCGGCGAGCGCCTCCGTCGCCGTCTGGAACCGCTGATCCGGATCACGCGCGAGCCCTCGCGCGACGAACGCTTCGAGCCGTGGATCGATGGGGCCATCCATCGCGTCGCCGATCCTGCGCGGCGGCGCCTTCGCCTTCATCTCCACCATCACGAGCACGTTCTTTGCGAGGTAGGGGAGCTGCCCCGTGAGCGACTGGTAGATCATCGTCGTGCACGCGTAGATGTCCGCGCGCTCGTCGACCATCTTCGCCTTGCCGATCTGCTCGGGCGGCATGAACGAGAACGTCCCGAGGCTCTGGCCCATCTCGGTGAGCGTCTCGCCCTCCATCTCCTTCGGCAGCTTCGAGATGCCGAAGTCGAGAATTTTTACGCGCGTGGAGCCATCCGGGCGGCGTTCGAGGAAGATGTTCGAGGGCTTGAGGTCGCGGTGGATGATCTTCACGCGATGCGCGTCCGCGAGGCCCATCCAGACCTGCTCGAGGATGAAGTAGAGCTCGTCGAAGTGGATCGGCCCCGTGCGCTTCAGCCGATCGATGAGGCTCTCGCCTTCGAGCAGCTCGAAGACGAGCACGATCCCGAAGTTCGCGTCCTCCTCGACGTCGAGGACCTGCGTGACGTAGTCGCTGTTGATCGAGCCCGCCGCGCGTGCCTCGCGCCGGAAGCGCTCGACGGCCGAGTGCTTCGTCTTCGCGTCGGCGTGCAGCACCTTGATCGCCACCTGGCGCCCGGTGCGCGTGTTCTCCGCGGCGAACACCTCGCCCATCCCGCCGCGCCCGAGCGGGCGGATCACGCGGTAGCGATTCGCGATGAGGGTGCCGGCTTCGATCTCCAAACGCGCGCCTCGTCCCTTCGGACTAGAACGTCCCGACGGCCATCATGCCGCCGCCCTGCGGTGTGGCCCATGGAGCGAAGGCGAACGACTCCTTCGGCGGCTCGGTCGGCTTCTTCTCGGGCCGCATGACGAAGAGGACCGTCGCCGCCACCGCGCCCGCCGCGGCCAGGCCGAAGCACACGTCCGCGACCGCGTTCAGCGTGACGACCTTCGAGCGCATGTCCTCGAGGGTCGCGACCTCCGATGCGGTGTTCGCCTTCCCGTTCGACGCGTCGTAGTCGGCCTTCGCGCCCGTCGCGAGCACGCCTCCGATCACCGCGCCCGCGACGCCCGCCGCGATCGCCGCGCCGCCCACGATGAACACCGTCATCGGCACGGGGCGCGAGGGCCCTTCCGCGGGTTTGTCCCCGGGGCCGGTCTGGAAGTCCTTCTCGGTAAAACCCTCGGCCGTCACGGGTTTGCCCTTGTCGAACTCGAACTCGCGCTCGAACTTGCCGCCGTTCGGGATGTCGACCTTCCAGATCTGATCGGGCGCGCCGTCGACGCTCGCCTTGAACTCGTGCGAGCCGGGGTGGATGCCGATGCGCGTGCCCGTGAGGCCGATCGTGTAGCGGTTCGTGATCGGAAAGCCGCGCGCCGGCGTGCGCACGTCGGTGATCGTCACGCCCGGACGATCCGACTTCAGCGTCACCCATGCGACCACGGACCGGAGCGCCTTGAGGTCCGTCTCCATCTGCTGCTTGTCCGCGGGGTCGAGCTGATCGCCCTTCGCTTCGAGGAATTTTTCGAGCAGGGAGATCGCCTCGCCGTCGCGCTCGAGCTCCATCGCGCAGAGGCCCATGCCCTTGACCGCGTTCATGGAGCCCGAGAGCTCGTAGGCCTTCTTGAACTCGCGATACGCCTCCTCGCACTTGTGCCCGGAGGGATCGTTGTAGAAGGCCGCGCCCGCCTCCATGTGCTTCTTCGCTTCGACGAGCTTCGGATCCTCGGGCGCTGCGGGCTCGGCCGGCGGCTTCTTGCCGGCGCCTTTGCCCTGCGCGAGGGCCGGGCACGCAGCGGCGAGCATGGCGAGAGCCGTGATCGCGGAGAACGTACGCGTCAGCGCGGACCGCATGCCCCAAAGGGTACCGCGGGTCGCGCTGGATCGGAAAGAGAACCGCAGGGGTTCGGGGCGTAGCTCCGCTCGCGGAGCGAGAGCCCCGAGCGTCGAACGACGCAGTTCGAGGGAGGGCGTCTTACTCCTCGTTCGTGCGGAGCTTGGCGAGCACGCTGAGGTCTTCGAGGGTCGAGGTGTCGCCGGTGGTCTCGCGCCCCGTGGCCACGTCCTTCAAGAGGCGCCGCATGATCTTGCCGCTCCTCGTCTTCGGCAGCGCGTCGGCAAAGCGGACCTGATCGGGCCGGGCGAACTTGCCGATCTCCTGGCCGACGTGGTTCGCGAGCTTGGCCGCGAGCTCCGAGCTCGCTGAAAACCCGGGGCGGAGCGAAACGAAGACCACGAGCGCCTGGCCCTTGAGGTCGTCCGGCCGACCGACCGCGGCCGCCTCGGCCACGGCCGGGTGCGAGACGAGCGTGCTCTCGATCTCCGCGGTGCCGATGCGATGACCCGCGACGTTCAGGACATCGTCGATGCGGCCGACGACCCAGTAGTAGCCGTCCTCGTCGCGGCGCGCGCCGTCGCCCGTGAAGTAGCAGCCCTCGACATCGCTGAAGTACTGCTTGCGGAAGCGCTCGTCGTCGCCCCACACGGTGCGCAGGATCGAGGGCCACGGGCGCCGCAGGACGAGCATGCCGCCCGCGTTCGCCCCGACGCTCGTGCCGTCCTTGTTCACCACGTCCGGCACCACGCCGAACATCGGCAGGCCCGTCGATCCGGGCTTCGCCGACGCGGCGCCGGGCAAGGTCGTCATGAGGATCGAGCCCGTCTCCGTTTGCCACCACGTGTCGACGATGGGGCAACGCTCGCCGCCGATGTTCTTGTGGTACCAGATCCACGCCTCGGGGTTGATCGGCTCGCCGACGGAGCCGAGCAGGCGCAGGCTCGAAAGATCGCTCTTCTTCGGCCAGTCGTCGCCCTGGCGCATGAAGGCGCGGATCGCGGTCGGCGCGGTGTAGAGGATCGTCACGCCGTGCCGCTCGATGAGGCGCCAGAAGCGGCCCCAGTCGGGGAAGTTCGGCGCGCCTTCGTAGAGCAGGCACGTCGCGCCGTTCGAGAGCGGGCCGTAGACGATGTAGCTGTGCCCGGTCACCCAACCGACGTCGGCCGTGCACCAGTAGACGTCGTCGTCCCGCAGGTCGAAGACGTACTTCGTCGTCACGTGCGCGCCGACGAGGTAGCCCGCGGTCGTGTGCAGCACGCCCTTGGGTTTGCCCGTGGAGCCCGAGGTGTAGAGGATGAACAGCGGGTGCTCGGCGTCGACGATCGTGGCCTCGCGGCGCGCGTGGCCGTTCGGATCGACGATCTCGTGCCACCACACGTCGCGGCCCTCGGTCATCTGCACGGGACACTTCTCGCTGCCGAGGTGGCGCAAGACCACGGTCTTCTGCACGCTCGCCGACTGCGGCTGCGCGAGCGCCTTGTCGACGGTCGACTTCAACTCGAGCACGTTGCCGCGCCGGTAGCCGCCGTCCTGCGTGATGACGACCTTCGCCTGGCTGTCGTGCACGCGGTCGCGGATCGCGTCCGCCGCGAAGCCGCCGAAGATCACGGTGTGCACCGCGCCGAGCCGCGCGCACGCGAGCATCGCCACCGCGACCTCGGGCACCATGCCCATGTAGATCGCCACGCGGTCGCCCTTCTCCACACCGAGCTTCGCGAGCGCGTCGGCGAAGAGCACGGTCTCGCGGTAGAGCTGCGCGTACGTCAGCGTGCGCGTCTCGCCGTACTCGCCTTCCCAGATGATCGCCGCCTTGTTCCGCGTCGGCGTCGACATGTGCCGATCGAGGCAGCTCTCCGAGATGTTGAGGGTCGCGCCCTCGAACCACTTCGCGTGCGGGAGGTTCCACTCGACCGTCTGCGTCCACGGCGTGCGGAACACGAGGTCCTTCACCTCGCGACGCCAGAACGTGTCCGGATCGTCGAGGCTCTCGCGGTAGAGCGCGTCGTAGGCTTCACGCGAGCCGATGCGCGCGCGCGCGGCGAACTCGGCCGGCGGATCGAACCGACGCGTCTCCTTCAGCAGGCTTTCGATGGGTTCCTTCGACATGGGCCCTCCCGAGGCGGACGCGGAGGATACCGCTCCGGGAGAACATCGTCACCAGCCGCCGAGACCAACGCGCGCCCCGAGGCCCAGGGTCACCCGGGGGTCGGCGAGCTCGACGTCGGCGGTGTCGGTCCCGCCGAGCAGGAGCGTCTGCTGCGCGGCGAGACCGACCAGGACGCCGCTCCAGTCGAGCTCGACGCCCGTGTCGAGGTTGATGAAGGCCACGCCGCCGGGGCTCTCGCCGCTGCCGAGCCAGTTGTACGCGAGGCCGCCGCCGATCGTGGCGACGAACCGCGCCTTCCTGCCGGGGCTCATGAGCCGCACGCCGCCGCCGAACCGCGCAGAGCTCAGCCGGACCGTGCTGTCGCCGCTCTTCGTGGCGATGGGGTTGTTCGCGTAGTCGAACAAGAACTCGATCCCGATCGGCGTCGAGATCCGGTAGCCGAGCCGCGCGCCGACCATTCCGCCTGCGCCCTCCTCGCCGAGCATCAGGAAGACGCCGCCCGTCGCGGTCGCGTACGCGCCGCGGAGGGGCGGATCCGGCGGCTTCGCGATCTTGGGCGGAGGCGGCGGCGGGGTCGGGAGCGAGCGCGGCACCGCGATGGGCACGCCGCCGACGTCGGGACGAACCTCCTGCGCTTTGCCCGCCACGACGAGCACCTGGAACGCGTACTCGGGGCCGCCTTGCTTGTACATCTGCACGAGGTGCGTCCCCGGCTCGACGAGCCCGGCCCACTGGCCGAGCGCGAGCGGCACTTGATCGATCGCGATGGCCATCTCGGGGTCGTCCGTCTTCACGACGACCCAGCCCTTGTTCGGCACGAGCGCGAGCTTGACGAGCTTGTCCTGATCCTTGCTCGTGACCGTGACGATCTCCTCGGCGTCCTCGTAGCCCTCGGCGCGCGCGCCGATGCGGTGGCGGCCCGGTCCGAGCGGCAGGGGTTTGTCCGCGGTGCCGGGGGGCTGCGGCTCGTCGTCGACGAGCAGCACGGCGTGCGTGGGCGAGACTTCGACCTTCACGTATCCGATGAGCGCGCGCATCTCGGCGATCGCGCTCTCGGCGGCGGTTTTGTCCTCGGGCTCCATCGTGTCCGCGTGCTTGCGGAGCGCGAGCTCGAGGGCGGCGATGGCCTGCGGGTACTGGAAGAGGCTCTTGTGCGCGAGCGCGATGTTGACGAGGGGGTTCGCGCGCGGGCGCTCGGCGTAGGCGGCCTGGAACTCCACGATGGCGGCGGCGAAGTTGCCGTCGCCGTAGAGCTTCACGCCGTTCGCCATGTGCTGCTTGTACGAGTCGGGAAGGGGCGCGCTCTCGGCCTTCGGATCGCCGGCCGCGAGCGCGCCGTTCGCGACCGTGGCGAACGCGAGCGTGAGAGCGAGGGCCGCGCGGGGCCGGAATCGACCGAGGAGCGAGCTCATTCCACCTTCAGCTTGAGCTGCGGGGCGACGCCCTGGACTTTGGCCGTCGCCGTCGGCTTGGCGCTCGTTTGCGGCGGCGTGATCTCCGGCTTGGCGTTCGCGGTCTTCGTGGTCTTGCGCGTCGAGGTCGACGTCGTTCGAGGCGCCTCGGAAGGCTCAGGCGCGGGCGTCTTCGTCTCGGTCACCTCCGGCGCGGGCGCTGCCGCGGGGGTTGTCTCGCTCGTCTTCACGGGCTCGGGCGTCGGCTCGACGCGCGCCTCGCTCGCTGGGTTCGTCGGCGGAACGGGCGACGCAGACGCGGCGGGCGCCTTCGTGCTGCGGCTGTAGAGGACGCCCGCGCCGATCACCAGCGCAGCGGCGATCGCACCCAGGCCGAGCCAGAGCGCGCGTGCTCGCTCCTTGCCGCCGCCCGCGCCGCTGTTCGTCGACCAGCCCACGCGTGACGGTCCACCCGTGCCGACCTCCTCGGCGGGCCGCGTCGTGGCCTCGTTCGTCTGCGCCGCGCGCGGCGTGCGACTGCGCGCGATGTCCGGCGACGAACGCGAGCCCGTATCCCCGACGCGGAGCGCGCGTGCCGGGAGCAGGCCCCCCGAGGCTGCGCCGAGCGCGTCGAGCATCTCGCGGGCATTCGGAAAACGCTTGTCCCGGTTTCGCTTCAGCGCCTTCGCGAGGAAGCGCGCCACGGCTTCGGGTGCTTCGGGGTTCCACGTGCGCACGTCGGGCACGGCCTTCGTGCAGATGTTCACGATGACCTGCTCGTACGACTGTCCCTCGTGCGGGGGTCTGCCCGTGAGGCACTCGTAGAGGATCGCGCCCACCGACCAGAGATCGGTGCGCTCGTCGACGTCGGGCAGCGCCTGCGATTGCTCGGGCGACATGTAGAACGGCGTGCCGAGCACCGTACCTTGGCGCGTGATCGTCTTCTCGGGGACGCCGCCGGTGCGACGCACCTTGGAGATGCCGAAGTCGAGGATCTTGACGAAGTCGGTCCGGTCGTCGCGCTCGGTGAGGAAGACGTTGTCGGGTTTGAGATCGCGATGAACGATGCCGGCCTCGTGGGCGCGGCAGAGGCCGCGGAGGAGCTGCGCGACCACGTCGAGCGCGACGTCGAGGTCGAGCCGGCCGAGGCGCTTGATCCGGTGGCCGAGGTCCTCGCCGCGGAGCAGCTCCATCACGATGAAGGGCTGCCCGTCGTCGGTGACGCCCGAGTCGAAGATCGTGACGATGTGCGCGCTCTCGACCGCGCTCGCGGCCGCGGCCTCGCGCTGGAAGCGCGCGACGGCGTCTTCGTTCCGGGCGAGCTCGGGGTCGACGAACTTCATCGCGACGCGCTTGCCGATGCTCGTGTTCAGCGCCTCGTACACCGCGCCCATGCCGCCCCGGGCGATGAGGCGGGAGACCTTGTATTTTCCCACGTCACGGCCGACGAGCGAGCCGTCGCTCGTCGGGGCGTCGGGCAGCGGAGCGTCGGCAACGGGCATGCGGGATCATCGAGGCCGGGTCGACCTCGTCCCCCCATGGACGAGCGAACGAGAGAAAACCTTCGGCCGATCGGACCGAGCTTATCACCGCTCCCCCGGGGCGTGCACGATCTCGACGAAACGACGCGGGGGCATGGGGGCAGAGCTCGGCTCGTCCGAGCGGAGCCCCCATCGTCGATCAACGCGGCAGCGGCGGCAGGTCGGGCGGGGGGGCCTCGCTGAGGAGCGCGTCGAGCTCGCCCTTTTGTTCGAGCGCCGCGATGTCCGTGAATCCGCCCACGGGGCGGTTGTTGATGAACACCTGCGGCACGGTTCGCTGGCGCGTGGCCTCCGAGAGCCAGCGGCGGAGGTCGGGACGCGTGTCGACGTCGATCTCTTCGAAGCGAATTTTCTTCCCGGAAAGCAAGGCTTTCGCGCGGTGGCAGTAGGGGCACCAGGGGGTCGTGTAGATGGCGACGTCGGCGGGCATGATGCTGGACATTTCGGTTCTGCCAGCGGCGAACGCAAGGGGTGGATGCGTGCTTGGGAGGTTGCTGGAGGGACGGAGGGAGGGGGAGGAGGTTCGAGGTGTTGCTGGGGGGAGCGAGGGGGCGGGGGTGGGAGGGCTCGGGGCGTGGCTGGGGGAAGTGAAGGAGGGAGGGGGAGGCGCGGCGGCATGTTGGTACATCGAGCGGCGCGGGCAGGCAGAGGCTTCGCTCGTGTTGCTTCACCAAGCGAGGTCGAGAGCATCTCCCGCGGGGAGCTTGTCTACGATGCGGGCCCTCGGTACGTGTGGGCTGGGAAGTGAGAAGGCATCATGGGGCCGACGGAAGACGAGCTGAGCGCGGAAGGAGATCCGCAGGAGAAGGTTGCGCAGATCTTCCGCGCCGCCGGCTTCGAGGTCGAGCGCCGCGTTGGAGCTGCGCCCGGCACGGTCGAGTGGTTCGCGGTGGCGTCCACGGGGTTTCCCCGCGTGCGCACCTGCTTTCGGGTCTTGCCGACGGTACCCGAGGATATCGCGCGCGAGCTTTCGGAGCTCTCGGCGATCTGCCAGAACACCGGCTCCGACCGCGCAATCGGGATCGTGATGGAGGGTGAGCTGCCCGAGGGCTACGAGCCGGATCTCGGCACGGCAAGCTCCTCGGCCCTGTTTACCTTCCGACACTGGGCGCTGGAAGTCTGGGGTATCGCGGATAAGGCACGAGAGCTTGTCCGTAACACCGAGCCCGCTGCGGCAGATCTTTATCTACCCCGAAGAGCGCAACTCGCATCCGGCGAAGAGGTGGACGCAGACGCATTCATCGAACGCTGGGCGGACGATCCGAACGGCCCCACGCTCGTGCTTTTGGGCCCCGGGAAGTGGACGACGGCCTCCCATGCTGTATGGCGGGCAGCTCGCCGTTTTGCAGGGAAACCTAACTCGGCAACGCCTCTCTTACGGCCGTCCGGTAACCGACTGGAACACCGAACCGACTTCGCAGTGGTCGTGGACGATGCTGGTCGTTACGACCAACCTCCTCTTACGCGCAGGCTCCTGGTCTGGAGCTTCGGGAGCAACACGAACCTCCTTGCGGCGCCGAGCGTCATCACCTTGCAGTTGCTCGCGCCCCAAATCGACGAGATCGAGCGATGGTTCGAGCGGCATCTCGAGCGTCGTCCCTCCTTTGAGCGCCTCATGGCGGCGCGAAAAGCGAACAAGGATTTCGCAGCGCTCTCGAACGTCCTCGACAACCTTGTGCCCATCCTCGAGGGTATCGATTCGTTGTCAGCATCCTATACAGACACCGAGCCCGTGGAGGCGTGGATCTCGGCTGTCGTGGGCGCTTATGGCAGGAACGTGGAGGCAACCCTCCGGCGATCGATGCAAGCGCAACCAAAGGACATTTCGGCACTGGAGGATGCCGCTCTGGAGCAGTTTGCGCTCGGGAAAGTGACTTCGATGGTCACCTTCCTGAGTGACTGGAGTGACTACGAGTGGTGGCACAGTGATGACGACGGTGACGTGTTCACGAACGAGCTCGTCATGCACTACTTCCTCGCGCGAAAAATCATCCGCGAGATCCGCGCCGGTCACGACGACGTGCTTCTTCGCTACCAGTTTCCGCGCGAGGTCTTCTTCTTCCTGACGGTGATCGCCCCCGACGTCGCCGCACGTCTTACGGACAGCGCCGTCACCGGCATGGAGCAGCGGATCCGCGAAGAGGCCGAGCGCATCGCGCAGCTCGGGTTCGCGCATCGGCTCAATCGTCCGGTGGGCGCGATGCGCCAGCACCTCGGCGAGATCCGCGACGCGCTCGACAAGGAGCAACGAGCATCCCTTGCGCGTCCGTTCGCGCGACTCGAAGAAGAGATCGACTACATCGAGCGGCTCACCGAGAAGACGCGCATCTGGGAGACAGGGCCCACAGGCCCCAAGTCGCACGTCGCGCTCCGGCCCCTCGTCGAGGACGAGCTTGCTCCACTCATGCAACGACATCCCGATGTGATCACGGCCGTCGAGGTTCCGAGCGGGCTTTATGTCGAGGCGATCTCAGACGCACTCCATGAAACGCTGCACTGCCTCCTCGAAAACGCTTTTCACGCAGTCGTGTCCAATACGCGGTCGATCGGTCGAAGGATCGTGGTCTCGGGCAGCCGCACGGGCGATGTCGTCCGTCTCGACATCCGCGACAGCGGCGACGGCGTGAATCCAGGCGACCGCGATCGCATCTTCGAACCGTTCAACACGAACAAGACGGGCGGCGCCGGCAAGCCTCGCGGCACGGGCCTCGGTCTTGCGATCGCCAAGCGCTTCGTGGAAAGGATGGGAGGCCGGATCGGCCTCGATCCCGCACAGGAAGAGACCTGCTTCTTCGTCGAGCTGGTCGCGGGCAAGGAGGACGGATGAGTGACGCTGCGAAGCGGATCCTGCTCGTCGAGGACGACGATCAGAACGCGGAAGACTACACGGACTGGCTGAAGACCGCCGGCTACGAGGTCGAGCGCGCGCGCGCCGCCGAGGACGGCCTCACGCTCGCCGACTCGTTCCGCCCGGACGTCGTCGTCCTCGATCTCCAGATCCCGTCTCAGCCGGGGCGAACCGACGAGGACACGCGGTTCGGGCTCGCCACGCTCGAAGGGCTCATCCGCGCCGATCCGTTCCGGCCAGTCGTGATCGCCACCGCGCACAAGAACAACCCCGAGCTCATGCGCGAGATCATGCAGCGTACGCGGGGCGGCCAGTTTCTCTTCAAGAGCGAGCGCGATCTGAGGGGCGCTTTGCTCCGCTCGGTCGTGCTCGCACTCGCGAGCCCTGTCTACGTCGGGAGCCGCGCGGTTCGTGCCTTCGAGGCCCTCGTCGAAAAGAACGAGAAGGAAGACAAGTACCGCGACTTCCTGAAGAAGAACTGGCGCATCCTGCTCGGCCCGAAATATCGCGACTGCCGCTCCCCACACGAGGTCGGTCGCGGCGCCGAGGTGGATCTGCTCTTCGTCCGGCACGACGGGTTTCCGGACCTCTGGGAGCTGAAGCGTCCCGATCAGCCGGTCTTCAAGGAGTACAACAAGGGCCGACTCCACCAGAGCGAGGAGTGCTCTCGCGCGGTCGGTCAGGTCATCGAGTACCTCGATCTGGCCGAGAAGCAGCCTACGGGTCCGAACAGCTACGAGGCGCAGCGCGGGATCCGTGTCGACCTGAACCGACCGCGCGGATACGTGGTCATCGGCCGTCGCAAGGATGACCGCGAGCGCGATCGGTTGGCCCTCGAGAACAGCTTCCTCGCTGGGATCACGATCCTCACGTACGACGACCTCATCGAGGGCGCGCGGGAAGTTCTCACTTTCCTGCGCGACTACCGTAACGGGGACGCTGGCACCTGACGACACCGAGCGCGCGGGGCGAAATTCGCTCCTCGTGGCCGCCAGGAGTCCATTACCCTTCGGCGCCATGCCGAGCGAACTCGAGAACAACGCCCCCGAGCCCTTCGAGACCACCGACGCGCAAGCCGCGTTCGATCACTTCGTGCCGCTCGTCGCGTCGATCCCCGCGGAGGAGGTCGAGGTGTGTACGGCCGATCCGGAGATCGTCCGGATCAACGCGCGTCGCGGCGTGGACGCGATCCGGCCTCACCTCGTGCGGATCGAGAAGGCGCTTCCGCTCGTCTCGATCGCTGGGCTTCTGGAGATTCCATCGCTCGCCCTCGCGCTCGCCTTCGCGGCGGATCGGGTGATCGTGCCTGCGAGCCCGCAGGAGATCCGCGCTCGGCAGGCGAGCCTCCGGCCCGCCCGAAAGCTCACCTTGCTCCAGCTCGAAATCCTCGCCGAGCTCGGCCTCGTGCCGGCGGAGCAGGTGCGCAAGATCCGCTCGGACAAGGGCCCGGTCGACGAGGCGCGCGACGCGGTCGCGATCGTCGCGCTCTTCCGCGAGCACGCAGTGGCGCTCGCGAACAAGCATCCCTTTGACGAGGCGTACCTGCAGAAGCTGTCCGATGACGGGAACTGGCTGCTCGCCGAGCTCTTGCCGAAGGGCGCGAAGCCGGAGAAGTCGGAGCGCGCCGCGGACGCAGTGCTCCGCGATCGTCTCTGGACCGAGCTCAACCGCCGTTACGACGAGCTCTACAAGGCCGGCGTCGAGGTCTGGGGACGGCGGAAGGTGGACGAGCACCTGCCTTCCCTGCACGCCAGGCAGACGCAGCCTGCTCCCGCGCCCACGAACGCGCCTGCGGGCGCTTGAGCGAAAGCCTCGCACCGTCTACTCGTCTCCAATCAGGAGTAGGATCCCGCCATGGCCGACACCGAGGGCACAATCCACCTCGAACGCTTCACGAACGACGCCCGGCAGATCGTCGCGGGCGCGCAAGCGCTCGCCGACGACCGGAAGCATGCCGAGGTCTCGCCTTTGCACCTGCTCGTGCGCTTGCTCGAGCGGGATCGCGGCGTCCTCGAGGTCTTCCGGCGCGCCGGCGCCGACCCGAACGAGACGATGAACCTCGCGGAGGCGGCCCTGCGGCGTCAGTCGAAATCGACGGGCGGCGTCGCGTACGTGGATGCTCGGCTGCTCGATCTGCTCGGGCGGGCCGAGCGCGAGGCGACGCGGGACAAGTCCCCGAACGTGGGCATCGAACACCTCCTGCACGCGCTGGCGCAGGAGATCCGCGGGCCGGCGGGGGAGATTCTCTCGTCGTTCAGCATCGGTCCGGGCGCGTTCCGTCCGCACCTCGGCGCGCTCGCGGAGGGGGAAGCGAAGGCACCGGCACCGCGGGATTCGGCCGCGGCGATCGTCACGAACGCGGCCGGCAGCGCCGAAGCGAGCGGCTACACGCGCGACCTCGTCGCCGACGCGCGCAAGGACCTGTTCGATCCGGTGATCGGCCGCGACGGCGAGGCGCGGCGGCTCCTGCAGATCCTCGAGCGCCGGTTCAAGAACCATCCGCTCGTCGTGGGCGAGCCGGGCGTCGGCAAGTCCGCGCTGATCCGCGGGCTCGCCGATCGCATCGCGCGCGGCGACGTGCCGAGCAACCTCGCCGGCGCGCGCCTCTACGAGCTCGACACGGGCGCGCTCGTCGCGGGCGCCAAGCTCCGCGGCGAGATCGAGCAACGCCTCAAGGCCCTCATCGACAAGCTCCGCAGCGTTCAGGACGCCGAGACGATCCTCGTCGTCGAGGACATCGACTCGCTCTTCGGCCAGGGCGTGCAGGGCTCGGGCGTCGGCGATCTCTTGAAGCCGCTGCTCGCGCGGAGCGAGATCCGTATCCTCGCGACGACCACGCCCGAGGGCATTCGCAAGCTGAACGAGCGGGATGCTTCGATCCTGCGGCGCTTCGCCGTGGTGAACATGGATCCGCCGTCGATCGATCAGGCGACCGAGATCCTGCGCGGCGTCGCCACGAAGTACGAGGCGCACCACCGCGTGCGCATCGGCGAGAGCGCGATCCTCTCGGCCGTGAGCCTCGCCAAGCGGTACCTCTCCGATCGCGCGCTACCGGACACCGCGGTCGATCTCCTCGACGAGACGAGCGCGCGCAAGCGCGTCGAGGTCGACGGCGTGCCCGCGGAGGTCGACGCGCTCAGCCGCCGCGTGGACGCGCTCAAGGCGCAGATCGCGGCGCTCGCGGACGACGAGGATCGGCTGAGCGTGCAGGCGCGGCAGCGGCTGGAGAAGGAGCTCGCCGAGGTCGAGCCGCGCGCGAAGGAGCTGCGCACGAACATCGCGGCGCGGCGCGGCGTCGTCGCGGCAGTGCAGTCGATCCGCAAGGAGCTCGCGGCGGCGAACGAGGCGCTCGCGACCGCGCAGCGCGAGAAGAACTACGCGCGGATCGGCGAGCTCGAGCACGTGACCTTGCCCGAGATCCGCCGCCGCCTGGAGACGGCCGAGCAGGCCGCGAAGCGCGAGGGCGCCGAGGCCGGCTCGAACATGGTCACGGAGAACGACGTGGCCGGCACGCTCGCCGAGTGGACGGGCATCCCGGTCGCGAAGATGCTCGAAGGCGAGTCGGAGAAGCTCCTCAAGATGGAAGAGCGCCTCGCCCGCCGCGTGGTCGGCCAGGACGAGGCCGTGCGCGCGATCGCCCGCGCCGTGCGTCGCGGCCGCGTGGGCCTGCGTGATCCGGGCAAGCCCATCGGCTCGTTCCTCTTCCTCGGCCCGAGCGGCGTCGGCAAGACCGAGCTCGCCAAGGCCCTCGCCGAGTTCCTGTTCGACGACGAGCAGGCGCTCACGCGGCTCGACATGAGCGAGTTCATGGAGCGGCACATGGCGCAGCGCCTCATCGGCGCGCCGCCCGGCTACGCCGACAGCGAGCAAGGCGGCTTCTTGACCGAGGCGGCGCGCCGCAGGCCCTACAGCGTCCTGCTCTTCGACGAGGTCGAGAAGGCGCACGCGGACGTGTTCAACCTGCTGCTCCAGATCCTCGACGACGGCCGCTTGACCGACGGTCGCGGCAGGACCGCGGACTTTTCCAACACGGTCGTGATCATGACCTCGAACATCGGTTCGAAGCGGATCCTGGAGACGGACGTGAAGCTCTTCGGCACCGAGGATGGGCGCGACGCGATCCGCGACGTGCTCTTCGAGGAGCTCAAGGCCTTCTTCCGGCCGGAGTTCTTGAACCGGATCGATGACATCGTCGTGTTCAAGGCCCTCAGCAAGCAGGACCTGCGCGGGGTCGTGGACATCCAGCTCCGGCGCCTCGAGCGGCTCCTCGCGGACCGCGAGATCAAGGTGCAGCTCGACGACGCGGCGAAGGACCTGCTCGTCGACATCGGCTACGAGCCCTCGCTCGGCGCGCGTCCGCTCAAGCGCGCCATCCTGAAAGAGCTGCAAAACCCGCTCGCCGAGGCGATCCTCGCGGGCGGCTACGGCCCCGGACAGATCGTGCACGTCCGCGCCGCCGACGGCTCGTTCACGTTCACCAAGGCCTGAGCGCGACGCGTCGGCTGACGCGTCGCGTTGCCAACGCCCCTCCTTGCTCGCTTCGAGGACGACGGATCGGGACACCGCGCAAACATTGACGCCGCCGTGACGACCGTAGATCCTGCGAGTGTAGGAGGCTCCGGCATGCCTGGCAGGAACGTATCGCGGCGGTTGTTCGTGGGAGTGGTGGGGGGAGGTGTGCTTGCCGCACCGGTGATCGCCTCCGCGCGCCCGGAGACCACGCCCGCTGCAAAAGACGCGGCGCACAGCGAAAAACCGCTCGACACGCCGACGCGCGAGAACGTCGCCAAGCTGCTCTCCCCGCTCGCCGCGGGCTCGCGCCTCGCGCGATGGACGATCGTCCAGATCGATCCCGTCGTGAACGGGTGTGTGTGCGTCAAGGTTCGGACGGACGATGGGCACACGTTCGACCTCGAATTGCTCGCGCGCGACCGCACCGCGCTCGCGCAGCGGCCGCCCGCGGAGACGGAGCGGCACGCGATCTTCGTGGTGAACGGCGGCAACGGCTGGGCGCCCACGCAGGAGGAGCAGGGGCTCGCGGCCATGACGCTCGCGCAGATCGTCGCGAAGAACGAGCGCGAGGTGCGCCTGTCCGGGCTGCTCACGCACGCCGAGCGCATCCACAAGCACGGCGATGCGCTGCTCGTTCCGGCGGAGGGACCGGGCTGACGGCATGGCGGCGGTCCTCTCCCTCGGTTCGACTTGCAACAATGCGTGCGTCTTCTGCGCGCAAGGGGAGAGGTCTGCCTTCTTGCCGCGCGGGCGCGAGGCCAAAGGGCTCGATCTCGCGATGGGCCTGCGCGTCGAGCCGGGCGACGTCGTGTTCGTGCAGGGCGGAGAGCCGACGCTCGCCGAGGATCTTCCGGCGGTCGTCCGCGCGCTCGACGAGCGCGGCGCGCGCCGCATCGTGGTCCAGACGAACGGCCGGCGGCTCGCGTATCGCGCCTATGCGCGCGCGCTTCGCGAGGCTTCGAGCAAGCTCTCGCTCGACGTCTCGCTGCACGGCTCGACCGAGCCGATGCACGACTACCACACGCAGACGCCGGGCAGCTTCAAGCAGACCGCCCTCGGCGTGCGGCATGCGCGGGCCGAGGGGATCGAGGTCGGGACGACCACGGTGATCACGCGGTCGAACTATCGTCACCTCGCGGAGATCGTGCAGCTCTCGCGTGCGCTCGGGGCGCGCGCGGCGCACCTCGCGAGGGCTTCACGGTTTGGCCGCGCGGCGCGCGCGGCGGATCGGATCGTCGCGCCGGAGGATCTCGTGCGGCCGCAGCTCACGCGCGCGCTCGCGGAGGCGGCGCGGCTCGGGATGGGCTGGCTCGCGGGCGAGAAGGCGAGCCACGCGGAGGTGCGCGAGCTCTTCGCGGGCCTCGGCGAAGTGGAGATCGTGGAGGCGGAGGCGCTGGGTTCGTCGCGGACGACCGGCGTCGTGGGAGCGGCCTCCGACAAGGACTTCGTGGAAACGTCTCGGCTCGTCCGAGCGAAACCACCGAGCGTCAACCGGAGCATTGCTTGGGAGCGGTGAGTGACAATGGCGAGCAACGTCAAAGCCAGTGACGAGCAGCGGGGCAAGCAGGTGCGACGGATCGCCATCGCGGCGCTTCTGACCGTGATCGGCGCGGCGGCGGGTTCGTCCTGCGCCGAGGGCGGGAGCGTGACGTCCACGGGTGGCAACAGCACCGGCTCGAGCACTGGCGGCAGGGGCGGCGAAGGCGGCGAAGGCGGCGCGGGCGGCGGCACGGGCGGCACCGGCGGCACGGGCGGCGTCGGCGGCACGGGCGGCGCCGGTGGCGTGGGTGGTACCGGTGGCGTGGGCGGCGAAGGCGGCACGGGCGGCACCGGCGGCGGCCAGACGTGCGTGCCGCAGACCGAGGTCTGCGACAGCGTCGACAACAACTGCGACGGCGTGATCGACGAGGGCTGCGAGTGCGTGACCGGCGTGAAGGAGGCCTGTTACACGGGCCCCGACGGCACGAAGGGCGTCGGCGCGTGCAAGGAAGGCGAGAGGATCTGCGACGCGACCGGGAAGTGGGGCCCGTGCACGGGTGAGGTCGTCCCGGCCCCGGCCGAGGCTTGCAACGGCTTCGACGACGATTGCGACAACGAGGTCGACGAAGGGGAAGGGTGTACGTGCATCACGGGCGAGACGAAGGGCTGCTACACGGGCCCGATGGGCACGGAGAACGTCGGCCTCTGCAAGCCCGGCACGCAGACGTGCGACGCGGACGGCCAGTGGGGACCGTGCTTGGGTGACCTGACGCCGCAGCCCGAGCTGTGCAACGGCCTCGACGACAGCTGCGACGGCACGATCGACGATGGCAACCCGGGCGGCGGCGGCGCGTGCGTCGCGCCGGGCCTCGGCGAGTGCAAGAAGGGCACGCTGAACTGCATCAACGGCGCGGTGAAGTGCTCGCCCGCGCCCGTGCAGCCCGAGACCTGCGACGGCCTCGACAACAACTGCGACGGCAACACCGACGAGGGCAACCCCGGCGGCGGCATGCAGTGCACCACGGGCTTCATGGGCCTGTGCAGCACGGGTTTGACCAAGTGCGACGGCGCGAACGGCGTGACGTGCATGCCGAACGTCGTGCCCGGCCAGCTCTCCGAGGCGTGCAACAACCTCGACGACGACTGCGACGGCATGGTCGACGACGCCATCCCGCAGGTCGGCATGCCGTGCACGAAGCCCGGCCAGCTCGGCGTTTGCCAGTTCGGCACCTTCGAGTGCCCCGCCGGCGCGCCGCAGCTCCTCTGCAACGCGCCTCTGCCCGGCACGGTCCAGGAGACGTGCAACGGCAAGGACGACGACTGCAACGGCACGATCGACGATCCGGCCCTCGTGAACGGTTTGCCCTGCAGCACGGCGTTCCCCGGCGTGTGCGCGATGGGCACCACGGTTTGCGTGGGCGGAAGCTCGTCGTGCAACCCGCAGGTCACGCCCGGATCGCAGACCGAGATCTGCGACAGCAAGGACAACAACTGCAACGGCAGCATCGACGAGATGCAGCCGAACCCGGCGTGCACCGCGCAGAACCCGAACGCGCAGTTCGTCTCGGGCTGGTCGTGCACCGGCGGCCAGTGCCAGATCGTGCAGTGCAACGTCGGCTACGCGAACATCGACGGCGCGCCGGGCAACGGCTGCGAGTGCGCGACGGATCAGTACGCGAACCAGTGCGTCAGCTCGGGCGCGGTCAGCGTGCCGAAGGGCGGCACGGTGAACATGATCGGCAAGGTCGAGACCTCGATGGCCAGCGACTGGCTCACGTTCAACTTCGTCGCGCCCGCGGCGCTCGGCCAGGCGTACACGCCGAAGGTCCAGCTCGTGAACGACGCGGGTGGTCAGTACGGGATGGACGTGCTCTTCGACTGCAACACCGTCGCGACCTGCAACGACGGCGGCACGGGGTCGGGGGCCACCGTTTGGGAGCTGAATTATCAGTACAACATGAACGGGATGCCCACGGGACCGTGGTCGGACAACAACCCGAAGGTCGTGTCTGTCAAGGTTCGCGTGTATCGCAAGAACGGTACGCCGCCGACGTGCGATCAGTATACCGTGACCGCCACGAACCCGTGAGGCGCGGCGGGACGCACCTCACGGTACGTCATCGGGAGCGAAGGGCGAATGAGCGACATGTCGTTTCACTTGGGTGAGGGCTCGGTCCGAATCGAGTTCGACGAGGGCCTGTACCCCAAGGATGCGATTTACGGAGCGGCGTACGTCTTCATCGATCGCTGCTGGGTGCACCTCGATCGTGCAGGCGATCGGCGCATCCAGGTGACGCTCAAGGCGAAGAAGCCGGGCGCCGACACGCAGGCGTTCGCGGGCGAGTTCCAGAACGAGCTGCTCGGCCAGGCGTGGCGCCTCCGCATCGTCGAGGAGAACAAGAAGCTCGTCGAGTCGATCACCGCGCGCGCGCTCGGCGGCGCGGCGGGTCCGCCTGGGCTCGACGAGCTGCTCGCGATGGACATCGGCGAGGAGACGGCCTTCGAAGATCCGCTCGGCATCGCGATGAGCTGGGAGGAGAAGTACAAGAAGAAGGGCAAGGCCGAGGGCACGAAGGCCGAGCCCGAAGGCGCGGCCGACAGCGCGTCGGGGGGCGAGAAGGCGTCGTGATCGAGCTCAGGTTTCACGAGGAGCTCTACGACGGCTTCGCGATCGACGAGGCCGTGAAGACGTACGCCGCGTACGCGACGGCCGAGCTCTCGCGCGACGGCGGCGCGTACGTCGTGAAGGTGACGGCGAAGCCCGAGGCCACGAGCGAAGGCATCGACGAGCGCGTGCTCTCCGCGGAGCTCGCGAACTACGCGCTCGGTTTGACGATCGAGAAGGCGCGATCGGGAGGTGCGGCGTGACGAGCCTCGCGACGCTCTTCACCGAGCTCGGCCCCGCGGCGAAGTCGCCCTCGGGCCTCGTGCCGTTCCGGTTCCGCGAGGTGGGCGGAGACGTTTTGCTCACCAACTTTCTCGGCGACTGGCTCTTCGTCACGAAGGACGAGTTCCGCTCGCTCGCGCGCGGCGAGCTCGATCCCGCTTCGCCGCTCCACGACAAACTCGCGTCGCGGAACTTCCTGCGCGACGGCCTCGATCAGGCGAAGGCGGCCGAGCGCATCGCGTACAAGAAGCGGTTCCTCAACTGGGGGCCGAACCTGCACATCGCGGTCGTCACGCTCCGCTGCAACGAGACGTGCGTCTACTGCCACGCGAGCCGCGCGAACATGGACGCGGTCCACACCGACATGACGCCGGAGATCGGCGAGAAGGTCGTGGACTTGATGCTCCAGTCGACCTCGCCCTCGGTGACGCTGGAGTTCCAGGGCGGCGAGCCGCTCGCGAACTTCCCGGTGATGAAGCACGTCATCGAGTACGCGCTCGCTCGCAACCGCGCCTACGGCAAGGGGCTCGAGTTCACGATGGTCTCGAACCTGGCCATGATGGACGAGGAGAAGCTCGCCTTCCTCGTCGATCGCAAGGTTCAGATCTGCACGAGCATCGACGGCCCGGAGCACCTGCACACGAAGCAGCGCATCCTCGCCGGCGGCAACGCGCACCGCGAGGCCGTGAAGTGGATCGAGCGCATCAACAAGGCCTACATCGACATCGGCCTCGACCCGACGCTCTACCACGTCGAAGCGCTGCTCACGACGACGCGCGAGGCGCTCAAGTACCCGAAGGAGATCGTCGACACGTACGTCGGCCTCGGGTGTCGCGCGATCTTCCTTCGCCCCGTCGATCCCTTCGGCTTCGCGGGCAAGACCGCGCAGATCGTCGAGTACGACCGCGCCGCGTACAACGACTTCTACCGCACCGCGGTCGAGCACATCCTCGATCTCAACCGTCGCGGCGAGCAGGTCCTCGAGCGGTATGGATCGATCTTCCTCACGAAGATCCTCGGCGACGACGATCCGAACTTCCTCGACATCCGATCGCCGAGCGGCTCGGGGATCGGCGCGCTCGCCTACAACTACGACGGGAAGATCTTCTCGAGCGACGAGGGCCGGATGATGTACGAGACCGGCGATCCCGCGTTCCAGATCGGCGACGTATTCAGCTCGACGTATCGCTCGCTCATGAAGCACGAGACGGTGCGCGCGCTCGTGCTGGCGTCGATCCGCGAGGCGCAGCCCGACTGCGTGAACTGCACGTACACGCCGTATTGCGGGGTGCAGCCCGAGCACAGCTACCGGACGCAGGGCACGATCTTCGGTAGGATGCGTGAGAGCACCTTGTGCGCCGTCCACAAGGGCATCCAGGATTTTCTCTTCGACAAACTGCGCGAGAACGACCCGAAGACGGTCGAGATCCTCCGGCGCTGGACCACGGTCCGGGCGCGAACGCATTTCATCCACGCGTCGTCGGCATCTTGAGGGCAAACGAATCGACGCGGGCGAGAACGGGACTTGGGATCAGGGAGGCCACGATGGCGAACAACGGAACAGGTGGGCTGCCGAGCTTCTCCCGCAAGCCGGGTGGCATGCTCTCCAAGACGGAGAGCGAGGTCGGCGCGAAGGCGAGCGAAGAGGCGGATCGCGCAGGCGTGATCGGCGACGACGCGGGCGGCGTGATCCCGGCGCAGCATTGCTCGCACGGGTCGCACGGGTCGCACGGGTCGCACGGGTCGCACGGCAGCCACGGCAGCCACGGCTCGCACGGCAGCCACGGCTCGCATGGCAGCCACGGCAGCCACGGGTCGCACGGCTCGCACGGCAGCTGGTAGACCGTCCCCCGGCGCGCCCACAGTCTCGGATACCCCTCGCCTGGCGGGCGAAACGGCCCCGTTCGTCCGCCTTGATCCCTTGTCCTCACCCGTTTCCGGCCTGCTCGGACCGACCTCTTGCGGAGGCTCTGGATCCAAAGGGACGGAGGCGCATTTGATCAGCTTGCGGAACGGACGCGCGTCCGTATACTTCCGCTCCCTTGTTTCCCGGCGGAGTGCGTCGGTGAAGCAACTGTCGTAGGGCTCGAGGGCACGAACATGTACGCGGTCATCAAGACGGGCGGCAAGCAGTACAGGGTCAGCGAAGGCCAGGTGCTGCGCGTCGAGAAGCTGAGCGGCAACGCCGGCGACACGGTTACGTTCAAGGAAGTCCTGCTCGTCGGCGGCGAGGCCACCAAGATCGGCCAGCCGCTCGTTGCGGGTGCAAAGGTCGAGGCGCAGATCAAGGCGCAGGATCGCGGCAAGAAGGTCGTGATCTTCAAGTTCCGGCGCCGGAAGAACTACCGCCGCAAGACCGGGCATCGGCAGCCGTACACCGAGCTCAAGATCACCGGCATCAGCGCCTAGGAGAAACCGGCATGGCTCATAAAAAAGGCGGCGGCTCGTCCCGGAACGGTCGCGATTCGAGCGCGCAAAAGCGCGGCGTGAAGGTGTACGCGGGGACCGCGGTCCCGGCGGGCAGCATCCTCGTGCGGCAGGTGGGTTCGTCGATCCACGCTGGCAAGAACGTCGGCACGGGCAAGGACTTCACCCTCTTCGCCCTCGTGGAGGGCGTCGTGAAGTACGAGTGGAAGTCGAACACGAAGAAGCAGGTCTCGGTCTATCCGGCCTGAATCTGCGGCGTTCGTGATCGAGACGAGCCGGGCGATACGACGGGAAAAACCCCGTCGATCGCCCGTCGTCCATTTGGGGTCCAACCATCAAGCGCGCTGAGCGGCGAGGACAAACGGCGGCGATGACGTACAAGCTCCTGGCCCTCGACCTCGACGGCACCCTGCTCCGTCACGACGGCTCCTTGAACGAGCGCGATCGCTGGGCGATCGAGCGCCTGCAGAGCGGCGGCGTGGCCGTGACGATCTGCACGGGCCGGCTCTACTCGGGCTCGCGCGAGGCCGCCGCGGCGGCACGCATCCAGGGGCCGATCGCCTGCGTGGACGGGAGCCACATCGTCGACGCGCGGGATGATCGCGAGCACTACCACGCCTCGCTCGCAGGCGATCACGCCGTGCAGCTTCGGCGCGTGCTCGAGCGGCACGGCACGGCGAGCTTCGTGTTCGCGCACGACAGCATCGTGCACGACGCCGCAGGCGCGCCGTGGAGCAGCTACGTGCGCACGTGGTCGCCGCGGGTGACGGTCGTCGAGCGCGTCACGTCGCACCCGTACTGGGAGCATGAGCGGGGGCTTCTCGCGGTGGTGGCGATCGGCCCGAAGGAGAGCGTGCACGCGGCCGCGGAGGAGCTCGAAGGCGAGCTCGGCGGTGCGGCGTTCGTCATCCGGTTCGCGGTGACGCGCGGGGCCGATACACACGCGATGGTGGTGCGCGCGGCCGGGCCCACGAAGGGCACGGCGATCGCGTGGCTCGCGGACTATCACGGCTGCACGGTGGAAGAGGTCGTCGCCGTGGGCGACTGGCTCAACGACGTGCCGATGTTCGAGGTCGCGGGGCGATCGTTCGCGATGGGCAGCGCGCCCTTGCACGTGAAGGAGCGCGCGACCGAAGAGCTCTCCGCGTGGAGCGCGGAAGATGCGGGCGTCGCCGAGGCGATCGAGCGGGCCTGGGGGACGTTATGACGAGCTCTTCGACGAGGGCACGCCGGAGATAGGCGCGCTCGGCACGCCCCTGTGCGAGGGGGGCGCGAAGCCGCGATAGAAGAGCCGTTCGACCTCGCCGATGAGGTCGCGCATGCCGATGGGCTTGGCGAGGAACCCTTCGGCGCCGGCCTGCGCGGCCTCGGCGCGCGCGCCGCGTTTGCCCGAGATCACGAGGAAACGGCAGTCGTAGCCGCGCGAGCGTGCGGCCTCGATGAAGTCCGTGCCGCTCATCTCGGGCATGCGCTGGTCGACGACGACGACGTCGACGCGGTCGAGCCGCTCGAGGGCTTTTGCGGGGGACATCGTCTCGCGCACCTCACACCCCTCGGCCTCCAGGCACATTCCCAGGAGCCTCAAGATGTCGGGGTCGTCATCGACCACGAGCACGACCGGGGGACGGGGTCGCCACGTGCGCACGATCCGGAGATTACCCGGGTTTCTGCCTGCTTCCAAATGTGAAAGACGGGCGGCACGAAAATGCCGAGTGGACGGATCGTGCTCCGTCCGCGGCCGTCGATGCGAGATGTTCAGGGGGGTTTGCCCGGGGGCTCGACGCGTGATGCGGAGCCCCCGAGCGCGGGGAGTGTGGCGCTGTTACTTGCGCGGCTGGCCGGCGGCGGCGAGCTGCTGCTGCTGCTGCTGCAGGAACTGCGCGACGAGGCGCGAGCGCTCGATGGCGAACTGCTTGACTTCCTTGTTGGGCGAACCCGCGAGGGCGTTCAAGAGCTTCGTGACCTTCTCGATCTGGCGCGACTGGAAGAGGGCCTCGAAGTAGTTGTTCGCGATGCGCACGTCGCGGCTCATCTTCGCCTCGTGCGGCTGGAGGAGCCGGATGACGGCCTCGAGGTCGCCCTTCTGGCCGTAGAGCGCCGAGAGGCAGAGGAGCGCGAGCGGATCGTCGGGCGCGATCTCGACGCCCTTCTTGGCGTAGGTGACGGCGCGATCACGCGTCGCATCGTCGTTCGCGAAGAAGCCCTGGAGCGCGATGTACGGCGCGGCGCTCTTCTTGTCGGCGGCCATCTTCTCGATCTCGGCGATCGCCTTGTCCTCGCCGTCGTGCTGCTTGAGGTACTGGTAGAGGTAGGCCCACGCGTCGATGCAGCCGATGCTGATGCCGATCGCCTTGTCGACGAACTCGCGCTCTTTGTCGGTCTCCTTCTTCTGCTGGTAGACCTTGGCGAGGTGCAGCGAGGGGTAGGGGTTGTCCTTGAGGAGGTTCTGGGCGCCCTTCAGCGTGCCCTCGGCCTTGTCGAACTTCTCCTGCTGGAGCTGCGCGATGCCGAGCGCGAGCCAGTCGTCACCCGTGCCGCCCTTCGCCACGACCTTCGAGAGGACCTGCTCGGCGCGCTGCAGGCGGTTGTACTTGAGGAGCTCCTGCGCGTAGATGCGCGCGCGGTTGAGGTCGTCGGGCTGCTCCTGCCAGTGCTTCTCCAGGCCGGCGAGCAGGTCTTCGAGGCCGATCGCGATCGGGCGGCCCTGGTCGTCCTGCACCTGCACCGCGGGGCCGTTGAAGCCGAGCAGCTTCCACATCTGCTCGGGGGTCACGAGCGACGGGCCCTTGTCGAGCATCTCCTTGGTCTCGTCGTCGACCTTCGACAGGGGAATCACGATGAGAGCGTTGCCAGGCACTCCGTTGGGAAATGCGCTGACGGGCGCCATGATGGCCGCGCCGCCCGTGATCTGAAGTCCCGCCGCCACTCCACCCTGCTGTCCGTTCTGCGCCATGGTCGCTCCACCCGGGAAACGCGGAGCGCGCCTTGCGCCCGCGGTCGCCGCTCGACGGCGCTGTGGCGCGCATCGAACGGGAAGGAAAATGCCGTTGTTACGAGGGGCGGGCAGGCTAGCAGGATGCCCCCATCAGAGCAACGGCCGCCGCGGATCCGAGGCGTTTCGCTCACCTCGGTACCGACAAGTCAGCCGCGGCGGAGTCGATACGAAAGGCCCGTCTGCCGCTCCTCACGCCGCGTCTCGGAGAGCGCGAGGCTGAGCGCTCGCCCGTCCGTGACGAGCACGACGAGCCGCTTTCCGCGCGTGACGGCCGTGTAGAGCAGGTTCCGCGAGAGCATCACGAAATGCTGCGAAAGCAGCGTGATCACCACGGCCGGGTACTCGCTGCCCTGGCTCTTGTGGATGCTCGTCGCGTAGGCGAGCACGAGCTCCTCGAGGTCGTTCTCTTCGTAGGCGACGTCCCGGCCGTCGAACGTGACCGTGAGCGTTCCGGCCTCGGCGTCGATCGCGCGGACGAGGCCGACGTCGCCGTTGTAGACCTCGCGGTCGTAGTCGTTCTTGAGCTGCATGACCTTGTCACCGAGGCGGAAGAGCTTGCCGCCGCGCGTGACCGAAGGACCGTCGGGGTTGAGCGTCCGCTGCAGCGTCTCGTTCAGCGTGATCGTGCCGACGGGGCCCTTGTTCATCGGCGAGAGGACCTGCACGTCGCGCACGGGATGCAGGCCGAAGCCGCGCGGGATGCGCTCGGTGACGAGCTCGTGGATCGTGGCGGCGGCTTCCTCGGGGTTATTTCGTTGGAAGACAAAGAATTCGCCGCGCTTGTCGGTCGCGCCCTCGGGTTTTTCGCCGTCGTGGATGCGGTGCGCGTTCTGCACGATGAGGCTGCCCTCGGCCTGGCGGAAGATCTGCGAGAGGCGCACCGTGGGGATCGCGCCCGAGGCGATGACGTCGCGCAGGACCGCGCCGGGGCCGACGGACGGGAGCTGATCGACGTCTCCGACGAGCACGAGCCGTGCCCCGTCGGAGACGGCTTGCGTGAGCGCGTCGCAGAGCGGCAGGTCGATCATCGAGGCCTCGTCCACGATGAGCACGTCGGCCTCGATCGTGCGGCCTTTCTTGCGGAGGAACCCGCGCTCCTTCGGGTCGAACTCGAGCATGCGGTGGAGCGTCACGGCCTCGCGCCCCGTGGCCTCGCTCATGCGTTTGGCGGCGCGGCCCGTGGGCGCGGCGAGGCGCACCGTGTGGCCCGCGAGGTCGAAGAGCGAGAGGATCGCCCGGACGATCGTGGTTTTTCCGACGCCGGGGCCGCCCGTGATAACGAGGATCTTGTTGCGGGCGGCTTGCTCGATCGCGTCGCGCTGCGCGGGCGCGAGGGCGACACGCGTGCGGGCCTCGAAGCTCTCGATCGCGGCCTTGGCCACGGCCTCCGCCGATTCGCCGCGGCGGCCCGAGAGGGGACGGCCGGTCGCGCGGAGGAGCGCGAGGAGGCGCTCGGCGAGGCGTGATTCGGCTTCGTAGAGCGAGGATTCGTAGACGGCGACCTCGCCCGAGGGGAGCGTCTCGACGCGCGTGCGGCCTGACGACGCGAGCACGTCGATGGCGCGGTCCACGCCTTGCTCCTCGCGTTCGAGCATGAGCGCGGTGGCCGAGACGAGCGCGTTTCGCTCGGCATACACGTGCCCCTTGGCCGCGAGGTCGCTCAGCATCTGCATCACGCCGGCCTGCGCGCGCTCGGGTGCGTCCAGGGAAACTCCGATGGCACGCGCGATCTGATCGGCCGTCTTGAACCCGACGCCCCACACTTCGAGCGCGAGCCGGTAGGGCGCGCGCTTGACGATCTCGATCGCGGAGGCGCCGAAGCGCTTGTAGATGCGCGTCGCCAGCGCGGTCGAGGCGCCGTACTGCTGGAGGAAGATCATGATGTCGCGGATGACGCGCTGCGACGCCCAGGCCTTGGCCACGGCCTCGGCGCGTCGCGCTCCGAGCCCCGGTACCTCGCCGAGACGCTCGGGCTCCTCGTCGAGCACGCGCAGCGCGTCCTCGCCGAACGTCTCGACGATCCGCTTGGCGAACACGGGCCCGACCCCGTGGACCATGCCCGAGCCGAGGTACTTCTCGAGGCCCTGCAAGGTCGCGGGCGCAATCTCGAGCAGCGTTTCGACGCGGAGCTGGTCGCCGTGGCGACCATCACGTTCGTAGCGGCCTGTGGCTCGGACACGTGTGCCGGGGGCGACGGGCTGGAAGCGGCCGACCCAGGGGAGAGGGGCCTCGTGGCCGTCGATCGCGACCTTCACGACCCGGAAGCCCGTTTGCTCGTTTTCGTAGGTGACACGCACGACCTCGCCTTCGAGGGTCATGGTGCCGTCCTTCGAGGGAGCGGCCTTTTGCGCGGCGAAGAGCGCGTGCTGCGCGGGGCCCTGGGGCCCGGATCGCGGGCGTGACGCGGCCCCGGCCGGGCCTTTCGGGCCCGTACCCCCGGCGAGCAGAGGCGTGCGTCCGCGGCGGTTCATGGGGCGCGGGGCGAGGCTAGCGCGGTTTTCCCGCGGCGAGGGGCTTTGCTCGGCGAGTTTGTTGGGTAAGACTCGCCGCCCGATGAGCCTCGAGCACCGCCTCCACGACCGCTGCGCGTGCGGATCAACGCTTTCGTCCTACGCCCACTCGTCCGCTTCCGCTGCCTCCGGGCGCCCGTTCGCGCTCGCCGGCGTGCAACGCGTCTACGAACGGGCTCGGCCGTTTCAGGTCACGCACATCGCGCTCGACCTTCGCCTCGACGTGCCGAAGAAGTCCGTCTCGGGCGAGGCGACGCTCGATGTCTCACGCATCGACGCTCGCGCGCGAGAACTCGCGCTCGACGCCGTGGGCTTCGACCTCGAAGCGGTCGAGCTCCGCGTGGGCGACGAGGGCAAGTTCGTCGCGGTGGAACATGTGTACGACGGGCAGACGCTGCGCGTGTCGGTGCCCGAGGCTGCTTCGCGCGTGACGGTGCGGGTGCGGTATTCGGCGACGCCGCGGCGCGGGCTCTACTTCCTCGCGCCGGACGAGCACGTGCGTGATCGGCCCGCGCAGGTCTGGTCGCAGTGCCAGGACGAGGACGCGCGGCACTTCTTCCCGTGCATCGACAAGCCGCACAACAAGCAGTCGACCTCGCTGCGCGTGACGGTACCCGAGGGCTGGTTCGCGCTGTCGAACGGCACGCGCGAGAGCGAGGAGGACGAGGAGCAACGCGGCGTCTACCGCTACCGGATGGACGACCCGCACCCGAGCTACCTGTTCACGCTCGTCGCGGGCGAGTTCGAGCGGATCGACGACGAGGCCGACGGCGTTCGCCTGCATTACTTCGTGCCCAAAGGAAAAACCGACGAGGGCAAGCGCACGTTCCGGCGGACGCCGGACATGGTGCGGCGCTTCGGCAAGCTCACGGGCGTCGCGTACCCGTGGAAGACGTACTCGCAGATCGTGGTGAGCGACTTCATCTTCGGCGGGATGGAGAACACGACCGCGACGACGATGTACGAGCACATCCTGCTCGACGAGCGCGCCGCGATCGACGTGACGGCCGACGACCTCATCGCGCACGAGCTCGCGCATCACTGGTTCGGCGACCTCGTGACGTGCCGCGACTGGTCCCACGCGTGGCTGAACGAGGGGTTTGCCACGTACATGGAGCACGTCGATCGCGAGGGCTACCTCGGCCGCGACGAGTACGAGCACGGCGTGCGCGGCGACGTGGCGGCGTACCTCGGCGAGGCCGGTGGGCGCTACCGCCGGCCGATCGTTTGCCAGGACTACGAGGCGCCGATCGACATCTTCGATCGTCACCTCTACGAGAAGGGCGCGTGCGTCTTGCACATGCTGCGGCTCGAGCTCGGCGACGAGTCGTTCTGGCGCGGCATCAAGACGTACCTGGAGCGGCACGCGCGCGGGATCGTGGAGACGCGCGATCTCATGCGCGCGCTCGAAGAGGCGAGCGGCAGGAGCCTGGAGCGCTTCTTCGAGCAGTGGGTGTTCCGCGCAGGGCACCCGGAGCTCGAGGTGAAGGTCGATCACGACGGCGAGGCCCTGACCGTGTCGGTCAAGCAGGCCCAGGCCGCGAAAGAGGGCAAGAAGGACGAGAAGGAGGACGCCGGCACGCACGTCTTCGCGCTCGACCTCGAGCTCGACATCTCCATCGACGGCGAGGTGCGGCGCGAGGTGCGGCGCGTGGAGTCGGCGACCGCGACGTTCACGATCCGCGTGCCCAAGCGGCCCGCGTTCGTCGTCGTGGATCCGGAGCTCCGGATCGTGGGCGACGTGCGGGTCGAGTGCCCGGCCGACATGCTGCGCGCGCAGCTCGCGGGGGCGCCGACGGCGCGCGGCCGGCTGCTCGCCGCGAGCCTGATGGGCAAGCTCGACGATCCGACGACGACACGCGCGCTCGGCGCGTCGCTCGCGAAGGAGGACGAGTTCTGGGGCGTGCGGGCGGAGGCGGCCTCGGCGCTCGGCGACGTGCGCAGCGACGACGCGCTCGTGCACCTCGTCGCCCAGGCGCGGACGGGGCACGCGAAGGTGCGGCGCGCGGTCGCGGCGGCGCTCGGCAAGTTCCGCAAGGCCCAGGCCGCGGAGGCGCTGAAGAGCCTGGCGCTCCGGGACGCGAGTTACCTCGTGGAGGCGGAGGCCGCGCGCGCGCTCGGCGCGACCCGGCAAGGCGTCGCGTTCGACACGCTGATCGAGGTGCTCGATCGTCCCTCGTGGGCGGACATCGTCCGCGCGGGCGCGCTCGATGGGCTCGCGGCCCTGCGCGACGAGCGCGCGCAGGCGCACGTGCTCACGCGGACCCGATACGGGATCCCCACGCGCGGCCGGCGCGCGGCGATCATGGCGCTGCCGAAGCTCTCGACGGATCGAAAGGTGCGCGAGGCGCTGGAGGATCTGCTCGATCAGTCGGACCCGTACCTCAAGGTGGACGTGGTGCGCGCGCTCGTCGACGTCGGCGACACGAAGTCGCGCGGGCCGCTCTCGCGTCAGCTCGAGCGCGAACTCGACGGTCGCGTGCGGCGGCGGATCCGCGAGGCCCTGCGGGACCTCGGCGGCGCGGGCAAGCGCGAGGCCGAGCGGCTGCGCGAGGACCTGGAAGCGCTGCGGAGCGAGCACGCCGACCTGAAGGCGCGCCTCGGCAAGCTCGAAGCGCTGCTCGCGCCGAAGGAGGCCGCGAGCAAGCCGAACGGCGTCCACCACGTGCGCGACACGGACAAACCCGAGGCCGAGAAGGAGTCGGGCGACAAGGGCAAGAAGAGGAAGAAGGATGAACGAGCTTCGCGGTAAAACGGCGCTCGTCACCGGCGCTTCCGCGGGGATCGGCCGCGAAATCGCGCGCGTGCTCGGTCGTGAGGTCGCGGCCTTGGTGCTCGTGGCGCGGAGGCGCGAGCGGCTCGACGAGCTCGCGCGTGAGCTCACGACCGCGCGGCCGGGCCTGCGCGTGCTCGTACGCGCGGTCGATCTGCTCGACAGGAAGGCGCTCGGCGCGATGCTCGACGACCTCGCGCAGGCGGGCGAGGTGATCGACGTGCTCGTGAACAACGCGGGCTTCGGCGACTACGGCCTGCTCGAAAAGCGCGAGTGGGAGAAGGTCGAGCGGATGCTCGAGCTCAACGTCGTGAGCACGACGATGCTGCTCGCGCGGCTCGTGTCGCCGATGGTGGCGCGTGGGTCCGGCGCGATTCTGAACGTCGGATCGATCGCGGGGATCCTGCCGTCGCCCGCGATGAGCACGTACGCGGCGAGCAAGGCGTACGTGAACCACCTGAGCGAGGGCCTGCGCGCCGAGCTCGCGGGGACGGGCGTGTCGGTGACGGTGGTTTGTCCGGGCCCGGTGCCGACGGAGTTCCAGGAGGTCGCGGGGAGCGACGTGCGGCCGGATCTCCCGAAGGCGGTGTACGTGGACGCGGTGACGTGCGCGGAGGAAGCGGTCGCGGGGCTCAAGCGCGGGCAGGCGCGCGTCATCCCCGGGGTCGTGCCGCGGGCGATGGCGATGACGGTGGACGCGCTGCCGAAGGCGCTCGTGAGGCCGTTTCTGTCGAAGATGGGGAAGAAGGCGCGCGGAGGCCGGTAGCCGCGTCGCTCAGGGCAAGAAGCGCCCGAGGAACGCGTCGCCGTACTTGCCGTCGAACGCACCGACGAGCGCCTTTTCGATCATGAACGGGGCGTGGTTCCGGCCGCCGACGATCAGATCGCCCGTCGGCAAGAGCGCGAGCGCGAGCACCGAGTTCGTCGCGTCCGTGTCTTTGCTTCCCCCACTCAAGAGGACACGCGACGAGACGTGCACGCCGTCGGCGCCACCGAGCTTCGCGAAAAACACGTCGCCGGCATCCAAGGCCATGAGGGGCCCGCCGCCGAAGTCCATCTCGCCCTGGAACGTGCCGGTGAGCGCGAGCTGATCGGCCGTGCCCACGGCGAGGCTTGCGCCCGTCATGAACGACTTCGCGTCGCCGATCGCCTTCGCCCAGACGACGTTGTCTCCGGTGCCCGCGATGCGCGTCACGAAGAGAACGCGCGCCCCATCCGCGGGCGTCTGGATTTGCTGTCCGAAGAAGTCGAGGGCGCCCTCGAACGCGCCCGTGAGGAAGATGTCGCCGTTCGACGCGATCGCGACGTCGAACGCCTGTTGCGTGGCCGCGTCGCCCCATCCACGGCCCCAGACCGGGGTGAGGGTCGGCGTGAACTGCGCGGCGAAGACGTCGAAGCCACCCTTGCTCGTGAAGAGGTTGCCGGGGGGTAGCTCGAGGCCGGTGGCGAAGTGGCCGGTGACCACGATCTGATCCGTGTCGGTGACGGCGATCGCGCGGAGCTCGTCGGCGCCCTGTCCACCCATGCGTCGCGACCCGGCGTGGAAGCCGGTCTCGTCGAGCTTCGCCAGGAACATGTCGTCGCCGCCGGCGGACGGGAGCTCGGTTCCTCCGAAGTTGATGCTGCTCGCGAAGTTGCCCGCCACGACCACCTGGTTCGCGTTGGTCAACGCGATCGCCCGCACCTCTTGCGAGCCCGTGTCACCGAAGAGCTTGCTCCACACATGGCCGCCGCTCGCGTCGAACTTCGCGACGAACGCGTCGTCCGCGCCCTTGCTCGTCTGCACGCCGCCGCCGAAGTCCACCGCGCCGAACACGCGCCCGCCGACGTAGATCGCGCCGTTCTTGTCGACGGCGACGGTGGTCGCTTCTTGCTGGGCCGCATCGCCGAAGCGCTTGGCCCAGACGACCTCGCCCTCCGGCGTGAGCTTCGCGAGGAGGATGTCGAGGCCGCCCGTGCTCGCGATGGGGCCGCCGCCGAGATCGATCGTCCCGCCGAACCCGCCCGCGATGACGATGTTGCCGTCGGGGGCGATCGCGATGTCCGAGATCGTCTGCGGAGAGAGCTGCTCGCCGTACGTCTTCAGCCAGCCGTTTCCGAGCGGCGGGCATTCGAGCGGATCGGCGCCGTTGCACGCTTCGTCCTCGGTCGTCAGGCAATCTTCGAACTGCGGCAGCACTTCGCCGCCGCACTCGCCGAAGCCCGTGCCGTTCGGCAGACAAACCTGGATGCCCGGCTTGCAGGCGCCCACGTCCTCGGTGCCGGGCGGGCCGCTGTAACAGGAGCGTTGCTCGTCGGGCGTGCACACCATGCCGCTGCCGCCCGCGCCGCCCGCGCCGCCCGCGCCGCCCGGCCCCGATGTCTCGAACTCACGCTCCTCCGGCGAGCACGCCACGAGCGCCGTCGCGCCGAGCGAGGCGGCGCCGGCGAGGGTGAACGAGAGAGCCAGAGAGCGCCCGATCCTGCGTTTCATTGTTACGAACATGAAAGGATTTCCTTCAGGGCAAGAGGCGAGCGAAGAACAAGAGTGCTTCCTGGTCGGTGGCCGGCGCCAGCGGGCCTCCGCCGAGATCGATCGGCCCGTAGCTCAGGCCCGCGAGGATCGGATCGCCGGTCGGCATCACGCCGAGCGCGAGCACGCCGGCCGCCATGTCGGTCGTGTACGTGCGCGAGCTGCGGTGGGTTCCATCGAGCTCGAGCTGCGCGACGAAGGGGCTCACCTGCGTGGTCGAGGTCAGCGGTCCGCCGCCGAAGTCGACCGTATCGCTGAACCAACCCGCGGTCACGATGCGCCCGTTCGCCACGCCGAGCCCCATGCCCCAGTCGGAGACGGAGTTCGGTCCGCCCACGATCTTGCTCCACGCGAGCGCGCCGTCCGGCGCGAGCTTCACGAGGTACGCGTTCGTCGCCATGGGCGCGGCTTCGAGCTTCGAGCCGTCGTCGAAGCTGATGACGCCCGCCATGCGCCCCGAAAGGACGACCTCGTCGTTCGGCGTGACCGCGATGCCGAGGGCCTCTTGATCGGCGGCGTCGCCCCATTGTTTGCCCCAGATGGGGTTACCGTTCGGCTGGAGCTTGAGCGTGAACACGTCGTCGCTGCCGGCGCTCGTGAACATGCCCGCGACGCCGAAGTCGACCGTTCCGCTGAAGTTGCCCGTGAGGATGATGTTGTCCTTCGTGTCGACCGCGAGGTTCACGACGTCCTCGAAGCCCGCGCCGCCGTAACGGCGCGACATCGAGTGGAAGCCCGAGCCATCGAGCCGCGCGACGAACAGGTCCGTGTCCATCGGGGCGGTGAGCGCCGAGCCGCCGAGGTTGATCGTGCCCTGGAACTCACCGCCGACGACGACCTGCCCGGCCTGCGTGAGCGCGAGGGCCGTCGCGCTTTGCGAGCTCGTGTCGCCGAAGAGTTTGGCCCACTCGACCTCGCCGCTCGGCTTGAACTTCGCGACGAGCGCGTCGCTGCTGCCCTCGCTCGTGAGCGTCCCGCTCCCGAGATCGATCGCGCCGGAGACCGCGCCCGCGAGGTAGATCATGCCCGAGGCGTCGACCGCCACGCCGGCGCCCGCTTGTGACGAGGCGTCACCGAAGCGCTTGCTCCACTGGTGCGTGCCGTCGGCGCTGAACTTCGCGAGCAGGATGTCGGTGCTGCCCGTGCTCGCGAGCGGTCCGCCGCCGAGATCGACCGTGCCACGAAGCTCGCCCGTGAAGACGATGTCGTGTGTCTTCGGGTCGACCGCGACGGCGCGGATGTAGATCTCGTCGGCCGTGGAAAAACCTTTGCTCCACGCGAGATCGAGCGGCGGGCAGTCGGCCGGATCGTCGCCGTTGCACGCCTCGTCCTCGGGCGTGAGGCAGTTCTCGGCTTGCGGCAGGATCTCCCCGGAGCACTCGCCGAAGCCCGTGCCGTTCGGCAGGCAGATCTGGACGCCTCTCTTGCAGGCGCCGATATCCTCGGTGCCGGGAGGCCCGGTGTAGCAGGCCCTCTCTTCGTTCTCCGCGCAGCCCATGCTGCCGCCCGAGCCGCTCGAGCTCGTCGTGTCGCCGAAGTCGCGCGCCTCCGGCGTGCACGCGGCCGCCGCGACGGCGATGATCGAGGCGGCGCCCATCAAGGCGCCGAGATACCGAAAAGACCAAGCCCAGCCCCTACGGATCCTGCCTATCATCGATCCGAGCATGCCATGGATCGGCGCTCCTCGGATCAGCCGCGTGGGGCTCGTCTTCAGGGGGAAAGGCGCGCCAGAAACCCGCTCGCGTCGATCGTGCTCGTGGTCGTGAACGCGCCGCCGCCGAAGTCGATCGAGCCCGCGTACGCGCCGCCGATCACGACATCCTTCTGTGGGCCGAGCTCGAGGGTGAGCGCGCCGTCGGCGCCCGGACCACCGAACCTGCGCGAGCCGAGGTGCGCGCCGTCCATCGTGAAGCGCGCGAGGAACACATCGACGTTCTCCGCCGCGGAGAGGGGGCCGCCGCCGAAGTCGATGCTGTCGTCGAAGAAGCCCGCGGCGATGATGCTCTCCGAGCTCGGATCCACGCGGAGCGAGACGCCGAAGGAGCCGGAGAACTTGCCGCCGAACATCTGGCCCCAGGCGATCTTGCCGAGCGACGAGTAGCGCGCGAGGAAGAGGCCGCGGTCGCCCTTCGCGTAGAGCACGGGGCCGTCGAGGTACAGCGTGCCGGAGGCGTCGCCCGCGACGATCACGTCGCCGTTCGGCGCCGCCGCGATGGCGAGCCCGCGCTGGGATCCGGCGTCGCCCGCGCGAAGCGCCCAGAGGCCGGTGCCGTTCGCGGAGAGCTTGGCGAGGAAGACGTCGTAGCTGCCGATGCTCGTGAGCGAGCCGGCGATGGGGCCGAAGTCCATCGTGGTGTCGAAGGTCCCCGTGACGAACAGCGATTCCGTGGGGTCGACAGCGATCCCGCCGAGATCGTCGAAGCCCGTACCGCCGAAGCGCCGCGAGAAGACGTGTGCGCCCTCGGCGTCGAGCTCGGCCACGTAGATGTCACTCGACCCCGCGGAGACGAGGTCCGGCCCGCCGAAGTTGATCGTGCCGGAGAAGGCGCCGCCGAGGACGATGCGCCCGGACGGCGTGATCACGATCCGCTTGATGCGCTGGGATTTCGCGTCGCCGAAGCGCTTGGCCCAGGCGAGGTTGCCCTGCGCGTCGAGCTTCGCGACGAACGCGTCGTCGCTGCCCGCGCTCGTCATGACCTGTCCGTCGCCGAAGTCCGTGGTGCCCTGGAGCGCGCCGCCAACGTAGATGGATCCGGCGGGATCGATGGCGACCGCGGTGGCCTCCTGGCTCGCGGCGTCGCCGAAGCGCTTGCTCCACTTCGGCTCGCCGAGCGGGCTGAAGCGAGCGACGAAGAGATCACTTTCCCCTGCGCTCACGAGCGGTCCGCCCCCGAAGTCGACGACGCCGCGGAACGAGCCGACGGCCACGACGTCGCCCGTCGCCGGATCGATCGCGACGCTCTCGATCGACTGCATGTCCGTCTCGCCGAAGCTCTTGCTCCACACGTGTTCGAACGTAGGCACGGGGATCGGTCCGCCGCCTTCGCCGCCCGTTCCCCCCGCGCCGCCCGCGCCGCCTGCGCTTCCCGATCCGCCCGTCCCGCTCGTCACGCCGGGCCCTATGTCGGGCGAGCAGGCCGCCGCACACGCCATCACCAGGCCGAGGAGCCCGATCCACGCGCCGTTTCGTTTTTCAAGCCGCCACGCACCCGTTTGCCGTTTCATGTCGCAAGGTACGAGCATCGCACAACGACGAGCCTCTTTGCGCGCGCCGCCGCCTTCGCTACGCACGGACGCATGTCCGATCAATCCTCCCCCGTGAAAGTCGAGCGTCGCGGCGCCGTCGGCGTGCTCGTGATCGACCGCGCCGATCGTCGCAACGCGCTCTCGCGCGATACCCTCTACGCCCTCGGCCGCCTCGGCAGGGAGCTCGCGAGTGACCCGTCGGTCCGCGCCATCGTGCTCACCGGCGCGGGCGACAAGGCCTTCTGCGCGGGCGCCGATCTGAAGGAGCGCCAGGGCATGAGCCCCGATGACGTGCGCAAGCAGGTCGGCCTCTACCGCAGCGAGCTCGGGGTGCTCGATCGAAGCGAGAAGCCGGTGATCGCGGCGATCAACGGCGTCGCCTTCGGCGGCGGGCTCGAGCTCGCGCTGATCTGCGACCTGCGCGTCGCGGCGCCGCACGCCGAGCTCGCGCTGCCCGAGACCACGCTCGGCATCATCCCCGGCGCGGGCGGCACGCAGAGGCTTCCGCGTGTCGTGGGGGACGCGCGCGCC
The DNA here is from genome assembly GCF_029960785.1 of Polyangium sp. 15x6. Classification (GTDB taxonomy): domain Bacteria; phylum Myxococcota_A; class Polyangia; order Polyangiales; family Polyangiaceae; genus Polyangium. Next base: position 84,035 of record NZ_JASBQE010000041.1, read on the forward strand.
AAGGAGATGATCCTGCTCGGCAGGAAGCTCGGCGCGGCCGAGGCGCTCGCGTGGGGGCTCGTGAACCGCGTCTCGCCCGAGGGCACGAACGTCCTCGACGACACGATCGCCTGGATCGAGCCCATCGCGAACGGGGCGCCGATCGCGCAGAGCGCCGCGCTCCGGGCGATCGACACGTCCTACGAGGTGCCGCTCGAGCTCGGCCTCGAGCTCGAGCGCGTCTACTACGACGAGACGCTGCGCAGCGAGGATCGGCTCGAAGCGCTGCGCGCGTTCGCCGAGAAGCGCAAGCCCGCCTTCCGCGGCGTGTAGCGACTACACCCCGTCCGTTGGATCTCGAAGCATCTGGATCTTGCTCTCGAGCCGCTTCGAGACCCACACCTTGTTGTGCTCGTCCACGACGACCGCGCCGCAGTCGTCGAGCTCCTCGCAGATCGACATGCCCTTCTCCGGGCCGAGGATGAAGATCGCGTCGTCGATCCCGTCGGCGGTGAAGGCGTCCTTGGCCCACACGGTCACGCTGCGGCTCTTCATCGCGGGGTAGCCCGTGCGTGGATCGATGATGTGGTGCCAGCGCTTGCCGTCCTTCACGAAGGCGCGCTCGTAGTCGCCGGCCGTCGAGAAGGCGTGGTCGGTGACGTCGATCATCGCGAAGTAGTCGTTCGGCCCCTGCCCACGCGGATCGCGCACGCCGACGCGGTACGGCGAGCCGTCGGGCTTCTTGCCGCGCACGTAGAGATCGCCGCCGGCTTGCACGTAGAACGACGCGAGTCCTTCGGCGGAGAGCACCTTCGCTGCGGCGTCGACGGCATAGCCCTTGGCGATGCCGCCGAGGCTCACGCGCATGCCTGGCTTGCTCAGCAGCACGCTGCGCGCGTCGTGGTCGAGCTTGATCTTGCGGTAATCGATGAGCGCGCGGGCCTTGTCGATGTCGGCCTTCGAGGGCACCTCCTCGACCTTGTTCTCGTCGAAGCGCCAGAGATCACGCATCGCCTCGAACGAGATGTCGAAGACGCCCTCCGAGCGATCGGCGACGGAGATGCTCTTCTTGATCACCTCGAACGTCTCGGGCCCGACGGCGACGCCCTGCTTGCCGGCGGCCTGGTTGATGCGCGAGATCTCGCTGTCGTCGCGCCAGGTCGTCATGAGCCGCTCGAGCCTGCGGATCTCGGCGAGCGCCTTGTCGAGCTTCGAACGGATCGCCGCCTCGTCGAGCTCGCGCGTGGTGTACGTCGTGATCACGACGTGCGTGCCCATCGCCTTGTCGTCGAGCGTCACCTTCTTCGGATCGAACGGCGGCGGGCGCGGCGGAGCCGACGAGGAGCGCGGCTCGGGCGCGGGCTCGGGCGGCGAGGACGTGTTGCACGCCGCGAGGGCGAGCGCGCCGAGGAGCAAGACATGGCTCGTTCGCATCACGGCTCCCGTGTGATCCGCACGTAGACGTGCGATGGCGGGGCGATGCCCGTCTCCACGCGCGCCTTGGGCATCCCCGGCGCGAGCGCCGCGACGAGCGCGAGCTCTTCCTCGTAGAACATGCGTCGGATCGAGGTCACGGCGTCGTAGTAGAACGTGTACGTCCGACCGTACAGGGCTCCGACGAGCGCCACGAGCCCGAGCGTGGTGAAGCTCCGCTCCCCGTCGAAGAAACACGCGCCCACGCGCGCGCGCCGCGCCGCCTCGCTCATCATCCGCGCGATCATCCCCGGCGGGAAATGGTGGATCGCTTGGGTGCAGGTGATCACGTCCACGCCCCGCTCCTCGAGCCCACCGAGCGCGAGCGCGTCCTCGACCGAGAACCGCACCGAGAGCCCCCGCTCGGCCGCCTGCGCGCGCCCGAGCGCGAGGTACTCCTCCCGCAGATCACTCGCCTCGATCGCGACCCGATCCCCGAACCGCTCGGCGAGGTACAGCGACAGCCCGCCGTGCCCCGCCGCCACGTCGTGCACGATCGGCCGCTTTCCATCCGCGCTCGCCGCCTCCACCAGCGGATCGATCGCGGCCATCACCGTCTCGTAGATCCCTGTGCAGTGGTTGAACCGATCGAGCACGTCGAGCGCGTGCGTCCGCTCGTCCTCCGGGAAGCTCGGATCATCCATGAGCTCCGGCCGATCGCGATAGAGACGCGCGTCCACCGTGTGGAGCAGCTCCGTGAGCCGTGAGCGGCCGTCTCCGTCGAGATCCATCGGCCGCTCGGCGCGCATCGCCGTCACGGCCTCGGCGACGAGCGCGTCGAAGTGATCGATCGCCGCGCCGTCGCCCTGGAGCACGGCGTCTTCGAGCGGGGCGATCGCGGGCGCGAACCGCTCGATCGTGCGCTGCATGGCTTTGTTGCGGTGCAGCGCGAGCGCCGCGCGGAGCGGCCCACGCACGTCGTGGCGGCTCAGCTTGCGCATCACTGCTTCGAGGGCTGGATCGAGGCGGCGGCGGAGGACCTCGGACAGCATCGAGGCGCGGGGCATGGGCTGATCTTAACGGATCCAGGCGCGACGTCGCGTCACGAGCGCCCCGCGCGAGAGGGCTGTATGCTGCACGATCGACCCATGGAGACGACATCCGTCGATCGACCTCACAGGGAAGCCATCCTCGCGGCCTCGCGTGCCGTCGCGCCGATCGTCCGCGACGTCGCGTCGCGGATCTTCGCGCACCCGGAGCTACGGTTCGAAGAGACGCGCGCCGCAGGCTGGATCTGCGAAGCCATCGAGGCCGAGGGTGTCCCCGTCGAACGTGGCACGGGAGGCCTCGCCACGGCCTTCCGCGCGCGCCTCGGCGACGGCGCGGGCCCGCGCGTCGCGATCCTCGCCGAGTACGACGCGCTCCCCGAGATGGGCCATGCATGTGGCCACAACCTGATCGCCGGCGGCGCGCTCGGCGCGTTCCTCGCGCTCGCGCGGGCGCGACCGTCCTTCGCGGGCACGATCGAGATCATCGGCACACCAGCGGAGGAAGGAGGCGGCGGCAAGATCCGCCTGCTCCAGGCCGGCGTGTTCGACGGCGTCACGGCCGCGCTCATGTTTCACCCGTACGATTGTGACCTGCTCGCGCCGACTTCCCTTGCGAGCTACTGGCTCTCGCTCCGCTTCAAAGGAGTGCCTTCGCACGCGGCGATGGCTCCGTGGGAGGGCAAGAGCGCGCTCGCGGCGGCGCTCGGGACGATGCACCTCGTCGACGCGCAACGCGTACAACTGCGGGACGGCGTGCGTGTGCACGGCGTCGTCGTCGAGGGCGGCCAGGCGGTCAACATCATCCCCGAGCGTGCCGTCGTGGACTTCGCGGTGCGCGCGCCGTCGTTCGCCGAGCTCTCGATCGTGCGCGCGCTCGTCGAGCGATGTGCGCGCGGCGCGGCGATCGCGTGTGGCGTGGAGGTCGAGATCGAGGTGCGGGGCGGCTACAAGGACCTGCGCCCGAACATCCCGCTCGCGCGCCGCTTCGGCGAGCACCTCGCCGCGCTCGGCAGGCCTGCGCGCTTGGTCGACCCCGTGCGCAGCATGGGCTCGACGGACATGGGCGACATCTCGCACGTGATCCCATCGATCCACCCGCTGCTCGCGATCTGCGACGAGGGCGAGACGATGTGCCACGAGCACCCGTTCGCGCGGTACGCGGACAGCGATCGAGGCGCGGACGCGATGATGGCGGCGGCGCAGGCGATGGCGCTCACGGCGCTCGACATCCTCGCGGACGCACCCTTGCGGGCGGCGATGACGTCTTATTTCGAGGGAAAAACCGGGCAGTAAGAATCAGGCTGCGGGCGCGCGCTTGCTGTCGATCCCGGCGGCTTGCAGATCGTCGAGCATGCCCGTCGTGCCTTCGAGCGGGATCGCGCGGGCGAGGGCCACGCGCTCGAGCATCATCGCGAGCTCCAGCATGTTGCTCACGGGCGGCAGGAGCGCGCTCGTCCCGTCCCAGAGATCGAGCCCGATGCTGCCGCGCAGAACCGGCAGCTCCTGCCCCTTCTGCTCGGTCTTCGGGATGCGCACCTTGTCGATCTGCGACCAGCTCCAGCGCCGCACCCGCGGCACCCCGAACGAGAGCAGCTCGCGCAGCACGATGCCCTCCGGGTTCACCACCACGCCGCGCATCTGGTCACGCAAAACCCCGGCGATTGCGCTGCAAAACAGGATGATCGCGCACACGCTGGCGGGCATGATGCGGTGGCGATCGTCCTCGACGACGTACTTGAAGAGCCAGGTATCCGTCGGGGCATGTTGCCCGTAGACGATCGCGCCCGAGATGATCAGCGCGACCGCGAGGTAAGCGAGCCAGGGAAGGCGTTCCTTCAGCGGCGGCCCGAACGACACGGTGCTGTCCGGGCGGTACGTCATGTCGAAGCCGGGAGGACGAGAAGGTCGCGCCATGCCCGCAGTCTACACGACCGGGGCGCGAACCTTGGATCCGGCTATCGACTCACTGGCACTCGGATGCCTTCGTCGGATTCGCGCGGAAGTATTCGAGGCACCACGGGCTCAGCGCTGCGGTGAAGTCCGCGCACGGGATCTGGTCCGGCGACGTGCCCGAGCGATCCGTCGCCAGCGCTTCTTTGCAGGAGGCGCAGCACTTCTGCTTCATCTCGCCGGCATCCGCGGGCTTTTCGCCCTCCTCCACCGGCTTCGGCGCTGCCTCCTCGCCGGCCATGTCCTGGCCGCCCGTGTCCTTGTCGACGTCCGGCACCTCTGCCTGCTTGGGCGGGCTACACGCCGCGATGAGCAGGGATCCCGCGAAGAACAAGCCGACGAGCGCGCTCGAAACCTTCTTCATGGATCCGGCTTTATCGGAAGCCCGACCGGGAATCAAACGTGGTGTTCGTCGCGGCGCTTTGAGCGTGGCGCCCTCCTATAGCAAACTCGCCGCCATGCACGTGCACCTCGTGGGCGTGGCAGGGACGGGGATGGGCGCGCTCGCCGGGCTGTTCAAGGCCAGCGGGCACGACGTCTCCGGCTCCGACGTCGCCTTCTATCCTCCCATGGGCCCCGCCCTCGAACGCTGGGGCATCCGGCTCATGGAGGGCTTCGACCCGAAGCACCTCGAACCTCGCCCCGATCTCGTCGTCATCGGAAACGTTTGCCGTCCAACGAACCCCGAGGCGCGCGCCGCGCTGGACAGCGGCGTCCCGACGAAGAGCATGCCTCACGCGCTCGCCGAGCTCCTGCTCGCGCATCGCTCTCCGCTCGTCGTCGGCGGCACCCACGGCAAGACCACGACGAGCGCCCTTTGCGCGTGGCTCCTCCACGAGGCCGGCCGCGACCCGGGCTTTCTCATCGGCGGCTTGCCCAAGAACTTCGACGCGAGCTTCCGCGTCCCCGGCGACGTGGCTCGCGGCGGCCGTTTGCCGCTCGTCACGGGCGAAGGCATGTCGCGTCGCAAGACGCCGTTCGTCGTCGAGGGCGACGAGTACGACACGGCCTTCTTCGAGAAGACCCCCAAGTTCTGGCACTACCGGCCCGAGGTCGCGATCCTCACGTCGATCGAGCACGACCACGTCGACATCTACCCGGACGAGGCCTCCTACCTCGCGGCCTTCCGCGGCTTCGTCGAGCGTGTCCCCGAGAGCGGCCTCATCGTCGCGGCCGCGGCCGATCCGCGCGTCGTCGACGTCGTCCGTGCTTCGGCCCGCGCCGAGGTCGCGTGGTTCGCCCTCGAAGGCGACGACACCCACGGACAGCCGCCGCACTGGCTCGCCGCGCCTGCCGAGGTCGACGAGAACGGCCAGTCGTTCGACCTCTACGCCGGCGGCGTCTACGCGGGCCGCGTCGCGCTCGCGATCCCCGGCCGCCACAACATCCGCAACGCGCTCGCCGCCGCCGCGGCCGTCGCGCAGGGCTTCGGCGTCCCGCTCTCCACGGTCATCTCGGCCCTCGCGACCTTCCAGGGCGTTCGCCGCCGGCAGGATCTGCTCTACGAAGTGCGCGGCGTCCGTGTCTACGACGACTTCGCGCACCACCCGACCGCCGTCGACGAGACCCTGCGCGCGCTCCGCGCCCGCCACACGAAGGGCGCGCTTTACGCCGTGTTCGAGCCGCGCAGCGCGACCGCTTGCCGTGCTCTCCATCAGGAGCAGTACGCGAGCGCGTTCGACGCGGCCGACGTCATCGTCCTCGCCCCGCTCGGCCGTACCGAGATCCCCGAGGCCGAGCGGCTCGACCTCCGCGCGCTCGCGGCAGCGCTCGAAGCACGGGGCAAGCGCGCGTGGACGCCTGCGTCGGTCGACGAGATCGTCACGCTGCTCGCGCGCGGCGCGCAGGCAGGCGACACCATCGCGCTCCTCTCGAACGGCGCGTTCGGCGGCATTTACGACAAGCTTCGGGGAGCGCTCGCGCCATGAAGAGCACGACGACGGGCGAGCGCGCGCAGTTTGCCGCCATCGCGCAGCTCGTGGCCGAGGAGGCGGGCGCGCTCGTGAGCGCCGGCTTCCGTTCGCGCCCGCCCGTCGAGTCGAAGGGCCCTTCGGATCTCGTCACCGAGTACGACCGCGCGAGCGAGGACATGATCGCGATGCGCCTCGGCTCGCTCGCGCCCGGCATCCCGGTCGTGGGCGAGGAGCGCGGCGACGGCTTCGCGCCAATGGCCCTGCGCAGCGGCCTCGTCTGGTACGTCGACCCGCTCGACGGCACGACGAACTTCGTGCACGGCCACCCCTTCTGGAGCATCTCCGTCGGCCTCTTCGACGGCGACGAGCCGATCGCAGGCGCGGTCGTGGCGCCGGCGCTCGGCCTTCGCTGGAGCGGTTGGGTGGGCGAGCCCGTGAGCGTCTCGGGCCGCCCGGGTCGGCACGGCGAGGCGCGGCGTAATGGTCAGCGATGCGGCGTGAGCCCGACGATGCGGCTCGAGGACGCGCTCGTCGCCACGGGGTTTCCGCCAATCCGCAACGTCGCGCCCGCGAACAATTTCCACTCGTTCATGAGCGTGAAGCACGTGGTGCAGGGCGTGCGGCGTTGCGGGAGCGCCGCGATCGACCTGTGCATGGTCGCAGACGGGACGTACGACGGTTACTGGGAGCGGAAGCTCAACATCTGGGACGTCGCGGCAGGCTGCGCGATGGTGCTGGCAGCGCGGGGGAGGATCACGTCGCTGGAGGGCGGGGTGCCGAATTATCACGAGGGGCACATCGCCGTTTCGAATGGGCATTTGCACGACGCGTTGGTCGAGGCGATCAACGCGTAGAGGCTGCTGCGAGAGCGTAGCGCCGGGGTTTCACCCCGGGCCCGACCAGGGGCTCTTCGCCCCTGGACCCGAACCAGGGCACAGCCCTGGACCTCTGGTGCATCGACCGCGGTGCGGTCGATGCAACGAGACGATTCGTGTAGCAGCCTGTGGAATACCCTCTCAGCGCTTGCGGCGTCGCGCGACGAGGGCGGCGAGGGCCACGAGGGCCGCGAGTCCACGTCCAGGGTGTTTCGAGGGGCCGCCCGTGGTGGTGCAACCGCTGTCCCCAGGCTCAGAGCCGCCCGTTCCCGCGGAGCCACCGGAGCCGCCCATTCCAGCGGAGCCCCCCATACCGATGGAGCCGCCCGAGCCGCCCATTCCGCCAGCGCCGCCGGAACCGCCCATTCCGCCAGCGCCGCCAGCGCCGCCGGAGCCGCCCATTCCGGCATCACCGCCTGAGCCGCCAGCGCCGCCCATTCCGGCATCACCGCCCGAGCCACCCATACCGCCCGAGCCGCCCATACCACCAGCGCCGCCCGAGCCGCCCATACCACCCGTGCCACCGCTGCCGTCCGGCGTCACGCCGCCCTCGTAAATCTCGGCGCTCTCGTGGGCGGCCGGGTCGCCGTCTCCAGACGAGCAGCCCTCCTGCATTCCTCCGAAGACCAGCACACGATTGCCCTCGAGCAGCACGGCGCCGGCACGAGTGCGCGATGCGCTCATGCTCGGCACCGGCGTCCAGTCATTCGTCTCCGGGTTGTACACGGCCGCGCTGCGGAGCGGGCAATCATTGCCGCCGGTCCATTCTCTGCCGCCCAAAAGCAGCACCATTCCATTTCCGAGCCGCATCGCCGTGTGGCGCCGGCGCGCGACATCGAGCGGACCGGTCACCGTCCAGTCGTTCGTCGTCGGATCGTACACCTGCGCGTGCGGCACGTTCCGCGCGCCTGCGACCAGCACCCGACCATCGTCGAGCAGCGTCGTCGTGAAATCGGCGGGCAGCATGAGCAATGCCTGCGTCGGCGTCCATGCATTCGTCGCCGGATCATACCGGTCCGCGCCTTCCCCGCTCACCACGAGCACGCTGCCGTCGTGGAGCTTCGTCGCCTGGTGCAATGGATGCGCGAACGTCAGCGTCCCGGCCGGCGAGAACATCCCCGTCGCCGGATCATAAAGCTCCGCCGTCGCCGGGTTTCCATGGCCCGCGGTCACCAGCACCTTTCCTCCCGAAAGGACGACCGCCGAATGCCCCGAGCGCGGAGCGCCGAGCGAGCCCGTCGCGCTCCACGATTTCGTCGCCGGGTCGTACAGCTCCGCGGCCGCCGTCCCGCCGCCCACCACGAGAATTCGCTCGTCGGGCAGCCGCGCGAGCACGAGGCCATTGTCGTGGTGTGCGGCCATGGCGCCGGTCATCGTCCACGTATTGCTCGCCGGATCGTAAAGCTCTGCCGAGGACGGGGAATCGCCGCCCACCACCAGGATCTCGCCGGTCGCGACCCGGACCGACTTCGCGCGGCGTCGCACATGCTGGAGCGGCGCGGCGTCGCTCCAGGCGTTCGTCGCTGGATCGTAGATCTGCACCGTGGGGTTATCGTCCCAGTCGTTGTTGATTCCCCCGGCGATGAGCACGCGGCCATCGGCGAGCTCGGCCCACGTGCCCTCCTGATGCGCCATGGACATGCTCCCGGCCGGCGTCCATGCCGATTGGCAGCCGACCGGCGCATCCCCGACGCACGCGCCCGCCTGGCATACCCCATTCGCCGTGCAACCGTCGGCGCTGCCGCAGGAGGCCCCGCTCAATGGGGTGCAGATCCCGTCCGCGGACGCGCCCTTGCTCACCGCGCAGGCGTCACACGCGCCCGCGTCGCACGCCGCATTGCAGCAGACGCCGTCGACGCAGAAGCCGCTCGCGCATTCGCCGTCGAAGAGGCAGGCGCTGCCATTCGTCGCGAGGCTGAGCGACTCGACGCTCGCCGTGCCGCCGCCGGTGACGAGCACCCGCCCGTCGGCGAGCTCCGTGGCGACGTGCCCGCTGCGGTTCGTGTTCATGAACTTGCCGAGCGACCATGTTCCGGTGACCGGATCGTAGAGCTCCGGGAACGCGCCGCCCGTGACCAGCACCCGACCATCGGCGAGGCGCGTGGCCGTGTGCATGTAGTGGGTCACGTTCATCGGCGTCGCCCCCGCCCATGTATTGCTCGCTGGATCGTAGAGCACCGTGCCGCGGTTCTCCGCGGTGAAACCCTCGCCGCCGTAATCGGTGTACCCGCCGGTGATGAGCGCCTTGCCGTTCTCGAGCAGCGTCGCGGTGTAACCCTCGCGGTTCTGGATCGTGCCCGCGAAGGTCCACGAATCCGTGGCGGGATCATAAACCTGCGTGAGGGAATTGGTCACGACGAGGACCTTGCCGTTTTGCAGCAGCGTCGCCGTATGGTCTTGCTCTTCGATGTCGTCGGGCGGCGGCGCGACCTCGACCGACGTATTCGTGACGGGATCGTAGATCTCCGCCTCGTTGGTGACACCATCCCCGTCGATGACGCCGCCGAGCAGGTAGATCCGCCCGTCGGGGAGCAGCGTCGCGGTATGCCCCATGCGGGCCGCGAGCAGCGGCGCGCCGAGCGTCCATGTACCGGCGACCGGATCGTACACCTCGACGGTGTCCGTCACGCCTCCGGCCACGAGGACCTTTCCATTCGGCAGGAGCGTCGCGGTATGGGCCGTATGCGTCGTGCTCATGGGCGCGACGAGCGTCCATGAATTCGCGACCGGATCGAACACCTCGGCGGTCTCGCTCCCGCCGCCGGCCGCGAGGACCTTCCCGTTCGGGAGCAACGTGGCCGTGTGCCGATTCCGCGACATGTTCATCGGCGGCACCACGTCCCAGCGCGGCGCCGTGAGCGCCGATGTGGCCGCATTCAGGGTGAGCACCTCCGGGGTATCGGCGCGGCTGCAGGCGAGCGGCAACACGGCCGGCGCCATACAAAGAGCGAAAAGGAGTCGGCGAGAGAGGGACATGGTACGCATGATCCCCACGATACCGGCGTCCGCGCCGCGCGTGTCAACGGACGAGCACGGGGCGCGCGACGTTCACGTTGTGCGGAGTCGTACCGTCTGTCGCCGACGTTCCGGTCGTTTCGGTTCGTACTGGCTCGTGTTCGGGCTGGAGCGTTGGCCTCTGGGGTGGTAGGGTATGGTTGTTCCCTCTGCTGTTCTCCGTGAGGTGATTGGCAATTGAATCCCGAGTAAGCCTGAACCAGGGGCCCACTACGCTGTCGTGGTGAGCTAGGCCCGAGAAGTCATCGGGAAGCCTAAAGCGGCACATCGGGCACCCACCTAGCCGCAAGCTAGGGGTTCAAGCCATCAATCCACGATTACGGCGGTAAGGAACTCTTCTTCGAGCCCGGCGAGAGCCGGGCTCATCTTTTTCGAACGTCCGAGGATACTCCGCTGGGGTGGGAGCTCCTACTCCTCGCTGCGCGCTGTGCCCGTGGCCGCCTCGTCCTCGGGCTCCTCGTCGTCGCCGACATCGAGCCCGTCGTCGGTCTTGTCCTTGAGGAAGAAGAGGTCTTGCGTCTTCTTGTCGCGCGGGAAGGCGGCCTTGATGCGATTGGCGACCTCGGCGAACACATCGAGGAACTCTTCCTTCGCGAGGTTCCGGGCGGCTCGCGCTTGCGCCGCGGCCTCCATGCCGAGCTTGCGCGCTTCGAGCGCTTGTTCGTAGCGGTGTCGATGGGCGGTGATCTTGTCGAGCTCGGCCGAGCCGGCGGGGTAGATGGCGGCGATCTCGGTATATCGACCTTCGAGGGCGCGCATTTCCTTGATCTGCGTGCCGCCGACGGGCTTGATGATCGGCGTGGAGCCGCCTGGGAACAGGGTCGATACGATACGACCGCCCGGGCGACCATCCTCGATTTCGGCGCGCTTGAGCGCGAGGCGAACGACCTGGTCGGCGAGCCTGTCCGTGAATTTCACCTCGACCCGGATGACGATGAGCTCTTTGATCTGCTGGTTGTAGGCCTGCTCGCGCGCGAGGAGCGCGTTCGTGGCGTCCTCGAGCTTGGCGGCGAGGCCGTTCAGGGCAGCGACGTCGGAGAATTTTCCGAGCATGGTCCGCGTGTAGAGGCTCTTGAGCTCGCAGCGGGTGATGGGTGTCTTGGCGTTGGGGAGTACCGACAAGGCTCGTCTCCTGGCTGGTTGGTAAGGCGGGTAGCAGAAAGGATGTGGGCGGGGTTGTCAAGGGCGGATACGGGTTGCTTGGAGGGGAGGCGGGTCGAGGGGAGGGCGCGGCAAGGTGACTTGCGGCAGCGCGGTGGGGTGGCGGTGGGGGTGGAGGTGTTGCGCGGGGCGTGTCCACGGCGTGGCGGAGGGAGAGGAAACGTGGGGGGAGACACGTTTGCGGCGTGGCGGAGGGTGCGGAAAGGGTGCCGAGGGCTCGGGGGCGGCGTGGCGGAGGGTGCGGAAAGGGTGCCGAGGGCTCGGGGGCGGCGTGGCGGAGGGTGCGGAAAGGGTGCCGAGGGCTCGGGGGCGGCGTGGCGGAGAAGGCGGCGGCGTTGCGGGGAGGGAGGGGATGAGGGGGACGGGGCGGAAGCAAGGTGTATGACCGCTTGTCAACGACCTTCATCTCCTTGAGACTTGGCGATGGTGAAGTCCCCTGCTCCCCTCAACCGAGCGCGGACAGCCCATCAACCCCGGACCAACCATCATGATCAAGATCAAACGTAATTTCAATATCCGGAATCTGGTCCGGGAACTCTCCGAGAACAAGGTGAGCGCGTTGGAAGTCTTTCGCGAGGCTATCTCGAACGCGAAGGATCACGGGGCGCGCAGGGTTTGGTTCAAGACGGCCAAGGATCAACGCAACGAGGTGACGATCCTCATCGCAGATGACGGCGAAGGGATGGACCAGAAGCGGCTCGAGGCCTTCTGGGGGGTGGGGGCCTCGGAGAAGGCGGGAGGTCAGCAATCGATTGGGTACAAGGGTCACGGGACCAAGCTGTATTTCGATTGTCGCCGCCTCTCGGTGGCGACGCGGACGGATGTCTCGGAGCCCTGGCGCGTGACCAGGCTCGACATGCCCTATGAGCGCGAGGAAGAAGACATCGACGAGGTTGCGTTGCGTCCGAGCGATGCCCTATCCCGTGAGATCGAAGATATGGGCCTCGGGAGCAGCACGGGGGCCGTGATCCTGATCGAGCAGGTACGATTCGAGGATCGGCAAGATTTGCTCGAGCGACCCAAGATCGAGTCTTACTGTGACTGGTTCACGGCCATCGGAGATATCCGGTCCGGCCTGTTCCAGCAACGCGTGGAGTTTCACCGGGCCATCGCTCGCGGAGATGCCATTCTTGATACGCTGCGGCTCCACGAAGGGGAGCTCCGGCCGATCGAGGTTCGACTGCGTATCAACGGCGAGAAAACATACCAGCCCATCGGCATGGGCCCGAACACGAGGTTTCTGGCAGCCTGGGGGGACGACACCAAAGAGTTCAAGAGCAATACTGGATTGCTCGCTTACGGTCATCGGTTTGCAGACGAGTATCAGGGCTCAGGGGCGGGGCGCATGCGTGACGACAAGAGTGCCTTGCGGCTGACGACACCTGCGACCTGGACGACGGATGACGGAATCGCGATTGTAGCGCGTGTCGAGGGGCACCGGCGGCAACTCGATACATACCTGGAAGCGAAATGGCAAGGGCATCAGGGGGTATACAGCTTCGAGGAGCGTTTCGGGCTGTGGCTGTGTCGCGATTTCATCCCAGTAACGCAACGCAATGATCTCTTGCGCAAGGCGCTCGACGAGGCGTCTGGCCAGAAGCTTCGTTTCGAACTCAATAACCTCCGCAACTGGAAGGTATTTGTCAATCACCAGAGCTTTCGTCTCACGGCCAACCGGAACGATGTATCCAACCGAGTCACCCTCGACGCGAAGGTCGTCGACGCGCTCGTGACGGTGCTCCGAGAAGCCCTCAAAAACAAGAGCTTTCAGGAATGGGTCGAGCGCCTTCGGAGGGCCACATTCGAGCGGCGAAGGGAGCGCGAGCTGAACCAGATGACGCAGCGGCTCGAGGAGGCGCAGCAATGGATCGAGGCAAAGACGAAGAAGGACGGGATCGATCCGAGCGACGTGACCGGCTTGCCTCTGCTCCCGGATGGGTACTCGCTTCTCATGAAGGCGCCGCGCTCCGAGCAGGAGCTGTTCTACGTGTATGGATTGCTGGCGGGGCGCTTCGAGATGCCGATTCACGTTATCGAGTACGACGCCAGCGAAGGCGTGGACGCGATCGGAAAGCTTCGCGATTCAAAACTTCTCACCGAGCGACGGCCCCTCGTTCGGGTCGAGTTCAAGCTCGAGGTAGCAGCCGACAACCCGATTCATCACTTCTTCGACGCGATCGATGTCATCATCTGCTGGAGCGTAGGAAAGGAAGGAGACATCTTCGAGGAGAGTTCCTACGGCGGTGGCAAGCTGCGAAAGCGGAAGAAGCCTGTGCTGACGCCGCCGATCGATACCTATGAGATCGTGTACGACGACGATGGCAAGGAACGCGTAATCCCTGTCATCGAGATTGCGGCGTTGTTCCCTCAGACTGCTGGAAAAAAGAAGCGATAGGGAGCCTTCGCCCGCGATCCTTCCACAGCTTGCCCGCTCAGACCTCCGTCCGCGCCTGGCCCGACGAGAGCCGCTGCTCTCCGCCCCCTCCGCATGACCGCCATCTCTGCCTAATCACCCATGATACACATGGTGTCATGGCCGATACTCCGAGCTCATGGGTACCTGGGCTCACTTCCTTTGACACCCCCTTCGACATCATCCCCGACATCGCTTGGTTCGAGCCGCCCGACATCATTGCCTTTCGCCTCGCCCGCGATATGGCTGCCGAGGAGGCCGCGCGGATCATGGCCTTCGTCCGGGAAGCGGTGCCGCGGACGGGCGCGCTCTTCTCGGTGACGGACGCCGCGGTGCACCTCCCGCGCGTCAGCATCAGCGCCGCCATCGAGTTCAACCGACAGTTCAACCCGCGCCTCATCCGCGCCGCCGCCGTCGTCGGCGCGGATTACCGCATGCGCATGCTCTCCGAGACCCTCATCCGCGCCGCCCGCCTCCTCAAGCTCGAAGTCGCCAAGTCCCCCGTCCGCTACTTCGACGACCACGCCGCCGCCCGCGCCTGGTTCGCCGAGCTCCGAACGAGCCCCGCCTGACCGATCACTCCGCCGCCCCTGTCAAGCAAAACCCGTCAACGGGCTGACCCCGCACGCGCCTCGCGCCGCCACCCCTCTGACGCCCGCGCGACTGGCCCCGCGAGCCGTCCTCCCTGGCGGCTTTTCTTTTCCGTTTGCCCTGCCATTCCGGTAGCTTCCCCCTTCCGATGGACACGTTCGACACGCTCGTTTCCAAGGCGAAGGCGAGCCAATCCGGCCGCCTGCGCGGCCTGCTCCGCCGAGGAGCCGTCGCGCTCGTGCTCTTGACCGTCCCAGGCGTTGCGTTTGCCGCCGTCACCGCCAAGGGCAAGCTGAGCGGGGCCGACAAGCTCCTGAACCCCGTGTGGAACGAGGCGAAGGACCCGAACGCTCGTCGCTACACGTTCCGCGAGCCGTCCCCGACCGTGCGGCCCGACGTGCGTACCCTCACGGGGCACCTGCCGAAAGAGGTCGCGATCGTCGCGCTCGGCGACAAGGGCACGCCCGCGAAGGTGCCCGTCACCATCAGCATCGGCGGCGGTCGCATGAGCCCCGTCACGGTCGTCGTGCCCGAGGGCCAGCAGATCAACTTCGAGAACAAAGACCCGTTCCCGCACAAGATCTACGACACCGGCAACAAGGGCCTCGGCGCCGTCGAGACCGCCGGCGGCAAGAGCCGCTCCTGGACCCCGCCCGCGCCCGGCAAATACGAGCTCCGCGATCAACTCGCGCCGAGCATCCGCGCCTGGATCGTCGTCGAGCCCCGCGCGATCGCCTCGACCTATCCCGATCGCAAGGGCGACTTCGCGATCGAGCTCGAGCCCGGTCCGCACAAGCTACGCGCGTACTTCAACGGCGAGCCCGTCGGCCAGGAGCTCGACGTGACGATCACGCCCTTCCCGACCGAGCAGCCCCTCAAGGCTCCGCTCGTGGTCGGCGAGACCCCGAGCAAGTGAAGGCGGAGACGAGAAGATGATCCTGTCCCGTTTCTGGTACCTCGCCCTCGCCATCGTGGCTGGCTTCGCGGCCTTCATCCTCATGCTCGCCGCGCAGATGTACAACCGCGCCGGCCTCCGCGCGATGAGCGACTCGCTCGCCGCCGACTCGAGCGCCGTCGGTTGGTACCTCAAAGACGACGCGCGCAACCGTTCGAGCGCGCTCATTCCGATCGCGCTCTCGCCCGAGCTGCGCACGCAGCTCGCCAAGGCGTCGGGCGAGCCGAAGCTCTCGCGCGACATCATCTCGGAGGGGCAGAAGGCGCTGAAGAAGCTCGCCACCGAGGTGCCGGCGGACCTCACGTTCGACGCGCTCCGGGCCGTCGACGCGAACGGCCGCATCATCGCCGCCGTCGGCGTCGTGAACGACCTGCCCATCGAGGACGCGGATCTCGGTGGCTACCCCGTCGTCGCCGACGCGCTGCACGGCTGGATTCGTGACGACGCGTGGGTCTCGAAGGGCCGCATCTACCGCGTCGTCACGCGCCCCGTCGAGGCGGAGGTCAACGGCGAGCCCGTCGGCGCCGTCGTCGGCATCAAGATCGTCGACGACAGGTTCGCGCAGGGCGTCTCGAAGCGCACGGGCGCCGCGGTCGCCTTCTACGCCGACGGCGCGCGCGTCGCGTCCTGGGCCCCCGAAGGGTTCGACAAGTCGAACATGGATCAGATCACCCAGGATCTGAAGCAGCTCGACGACAACAAGGACTACCAGGAGAAGGGCCGCAGCGAGCCGCGCGTCATCGCCTCGCACCTCGGCGTCGTCTACGCGCGCATGGCCGGCGAGGCCTGGGATCTCGGCGCGGGGTTCGCCGTCGGGCGCCTCGCGGTCTCCGTCTCGGGGCCGCTCGACTTCCTCGGCAAGGCCGACGACACGGACAAGAAAAACGTCTCGTGGCTCTTCGTCGTCGTCTTCGTCGTCGGGCTCGCGGGCCTCGGCATCTTCTTCTCGGTCCTCGAGCACACGCAGCCGCTCGCCACGTTCGGCAAGGAGGCCATCCGCCTCGCGAAGGGCGAGGTCGATGTGCTCGCGCCGAGCAAGTTCCGCGGCGCATACAAGAAGGTCGCCTCCGACATCAACGACGGCATCGACAAGATCGCGGCCAAGGGCGGCGCGCCGCGTCGCGCGGCCGATCTCGAGACGGTCCTCGGTCCGATCCCGGCCGCGCCCACGATGAGCGCCTTCGCCGTGCCCGGCCCCGGCGAGACCTCGTCGCAGGCGATCACGGTCCCGAACAGCGCCCCCGCGAAGCCGCTGCCGAAGGCCCTGCCGAAGCCGAAGCCGCGTCCCGGCTCGACCACGCAGGACCCGGTCGAGTCCGTGCCCGAGGGCGCGCCCGAGGCCGTGTCCGCGCCCGCGGCGCCGCCGCCGCTGCCCAAGGCCGCCGCCGAGCCTGCGGCCGCCGAGCCTGCGGATGCTGCGGATGCGGGCGAGGTCGACGAACTCACCGAGTGGCAGAAGGTCTACGAAGAGTTCGTCGCCATGAAGCAGCAGTGCGGCGAGCCGACGGCGGGCATGACGTTCGACAAGTTCAAGTCGACGCTGCAACGCAACAAGGACGCGCTCGTGCAGCGGCACGGCGTGACGCGCGTGAAGTTCACGGTGTACGCGAAGGAAGGCAAGGCCGCGCTGAAGGCCTCGCCGGTCAACAAGTAAACCAGAGCATCGGCAATCGGCAGGAGCGGCAGAGCGATGGGCGCGAGGAATCTCGTCGTGGGGGCGTTCGTGGGGTCGGTCTTGCTCGGGGGCGCGGGCGTCGCGCGCGCCTCCTCCGGGATCGACTCTCCCGACAACGGCGTCGTGCAGGTCGGCCGCGGCAATACCTACGTCGCGCGCGCCGACGATCCGCTCGCCGCGTACTACAACCCGGCGGGCCTCGCGTTCCAGAAGTCGGGCGTGCACGTCGGCGCGCACCTCATGTTCATGGATCGCTGCTTCTCGCGGCGCGACGTGAACGGCCAGCCCGTCTCGCCGGGCGGCGGCATTCCCGGCCCCGGTGCGGCGGGCGGCCCCTCCGACCCCGTCTGCGCCGAGAGCACGCCCTTCCCGAACCCGCAGATCGCCGCGAACTTCCGCATCACGCGGCAGCTCGCGATCGGCCTCTCCGTCATGGGCCCGCACGGCGTCGGCAAGATGGTCTGGCCCGAGTCGGTCCCGTACACGAACCAGCTCGGCATCTCGACCACGCAGCCCGCGCCGCAGCGCCACCTCCTCATCGAGAGCGACTCGCTCATCATCAACCCGACGCTCAGCGTGAGCTACGCGATCAAGGATTGGCTCAGCATCGGCGCAGGCTTCATCTGGGGCGTCGCCTCGATCGACTTCGTCAACTTCACCGAGGCCACCTCGCAGTTCCCCAGGGACGACTTCGCGGGCAACCAGGAAGTCAAGTCCACGCTCTCGGCCTTCGACGGCTTCGTGCCGGGCGTCGTCGTCGGCGTCCTCGCCTCGCCGCACAAGCGCCTCGACCTCGGCGCGTGGTTCAAGTGGCAGGACGCGATCTCCACGCGCACGGGCGTGAAGCTCGAATCACTCTACTGGCGCGCGGGCGGCCAGAAAAACGAGAACCCGTGCCCGATGGGCCCCGCGAACTGCAACATCACCGAGGACGAGGACGCGGGCTCGCTCAAGTTCCGCCTCCCGCTCGAGGCGCGCCTCGGCTTCCGCTACCACCACCCGCTGCGCGCGGGCTCGCTCGTGCCCAAGACCGGCCCGAAGGTGCGCGACTCGCTCGCCGACGACCTCTTCGACATCGAGGTCGACTTCACCTACGCGCACAACAGCGTCGTCGACGTCCTCGAGGTCCGCTTCGATCCGGGCATCCGCGTGAACGGCACGCCGGGCAACATCCCCGAGAACGCCGACATCCCGCACAAGTGGAAGAACGTCTTCGGCGTGCGCTTCGGCGGCGACTTCACGATCATCCCCGGCTTCATCGCCGTGCGCGCCGGCGGGTTTTTCGAAACCAACGGCCAGGACCCGGCGTACCTGAACCCCGATTTCCACCTCGGCAGCAAGGTCGGCGTGGGCGGCGGCGGCACCGTGCGCCTCGGGCCGGTCGACGTCTCGATTGCCTACCAGCACACGTTCTTCGAACCGCTCGACAACGGCGGCAAGGGTGAGGTTTTGGGCCTCTCCGGTGACGCGACCACGAATTATCGCAGCGTGCACAACGTCAATGGCGGACGGCTCGAGTCGAGCCTGAACGAAGTGGCGCTCGGGGCGACTTACCGGTTCTGAAGACCTCGTTCCAGCGCGGCTGGACGAACGACGCACGACGGTTCCCCAACGTCACGTGAAGAATGACGTCGAGGGCGTTGACACCGGATACGCCGGCACGCTTCGATGCCACGGTTATTCTCGGTTGGGGACGAACGAGTCCGGGAGGATTTTGGATGAACGCGCGTGCTTCGTTGATGGTGGTTGGACTGGGTTTTGCGGCCTTTGGCTGTGCCATTCCCAAGCCCCCGCCGACGGCCCCGGACGAATACGAGTACAAGTTTGAGCACAAAAAGACCGGCGAGCCCCTGAGCGTCGAGGGCGAGAGTTTTACGTACACCACGACCGAGCGCGTCGAGCTCGGCGAGGAGCAGATTCGCGACGCGCAGGGTCGTCTCGTCGGATCGAGCCGCATCTACGGCAACCAGCAGGTCGCGCACCGCGGCTACCAGTGGGGCGTCTACCAGGGCCGGCAGCCGATCGACGTGCTCAGCGCGCTGCACATCGCGCGCGACAGGGCGTTCGAGG
The DNA here is from genome assembly GCF_029960785.1 of Polyangium sp. 15x6. Taxonomy (GTDB): domain Bacteria; phylum Myxococcota_A; class Polyangia; order Polyangiales; family Polyangiaceae; genus Polyangium. The sequence goes on from NZ_JASBQE010000041.1 coordinate 103,094, forward strand.
ATGCGTTCGAGGAGCGCATCGTGGAGATCCGCGAGAACCACGCGAACTCGATGTCCGTCTACGAGAAGGGCATCAAGGAGAACGCCGGCAAGCGCTCCACGGGCATGATCGTGGCGGGCGTCGGCTATGGCATCGCGGGCGGCTGGGCCATCGCCGCGGCGGTCACGAAGGACGATCCCCTCATCCCGACGGCGGGCTCCACGGCCATCATCATCGGCGGCGTCATCGTCGGCGCGATCGGCACCTGGATTTACTCGGCCGCGCTCGGCGGCATGCGTCGCGAGGCGGACAAGGCCACCCGGATGGCCAACGACAAGATCTCGCCCTCCGACTTCCCGAAGCAAACGACCGAGTCGTACCTCCACGACGTCGCCCGCGAGTACAACCGCGGCCTCGTCGCCGAGCCCCCGCCGCCGCCGAAGGACACGAAGAAGAAGAAGAAAAAGTAGGCCTCGGCGCAGAATTCGCGGCCTTTCCCGCCTCTGTTCGTCCGGGTGGTGCGCGCGTATCGACGCGGCCGCGCGCCTTCGCTATGACCCGGGCCAGCATGACCGACACACCCGTCCGCAACGTCATCATCATCGGCTCGGGCCCTGCGGGCCTGACTGCGTCCATCTACGCCGCGCGCGCGAACCTCAAGCCGCTCTGCATCGAGGGCTTCAACGCGGGCGGGCTCATTCCCGGCGGTCAGCTCATGTTCACGACCGACGTCGAGAACTATCCGGGCTTTCCGCAGAAGGTCACGGGTCAGGAGCTCATGCAGCGCTTCCGCGATCAGGCGGAGCACCAGGGCACCGAGATCGTGACGGCGGACGTGACGAAGGTCGACCTCTCCGCGCGGCCGTTCAAGGTCTGGGTCGACGAAACGCTCTACCTCGCCAAGACCGTGATCGTCGCGACGGGCGCGCGCGCGAACTACCTCGGCTTGCCGAACGAGGAGCTTCTCAAGAACAAGGGCGTGAGCGCCTGCGCCGTGTGCGACGGCGCGCTCTACCGCGGTCGTGACGTCGCCGTCGTCGGCGGCGGCGACACCGCGATGGAGGAGGCGAGTTACCTCGCGGGCCTCTGCAACTCGGTCACGCTCGTGCATCGCCGCGATGACTTCCGCGCGAGCAAGGCGATGGTCGACCGCGTCGTTTCGAATCCCAAGATCAAGATCCTCTACAGCCACGTGGTCGAGGACGTGCTCGACGTCTCCAAGGACGAGGTCACGGGGATCGTCGTGAAGAACCTCAAGACCGGGGAAAAGTCGTCCGTTCCGGTCGCGGCGTTTTTCGTGGCGATCGGCCACACGCCCATGACCGAGCTCTTCGTCGGGCAGCTCGAGACGCACCCGAACGGCTACCTGAAGACCGTGCCCGGCTCCACGCGCACGAGCGTGCCCGGCGTGTTCGCCGCGGGTGACGTGCAGGACTGGACGTACAGGCAAGCGGTCACGGCGGCGGGCACGGGCTGCATGGCCGCGCTCGACGCCGAGCGATTCTTGCAGCAAGAAGGTGGGAGTCACTGACGAAGGCCTTCGATGGACGAGCCCCACGCCGACCCGCGCGACGAGCTCCTCGAGATCGCGACCTCGGTGCGCGCGCTCGTCGAGTGGTACGACAGCACGGGCGCGTGGGGCTTGCCGCTCGCGCCCGCGCGTAGCCAGGTCGAGCCTGCGTATCCCGCGGCCGAACCCCACGACGCGCCGCCGCCGCCAAACCCTCGCGCGCCCGCGCCCGCCCCGGATCGGCGCCCCGCCGCGGCGGACGCCTCCTTCGCGCAGCCCGCGCCGTTCACGCCGCCGCCCGAGCGCGCGCCTGCG
>NZ_JASBQE010000042.1 GCF_029960785.1 Polyangium sp. 15x6
ATCGGCGGCGCGGGCGGCATCGGCGGCGACGGCGGCGGCGCGGGCGGCGACGGCGGCGCAGGCGGCGACGCGGGCGGCTCCGGCGGCGCAGGCGGCGACGCGGAAACCAGCGGCACGGGAGCAGGCACGCCCGGAGAGGACGGCGGCTGCGCCTGCCGGACAACCTCATCCGCAGATGATTCCTTACCTGCCGCGCCATGGGCCGTGCTCATCAGCCTTGCGCTCGCGAGCTTGCGCAGACGACGGAGCTCTCGGGCGGCCTGACGACACAGCCTGAAACCCCTCCTCATCCCTTGGAAGGCCCTGGTCACTCGTGGCGCTCAGGGCCTTCTGCGTATCCCTCCGCCGTCTCGACGCCAGACACCTCGCGTCCCCTCTCGGCCAGGCGGAGCCCGGCCGATTCACCCCCGAGGCGAGCTCGCTTCGCGATCTCGCAGAGCGCCGAACGGTTCGGCGCTCTAGCACGCTCGACCGTAAGGCCCTGCCTCGATGCCCTGACGAGCAGCGCACGCGCCACGTACTCGCGCACGTCCACGCTCGGGACGGTTGCTCTCGGGGGCGGGGCTGGAGTAAGGCTCGTGGGCATGGAGCCGCTCTCCGGACAGGACGATCTGCCGCCGCGCGTGGAGGCCTCGGCCGCACAGGCCGGGCATCGGCCCACGGAGATCAACGCCCTGCTCGGGCGGGGCACCCGCTTCGAGGGCAAGCTCTACTTCGAGGGCCGCGTCCGCCTCGACGGCGACTTCCAGGGCGATATCCGCGGCGACGACGTGCTCGTCATCGGCGACGGCGCCCGCGTCTCCGGCGACATCCTCGTCGGCGCCTGCATCGTCACGGGGGGCGAAGTCAACGCGAGCATCCGCGCCCGCACCGCCATCGAGCTCTACGCCCCGTCCAAGGTCACGGGCGCGCTCCACGCGCCGGCCATCTTCATCGATCGCGGCGTCCAGTTCGACGGTACTTGCAAGATGGCCCCCCTCGACGAGGCCGATACGCGCACGAGCAAGGAAGCGGCGCCGCCCCCCTCGACGCCAGCGCCGCCGACCCCCGCCTCCCCGGCGCCGCCGGCAGGGCGGGAGTGAACGAACTGTCACGCCCCCGCAGGATCCTCGCGCCGGAGATCGTCGCGATCCTCTGAAATCCTGCGGTCTTCGTGGGTCGTTCCGATCTTCCGGCGTGGCCGGCATGCCTCGTGCACTTCGGGAGGACGACGACGATGACGAATCCACGTTGTCGTTTTCCGGAGACACCCATGATGCTTCGCCTGCGCCATCTCGCCTTCGCGTTGCTCACGACCCTGACCACCCTCGGCGCCGCGCCGAACCTCGCGCGCGCGGGCGACGAAGAAGCCGCGCGGCTCGAGGCCCGCGGCAAGGCGCAGCGATACACGCAAAAGACGACGGATCCGGCGAGCTCGATCGACACGGGCGGCGCGGCGATCCTGGTGCACGCGCCGATCGACGAGGTGCGGCGGATCGTCACGGATTACCGGCACTACGAGAAGGTCATCAAGCCCTTCAAGCAGAGCAAGCTGCTCTCGCGCACGAAGGGCGTGAGCGAGGTGTACCTGGAGGTGCCGATCCTGCACGGCGCCGCGACGGTCTGGGTCGTCACGAAGATCGGACAGCCTGTCAAAGACGGGAACGAGGAGCGCATCACCGCGAAGATGGAGCGCGGCAACGTGGACGATTTCCGCGCCACGTGGAGGCTGCGCGCGGTGGACGGGGAGCGGACGATCGTGAAACTCGAGATCCTCGTCGACCCGAAGATGCCCGTGCCCTCGTCGGTGGTGACGCCGGAGCTCTGCACGGCCGCGGACAAGGCCGTCACGGGGGTGCGTGATCAGGCCGAAAAGAACCACGCGGCGGCCTCGGTCGCGCGCGCCGAGAAGCAGAGCGTCTCCGCCGAGGGCATCTGATCACGAGGCGCGCGCCGCGCCGAGCGCCGCGGCGAGCTTCGACATGAGGCGGGGGTCGTCGACCAGCCGCTGCGCCCACACGCGTCCGAGGCGCGCCTGATCCGAAGGCTCGAGCCCGAGCTCGGCGAGGACCTCCGCCGTCGTCCCGCGCTCGGCGGCGACCTGGAGCCGCGCATGCTCGGCGAGCCCGACAGGCAAGCCGAGCCGCTCCTGCGTGGCGTGGTAGGCGGCGTCGTAGGCAAGGAGCAACCGACGTTCTCCCTGCGTGGCTTCCTCGGCCATCGCGTCGGCCCAGTGCTGCTCCACGGTGACCCACGACGCGCTGGAGAGAGCGTTCAGCGCGAGGAGCGCGTCGCGACCGTCGGGACGATGGCGCAGCTCGGCGGCGATCGCGGCGCAGCGCTCGATGGGGATCGCGGCGGGATCGAAGGGAGCGGGGGAGCTCGACGGCGGAGGATCGGCGGAAGCGGCTGCGGGCGCGGGTGCGGGCGCCGCGGGTGCGGACACGCGCGGGGGCGTGGCGACCTTTCCTCCCTGCACCGGTCCCGGACGCGGCGGCGCGGGTCGCGGGGGTCCCGCACTCGGGCCCGCGGGTTTGGCGAGGCGCGGCGCGAGCGGCGCGGGCGGCTTGATCGGCAGCTTGCTCGCCGGCGTCGCAGGCTTGCCAGTCGAAGGCGGCGGCGCAGGCGCGTCCGGGCGCGGCTCGACCCGGCGCCCGATCTCACGCCCCTTCGAAGAAGGCGGCGCCGCGGCCTTCGGCATGTCGAGCGTCGTGTCCTCGGTGAGCGGCTCCGCGATGAGCTTCGGCGATGGCGACGGCAATGACGACACGGGCGGCGGCGGGAGCGGCGGCGCAGCGATCGGATCCGGGGGAGGAGGCCGGAAGGGCAGGGGAGCCGTCGGGCTCGGCAGACCGACCTCGCTCCGATCCGTGGGCATCGGCAACGTGCGCGTGCGCTGACGCTGCGAGGGATCGGTCGGCGCGGGATCCACGAACCTGATCGGCGGGGCCTCCGCCTGCTCCGGGAGCACCATCGTGTCGCCGCTCTTCGGGGCGATGAGCACCGCGTCGTGCCGCATCTCCAGGAGGTTCAAGCCCGCCTCGACGTCCTCCTCCAGCGACTCGCCGAGGCGCAGGAATCGATCGATCCGCTCGGGCCGGATGCGCTTGCCCTCCGGATGCGCGGCGACCACGATCTTCCCCACGTCGGCCTCGGCGCCGCTCTTCAGATCGGCGAGCCCGCGGAACGTGAGGACCATCGTCTTCTGCTCGGCGTCGATGCAGAGCGTGTCGCAGCGGAGCGCGATCTCCGTCACGCGCCCGCCCTTCGGATCGACGCGGAAGGCGTGGGGGCGGCGCTGCGGCAGGCGTGTCTCGATCCGGCCGGGCATCGGCAGGATGCGGTCCATGCCGATCGAAGCGGCGATGCGGAGGAGGTCGATCCGCTGCTCGCGCGGCGCGCACTGGAAGAAGGCGAACTCGAAGCCCTCGGGCGGCGGGCCGGCGGCGAGCGCCTCGCCGGCGAGCACCCCCTGCGCCCAGGCATACGCCTCGTCGCCGAGGAGGAGCCTGCGCGAAGGCGCTTGCGACGACATCGGGCCGCCGGCCGGGAGGATGGCGCCTTCGACGGCGATACGCGCCTCGGGGTCGGTCGCGCCGAGGACGAGGACGTCCACGCGAGGTTTGAGCGGCGAGAGATCCTCGGCGCCGCCCTCGGCGAGCGTCGTCACGGGCACCTGTGTCTCCGCGACGGTGGCCTCGCCGCCGGGCACGATGGCGAACGTCGCCTTGACGATCACCGTGAGCGAATAAGCGCCCGGCGCAGCCTGCCAGATCAAGGCGCCGGCGCGAAAGGGGCAGAGAGAAAGGACCTCCACGCGGCGCGCAGTGTACGAAGAGCGCGCGGAATCGGCGAGCGCTTCTTCGTGGGTCCCCGTCAACGTTCCTTCCGCCGGGCCCTGTGCCGAAGGCCCGGGGGGCGCCGTCGGGGCGGGCGGCGGAGAGCTTGCCAGACGCGCTCGGGCAGCTCCCGGGCCGCCTCGTCGAGGTCGATCTCGGGGGCGCCGGCGAGCCAGCGCCGGGCCGTCTCCGCGACCGGGCCGATGACGAGCATCTCGATCAAGGGCTCGGGCAGGGCCACGATGCGCCCGGCCTTCACGTGGGGCCGGAGCCACGCGGAGATGGCGGCGATGCGGCCCTGCTTGGAGGCGGCGATGGTGGCCGCGTGGGCAGGCAGGAAGCTCGCATACGCCGAGGCGTGCACGAACCGCGCGGACGCGGGCTGCGCGGCGGTGTGTCGCAGATACGCCCGGACGAGGGCCGCGACGCCGGCGCGGGCGCCGCGTACGCCTTCGAGCGAGGCCACGAGGTCGTCGAGCAGCGCGCCCATGCAGCGCGCATACAGGGCGGCGGCGAGGCCGTCGGCATTGCCGAAATGGTGATATAGACTGCCGAGGCTCACCCCGCTCGCGGCGACGACGGCGTGCACGGTGAAGGCCTCGTGCCCGCCTTTCGCGAATACGTCGAGCGCCGCATCCAGCAAGCGCTTCGTCGTATCCTCGCCGCGCTTCTGCTTCGGCGCCATCAGCCCGCCTCGCCGAGCCCGGAGAGTTTTTCCGCCTGCGACCAGAGCTTTGCTGCGAGCGCCTCGTTTCGCGCGACGGGGAGAAGCTCCGTCTCCACGTCGAGGTGGTAATACTTGCCCGTCACGCCTTCGAGCGCCGGATCGAGCGCGAGCTTCACGACGGATCGCGCGCCCTCCTCGGGGGATTTCCAGAGCCGCTTCACCACGCGCAAGAGTCCGCCGAGCAGCCCCTTCCGATCCCCGAGCCCCGTGCGAATGACGCCCGGATGCAACGCGAGGATCGTCGGCCCGCGCTCTTTCCACCGCGCCGCGAACCGCGGGACGAGCAGCAGGTTGCAGAGCTTCGTCGTGGGATAGGTGCCGAGCGGATGAAAGTCTTCGCCGGTGGGCGTTTTTCCGAGGTCGGGACGACCCTTCACGTAAAGGCCCGCGCTCACCTGCACGACGCGGCTCCGGCTCTCGACGAGGCGCGCCTCGAGGAGGTGATTGAGCATGAAGGGCGCGAGGTGGTTCACCACGAAGGCCATCTCGAGCCCATCCTCGTTGAGGATCCGCTCGTCCGGCCAGAGCCCCGCGTTATGGATCAACACGTCGATACGCGGGCAGGACGCGAGGATCGTCTCCGCCGTTTGTCGAATGCCCCGTTTCGTGGAGAGGTCGCCACAGGCGAGCGAGACCTCGCCGGTCCCCGCGCCGCCGAGCTCGTCGCGCGCTCGTTCCCCGCGCTCCCGGTCCCGCGCATGCAGCACCACGCGGCACCCACGCGCGAGGAGCCCCCGCGCCACGGCTTGCCCGATGCCACGGTTTCCCCCTGTGACGACGACGGTCTTCATGCGCCGAGCGTACCCCGGAACTGGAACAACATTCTAGAACATTGTTCCAGTCTGCCTTCGCCCGGAGGGTGGTCGTGGTGCGAGAGGTCGACGCGTATCTCCCGTGCGGGATCCTCGAAGATGGGTTCATTCGTGCGGCATGCGAAAATTGCAGGTTCGAGGCTTGCCGATTCCGGGTGGCGTGGTTGGGCCGCGCGAGCTACGGCCCCCGCATAACTACGATCACCGCGCAGAACGTCCACAAGATCGCGGCCGCATTCGAGAAAAAGAGCCCCAGCCACTCGCTGCTCATCGACCTCGTCGTCGCGGATCGCTTCGCCGAGGCGCGGATCGTCGCGGACGCGGGTATCCACCTCGACCGGGAAGAGAGCAGCTACCACGGCGGGCCCTTGTACGAAGCCCTCCGCTTCGCGGCGCCGAGCCGGGACATCGACCCGCAGAGCCGAAAGGATCTGCGCGCGCTCATCGACAGGCTCTTCGAGCTCCGTGTTCCCTTGGCCCAAGGGAACGCGAACAGCTTCTTCGTGCACTGGGAGCCCGAGGACGAGGCCGCGGCGGTCGATCTCGCCCGGGACCTCGTCGCGCGCGCCTCAGCCTCGTTCCGCTTCGGCAAAGGCATCCCCGGCAACGTCGGCGATGGCGGCACCTTCCTGCACGCGGCGGCGGCGCACTTCCCGCTCGTGATCGAAGACCTGCTGCGCGCGGGCGTCGATCCGACCGTCGAGAGCTGGGACGGGACGGCGGCTCATGTCGTGGTCAAGCGCCTGCATCACGGCGGGGACCGGCTCGTCGCCTGCCTGCGTCCGCTCCTGGCGACCCGCAAGCCCGACGCCGACCTGCTCGGGACGCTGCTCGATCAAATCGTCACGCCCGAGGTGGGCGAGGGCGCGGCCGAGCAAGCCAAGGGAGTCGAGGAGATGCTGCCCGGGATCCTCGCGGCCTGCGCGCTGCTCGTCGAAGCCGGCGAGCGCGTCGACGCTCCCGACGCCCAGGGCCGCCTCCCCGTCGACCGCTTCCTCATCGCCATGCGGCAATCGGGGTTCGCGCTCGCCCCCGGCTGGGAAGAGCACGTCGACGAAGACGGTCTCGAGGACGAGATTTATTTCGAGAAGTTGAGCTTCATGGGATCAGCGTCGGCGCAGACGTACGCCCGCGAGGTCGTGCGTTTCCTCGTCGAGCGCGGCGGCGCGAGCCCGCGCATGCTCTCCCTGGCAGCCACGGCCCACCTGCCCTTTGCATTGGCCTTCATGCTCGAGCACACGAAGGCCGACGCGACCGCGCCGGTGAACGCGGACGGCGACACCTTGCTGCATGCAGCGCTCACGCCGGCTGAGAATCGGCCCTTCTTCAGCAGCCCGATGACGGCGCGCACGCTGAAGCTCCTCGTCGATCGCGGCTGCTCCCCGGAGCAGAAGAACGCAGCGGGCAAGAGCGCCATCGACCTGTACGCCGGCGGGAAGAAGGGCATCCCCGCCGCGCGCCGCCCGCCGATCGAGCGCGCCTTGGGCATCGGCAAGGGCGCGAAGAAAGCGCCTGCGGCGAAGGCCGCGAAGCCGGCGACGAAGAAGAATGCCGAGGGGGAGAAGAAGGCCGCGAACAAAGGCTGAAGATCAGGCCGCCGCCAGGGCGCGCAGGACGACGCCGTTCAGAGCAGGAGCCCGATCACGCCCGCGAGGATCAAGGCCCCCGCCCAGACGCGATCGAGGTCGAACCACGCGCGCCGGAGCATCGCGAGCCCGACCTTGTAGTAGACGATCAGGGCCACGATCGCCGAGACCGCCAGCATCGCCAGGGTATGCAGCGAGATCGCGGCCAGGTATCCGCCGGGGCTCGACAGCGAGATCCCCGCGGCGTCGTGGCACGACGGGCCGTGGCAAGGCGCCGGGTTGTCCTCGCCGAGCACGAAGACGGGCAGGAGCATGAGCCCCGCGCCGTGCGCCGTGGCCATCAGGAACGACCACACCACGAGGTCACGCGCGCTCACGCGCATGCCCACCCAGCGCGGGTGCCGCGGGCGCACGAGCTTGAAGATGCCGAACGCCACGAGCACCCCGCCGGTGATCCACGGCAAGATGCCCGTCGGAATGCTCGCCTTGCCCGCCGCGAGCAGCCCCACCGCGAGCCCCACGCTCGCGGCGTGGCCGATCGCGATGGGGACGAGCGCGCGCAGCACCGCTTTTCCGCTCTTCTCTTGCAGCCCGAGCGCCACCGCGAAGAGCCAGCCCATGCCGGGGCTCAAGCCGTGGTAGGCGCCGAGGGCCGCGAGCGTGATCCAGGGCCAGATGCTGGTCACGGGTAGCAGAACGAATCCGAGGAAGCGTCGCCGCCTTCGAGCCGGACCTGGTGGGCCCGACGCGGCCCGAAGTCCACGAAGAAGTCAGGATCCAGCGAGATCCCGCCGCCTTCCTTGACGTCGACCTTGACCATCCAGCCCTTGAGCCCGTCCGGATAGAACTGCTCGTCCCAGGTCGTGTAGAGGCCGCTCGTGAAATAGATGCGCTTGCCGTCGCGGCTCACCTCGACCATCTGCGGCGCGCCCGTGAGCGGACCGCCCGAGCGCGGGTGCGGCGTGCGCCGCGCGATGCCGCCGATGTGCACCGAGCCCACGTGCTTCGGCTCGTGCGGGTTCGAGACGTCGTACTGCCGGAGCTCGCCCGTGCCCCAGCAGGACACGTAGAGGTACTTGTCGTCGAGCGACAGGTTGATGTCCGTCACGAGCGGCGGAACGGCGCCGAAGCCCTTGAGCAGCGGCGGCAGGAGGTCCGCCGAGGCGGGTTCGGCCGGGATCGTGATCACCTTCTTGATCGCCCAGCGCTCGCCTTCGCGGTACCAGAGCCAGACCGAGGCCGAGAGGTCCGCGACGCTGATGACCACGCCCATGAAACCCCAGGCCTTCGTGGGATCGTGGGCCGGGCGCAATTCGAGGGCCATCTGGTGCTCGTCGCCGATGTCGAGCGCCTGGACGTGCTTGCGGCGCCTGAGATCCCAGACGTGCAGCCGATGGCCGTACTTCTTGCCGAGGAGCAGCTCCGGCACCACGCCGTCCTCGATCATCTTCGGCGTGCCCCACTCGCTCGAAATCAAGGTGTCGTGGCCGAGGTGCCACCAGAAATCGTAGTGCAGGTACTGCGGCCCGCGGTCGATCTCCCAGCGGCCGAGCACGTCGAAGCTCTCGCAGTCGAGGACGAAGATGCCGCCGGGGCCCTCGCCCGCGGGGTTGCCGAGCGCCGAGACGTAGATCCCGTCCGGCCCGCAGTGCAGCGTGTGCGGGCGCGAGTAGCCGGCGCGCGAGGCGATCTCCTCGGCCTCGATCGTGCGGACGAGCTTGGGCCTGCGCGGATCGAGCTTCGTGTCGAAGACGTAGATGCGCGACGAACGCAGGGCCGGCAGCATCAGGTAGCGACGCTCGACGTGGGGGTGCGGCGCGTACGGGCAGAGCGCGGCGCTGCACGCGTTCCAGCCGGAATGATGCAGCTCGTCGCCGAAGTTCGGCACCTCGGCGAGGGCGATGATCTGGCTGTACGTGGGCGACCGCGGGTCGAGGTCGACCGTGGCGAGGCCGTCGCGGAGCGGGTTCGGGCGTCCGAGCACGGCGTTCGCGTCCGGGGCGGCGACGTAGGCGAGCCGCTCGCGCGGCGCGTCCATGGCCATACGCGGCGACGGATAAAACGTGGGATCGGGTCGGAAGGGCATGGCTTCTCCGGGAGACGGCGAGAGGATAAGGCCATGTCGTGCTTTCTTGAAAGACAAATGATGCGCGAAAGGCTGCTTCTCAGGGCGCCTCAGCCGGAAGATGCGGGAAAATGGTTTTACAAACGCGCAGGCGTCTGTATCGCACACCCCCAAAAAACGCTGAAACTCACCGCTCCGCCGCGCGGATCACCATGCCGCCGTTCGCCGCGCGCGTCGCCACCAGGGTCATCCCCTCCCCCGCGACCGGCGCATGAAGCTCACCGAATTCCATGCCCGTCACCACTGTCGCTTCCGCGCCCAGATCCGCCGGCTGCCGGAACAACGTGGCGGGTGATCCGCTCCGCCATTGCACCCATTCGATCCACTTCCCTCGCGCCGTCGGCCGCACGTACGGCCTCGCCGTCTCGATGTCCACGACCGCCACGTCCGCATCCCCCGCCTCGCCCACGTCCCCCGCGATCAGCGTGTACGCGCTGAACTTCGGCTCCGGATGCATCGGCCCCCATTCGAGGTACACCACGCGCCCGTCGGCGCCGAGGAGCGGAAAGGCTTGTTTTCCCGGCCGCGCGCGGCGCGTCGTTCGCCCCGTCCCGCGCTCCATCACCACCACGTCCGAAGCGTCGGTCGCATTCTCGTCGAACCGGCCGTCGGCGTCCTCCGCGAAATCGGCAAACGCGACGTGCGTATTCGAGACATCGGGAAATCGCTGCTGTCCGGGCCCGCTCGCCACCGCCACGACCGAGGCTTTCCCCGGCTCGTAAAGGAAAACATCGGTGTCCCCCGCCTCGTCCGGTGAAAGCCATCCCGTGAACACCACCGCGTCCGCCGCGGCGCGAGGCTCTCCCGCGTGATCAAACGCGCCCGTCACCGTCACCGTCGCGCCTTCCGCGCGCACCCGCACCACGCGCTGCCCCGCCTCCAGGGCTTCCCAGGCCACGACCCCGCCGAACGCCGTGGGCCGCCGCGGCGCCTCCACCGCCTCCGCGAGCCTCTCCTCGCCGCCCCGCGCGAGATCCCGCGCCCGCAGCGATCCATCCGGATGCACGTACACGAGCAGGCAACCCGCCACGGCGTGCGGCGCATATCCCAGCGCGTACCCGTCTTCCCCCGAGCCGTCCGTCGCCGCGACCTCGATCCCCTCCGCCGCCGTCGCCGCGCAGCCGAGCGGCGCCGTTTCATCGGACGAACCCTCCGCCTCCGCGCCGCAACCCGCGAGAAAGACCGCCCCGAAGAGCCCCACCCATGTCCGCATTGCATTCCTACTCATCACGCCCACCACCTAACTGATTTTTTTCCGCGAAGCGGCCGCCTCGCGCATCCCGAGCCGCACCATTCGTTTCTTGAGCCCCTGCCTCGACAAACCCAAGAGCGATGCCGCCTGGCTGATGTTGCCGCCCGTCTCCGCGAGCGCCCGCCGGATCGGCGCGCGCTCGTCCACCTCGGGGATCGCCGCGCCCCGCCCCCGGATCGCCCGCGGCAGGTGCGCCCGCTCGATCCGCGACGTGCCGAGCATGCCGAGCCGCTCCATCACGTTGCGCAGCTCGCGCACGTTGCCGGGCCAGGAATGCGCCGACAGCGCGGCGAGCGCGTCCTCGGCGAATGTGGCACCCGGGAGGAAGGCGCGGCAGAGGAGCGGCACGTCCTCGGCACGCTCGCGCAACGGCGGGACGCGGATCGTGATCGCGTTCAATCGATAAAAGAGGTCCTGCCGGAACGTCCCGTCGGCCACCGCCTTTTCGAGGTCGCGGTTCGTCGCGGCCACGATCCGCACGTCGAAGGCGCGCTCCTCGTCGCTGCCGATCGGCCGGAACCGCCGCGCTTCGAGCGCCCGCAAGAGCGAGGCCTGGCGGAGGAGCGAGAGCTCGCCGATCTCGTCGAGCAAGAGCGTCCCGCCGTTCGCCTGCGCAAGGAGCCCCGTCCGGGCGCGCTCCGCGCCCGTGAAGGCGCCACGCGCGTGCCCGAAGAGCTCCGCCTCGAAGAGCGTGTCCGGGATCCCGCCGCAGTTCATCGCGACGAACGGGCCCCGCGCCCGCGGCCCGAGGTCGTGCAGCGCCCGCGCGAAGAGCTCCTTCCCCACGCCGGTCTCGCCGACGACGAGGACCGGCAAATCACTCGGCAACGCCGCTTCGAGCCGCCCGAGCGCGCGCGTGAGCGCCGGGGAATCGCCCACGATCCCCGGGAAGCTGCGGCGAGGGCCGGAGACCGGAATCAACGTCGTCGCCCCCGGCGGATCCACCACCGATTGCCCTGCCAATCCCGGATCTTTCCGGGCCGCCGGGCGCGGGGCGTGCGTCTCTTCCTCCGGCTCGGTAGCGACCGAGAGCCGAAAGACGAGCGCCGCGAGAATGCCCCATCGACGTGCCTCCGCGGCCGTCACGCGATCGAATGCGCCGGGCTGGAAGCGATGTTCGACCACGACGATCGGGCTGCCCTGCGGTCCCTCCGGTCCCACGACGACGAGCCGCGCGCCTCGACCGCCCGCCGTGGGTATGTCCCGCTGATACAATGGCTCCGCGCTGCCGAGCGCCTCCCGCACGAGGCCCGCGTCGAGCCGCTGCCCGGCCTCCGCGAGGGCGAGCCCGTCCAGATCCGCGCCGTAGACCGCGCCGATCCGCGACGCCCCGCAGGCGAGCGCCACGAACGCTCGCTCCGCGCCCGCGCGCGTCACGATGCGCCGCGCGAGGTCGAGGCCGAGCTCCTCGGGAGTCGCGCGCGCCGCGCCGGCGAGAAACTCCCAGAGCGATTCCTCCCCCGCCTCCTCCGCCGCCATGCTCGGAGCATATCGAACCGGCCGCCGCGCCGCGAGCGCGCGCGAAAGGGCCTCCCGCGCTTCGGCCTCACCCTCCGCGAGCCGCGCCTGCCGCGCGCGCCGGAGCGCCCCGATCGCGATTCGCCCCGCGCGCCGCGGCTCCGCCGGCAATGTCGCGAGCCGCGCTTCCACCTCCGCGAGCCGCGCCCGCACATCGACGAGCGCGTCCCGCGCCCGCGCCTCGGCCGAGAGCTCACCGAGCGCCGCGAGCGCGCCCGCGCCGTCGCCCGCCCGCGCCCGGATCCGCGCGCGCAGGATCGAGAGATCGGCCCGCACCACCGCGGGCAGCGATGCCCCGAGCGCCCACGCCTCCGCGACGAACGGCGCCGCCGCCGCGAAATGGCCCCGACGAACCTCGAGCTCCGCCCGCGTGAAGAGGCACCAGCCGAGCCCCGCCTCCTGGCCGAGGGATCGCGAGAGCAGAGTCGCCTCGGTGAGCGCCGCCTCCGCCTCGGCATGACGCCCCGCGCGCCCGAGCGCCATGCCGAGGTTCATCAGGCACGAGCGCATCCCCGCGCGATCCCCGAGGCGCCGCTTCTCGCCGAGCGCCCGCGAGAACGTCTCGATCGCCTGATCCGGCCGATTCCGATACAGCGCCACGACGCCCGCGTTGTGGTGGATCCGCGCGAGCTCCTCGGGATCGTCCGAGCCCCGCTCGCCGAGGAGCGCCTGCGCGCGGGCGAGGTGTTCGGCCGCATCCGCGGAATCGGCGGAGAACAGGGCCACGAGGCCGAGCGTGCCGTGGGCAAACGCCTCGGCCTGCCGATCGTGCATGCGCCGCGCCGCCGTGAGCGCCTCCTCGGCGAGCGCGCGCGCCTCCGGCGCCTCGCCGGCGCGGGCCTTTTGCTCGGCGCGCCGTCGCAACGAAAGAGGGCGCAAGCTCGCATCTTGCAACGCCGCCTCGTCGAGCCAGCGGAGCACCTCGGGGTGCGCTCCGGGCAAACCCGCGTCGCGGACCAGCCGCTCGAGGCGGCAAAGCGAGCCCCGCGTGCGCTCTGCCGGGTCCTGCAAAAGGAGCAGGAGCGCGTCGATTTCGAGCGAAAGGAGCCCGCTCTCCCGCGCCGCCCGCGCCGCCCGCGCGAGGAGCTCCTGCCGCCGCGCGGGCAGGGGCGCCGCTTTCGCCACGGAGAGCAGCGCCGCGGCGTCGGCATCGGGTTCGCCTAGCCAAACCTCGGCCACGAGGTCCACGAGCTCCGGCGTGGCGAGCGCCGCCGCGAGATCGGGCCCGAGCTCGGGCGAGGAGAGCACGTACCGCACGTCTCCGGACGCCCGACGCCCGATCAAGGACGCGGACAGGAGCTCCGCGAGGAGCGACGCCCCTTCGCCCCCGAGGCGCCGCGTGATCGCATGACAAACCCCCTCGGGCATGGCCCCGCCCGACAGCGCGATCGCCGCGAGCACGCCCCGCGCCCTCACAGGCAAACCGGAGGCCCGCCCGAGCGCCGTATCCCGTTCGAGCGGCACCCGCCCGAGCGACGCGAGGAGCCACCCGGGCAAACCCTCCGAGGCCGCCCGCGCGCGTTCGATCGCCGCCGCATCGGACAAACCGAGGGAATGACAAAGCGCGACGAACGCCTCCCCTGCGAGCGGCTCGATCCGCAGCACGTCCGCGCCCGGAGGCGCGGCGCGCGCCGTCACCACCACGTCGAGCCCCGGCGCCCGCGCTCCGCGGCAACGATACACGTCGAGGGCCGCGGCGAGCTCCGGCGGCCCCGCTTCGAGTCCGTCGATCAAGAGCAGCGCCGTCCCGCCCTCCGCCGCGGGCCCGAGCGGCGGCGTCGGTTCCATTCCGCGGAAAAAACCGATCAGGCGCGGCACGATCGAGCCCGTCTCCGCAGGGAGCGAGACGAGCCGCGCGGCCCGACCCGCGCATAACGTACGCGTCGAGAGCTCCCGTGCGAGGTGGCTTTTTCCCGCGCCGCTCGGCCCCACGACATAACGAACGGGCGACGCGGACGGAGCAGAAAGCGCGGCGATTTCCGCCTCCCGCCCGACAGGCATTGGCGGCGCCCCGAGCCGCTCGCCCGCCCGTATCGCCGAGGCCCCGAGGAACGACAGAACCCGACGTGTATCCTCGGGCCGATCGAGCGGGTGCGCCTCCACGAGCGCCTCGAGGATCTCGGCGAGCGTCGGCCGGAGCCACGGGCACGACGCCGAGAGCCTCTTTTTCGTATTTCCCGGCGGCGGAGGCGCGCCCGTCGCCGCGGCCCAGGCGAGCGCGCCGAGGCCATACAGATCCGAACGAATCGTCGGCGCCGCGCCCACCAGCACCTCCGGCGCCGCATACCCGGGCGAGGCCGCGATCGTTCGTCCCGGCGCACGCGCCCGGAAAAACACCGCCGCGCCGAGGTCGAGCAGGACGGGCCGCACCCCGCGCGCCTCGGGCCGCATGCGCACGTGCGCCGGCTTGAGATCACCGTGCAAGAAACCCGCGTCGTGCAGCGCCGCGAGCGAGGCCGCGACCCCCGCGCAGAGGTCCGAGAGCCGTCGATTGCGATCCGCGTCGTCCGTCGCACCGCGCAACCACGCCACCGCGTCGAGCCCAGGGACAAAGTCCTCCACGAGAAAAGGCGCTCCGGTCCGCTCGTCGTGGCCGAGGTCGTGCGCCCGCACGACGCCGGGCAGCCGGAGCCGCGACAGCAACGCGAACTCGCCCAGCAAGGTCGAAGGCTCGAACGCGCCCGGCCGGAACACCTTCGCCGTGAGCGCGCGGCCCGGCTCCTCCCGATCCACCACGCGCAGCACGATCCCTTGCGCGCCGCGCCCGAGCGGCTCGCCGGCGGCATATCGGGCATGCACGAGAAGCGCGTCTCGATCGCGGCGTCCCATGGCGTCCGAGTCTATCCGCTCATTCGCCCACCGTGGCGCGCGTCTCGGCCGAGGTCACCGCTGCGAGGAACGGCTCGCCCCAGGAAGGCTGGCCGAGCAGGCCGAGGGCGCGGCGCAAGCGCGGCTCGGCGAACCGGCCGAGCTCCTGGAAATGAGCCTTCGCCGTGGCCTCGGTCGCCGGATCCGCGAGCCCCTTCGCCGCGGCGACGTCGCCCTCCTCGAGGTCGGGCGTGATCACCTCGACGCGGATCATCATGACGCGGGTCACGCTGTCCGGCGCGGGGTCGACGGAGAGCGGCAAGGTCGCGTCGGTCCACGTCTGGGGCGCGAGGTAAAACACGCGCAGGCCCGGGGTGCGGAACCATTGCCGCTTCCAGGTGGCCACCATGGCGAGGGATTCGTCGTGGTAGAGCCCCGCGCCGTCGAGCGCGCTCGTCACGGCCTCGCCGAGCGCCTCGGCGAACGCGTCGAGCGGCGCGGCCGCGGCGAGCGTCGGGGCTTCGAGGTCCACGGTTTGGCCGGGCGAAACGCCCGTGGGGACGACGGAAAACGCGCCGCCCGCGGGGCCGACGTTCACCATGAAGAGCGCCCCGAGCGCGTCGGGCAGGGTGTTCTCGACGCGGACCGCGCCGGCGGCCGCGGTCACGCGCGCGGGCGGCGTGAGGTTGCCGAGGCCTCGATAAAAGAGAAAACGCTCGGCCTCGGGCGCGCCGCTCGCCGTCGGCACGGCCGTCACGCGCACCGCATTCGCGTCGACGGCGCGCGCGTGGCTCCACGTGAACGCGTCGAGCGAGGCCTCGGGCAGCGGGACGTCCTCGCCGCGCGGCAAGATCTCCACCTCGCCCCAGTCGAGCAGCCCCTGCCCCACGGCGCCGTATTTCTCCTGGCAGGTCGGCCCATTCCAGGGAAACGCCGGGTCGAGCACCGGATCGGCGCCAGAGGCGAGCCCCGGCGCCGCGTTCGCCTCTGCCACCCACGGGTAAAAGCTCGCCACCGCGGGGTACCATTGCGTGAGCACGCCGCTCGGGAACGCCACCTGCACGCGCGCCTTCATCGGTTTGTCCGAGTAAAAATACGTAACGGGCGTCTCCATTTTCAGGTGCACCGAGGTCGAGCCGGGCAACGTGCCGGCGCGGACGCGGTCGTAGACGAAGCTCGGGAGATCCTCCTCCTCGTGGTGCAATCCGCGCAGAAGCGCGCCGTCCGAGCCGACGACCACGGTATCGGTGCCCCATTCGTGCACGACGAACCCCTTGCCCGCATACGCCGCGGGCTCGTTCGAGGGTTCGGGCACGCTGGGCGGGCTTTCATCCCCGGGCTCGGCGCCTCCGCCGGAGACGATTTCGACCGCGCAGGCGGGGACGAACGCGAGGACGAGGGGGAGCAGGGCGAGACGGGAAATGAAGCACGGAAGGGTCATGGCAAGCCTCCGCGCCCCACCCGAGCAGGGCACGTGCCACCCTGAAATCCTCGGCTTTCCGGGCCATCGCGCGCCGGCCGGTGGGAACCGGTTCCCAGCGCCGATGGTAACCGACCCGCCCTGGTTGCCGGGAGACGTGCGGGCGGCCCCCTCGGGTAACGCCCTACCTCGTCCTTCCCCCCCATTGCCCCGAACCGTCAGGTCAGTTACTCTGGCTTCCTATTCAGGTTTCCACGGACCAGGGCCATGCGTGTAAAGCCGGTCCCCCCGAGCGTGGGGGACGCTCTGCAAGATTGCGAGGTGGAGCTCGCCCGTCGCCCGTCCAGGCCGCCTGATCATGCCGCCGAGAACCACGCTCTCGTCGAGCTCGCCAAGGCGCTGACCGGCGAACCCGAGGCCATTCTCCCGAAGCTCGCCGAGCTCGCCCTTTCGCTCTGCCAGGCCGACTCGGCCGGCGTCAGCGTCATCGAGAGAGTAGGCGACCAGGAAATCTTCCGCTGGCGAGCCATTGCAGGGGCGCACGCGCACTACCTCGGCGGGGTGATGCACAGGTTCGAGAGCCCCTGCGGCATCGTCGTCGCCCGCGACGCCGCGTTGCTCGTCCGCGACCCCGCCCGCCACATCGTGGGCGGCACCGAGTTCGATCCGGCGATCGTCGAGGCATTGACCGTCCCTTTCCACGACTGCGACAAACCCATCGGCACGGTCTGGGCCCTCACCTGCGACGAGCATCGGAAGTTCGACCGGGAAGACGCCCGGATCCTCACGAGCCTGTCGCGCTTCGCCGCCAGCGCCACGAAGGCCCTCGCCCTGGCCGAGGAGCGAAGGAAGGCGAGCGAGGCGCTCCGCGCGAGCGAAGGCCGGCATCGGTTCCTCGCGGAGCTCGCCGCCGCCACGCAGCCGCTCACCGAGCCCGACGAGATCATGGCCACGACGGCACACCTGCTCGCCGAGCACCTCGACGTCGACCGCTGCGTTTATGCCGAGATCGAGGACGAACGTGTCTTCGTCGTCACGGGTGACCACACGCGCGGCGTCCCGAGCATGGTCGGGCGGTGGCCGGCGGCCCGCTTCGGGCTCGAATTCGAGCGGTTCATGCGGGCGAACCAGGCGTACGTGACGGAGGACGTGGACCAGGACCCGCGGACCGGGAGCGACCTTTCGGCCTATCGGGCGTCCCGGATCCAGGCCGGCATCTGCGTCCCGCTGCACAAGGCCGGCAAGTTCATCGCAGCCATGGCCGTCAACCAGGCGACGCCGCGGCGCTGGACGTCCGAGGAGGTCGCGCTCGTGCAGACCGTCGTGGGCCGGTGCTGGGAGGCCCTCGAGCGCGCCCGGACGGCCCGCAGCCTGCACGAGCGAGACGAACGGCTCGGATTCGCGGTCGAGCTCGCCGGGATCGGCTTCTGGCATTGCGACCTGCCGTTCGACGAGCTCATCTGGGACGAGCGGGTGAAAGAGCACTTCTGGCTCCCGCCCGACGCCCGCGTGACGATCGACACGTTCTACGAGCGTCTTCACCCGGACGACCGGGAGCGGACGCGGCAGTCGATCGAGGCGTCGATCCGCGATAGGGTGCCGTACGACCTCGATTACCGGACGGTCGATCCGAAGACCGGGGCCATCAAATGGATCCGCGCGCTCGGCGGGACGGTGTACGGGCCGGACGGGATGGCCCAGCGCTTCGACGGGGTGACGGTCGACGCCACGGTCCGCAAGCTCCACGAAGAGCGGCTCGCGCGGCTGCTCGAACGCGAGCGCGAGCAGGCCCGGCTGCTCGAACAGGTGGCCGACGCGGCGCTCACGATTCACGCGTCCGCGTCGCTGGACAGCGTGCTCCGGGTGATCACGGAGGAGGCGCGGCGCATCATCGGCGCGCACCAGTCGGTCACGAGCCTGACGCTCGGCAACGACTGGTCCCAGGCGATCAGCGCCCCGTCCCTGTCGACGAAGTACGAGGCATTTCGCAATTACCAGGGGGCGCCCACGGGCAAGGGCATCTACGCGCTCGTTTGCCAGACGAACCGTCCGATGCGCCTCACGCAGGCCGAGCTCGTGTCCCATCCGGCATGGCAAAACTTCGGCGACGAGGGGGACAAACACCCACCGATGCGAGGCTGGCTGGCGGCGCCGTTCATCGGGCGGAGCGGGAAAAACCTCGGGCTCATCCAGCTCTCCGACAAGTACGAGGGCGAATTCACGGAGCAGGACGAGGCGATCCTGGTCCAGCTCGCGCACATCGCGTCCGTGGCGATCGAGAACGCGCGGCTCTACGACGAATTGCGCGATCAGGATCGGCGCAAAGACGAGTTTCTGGCGACGCTCGCGCACGAGCTCCGGAACCCGCTCGCCCCGATCCGGACGGGCCTGACGCTCCTGCAAATGGCCCGCGACGAGGCGCAGGCGCGGCGCATTCGCGAGATGATGGAGCGGCAGGTCGGACACATGGTGCGGATGGTGGACGATCTGCTCGACGTCTCGCGCATCACGCGGGGGAAGGTGGAGCTGCGCAAGGAGCGGGTGGAGCTCGGGGCGGTGCTGGAGAGCGCGCTCGAGACGAGCCGCCCGCTCATCGAGGCGGCCGGGCACGTGTTATCGGTGTCGCTGCCGACCGAGCCGCTGTTTCTCTCGGCCGACCCGACGCGGCTCTCGCAGATCCTGGCGAACCTGCTCAACAACGCGGCGAAATACACGCCGGCGGGGGGCCGGATCCACGTCGCGGCGGCGCGGGAAGGCGCGCACGTGGTCGTGCGCGTGGAGGACACGGGCGTGGGCATTCCGGCAGAAATGCTGCCGAAGGTGTTCGACATGTTCACGCAGGTCGGCCGCTCGATCGAGCGAGCGCAGGGGGGCCTGGGCATCGGTTTGACCCTGGTGCGGCGGCTCGTGGAGCTCCATGGGGGGACCGTGGAAGCCGCAAGCGATGGTCCGTCCCGAGGTTCGATCTTCACGGTGCGCCTGCCCCTCGGAGCTGCCGAGGAAGCAAAAGCGGTGGGCCCGAGCGGGGACGCGCCGGCCAAAGGCGCGGTCAGCAGCCTGAAGGTGCTGGTGGTCGACGACAACGTCGACGGCGCGGAGAGCCTGGCGGAGCTGCTCCAATTGACGGGACACACGACCGAAGTGGCGCACACGGGCCCATCGGCGCTGGTCGCGGCGCGCGCATTCGAACCGGACGTGGTGTTCCTGGACATCGGTTTGCCGGGAATGACGGGCTACGAGGTGGCGCAGCGGCTGCGGGCCGAGGACGAGCTCGGTCGGGTGGTGCTGGTGGCGCTGACGGGCTGGGGGACGGAGGAAGACCGGCGGCAAGCGCGCGAGGCGGGATTCGATTACCACCTGACGAAGCCGGTGGACCTCCAGGAGGTGCAGCGAATCGTGGACGCGGTGGCGGCGAGGATGAAGCGGGTCGCCTGACGCGGCGTCACGGGTCGTCGCGCATCCCGAGCTCGCGCCGGCGCGCGTCGATCCAGGCGCGCGCCTCCGCCTCGGCGCTGAAAAAGACGAGCGGAGGGACCTTCGGTTGAAGCAGCGACGTGGCCTTGTCGACGAGCCTCACGAGCACGCGTTGCTTGAAGCTCCCATTGAAGAGCACCATGCCCTTGTTTTCGCGTCGCACCGGCGTGGTCGCGGCGCGCGTGCGCGCTCCGGGTAAGACGGCGCCGAGCCGCCCGATGTCGATGAGCCAGAACACGTGCGCGAGCCCGCGCTCGTCGCAGAGCCGCGCGAATGCGTCGAAAAATGCGGCCACGTCGTCCTCGGCGAGATCCCCCCCGAGGCGGATGAACACGATGCCCGCATCCTCGCACCGATACGTGTGGCCACCGGTGCGGTACCAACCCTCGGAGCCGAGAGCATTCGTCGGGAGGTCTGGACGCATGGGGCGTGCAGATAACACGATTCGCCCATACCAGGGAAGAGGACGCACCCCGGCCGCGAAGTGATCGCAGGATTCGTCGTGTCGGAGCGCTGCCCCAGGTCGCGTCACCTCGACGGAGATCCTCGGAGGCGATCCGGAAGGGCGCGGCGGTGTCGTTCGATGCGCGCTCGTTTCTCCAGAGCGTGATCCAGCATCCGTTTCACGCGCAACGATTCCAGTAACAACGCAAAATTGCATGCTTCCGGACAAAATTCCGGCGCTCCTCCACACGATCACCTTGACAATTGATAATGGGTTTCATTATCACTTTCATCAAGATCGCGGTTCCCTGTAGGTGAGGGTAGGCAACGCAACAGTTCGCCCACCCGGGCGCCCCTGGAGTCTTTTCGTGGCCGATTCCCCCATGACACGGCAAGAACGCCACCTCGTTTGGCTTCTCGGTGCCATTCAATTCACGCACACCCTCGATTTCATGATCCTGATGCCGCTCGGGCCGGAGCTCATCGGCCAGTTCGGCATTTCGGCGGCGGAGTTCGGGGCCATGGTGTCGGCCTACACGCTCGCCTCCGCCGCCATGGGCCTGCTCGGCGTGCTCTGGCTGGATCGATGGGACCGCAAGCGCGCGCTTTTGCTGCTTTATACGGGCTTCATCGCGGCCACGTTTTCATGCGGCGTCGCGAACGGCCCGACGTGGTTGCTCCTGTCGAGGACCGTGGCAGGCGCCTGCGCGGGCCTGATGAGCGCCGTCGTGATGGCCATTCTCGCCGATCGCGTGCCGGCCGAGCGCCGCGGCCGCGCCATTGGCACGGTGATGTCGTCCTACGGACTTTCGGCCGTGGGCGGCGTGCCGCTGGGCCTCGCGCTCGCCAATCAATGGGGCTGGCGTACCCCCTTCTGGGTCATCAGCGCGCTCGCCGGCGTCCTGTGGCTCCTTTCGTGGCGCATCCTGTCCGCCGTCGATCATCACCTCGAAGGCGCGCGCGAAAAGGGCCCGAACGCCCCCGCCCCGCTCCTCTCGACGCCAGGGCTTCCGCTCGGCTGGGCGCTCACGTTCAGCGTGGTCTTCGCAGGCTTCTTGCTGATTCCCTACCTGAGCACGTTCATGGTGGGCAATCTCGGGCTCCGCCTCTCGGACCTGCCCTGGATCTATCTCTGTGGCGGCGCTGCGACGCTCTTCACGTCGCGCTGGATCGGCGCTCTCGTGGATCGTCACGGTCCGCCACGGTTGCTCGGCATTCTGCTCGTCGCCACCCTGGCGCCGTTTCTCCTTTTCACGCACCTGCCCATCATTCCGAAGGCGGGCGTGGCCGCGCTCTTCGTCCTTTTCATGACCCTGACCTCCGGCCGCGCCATTCCCACGATCGCATTGATCACGTCCCGGGTGCCGCCTGCGCTGCGCGGGCGTTACCTCGCGGTCAACATGGCGGCGAGCGACGGCGCTTCCGGCCTCGCCGCGTGGACGAGCGGTCTTTTCATCACGACGACCCCCGAGGGCGCGCTGGTCGGCTTCGGCCCTATGGGATTCCTCGCGTCGAGCGTGTCGCTCCTCGCGCTTTGTATTCTGTGGGTGCTCGGGCGCAGCGCCGCCCCGCAGCGCGCAGCGCAGACCTGAAACCGTGAGCAAACTTCGATGATTCACGAGATCGCCATGGGCACGCCGGTGAGGAATTCCTCGAACCACGAGGCCGCCGTGCAGCATCCGCCCGGAGACATCCCGCCCTCGCGCCCGCGCGCGCCTTCGCGTTCGCGCGCGAGCGAGTGGAGCCCCACGTCCTGGAGAGCGAGGCCCGATTCGCAGGCCGTGCGATACGACGATCCCGCCGCGGTCGAGCGTATTGCGGCGCGCATCGAAGGGCTGCCGCCGCTCGTGAGCTCGTGGGAGGTGGAGCGATTGCGCTCCCTCGTCGCGGAGGCGCAGCTCGGCCGGCGCTTCCTGCTCCAGGGCGGCGATTGCGCCGAGACCATGCGCGAATGCCGCGCGGACACGATCGTCAACAAGCTCGACATCTTGCTCAAGATGTCGCTCGTGCTCATCGTCGGCGGCGGCAAGCCGGTGGTGCGCGTGGGGCGTTTCGCCGGACAATACGCCAAGCCGCGCTCGCGCCCCACGGAGGTACGCGGCGGGGTCGAGCTGCCGAGTTATTTCGGCGATCTCGTGAATGGCTCGGAGTTCACGCCCGAGGCGCGGCGCCCGGATCCGGAGCGGATGCTCGCCTGTTATCACCACGCCGCGATGACGCTCAATTTCGTCCGGTCCCTCTCGGCCGGCGGATTGTCCGGTCTCGAACGCCCGGAGCGCTGGGATCTCTCGTTCTCCGAGCGCACGGATCTGCCCGCCCCCGTGCGCGAGTGCTTCCAGGCGACGACGCGGCAGCTCGAAGACGCGCTCCGATGCATGGACGCGCTCGGCGGCGCGGGGAGCGAGCTCTCGCGTGTCGAGTTCTTCACGTCCCACGAGGCGCTCAACCTGCATTACGAGTCCGCGCAGACCCGCGCGGCGCCGCACCGGGACGAGTATTACGATCTCACCGCGCACATGCCGTGGCTCGGCGAGCGGACGCGATCGCTCGACGGCGCGCACGTCGAGTTTCTCCGGGGCATCAGCAATCCGATCGGCATCAAGCTCGGCCCGACGGTCACGCCGGTCGAGGTCCTGCGCTTGCTCGATACGCTGAACCCCACCGAGATCCCCGGGCGCATCGTGCTCATCACGCGCATGGGCGCCGAGCGCGTCGAGGCCACGCTCCCGCCCTTGCTCGAGGTCGTGAAACGCGCGGGCCGGCGGGTGCTCTGGATATGCGATCCCATGCACGGCAACACGATCACCACGAGCTCCGGCGTGAAGACGCGCGAATTCGCGTCGATCGTGCGCGAGATCGACCGGACGTTCGACGCGCACGACGCCTGCGGCACCTACCTCGGCGGCGTCCATTTCGAGCTCACGGGCGACCACGTCACCGAATGCGTCGGCGGGAGCGTGCGCGAGGAGGACCTTTCACACGCATACGAGACGGTCTGCGATCCCCGATTGAACCAGTCGCAGGCGCTCGAGCTCTCGTATTGCATCGCGCGGCGCATGCGAGCGATGCGCCCATGATCGGGGCGCATCGCCGCGCCCTTTCCGCGAGAGCCCAGGAAAAAGTCGTTCATGGCCCCGTCCGGGCCAGCAAGGAGAGTCGCTCGATGACCTCGATCTCGACGCCGGAAGCCTTCGCCGCCACCGTGCGCGGCGGCACGGAGCTCCTCCAGGCGTACAACCAGGAATCGTCTTTCTTCTTCTCGTGCCCGAGCCGTACCATTCTCGCGCAGGGTGTGCGCGAGGTCGTCGGCGGAGCGGCGCACGGCGAGGGCATTGCCGAGCGCGTCGCGGCGGTGCTCGCGTCGCTCGAAAAGTCGGGACACGAGCGCCCCATGGCGGTCGGCGCCGTGCCCTTCGATACCCGATCCCCGGCCCACCTCCTCGTGCCGCGAACCACCCGCATCGCCGGCCCGCTGGACGCGGCGTCGATATCGCTCCCCGCCCCGCCGCGGGTCTCTGCTGAATGGATGCGTTTGTCGCCCGACCGCGAGGGGTTTCTGGGCGGCGTCGAGCGCGCCCTCGCCTTGATACGCACGGACGCGCTGTCGAAGGTGGTGCTCTCCAGAATGCTGGAGCTGCGTTCGTCTGTGCCGGTCGATCTCGCTCTCCTCCTCGAGCGTTTGTCGAAGCGAAACACCGCCGGGTATACGTTCGCGCTCAAGCTCCCCGAGGCGCGTGGGGCCCTCGCGCCCGAGCCACGTACATTGATCGGCGCGAGTCCCGAGCTCCTCGTGTCGCGCTCTGGAAACACGGTATTCGCCAATCCGCTCGCGGGCTCCGCGCCGCGGAGCCCCGACCCGGAGGAAGACGAGCGGCGGGCGAGCGCGCTTCTCGCCTCCGAAAAAGACCGGCGCGAGCACGCGGTCGTCGTCGACGCCGTCGTCGAAGCGCTGCGCCCCTTCTGCAAGCGCCTCGTCGTCCCTCCGCGCGCGTCGCTCTTGCACACGCCGGCCATGTGGCACCTGTCGACGCCGATCACGGGAGAGATCGCGGATCTCTCGACCTCGTCGCTCGCGCTCGCAATGGCCTTGCACCCGACGCCGGCCGTGTGCGGATACCCGACCGCGAGCGCGCGTGCGGCCATCGAGGCGATCGAGCCCTTCGATCGTGGCTTCTTCACGGGCCTCGTGGGGTATTGTGACGCGGCCGGCGACGGTGAATGGGCCGTGACCATCCGCTGTGCCGAGATCAGCGGCGACGCGCTTCGCGTGTATGCCGGGGCCGGCGTCGTCGCCGGTTCGTCGCCCGAGCGCGAGCGCGCCGAGATCTCGGCCAAGATGCGCACCGTGCTCTCTGCCCTCGGCCTCGATCCCTTGCCGGAGGGCCTCTGATGCGCGCCGAGGAATCCGGGGGAATGGGAGCGCTCGAGGGGTTCACGCCCTGGCCTCCCGATTTCGCCGAACGGTACCGGCAAGCCGGTTACTGGATCGGCGAGACATTCGGCGATTTCTTGCGCGACCGAGCGGAACGATTCGGTGATCGAACCGCGCTCGTCGACGATCGGCGCCGCCTGACTTATCGCGAGCTCGATGCACGCGCGTCGCGGCTCGCGGCCGGCCTCGCGCGACTGGGCATCAAGCCGAGGGATCGTGTCGTCGTGCAGCTCCCGAACATCGTGGAGTTCTTCGAGGTCTGCTTTGCGCTGTTCCGCCTCGGCGCGCTCCCCGTACTCGCCCTGCCCCCGCATCGACGGGCTGAAATCTCGTATTTCTGCCAGTTCACGGAGGCCGTCGCATACATCATCGCCGACAAGGACGGCGGATTCGATTATCGCAAGCTCGCCGAGGAGATCCAGGCCGAAGCGAGCACCGTGAAGCACGTGCTCGTCGCCGGCGAACCTGGGCCGTTCACGGCCCTGGAGAGCGTGTACGACGAGCCCGCGTCGCTCCCGACGCTCGCGCCCGAAGACGTCGCCTTCTTTCAGCTCTCGGGCGGCAGCACGGGGATCCCCAAGTTGATCCCCCGCACGCACGACGATTACCTTTACAGTGTCCGCGCCAGCGCCGACATCTGCGCGCTCGATGGAGACAGCGTCTTTCTCGTCGCGTTGCCCGTCGCGCACAACTTCACGCTGAGCTCTCCCGGCAGCCTGGGCGTGCTCCATGCCGGCGGCCGCGTCGTGCTCAGCCGGCGCCCAAGCCCGGACGAGGCCTTCCGCTGGATCGAAAAAGAGCGCGTCACCGTGACTGCCGTCGTGCCGCCCCTCTGCGCGGTCTGGCTCGACTCCGCGCGGAATGCCCGGCAGGATCTCTCGAGCCTTCGTTTGCTGCAGGTGGGCGGCTCCAAGCTGAGCGCGGAGGTCGCGCGCCGCGTGCGAAGCACGCTCGGATGCACCTTGCAGCAGGTGTTCGGCATGGCCGAGGGGCTCGTCAATTACACCCGCCTCGACGACCCCGAGGACGTCATCGTCGAAACGCAGGGCCGGCCCATTTCTTCGGAAGACGAGGTCCGGGTCGTCGACGAGGACGACCGCGACGTCGAGGTCGGTCAGGTGGGCCACCTGCTCACGCGGGGTCCCTACACCATTCGCGGATACTACAAGGCCGAAACCCACAATGCGAAAGCATTCACGCGCGACGGGTTTTACCGGACCGGCGACGTCGTGCGGCGTACGCCGGCGGGGTATCTCGTCGTGGAGGGACGCGCGAAGGATCAGATCAACCGCGGCGGCGAGAAGATCGCGGCCGAGGAGGTCGAGAATCATCTCCTCGCGCATCCGGCCGTGCGGGACGTGGCGCTCGTCGCCATGCCGGATGTTTTCCTCGGGGAGCGCTCGTGTGCATTCGTCGTCCCCCGCGAGACGCCGCCGGCCCCGCGGGAGCTCACCGCATTCCTGCGGGAGCGCGGGCTCGCCGCCTACAAGATCCCGGACCGAATCGAGCTCACGGGCGACCTCCCCAAGACGAGCGTGGGGAAAGTGGACAAACAGGCGCTCCGTCGCTGGATCGCCGACAAGATCGCCCAGAAGGGCCAGTGACGATCGGAGGACATCGACCATGGGAATCCCCAGCATCCAACCTTATTTCATGCCTCGGAAAGAGGAGCTGCCCAAGAACCGGATGTCGTGGACGCCGGATCCGGACCGCGCCGTCCTCCTGATTCACGACATGCAGCAGTACTTCCTCGACTATTACGATACCCAGGCCTCACCGGTCGTCGAGCTCCTGGAGAACATCCGGCAGGTGCGAGAGCGGTGCCGCGCGCTCGGGATCCCGGTCGTGTATACGATGCAGCCCTCCGAGCAGACGGCCGAGGAGCGTGGCCTGCTCCTCGACTTCTGGGGCCCCGGGCTGACGGCGCAGCCGCACAAACACGGGATCGTGCACGAGCTCTCGCCGGCGGCGTCGGACACCGTCCTCACGAAATGGCGCTACAGCGCGTTTCAACGGACCGAGCTGCTCGACCTCATGCGCCGGTGGCGGCGCGATCAGCTCATCATCTGCGGCGTCTATGCGCACATCGGATGCATGCTCACGGCCGGCGAGGCATTCATGAACGACGTGCAGCCGTTCTTCGTGGCCGACGCGACCTCCGATTTCACGCGGAACTGGCACGAGATGGCCATGACGTACGTGGCGCAGCGGTGCGGCGTGGTCGTCTCGACCCGCGACGTGCTCGACGCGCTCGCAGAGCAATCGTCCGGCGCCGCGGCGTTCGACCTCGAGCGCCTGCGCGGCGAGGTCGCCGAGCTCCTCGAGCGTCCCACCTCCGACATCCAGAGCGGCGATTCTCTCCTCGATCTGGGCCTCGATTCCATTCGCCTCATGACGCTCGTCGAACGGCTGCGCGCCGCGGGGCTCGACATCTCGTTCGTGGAGCTCGCGGAGCGCGCGACGCTCGACGATTGGTGGGAGATCCTCTCCACGCGATTGCCGCACGGACGATGGTCCGGAGCCGAGGAGCAAGCCCATGGAGTTCGAGGGTAAGATCGCGGTCGTGACGGGCGCCGCCCAGGGAATCGGGGAGGCCGTCGCGCGAGCGCTCGCGGCGCGCGGGGCGAGCGTGGCCGCGCTGGATGCGAATCGGGACCGCCTCGACGTGGTGGCCGCCGAAATACGGGCGAGCGGCGGCCGCGCGGCGTCATTCCCCGCGGACGTCGCGAACCGGGAGGCGGTCGACGCCGCGGTGGACCGGATCGAGCGCGAGCTCGGCCCCATCGATTTCCTGGTCAATGTCGCGGGTGTGCTGCGCGTCGGTCTCGTCGAATCGCTGCGCGACGAGGACTGGGAGCAGACCTTCGCGGTCAATGCCCGGGGCGTGTTTTACCTTTGCCGGGCCGTGGCCCGACGCATGGTGCCGCGCCAATCCGGCGCCATCGTGACCGTCGGATCCAATGCCGGGCGGACGCCACGCATGCACATGTCGTTGTATGCGGCCTCGAAGGCGGCCGCCGCGATGTTCACCAAGTGCATGGGCCTCGAGCTCGCGAAGCACGGCATCCGGTGCAACGTCGTCTCTCCGGGATCGACGGATACGCCGATGCAGCGATCGTTGTGGAAGGACGAGAACGGGGCGCAGGCCGTCATCGACGGCGCGCCCGCCGCTTACAAGGTGGGGATTCCCCTGCAAAGAATCGCCGATCCGGCGGACGTCGCGGACGCGGTGTTGTTCCTGCTCTCGGATCGGGCACGGCACATCACCATGCACGATATCTGCGTCGACGGCGGCGCCACGCTCGGCGTGTGACGCCGCCGCCGGGCGGCGCTCAGGGGCCGTCGCCCTGCACGCGTCCGAATTGAATCTCCGAGGCCGTCCCGCGCATGACGAAGGCGGCGGCGGCCACGGCGATCGTGATGGCGAGAGCGCCGAGGACCCGCGTGGGCTTCATCTGCCACCACATCGCGAGGCCGCTGAGCGCCCACACGACCAGCGTGATGCCGGTGATGTCCGCGAAGAGCGCGAAGAACCAGGCCATGTCGCCGTGAACGGGGAAATGGTGTGTCGTGTGCAGCTTCTCCAGGAGCTCCACGAAGCGGAGCTGGCCCGGCCCCGCGGGTCGCCCGTCGATTTGACCCGAGCCGAGGTCGTAGACGACGTTCCAGGCGCGGCCACTTTGATCACGCACACGGAAGCGCAGCTCGGGGTGGACCTTCGGATGCGCCCGCAAGGGCCCCTCCGCGTCAATCCCCAGCTTGGGCAGGAGCTCCTTCACCTGCTCCTGCACCGCCGCCATCTTGTATTCGGGCAATTCGATGGTCGCACCGGCGAAGGGAGGGGGATCGGATTTCGGCTCCGGGGCATGGGTGGAGACCGTCGCGCCGCCGCCGTCGAGGCTGAGAATGAGCACGTGACGCCCTCCCGCACGGCTCGGCGTCGCGAGAAGCGGCCAGCCCGAAAAGGAGCTCGATGCGCCCGGATCGAGCGCGTATCCCCCCGGAGATCCGGCGTTGATCTGCGCGACGACCTTTTGCGCGATCTCGTTCGGATCCCAGGGTTTCATTCCGGTGAGCGTGGCGAGCTCCGCCGCGGAGAGGTCCCGCTCCTCGATGTCCCGCCCGATCTGGGGA
Organism: Polyangium sp. 15x6; assembly: GCF_029960785.1. Taxonomy (GTDB): domain Bacteria; phylum Myxococcota_A; class Polyangia; order Polyangiales; family Polyangiaceae; genus Polyangium. The sequence goes on from NZ_JASBQE010000042.1 coordinate 28,551, forward strand.
TGATTGAAGAGGGTGCCGCTCAGCCCGAAGAGGAGCACCCACGGAAACACCAGCAGGCCGAGATACATGTGCAGGCGCCGGACGAATTTCATGACGGCGCCATACCCTCGACGGCGAGGGGGCTCGGCCCGGGGCGGCGGGGCCTCTTTCGCGGAAACCGGATTCGTCATCGGATCTTCAGTGCCGAGAAGACGAGGCCCGGCGCGCTCAGCCCCACTTCACCCGGGCCCTTCGCCTCGAGCTCGAGGAGCTTCGTCGAGTCCTGGCCCTGGAAGAGCGACACGAAGCTCCGGTCGCCGAACTGCAGCGGAATGACGCTACCATTGCTGGGCGCGGCGTCGAGCACCTCGGCCGTCGGGGTGTCCCCGAGCGTCACGGTCGCCCACTTCCAGGCCGTCGCGCTCGCGAGGACGCGCGGGTGCGTGTCCGGCATGATCGGGAAGGCGCTCTCGTCGAGCACCCGCAGGAAGGCCTCGTTGCCCGGCCCGCGGAGCAAGGAGCCTGCGGTTTGTCCGCCAAAGAGCGTGTTCAGCTCGACGTGGAACGCGGCGTCGAACTTCTTCGTCGCCGGGTCGAACCGCAGCATGCAAGGCGGCGATGCATTGGCTTCGTTCAGCCGGTGAACGGCCGCGCCGTAGGCCTCCGTGGCGAGATAGATCTTGCCATCGGGCCCCTCGATGCCATCTCGCACGTAGCCGCAGCGATCGTCCGTGACGACGGTCGCCTGGTCCGTCTTGCCATTCACGACGACGACCGCCGCCTTGCTCGGGACCTCCGGACCTTTTCGATACCCTGCGAAGGTGATCACGTCGTCGCCCAGGCGCAGCGGCGCGGCCGTGAACGTCAAGGTCGTATCCGCGATGACGAGCTCGGGGAGTGGAATGTCCCCGGTGACCGTCATGTCCTTCGGATTCCAGACGACGACCTGGGCCGTGGCGCCGTCGAAGAAATATGCCTTCGTCTCGGAGACGAACTGAAATTGACCGTGATACTCACCGATCGCGGCGATTCCCTTGCCCTGGAAGCTCACCGTCGCGCCCAAGCGCAAGGTGCCGTCCGCCTGCAGGTCGTAACGCGTCACGGTCGGCCCGGCTTCGCCCGCGATGAACACGGCGCCCCCGTCCTCGGGCCCGACGCCGAGGGCGCGGCCCGCGATTTCGACGCCGTTATCGAGCGTGAGCGCGGCGCCGCCCCCGAGCTTGTCGGTCACGAGGATATAACTCGTGTTGTCCCCGCCATTGGCGCCGAAGACCTGGGTCGTGAGGGCATACAGAGGACCGGTCGCGGAACCGCCCCCGGCCCCCTGGCCGCCCTGGCCGCCGGTGCCGCCGGTGCCGCCGGTGCCGTCGCCATCACCGCCGCTGCAGGCAGCGAGAGCGGGGAAAGCAAGGGTGATCAGGAGCGCTGTGACTTTTTTCATGGATGTATCTCCTCGGGAAGGAATGGATGGGTCAGAGCTCGAGGACGAGCTTGGCGTTCGCTGCTCGCCCCGGTTGCTGGACCCCGAACGAATCGAAGACTTTTTCATCCGTCAGGTTCTGCACCTCGAGGGTCCCGCTGACGGAGCCGTCGCCGTGCTTCATGGAGTACGTGAGCGCGAGCGCGTGGACGAGCTGCGAGGGAATGACGAGCTTGGAATCGATGGCCCCGATGCTCTCCCAGCCGCGGAAGTAGGCCTCGACGTACCGCGCCTGCCACGTGAGCGAAAGGACGTCGCGCGGCCGGAGCAAATCGGAACCTTGCACGCGAGCGCTCGCGCCGGCGAACAGGTACGGGCGGTTCGGGATACGATCTCCCTCGAATTTGCCGAATGCGCCTTCGCTCGCGGTATTGCGAAAATCCTGCCAGGTGGCGTACCCGTCGAGCGCGACCCAATCCCCGGGGGACGTCCATCCGAGGGACGCCTCGACGCCGACCGACCGAGCCGAGAGGACGTTCTCGTGCTGAAAATAATTGCCATTGCTGAGCAGGACGATGAGGTTCTCCGCGAAGCGCCCGAAGCCGTTCACGTTGAACCGAAAGAGGCCGGCGGCAGTCTCGGCGCGCTCCAGGGTCAGGCCGAGGTTCACGTTGTGGCTCGCCTCCGGCTCGAGGTGCAGGTTCTCGATGATGAGCGCGCCATTGCCGAACACCTCCTCGGGGTTGGGCAGGCGGGTGGCATACTCGTACGATGCCTTGGCATAAAACGCCTCGGTGAAGCGGAATCGCAGACTGTCGCCGATCCCCCCGCGGTGGGTCGTCCGGTCGAGGTCGCGGAGGTTCCCGTTGGGCAATTGCTCCTTCGTCCGGGCCATCTGCACATATGCCTTGGCGAACGCGATGTTCGCGAGTTTTCCTGCAAACGGGCGCGCCTCGTATTCGGCGCCGACCACGGTGCTCAGGAGCGCCCGCTGCGCGGTGAGCGGGTCGTATTCGTCCGCGGGAATGGCATGGTCTTTCCCCGTCCGGATGGCATAGGTGGGCGAGAGCCCGAAACGGAGCGAATGCCAGGGCGCGGGATTCCAGGCCAGGTTCAAACGGGCGAATACATTGTGTTGCTCGATGGCCTGATCGATCGCGCGGGCCTCGATCTCGCCGCGTTGCGGGAGCACGAAGACGCAACGGCCGAACCAGTCGTAACGACACGTGGAGAGGTCCTGGAACTCCCTGTGCGTGTACGTGTACCCGGCCACCGCGTCGAACCGCGTCCTGCGGGAGAAGGGCTGCGCATACCTGAGGTGCGCGCCCGCCGATTGCTTGCCGTAGGTGACCTCGCCATAAGGAACGGACATGAGGGCGTTGTGTTGAACGTCCCTCCGATGTTCGGTGTAGAACGCGCGCAGCAGGAGCTTCTCCGCCCGCGGGCGCCCGACGAACCCCACCTCGACGCTCCCGCCGCCGGCGCGGTAGCCGTCGTGGAACCGATGAACGCGGGCCGGCGAGAGGCGGCCTTGCTCGTCGAAGACCTCGACGTCGATCGGATAATCGTTTCGCGTGTAATCGTAGAACCCATTCACGCGCGCGAAGAATCCGGTGGGCTCATGCAGATGCCGGGCGCTCAGCGTCAATCGGTACGTCTTGAAGGACCCGACCTGATAAGACGCCGATGCGTGGGTGCCGCGGATGTCCGCATCGGTCACGAGGTTCACCGCGCCGCCCAGGGCATCGGCACCGAAACGCACGGGGACAACGCCGCGATAGACCTCGATGCGCTCCACGAGGTTGACCGGGACATTGGTGATCCCGTGCGCATACCCGGCGAGGTCGAGCGGCACACCGTCGAGGAAAAAGCGAATCTGATCGCCCGTGAGACCATTGAGCGAGAGGCGCGCGTTCGATCCGAGCCCGCCTTCCCGGCGCACCCCCACGCCCTCGGAGCGTGCCAGCACCTCGCCGAGGTCCGCGGTTCGACGCTGCGCGTCCTCGGTCTCGATGACCTGGACGGCCTGCGCGGACCGGCGAAGTCGATCGGCTTCGGAGGCGCCGCGGACCATCACGTCGATCGACGGTTTGGCAGGACCGACCGTGGTCTGCGCAGCGGGCGCCGCCGGCTCGGGCCCCGGCTCGCGCGCGGCTGGGGCCGGAGCGGGCCGCGCCTCCGGGGCCGGGGGGGGCTCCGGCGGCAACCTGAATTCGTAAGCGTAGAGAATGATCACCGGGACGGCCTTGTCCCCCCGGCGCGCCGGTGTGAAACGGAATTGCAGCGCTGCCTCCTGTGCGGCCTCGTCAAACCCGTTTCCGGCCGGCTCCACGACCTCGGCCCTGGTGACGCGCCCCGCGGCGTCGATACGGAGCTTCAGCACCACGCGGCCTTCCCGCCGGGCCGCGCGTGCCTCCGCCGGATACGCCGCCTCGACCGCCTCGATGAGCTCGGGCGGGTGCACCGTGCGCTCGGTCGTCGCGCTCGCCTGCGCAGGCGAAGGGCCGCTCGGCTCCGCCTCCTGCGCAAGGGCGGTCGGACAAACCGAGAGGACGAGGGCCAGGCTCCCGGCCCATCCGGTGCATGAAAAACGGCGCTTACGAAACATCGGTGATTCAGGATTTCGCGCCGGCCGGGCTGCTCTCGAATGCGCCGTGCTTCGCCATCTCGACGAGCGCGTCGTGCGCCGCCTCGATCGTGAAATCGATCTGTGCCTGGGTATGCACGCCCGAGATGAAGCTCACGTCACGGCGCAGGAGCACGCCGCGCTTCGCCATGGCGCCGACGAACTGCGCCGCGAATTTCGTGTGCGTGGCGAGATCGTCCGCGAAAAGGAAGAACGGAATCGCGTCGTAGCCCACCACGCGCAGCGGCGCCCCGACCTTCGTGGCCTTCTCGTTGACGCCTTCGCGAAGCCGCTTGCCGAGCGAGGCGATACGCTGAATGTAATCGGTATCCCGGTATTCACCGAGGACCGCCTTGCAGACCTCCAGGGAGAGCATCTCGCCGCCGAACGTCGTCGATACCTGCAGCTCCGCGAGGCGGCTCATCACCTCCCGCGGGCCCGCGATGGCCGAGAGCGGCATGCCCGCCGCGATGCCCTTCGAGAGGCACACGAAATCGGCCGCGATTCCGTAATACTCCTGGGCGCCGCCGAGCGCGAGCCGGAAGCCTGTCACGACCTCGTCCAGCACGAAGAGCACGCCGTGGGCGTGGCAGGTCTCGCGCAAGGTACGCAAGAACTCCGCCGAGACGACGCGCTTGTAGGGCAACGAGAGCAGCACCAGCGCGATTTCGGAGCCCTTCTCGGCGATCAGGTCGAGCAGCGGCTTCTCCTCGGCCTCGGCCATGAGCGGCATGCGATAGGTATAGTCACGCAGCACCGCCGGCACGCCGGGCGTGTCGAACATGAAATGGTCGTGCCAGCCGTTGTAGCCGATGGTGACGACCTTTTCTCGCCCCGTCACGTGGCGAGCGAGCCGGATCGCCGCCGAGGTCGCGTCCGCTCCGGTCTTGAAGAAGCGGGCCATCTCCGCGCCGGGGATGAGCTCGACGAGCGTGCGCGTGGCCGTGACCTCGATCTCCGTCGGCAACGAATGCAGCAAGCCGTATTCGAGGTGCTCGCGGATGGCGCGGACGACGGCGAGGTGGTTGTGCCCGAGCGTGTTCGCCCCGAGGCCGCAGATGTAATCGATGTACTCGTTGCCGTCGACGTCGCGCACGAGCGCGCCCTCGCCGCCCTCGAGGTACACCGGGAACGAGCCGAGGGAATACATCTCCGGCCGCTTCATGAGCGACTGGGTGACGCCGGGGATCAGCCGGCGCGCCTCCGCGAGCAGCGCATTCGATCGAGCGAGCTTCCATTCCCCTGTGATGGGCCTCGGGAGACCACGCTCCCGGCTGTCGATGTCTACACCAAGGGTCCGTGAGGTCATGGGCGATTTCCTTTGGTTCAGGTGAAGCGTCGCTTTGGGGCTCAGCCCGCTCGCCCACTCGAAGGGCGCGGCAGCTTGCCGGTCTCGACGCAATGATCCAGATAACGAAACACGAGCGAACGATCGACGGCGGGGCAATCAATTCCGCTGTCGGACAGGCCACGAATCACGTTGTCGCAGCGCACGCGTCCCAGGCCGAAATTCTGGGGTTGCTCTCCGGCGTCGGCCTGGAGATCGAAGAAGGCGAGCGTGGCGCTCTCGGCGGCGCTGGCGCCACTCCCCATGCGCGCGCGGAAGGCCGGGACCGGACAGGTTTCGACGGCATACCCATACTCCTGTACCCAGCGGAACACGTCCCTCAGCCGGACGTCGGGCGCGGGAGCGAGGTTGTACACGGTGCCGCGTCGCGGACGGGTGAGCGAGAGCGCCACGATCGCGCGCGCCACGTAATCGACGGGCGTCCACGTCTCCGCTACATCGAGGTCGGGCAAGGCCTCCGCGGGAATGCCTGCGAGGAGGAGACGAAAGACGATGTCCTGTTCATTGACGATCCCGGTATCGGGAGCGCCGACGACACGACCGAGGCGATACACGGCGACCGGCACGCCACGCTCGCTCGCCTGCTCCGCGAGCCGCTCGGCGATCCATTTGCTCTGCTTGTACCCGTCCAGGAGCTCCGGGTGCGGCGGGACGAACGCCTCGGGGACCTCGGGGCTCCTGGCGATCGAGGGCGCCACGGCCAGCGTCGACACGTGATGCACAGGCTTCGGGCGCGCCGCGGCCGCGAGCCTCAGCACCTCGCGCGTCCCGAGGACGTTCACCGCGCGCATGCTGCGGTAATCACGCACGAGGCTGACGATCGCGGCGTCGTGATAGATCACGTCGCATTCCGTGGCCAGACGATCCCACGTCTCGGCTCCGAGCCCGAGGCGTGGCAAGGAGAGGTCGGCCGGAATGGCCACCACCCTGTCCTCGAAATGCGTGAGGGGCAGCCGCTGCTTTTCCAGAGCCGCGCGGAGCCGAGCGGCCGCTTGCTGCTCGTCCGCGGCGCGCACCAGACAAACCACGCGCGCCACTGTCCCCGAAAGGAGCGCATGCAAGAGATACACTCCGACAAACCCCGTCGCGCCGGTGAGCAGGACCTGTCGGGGCGACGGACGCAACGTCGCGGGCGCGAGCGCGGGAGGGACGATGTCCTCCGGGAGTACGGCGTCGGCGAGCATTGCATCCGTGAGCCCCGCGGCGACCTTCTTGACGCCCGCGGACTGCTCCAGGGCGCGCGAGAGCTCCGCGATCGTCGGATGACGAAACACCATCGCGACGGGGATCTCGCGGCCGAGCGTGAGGCCGAGGCGCGTGGCGACCTGGATGGTTTGCAGCGACTGCCCGCCGCGCTCGAAGAAATCGTCTTCCAGGGAGAGGTCAGAAACCCCGAGGATTTGCTCCCACACGGAAATGACGACCTTTTCGAGGTCCGTCGTCGCGACCGCGGACGCGGCCGAGCGGGTGAGGGCCGCGTCGCGCAGCGCGGAACGGTCGATCTTGCCCGTGCTGGTCCGCGGCAATCGATCCGTGAACAGAAAGGCCGAAGGGACGGAGGCGGGCGGCAATGCCGATTGCGCGTGACGGCGGAGCTCCGCCGGCGGCGGAGGGGGCGCATCGGCCACGACATGCGCGGCGAGGCGCTTGATACCGCCGGGCATGGCGGACCCGACCACCGCGACCTCACGCACGCCGGGGAAACGAAGCAATACGGTCTCGATTTCGCCCGGATCGACGCGATGCCCGCTGATCTTGAGCTCCTCGTCGACGCGGCCGACGAAGACGAGATCGCCCGCCTCGTTTTGCCGGACGAGGTCTCCGGTGCGATACCCGCGCGGCTGTCCAGGCAACGTTTCGAGGATCCGGAAACGCGCGGCGGAGAGCTCCGGCTGCCCGAGATACCCCGTGGCCAGCCCGCCGCCCATCAGATACAGCTCCCCCACGGCGCCTCGCGCGACGAGCCGCCCGTCCGCCCCGAGGACGGCCGCGCGGACGCCGGGCAGCGGCGTGCCGATCGGGACTTCCTCCGCGCTCTCGGCCGCGGATTCGTCGCCGCACAGCGTGGCGCACGTGGCCACGACGGTCGCCTCCGTGGGGCCATACGTATTGAGCAATCGGACAGCGTGCCCGACGGCGCGACGAAAACGCGCGACGCGCTCCGGAAGCGCAGCCTCTCCGCCGATGATGACGATGCGAACGCTGGGCGGAAGGGACGCGCCGGTCGAGAGACTGTAGGCCACCTCGTGCCATAACGCGGTGGGCAGGTCCAGCACGGTGATCGCGTGTTCGGCGCAAGCGTCGAGCAACCGGAGGACCGATTGCAACATTTCTTCCGTGCGGAGCACCAGCGTGCCGCCCACGCACAGGCTGAGGAAAATTTCCTCCACGCTCGCGTCGAAATGCATCGGCGCGAACTGGAGCACCCGATCGTCGCGGTGGAATCCGTACCGTGAGGCAGCGCCGGCAACGAAATGCGCGAGCGACGCGCGGCTGATCACGACGCCATTGGGACGGCCCGTCGAGCCGGACGTGTAAATCACGTACGCCGGATGCTCGTCCCCCTCGTGGATCGGCGCTTCGAGTGCGTCCGAGAGGACCTCTTCGTCCAGCACCACGACGCGGGCCCGCGTCGCTTGCTTTGCTTGCTCGGCGTACGGCGATGTCGTGACGAGCAACGTGGGCCCGGCGTCCGCGAGGATCGCCGCCGTCCTGCCGCTCGGCCCCTGGGGATCGAGCGGCAGGTATCCTGCGCCGGAGAACAGCGTGGCGAGAATGGCCGTGACGGCCTCCAGGCTGCGGGGCAGGAACAATGCGACGAGCGTGCCCGGTTTGGCGCCGAGCGCCGCGAGGCGGGCCGCGAGCCGCCGGGCTGCGAGCACGAGCTCGTCATACGTCATCCGCCGCGACTCGTGCTCCAACGCAATGGCGTTGGGCTGCTCGCGCGCGTGCTCCAGGATCCGCTCGATGACGTCGCGCGCCGGGGAAGCGAGTGGGCCGCCCTCGAGGATGGTGCCGGGCGAATCCGTCGCCTCAGGGGGCGCCGGCGCAGCGAGGCCGGGGCTCCTGATGTCGGAGATCGGCTGCATGGGCGCGGACAGGGCCGCGTCGAGAAACGCGAGGAATCGCTGCTCGTGCCCCGCGAGATCGCTTGTGGTATGACAATCCGGATTCGCGTCGAAATCGATGCGGGGCCCGCGCCCGTCCGAGCGCGCGTACACGTTGATCGAGATGTCCTCGACCGGCCCGGCAGAGATGTTGTGCGCGATCGCGCGGTGACCGCCGAACCGCAGATCGTAATCGAACGGCATGATGTTCACGACCGGGCCGAACAGCCGCCGCTCCCCGCCGATGAGCTTGAGATCCCGGCGGAGATGCTCGTAGCGATAGCGCAGATGGGGACGGCTCGCGCGCATCTCTCCTGCGACGTGCTGGACGAGCGCGGAGAGGCTCGCTCCATTCGGGATCGGGACGCGCAAGGGCACGATGTTCATCACCATGCTCGGGATACGCACGGACACGGAGCCCAGGCGGCCCATGACCGGGAGACCGAGGACGAGCTCCGGCGCGCCGGTGAGGCCATGCCCATACGCCGCCGTCGCGGCGACGAATACGTCGGGCCAGCTCGCGCCCACACGATGTGCCACCGCCTGCATTCGCTCCATCGTGGACGGCGAGAGCGAGGTCGTCCTTCGTAATGCAGGGCGAGAAACCATGGTGGGTCGACCGCCGAAGCTCACGGTCGCGGGGCGATCGGCGAAACGTCGGACCCAGAAATCACGATCCCGCTCGCAATCGGGGGACGCGCGGTAGGCTCGGTCTTCCTCGATGACCCGGAGGAGCGAACCGGACGGAGGGCCGACGCGGGAGCGGCTATCGAGACGGGCGGTATAGAGCTCCGCCACGCGCCGTGCGATGAGCGAGAATCCAAAACCGTCGAGCGCGATGTGGTGCGCCCGCTGATACCAGTAGGTTCGCTCCGGGCCGGCCGTGAAAAGCGCCTCCGTGAAGAGCGGTCCGCGCGTGAGGTCCACGGTCTTTTCGAGGTCCGCCTGCATCCACGCTTGCACGAATGCCCAGGGATCGGCCTCCGCGCCGACGTCGATTCGATGCATGGGCCAGTCGATGGATGGTTCGAGGATCTGCGTCGGGCCGTCCTCGGTCGAGACAAACCGCATGTGCAGCGTCTCGGCCTCGGCGACCGCCTGGCGTACGGAGGCCTCGAAGATCGCCGGATCGACGGCGCCACGAATCTCGATGCATTCGCCGGCGTTGTAAAGCGGGCTCGCCGGGTCGAGCGCCTGGCCCAGCCAGATACCGTGCTGCGCTGCCGAGAGAGGCCAGCGCTCTTTCCGAAAATCAGGCATTGCCCGGTCCTCCCGGAGGAAGACGGGTTGGATCGTGCCGTTTGCACATGTTTGCACGGACACTTTTAACCATGAGCTCCTCAGGATTTATTGAAAATGATGTTCAAAGTCAAGACCATCTCTTAGACAAATTGCGTAACCCATATAACACATTTCTGCTGATGAAGGAATTTTGCGACATAAATGTAGGGCGACTGAGGAAGCGGGGGCGCCGGGCTCGCGCCGGGTGCCCACTCCGCCCCACCTGCCACGTCCGCCCGTCCGCCCAAGGAAATGCAGAGGGACACCAACCGAAAAAACAGGGGAATCATGAAAAAGGTCATCACGACTTGGCGCTCTTATCGCTGTCGGCCGTGGGGGTCGGAATGGCGCCGACGCGGGTCGCGGAGGCGAGGACGCATTCGTTCGAGCGCACGTGCTGGGACTGGAAATGGAAGCGAAACGGGGATCTGTGCTCGCAGTGCCGAACGCGGAACGATCGCGCGCACCATGGCTGTCTTCCGAACGCGCGCGCCTGCCGCGGCGACATCTCGAATCGGAATGGCTGGCTCGTCTGCGACAGCTGACACTCCACGACCGTACGAGCATCGAATCGTCGACAACCAGAGCGGTACGTACTATCGTTTTTCTGTATGCGTACCGTCCGGTTCTACTTCGACGTCATCAGCCCGTACGTTTGGCTCGCGTGGGCCCAGCTTCCCGAGGTCGAGGCGCGCACGGGCGCGCGCTTCGACCTCCAGCCCGTGCTGTTCGCGGGGCTCCTCCAGGCGAACGAGAACAAGGGGCCCGCGGAGATTCCGTCGAAGCGCGTCCACATGCTCCACGACATCGCACGCTGGGCCATGACATTGAAGCGGCCCTACGCGGGCCCGCCGGCGCATCCGTTCAATCCGCTCAAGGCGCAGCGCATGTGCGCCGCCATCGATGACCCCGAGGCGCGGCGCCGTCTCGCCGGGGCATTGATCGTCGCGACGTGGGAACAGGGGCGCGACCTGATGAACGACGCCGAGCTCTGCGCCATCGCCGACGACGCAGGCCTCGACGGGTCCGCGCTGCTCGCCGCCACCGAGGAGAAAGTGGTGAAGGAGCGCCTCCGCAAGAACACCGAGCAGGCCATCGCCACGGGCGTCTTCGGCGTCCCCACGTTCCTCGTCGATGATCAGCTCTTCTGGGGCAATGACCGGCTCGGTTTCCTCGAAACGTATCTCGCCGGCGGGCTCCGTATCGACAAGGCCGAGATCGAGGAGCGGCTCGCGCGGCCGCGCGCTGCGGATCGTAAAAACGTGTAGCCACCGATCGGCGCGCCTTTCTCACCGAGGTCCGCTCACCCCCCAATCGAGGCGCAGGCGGCCGTCCCTGTAAATCCGATTCGCCTCTCCGAGACCCGTCGAGCCATTCGTGATGGTGGCATGCACGTTCACCGCGGGCGTGGGCAGCGCGTCGCGGCCGAGATCGAAGCGCTGCCCGCGCACGAGCACGCGATAGGCCTTGTCGAGGGCGAGCGCCCGCGCGCGCGACGGGAGCAGCAGGAAAGCGAGATCCCGATCGCCGCCGATGGCCGCGCGTCGCACCTCGGCCTCGGCGAGCGTGCCGCCCGGGAAAAAACGCGCCGTCATTTCGTCGTTCGCTCGGAGCTCGTCGCCAGCGCCGACGCGCCGAAGATACACGAGCACCTCGGGCTCCGCGTGCCCGAGCTGCGGGACGTCCGGGATTCCGCGGATGTCTTGCACGCGCCAGCCCGCTTGGCCGGGCACCTTGCGGGCGAACGAGAACGTTTGATCGACCGTCACGCCCAGGTTCGAATGGCAGCCCATGCAGAACCGATGCTCCTCGTCCGTCGAGAGGCGCAGCCGCCCGGCCTCGTCCTCGATGAATCCCTGGAGCTGCCAGCCGAAGGCATTCCGAAGGCCGCTCATCGCGGATCCGGCATACACCGGCAGGAGCCCCTCGTCCTTTTCGTCCTGCTCTTTCTCCTGTGCGCGCAGAAGCGCCCATCGGTCGGGGGCGAGGACCTTCCGCGCGTATCGTAGCTCTTTCACTCGCCGCGCTGCGTACCCGGGCACGTCGGGATCGAGATAGCGCACCGAATGCAAGAACTCGACGCCGCGGGGATAGAGGCCTCGCTCGAGCGGGACATTCGATGCGCCGCCGGCGTAGGTCTTCGGCAAGCGCCGCACGCGCGTGACGCCGGGCGAGAGGGCCCCGTCGCCGTCGAGATCGAAGCCGAGCAGGCGCTCGTCGGCGGGCTCGATTTCGCGATCGATTCGATCCGGCGGCGCATCGGGATCCGAGGTGATCGCGGCTTCGAGCAGCGACAGGTTGAGCGCGTAGATCGGGCGGGACGTGTTTCCCTGCGCGTCCCGCCGAAATGGCTCGGGCAAACGGATGAAGACGTCGTCGGTGCTGCCGTTCGTCGGCCAGAACGCGCCCGGGAAGGGCTTGTACCGCACGGCGCGATAGCCGCTCCCGTCCCTGGCGAATCCCTGTTCGTCGAAGCCACGTTCGAGGTCGAGGTCCGGCACGTAGCCCTCGAATCCTCGCGCCCCGGCGAGCGCGCGCCGGAGCGGACCATAGTTGTCCTCGCGGACATAGCGAAGAATCTCCTCGTCCGAGAGGGCCGCCATGTCGGCCGTTCGACCGACGAAGAGGTTTTCGTAGTGGTTCTTCTGGGCCGCCTCGGAGAACGAATACTCGGCCTGGAGATGCCAGTCCGAGCGCGTATTCGGGCCGTGTGCGCTCGTATGGCAGACCCAGCAAGGATTCGAGGTGCCGTTCGTCTTGGTATAACAAAGCGCGGGCACCGAGGCTTCCGGGTTCAGCACGCGACCTGCGGCCTCGCGGGCGTGCGCGAGCGGATCGTATCCGGTCTCGGCGCCGCGCTCCTCGCGGCGGCCGCACGAAGCCGCCGCGAGGGACACCAAAAGCGCGACGGCGAGCCACGATCCCGGGCGAGCTTCGTGCGTCCTCTTCATGGATTCAGCCTCCGTTCGGCCAGACGCTCCATACGCTCTCGCCGGGATGCTGTACGCTCACGAAGAGCGTGCGCATGTCCGGCCCGAGCGCAGGGCCGGTGGCCTCCGCATCGCTCGGCACGGCGACGACGCGGAACGCCTTGCCAAACGTCGCCGAGATGACGCCGGGCTGCCCCGCCGCGTGCGCCGGATCGAGGTCGAGGAAATAAATGGCGTCGGCGGTCTTGTTCGTGCCGAAGTTGCCATCCGTGCCAAACCAGACGCCGCCGTCCCGATCGATGACGAGGTTGTCCGGGTTTGCCGCGTCGTACGGCCCGGCGGCCTTCGTGCCTGCCCAGACACGGAAAAACGTGAACGACGTCGACGCAGCCGGATCGGCCGGGTTTGCCTCCTGGAATGCGAAGACGTTTCCGAGCGCGTCGGGGCGCTTGGGCGAGATCGTGTCGTGCTCCGCGGGGGCAATGAGCTTGCCTTGCTGATCGAGCTGCGTCTTGCGACCGTGGTTCGTGAAGGCGACGTAGAGCCGTGGCGTCCCGCTCGGATCCTTCGGGTTGTACTCGACGTCCTCGGGCCGGTTCAGCTCCATGATGCCGACCTTCGCGCAGGCCGTGAAGAGCGCGCGGCGCACGTCATCGTCGCTCAGGAAACCGCCGAGGCCATTGTAATCGATGTCCATCAAGGCGGCGCCCACGGTCTTGTCGGGCTCGCCCAGCGCGGCCGCGTTCGGCGCGATTGCCGTGCTCGCCGTACTGAGGTGGATCCATTGCCCCGTGCCCGGCTGCGACTCCGTCGGCGCCTGCCCCGTGGCGAGCATCGTGACGCCGGTCGTGTTGTCGAGGCCGGCGAAATGCGCGACGTAAAGCGAGCCCTCGTCGAGCAGCGCGCGTGTCTCCGCCCTCGTCATGCCGGCCGTGTACGGGTTCTTGGAGATAAACTTGAAGATGCGGCCGCTCCGCCGATCGTCCCCAGCATAGACGACGATGCGTTGATTCGGCACGAGCTTCCACTGCGCGTCGACCGCGAACGTCGCGTTCTCCCAGCGCGCGCGACCCATCGCGCCGAGCTTCTTGTGCCCCACGCCTTTCGTGGTCTTACCCTCGTATTCGCCTTCCGGCTGACCCGGATCGATCTCCACGAGGTAGCCGTACAGATCCCGCGCGTGGTGCGTCAGCGGATCCGGGGACATCCCATATTCGCTCGTGGGGCTCGCCTTCGTCTCGAACGTGATCGGACCGCCCGGATCGGCTCCGGCCCCGAGGACGAGCTTCTGCTCGCTGGTCCAGAACGCCTCGAGGTCACCATAAAAATCCTGGACGTTCTCCTCCGCGGTGATCACCGTGCCCCAGGGGGTTTGTCCGCCGGAGCAATCGCCCATGATGCCGCTGACGACGCCGGGAGGCAATGCATTGCCCTGATCGTCGTGATCGTCGGCGACCGCCGCGAGGCCCGTGATGCGCAGGAGGGTATGGCTCGTCGCGTCGTACCGCACCGCCTTCGCCCCGCGATCGACTTCCCATTCGCCCGAGGCCGGATCCTGCACCACGTGGAACCACGAGCCGCCGTTCTGCCGCTTCGCCTCCTGCACGTACGTCGAGCGGCTCGCGTCCGACCATTCGTTCGAGGTGACGTCGTTTTCGAGGACGCCCATGGACCGGAGATAGGTCGCGAGCGTGAGGTGTTGCCCCACCGGCGCCGTCGTCGCCGTCGGGGCGCTGTTCGAGATGTATTCGTGGTTGACCCACATCCAGCCGGAAGCCCCGCTACCGTTCCATTGCGGCGCAGCGCCGGGGACGCCGTCCCAGCCGTCCCCGAAGAAAGCGACGTAATCGTTGTTCGCGCCAAACCGCGGCGCGGCGTGGCCCTGATCGAACGTGAGTGGATCGAGCCAGGCCGCGACCACGTTGCCCGAGAGGCCGGCAATGGCACGCACGCTGTCGGTCGCCGCATTGGTCAGCGGAAACTGCACGCCGGGCGACAAGGTGCCCTTCGCGACTTGCTCCACGCGCTTCCGCACGTACTGGCCGAGATCCGCAGCGCCCGTGCCGAGGTCATCCATGAATGCGAGCGCGACCATTCCGGAGAGTGGCCGCGAAGGATCCGGCCACGTGATGCCCGGCTCTCCCGCGGGCCCCTGCGGGCCGGTCTCCCCGGGCGTCCCGGGATTGCCCTCGGGCCCTTGGGTCCCCGGCTCCCCGGGTGCGCCGGGATCACCTTGCGGCCCCTCTTCCCCTTGCGGACCCGTTTCGCCCTGCGGCCCTTGCGCGCCGTCCTGTCCGTCGAGGCCGTCTCGACCATTCGCGCCGTCTTTCCCGTCGCTCCCGCAAGCCCCGAGCGCTGCGGCGAGCAGCACACCGGCGCTCGCGAGCGTGAAGACATGGCGCGACCCGGCTCCAGCAATCCTTCGTTTCATTCGCAAGCACCTCGCTCGATCGTTCCGCTTCGAACGATCGCGCGCGAGGTTGACGCGTCTCCGTTGCGGCGCGGCGTGGAGCCTGTCACGATTTCGTGACGCATACGCAAGTTTCAAACTGTCGACAACCGCGTAACGATTGTGTGACAATTTCGTCGACAGCGCGCACCTCGATTTTCACGGCGTGAAGCTCGTCACCTCTGCAAGCGCGAAGAAAAACGCGAAACACGGGATCGTGCTTGCTTCGTCACCGGAACGAGCGGATCATGGTGCCGTGTCTGCTGCCCCGCCCCTGCCCCATCACGACGGCGATTCGAGCATAGGCAAGTACAGGTTCATCGCGAGCCTCGGCCACGGCGGAATGGCGGACGTTTACCTCGCGGTCGTCCCCGGCCCGGCCGGCTTCAACAAGCTGCAGGTCGTGAAGCGACTCCGGCGCGATTACGTCGAGGATCCCGATCACATCGAGATGTTCCTCGACGAGGCCCGGCTCGCGGCGCGGCTGAACCACCCGAACGTCGTGCAGACCTTCGAGGTGAGCGAGTCCGACGGGGAATACTTCATGGCCATGGAGTACCTCGAGGGCCAACCATTCAACCGCATCATCAGCCGCGCGAAGAAGGACCCGCCGCCGCCCGGGCTGCTCTATCGTATCGTCGCGGACGCGCTCGCGGGGCTCCATTACGCGCACGAGCTCACCGACTACGACGGCACGCCCCTCCACATCGTCCACCGCGACGCGAGCCCGCACAACGTCCTCGTGACGTACGACGGGCACACGAAGATCCTCGATTTCGGCATTGCGAAGTCCGAGGTACGCTCGGGCGAGACACGCACCGGCATCGTCAAGGGCAAAGTTGGGTACATGGCGCCCGAGCAGGCGCGGTGCAAGCCGCTCGACAGGCGTGCCGACGTCTTCGTCCTCGGAATCGTGCTCTGGGAAATCGCCGCGGGCCGCAAGCTCTGGGACAAGGCCTCGGACATCGAGGTGCTCCACAGGCTCGCGACGGGAGAATATCCCCGCGTCCACGACGTGGAGCCGAACGCGCCCGAGGAGATCGATCGGATCTGCGCCAAGGCGATGGCCCGGGATCCGGCCGATAGGTACACGACGGCGTCCGAGATGCGCGCTGAAATCCTCGCGTATCTGGATCGAGCTGGCCTGCGCGTCTCGAGCGAGGACGTGGGTCGCTACGTGACGAGCGCGTTCGGGGACAAACGAGCCGACATCCGGAGGGTGATCGATCAGCAGATCAGCAGGCTGAAGGCGCAACAATCGGGGGAAAGGCTGGCCATCCCCGACGTCGCTGGCCCGCCCGATGCGGCCCCCGATTCGCTGAGCATCCCGAACCTCGGAGGCTCCGGGCGGCACAGCATGAACGGCTCGGGATCGAATCCGAAAGGCCTGACGGGATCGAACGCGCGTATTCCAGGCCCGAGCAGCCTGCCCCCCGGGGCGCCGCCAGAAACGACGATGCAGGTGGCGGCTGCCCCCGTATCGAACCGAGGGAGCATGATCATTGGCGCCGCGATCGTCATGGCTGCGGCGATCGGCGCCTTCGCGTTATTGAAGTCGAGGACGCCCGCCTCGAATGTGGCGGTGCCGTCGACCGAGAGCACGCAAGCGGAGGCGGCTCGGCAGCCGGCGCCGTCGACCGCGCCCGTCGGAGCGGCATCAATCGCCGCGACAACCGCGCCCGAAGGGACGGCGATGGTGGAGATCAAGGTGCGCGCGATCCCGGCACAAGCGGAGATCTTCCTCGACGGCGCGCATCTGCCGACGAACCCGTTCACGGGCAAATTCCCCGCGGATGGAGCGAGCCACCGCGTCCACGCGGAGGCGCGGGATCATCGATCGGCCGCGCAAATCGTCACCTTCGACAAGGACGCGAAGATCGAGCTCGTGCTGGAGCCGAAGGGCGGCGCAGCTCAGGCGAGCAATACGACGACGGGCGAAGAGTCGCCCGAAGAGCCGGCGGCGACGTCCACGCCGCCGCCGACGCCCGCCCCTGCCGCGACGAGCAGCACACGCGCCAAGCGAAAGCTCGGGGATGGCGATCCGTTCCATACGGCCGCGCCGGCGACCACGACGACGGGGAAGAAGCGCTCGCTCGGCGACGGACAGAGTCCCTGGTGATCGAGCCGAGCGCGACGATCACGGCGTTTCGCAATAACCGTAGCTGCAGGCGGGGGCGCTCGCGGGGCACTCCGAGGACTGCGTGCACGCCTGGCAGCTCGTCTTTCCGTTGACGATCTCCTCGAAGTAGCAATCGCAGCGCGAGTCGGTCGTGTACGTCTTGAGTGGGCCCATCTCCGCGGAGCGGCCGACGCGCATCGCGCATTTGGGGACGAGGTGCTTCTTCGTGATCGCCTCGACGAGCGCATTCGAGAGCTTGGGCGCGGCGAAGCGGGTGACGAGCGCGCCCGCCTGCTCCGTGGGAATGCCCGCGCTGACGCGCGTGTAGAAGTGAAGGGGGCCCCAGATCGGGTAATGCCCGTCGCGCACGTTCCGTTTGTCGAAGAGGAACGGCGTCGAGTCCGGGTAATATCCGCAGCTCTGCCCGAACGCCTTGAATGCGAGGACGCGCAGATCGGAGCGGGCGTCGTCCGCGACGTCCGTCGAGAGGATGCCGATCGCTTGCTCGGCGAGGGAGGCGTCGAGCAGGATCTTGAGCCCGTCGCGAACCGCGCTCGATCCGCCGCGATCCTTGCCCCACCACTTGTCAGCGGGCACGTTGATGGCGCGCGCGATCATCTGCTGCGTGCCGGAGCTCGCATTTCGCACGAAATAATAGGTGGGATCCGTCCACGGCGCGGCGGCCCCCATGTGGCTGCCCGTGCCGAAGATCATGTACGCCGCCTCCGCGCTGATCGATTTCTGCGTCGAGAGGGCCGGGACCACGAAGGTCATCGGCTGGATCGGGCCCTGATAATCGGCGATCTGCACGCCGCCGGGTGCCATGGCGAAATCGCAGGTGCTGGCATACACGTCGGAGACGCCGACGTCGACGGTGTTGCCGGCCGGATCGAGGAAGCACTCCTCGGTCGTGCCGTCGGCGTTGTAGAACCTGGCGTAATTTGCGGGTTTGCCGCCGGCGGCCGGGATGTCCTTGATGAGCCGCGCGGCGGGGTCCTCGGAATAGACCGCCGAGACGCCGGTGCAGGAGCCCTGCGACTGATACACGATGGTATAGGGCGAGCCCTCGGCCGCGAGGATCCCCTGAATGACGCCGAGGAAGCCGCTCACCGCGCTCGATCCGGCGACGTAAACGACCTTGGGTCGCTCGACGGAGTCGAAGCAGTTTTTCGTGGGGGCGGCGGACGCGCCCTCCGCCACGAGCGTCGCCGCGACGCCGAGGGCGAGCGCGGGCCCGAGATGACGCGTCGTCTTCGTGCTGGGGAATCGGATCTCGTTCATGACCATGCCTCGGGAAAAACTCAAAGAACGGGGGTTGGCTCGACGAGCGGGGGCAACGCGGCGCCGTTGCAGAGCCCGAGACGGGCGCAGTTGTCGAAATAGACGCACGTGGCGTCCGTGCATTTATTGAAATACTGCTCGTCGTTCGTGGGCTCGCCGGAGAAACACGCCTCCCCGCCGCCCGAGCCGCCCGAGCCGCTGCTCGAGCCCGAACCGCCAGGGAGGACGCATACGCCCTCCCGGCACACCGAGCCATTGCCGAACTTGCTGCAATCGGCGTCTGTCGTGCACTGATCCGTCGCGCCCTCGACGATGAGGTTGCAAGCGCCCGCGAGCCCCGCCATGGCCAGAAACGCGAAGGCCGCGAGGAGCCAGGCAAAGGCGGGAGGCTGACGGCGACGATGCGGCGATTGGGCCTTGTTCTCTTTCATGTTCGTCCCGTACGAGCTCCGATCAGAAGGTGCCCTTGATCCACACGCTGCCGGGGCCCACGCTGACATTCACGGGGGCGAGCCCGGCCTTTTTGGGACCACTCGGCCCGGCCGTGAGCGTGAGGATCAACGAAGTCACGCCCGCGACCGCCGTGGCGCCGAGCAAGACGTCCGCTGCAATGGCGAGGTTTCTCATGTTGCCATACGACTCGTCGAGCGTGGGGCGGGGCGTGCCGAACGTATCGAGCTGGCTCCGATAATCGGAGCTGGCGCGGAGCGCGAGGCCTCCGACGATGCCTGTGCCGACGGCGAGCGCGCCCGTGATGACCCAGGGGACGATAGGCACTTTGCGCCCCGCGCCCGTGTCCCCACCCGGCTCATCCGAGCCCGGCGCGGACGTCCCGTCGCCCGAGGAAGGCGCGGCCGCGGTGCTCCCGCCGCCGACATCGAGCGCGACATCGACGATGTCGGTGCCGGCCACTTCGATCACCCGGGTCACCGGCTCGGCGCCCTGGACGCGCGCCGTCACCTTGCGTTTGCCCGCGCCGACGATGACGGGCGCGTCGAGCGGGGTCTTGCCGACGACCACATCATCCACGAGGATCTCGGCGCCGGGCCGATTCGTGGTGATCTTCAGCGTCGCGACGCGGCCCTCGAGCTTGCGGACATCGTTCTCGACCTCGGCGCGGCGCGGCGCGTTGATGTCGCCGCCGCCCTCCTCGAGGTATTGCTTGAAGCTGCGGAGCGCGCAGGGGTAATCCGGGAGCTGATAGCAGATCTGCCCGATGTCGAAGAGGAGCTTGTAGCTCGGCGCGAGCTCGTACGCGCGGCGGATCTCGACGAGCGCCGCCGTGAAGTCGTTGTCCTCGTAGAGCTCCCGACCACGCTGGTAGCGACGCTGCGCTTCCTGCATTTCCTCCTTGGTGGGCTGCTTTGTCGGGCCCGCGGCGAGCGCGGACGGGGCCGCGAGCGCGAGGCTCAGGGCGCAGGGGATGGCAATGAGAATCGAGGATCGCATCGAGGTCCAGGTTGCGCGGGCACGCTTCTGCGGTGGTTCGTTCAGGGTAGATGAACGACCGCGAAGACTTCAACCCGAGGCCCCTGTCCCGGGATGGCTTTCACATGATTGGCACCCGATCGTCGCAAGGCCGTTTCATTCGAGGCTCGCCGGGTTTCGCGCCCACGGCAGCCTCCCCACACCGACGCGGATCACGCGGCCCATCGTCGATCGACCATCGGGGCGACCTCCGCTTGCTCGTTCACCTTCGCGGCGCCGTGGATCGGTTCGAGCCGCGTGCCCTCCCCGATACGCATCCGGTTGCCCCGCCAATCGACCGTGCGCCGGAGTCCCCCGACGACCCACGTCCACGTGGCCAGTACATCCTTGAAGGGCACGAGGAAGGCACACCGCCACGACATACCCTCGCCACGCATTCGTGACCAGAGCGCCACATCCAGGGCCATCTTCAGCGCCAAGCCGAGCAGCGCGGCCCACGCGAGCGCGCCGCCGGCCACGAGGGAGAGCACCAAGAGGAGCGGGACGGGATTGAAGAGCGGCTCGATCAAATACGAGCCAAGGTGCACGCGCCTCCGCATCTGTGTCCAGCGGATGTGCCGACTCACGAACCGGTCGAGGCGCCAGCGCTCGTTCACGGTACGCACCGGCTCCGTGGACAAGGCGACACGAAAGCCCGCCTCCTGAAACGCTTTCCCGAGCAGATAGTCCTCGGCGAGCACGTCGCGCACCGAGGCAAACCCGCCCACCGCGGCGAGATCTCCGAGCCGCAGCAGCATCGATTTCCCGATGACGCACGCGTGCCCGAGGAACACGTTCGCCGAGAGCGTCGAGCGCACGATGAACGAGTTGAGGTGCAAGTTCTCGAGCGCGGCCCCGAGGCTCCCCTCCCCCGTGCCCACGATGACGCTCGTCACGAGGCCGACACGTGGGTCCGCGAGCTCGGCCGCCATCGCCCCGAGGTAGCCCGGCCCCACGCGCACGTTCGAATCCGAGATGAGGACGTGCTCGTGGCGCGCGCGGGCCGCCAGCGCTTCGAGGATGCTGACCTTGGGGTTCATGCCCGTCCGGCGCGGGCAATGGATGATCCTGAACGGCGCATGGGGAACACGCGCCATCACCTCGCGCGCCACGGCGAGCGCCGGATCCTCCGCGTCTTCCGCGCCGAGCAGGACTTCGTACGTCGGGTATTTTTGAGACGCGAAGGAGAGCAGGTTCTCCCTCAGCCCATCGTCCACGCCCTTCAGCGGTTTCAGGATCGTGATGGGCGGCGTCGGACGTTCCCTGGATGGAGCTCGACCCAGAATCCGCAACGCGGCCCATTGCGAGGCCACGGTCATCCCGATCGACGAGAGGGCTCCCCCTGCGAGGAGCGCCACCAGCGTGCTCTTCATCATTTCACCTCGGGAAGGCACGCTAGCGGTCGTTCGTCACATTCCGGTGTCTGCTCGTGTGACAATCGGCGACGGAGCTTTCGCCGAGGTTTTTCGTGGCCGTCGCAGGAATGTCAACTTGGTCGTGCATGCTCGCGCGCCATGACGCGGATTGCTCATGTGACGGATCTGCATTTGCTGGAAGATCGCCACGACAGTCGCAGCGGTATGGAGCGGTGGAGGCTGCGTTATTTGACGTTCGGTCGCTCGCCGTGCGCGCGTCGGCGGCGCGAGCGCGCGCTGGAAGCGCTCGTACGCGCGCGCATGACGGACGCGGATCACGTGATCGTGACGGGGGATCTCACGGAGGACGGCGTCTCGGCGCAGTTCGAGGTGCTTTCGGAAGTGCTTGCCGAGAGCAAGCTCTCGCCGGAGCGGGTGACGCTCGTCCCCGGCAATCACGATCTCTACGACGACGGACGGGCCTTCGCGCGTGCCCTCGAAGGCCCGCTCCGCGCCTATGCAGCGACGAGCCGACGAGGCGCCATGACCGAGCTCCGGGATGCGCTGATCGTACCCGTATCGACCGCCGTGCCCTTGCCCGTGACACGATCGAGTGGCCTCCTCGAGCAGGACGCCATCGAGCGGCTCGGCAGGCTCGCGGAGGATCCTCATTTCACCTGGAAGGTGGTCCTCTCGGCGCAACATCATCCGCCGGGGCGGCACGCGATCGCGGCGTGGCACTGGATCGACGGATTGCAGGCGCACGAGGCGATGGACGCGCTGCTCGCGAGCTGCGAGCGGCTCTACGTGGCGCATGGGCATGCGCATCGATCGGAGAATCGATCGATCCATGCCGGCGCATCGCCGCGCGTTTTTGGTGCGGAGGCGGTGGTGGATGGGGAGACCACGGTGCGTCTGTATCGGGCGACGCACGGGCGGCTCTTGCCCGAGATGGATGTAGCGCTGGCGGCTTGACGCCGCTCGGGCGCTCTCCGCGTCGCGCCCGCGAAGCCGCCGTGACTTCGGCGTGAAGTGCCTTGCCATCGTCCTCGCATCGCGAGACCATCGGCGCGGCGGCGCTCCGCCGCCTGCAATCCACGGCGAGGATTCTCATGAAAACGAATTGTGTCGGAGCGAGGACGGCCGTCCTCGGCGTGCTCCTCTCGGCCTCCCTGATCGGCTGCGGCAATGGGACGAGCAGCGGGCGTCCGGATACGACTCCGCCCGAGGTCTGGAAGACGTTGAACGGCGAGGCGCCGCTCGTCACCGGCCATCGCGGGGCTTCCGGGTACCTGCCCGAGCACACGCTCGCGAGCTACACGCTGGCGATCGAGCAAGGCGCCGATTTCATCGAGCCGGATCTCGTGGCCACGAAGGACGGCCACCTCGTCGCGCGCCACGAGCCCGAGATCTCGACGACGACCGACGTGGCGTCGAAGCCCGAGTTCGCGGACCGGAAGACGACGAAGACCGTCGACGGCGTCCCCGTCGAGGGGTTTTTCGCGAGCGATTTCACCCTGGCGGAGATCAAGCAGCTACGCGCGATCCAGCCGCGGAGCTACAGGCCGCAGGAGCACAATGGCAAGTACGAGATCCCGACGTTCGAGGAAATCATCGCGCTCGCCAAGGAGAAGTCGGAGGAGACCGGGCGCGTGATCGGCATCTACCCGGAGACGAAGCACCCGACGTATCACACGGACCTCGGCCTGCCGCTCGAGGACAAACTCCTCGCGGCGCTCGAGCAGGCCGGGCTCACGGGCGAAGGCGCGAAGGTGATCATCCAGTCGTTCGAGGTCGGAAACCTCCAGTACCTGCGGCAAAAGACGTCGCTGCCGCTCGTGCAGCTCGTCGACGCGGACGGCGTCGCGCTCGACGGGAAAATCAAGCTCGCGCCGCCCCACGACAAACCGTACGATTTCGCGAAGGAGAACGACCCGCGTACGTTCGCCGACCTGCTCACGGACGAGGGGCTCACGTTCGTCGCGACATACGCGGACGGCGTGTCGCCGTGGAAGCGGTACATCGTGTCCGTGGAGAGCGTCGACGCGGACGGCGACGGAGCGGCGGACGACGTCAATGGTGACGGGAGCGTGGACGACGCGGATCGAAAGTCGCTCGCGCCCACGGATCTCGTCGCGCGGGCGCACGCGAAAGGCCTGTTCGTCCACACGTGGACTTTCCGGAGCGAGGGAATGTTCCTCGCCGAGGACTACGCCGCGAGCCCGTCCGCCGAGTACGAGGTGTTCTACCGGCTCGGCATCGACGGGGTGTTCAGCGATTTTCCCGACGATGCCGTGAAGGCGCGCGCCCGTTTGGGCCTTTGAGAACGCCTACCACCGGGATAGGATGGCGCCGGGGGGAACGAAGGGGGCGCCACGCGGCATCCCGGGGGAGTCACATGAACAAGTACGAGGGGGAATACCGGGGCGCTGCTCTGCAGTCGCTCCTTCTTGCGCTCGGCCATTCGGAGGCGCTCGTCGAGAAGATCCTGAAAAGCTGCGGCGTCGATCGCATCGATCCCGAGCGCTGGTACGATCTTCATTGGGGCTGCAACGTCGTCTACGGCGAGGTCGCCGCGCGGATCGGGCCGAGCGCCATCCTCGCGGTCGGCAAGAAGATGATCGAGGCGGCCGTGTTCCCGCCGGGCCTCGACGACGTCCGCAGCATGCTGTCGGGGCTCGACGCGGCTTACCGCCTGAATGCGCGCGGGCCGAGCATCGGCGGGATCACGTGCACGTTCGATGAAGATCGCAGCGCCACGCTCGACTGGACGGCGCCGGGGCCCTGCGCGCTCAACATCGGCATCATCCAGGGCTGCTGCAGCCGCGTCGGCGCGCGTCCCCTCGTCGAGCACGGCCCGACCGGGTGCATGGAGCACGGCGCGCCCTCCTGCATTTACCGCGTGAGCTGGTGATCGATCGGAGGGACCACGATGAGCGCCACCCTGCTCGCACGGCTCGATCACTCGGCCGACGCGCTCACGCAGGATCTGTCGTCGCGCCTCCTCTCGCGCGCCGGCACGATCTTCCGGGCCATCGGGCCGGACGCGACGCGCGACGCCGTGTCGCGCCTCCTCTCGGCCCTCCGCAAGGACCTCGCGGCCGAGGGCGACGGGGAGGGCCGCGACGTCCTCGCGAGCTTGATCGAGGACCTCACTCCGAAAGGGCTCGGACATTACGATCTGCGCCTGCTCACGACGTCGCTGCGCAGCGCCCTGCTCGCGGCGACGGCCGATACACCCGACGTGGATGCGGGAGGCAGGGGCCTCGTCGAATCATGGCTGTTCCAGATCGCGCTCTCCGGCCCGATGTATCTCCTGGTCCAGCGCGAGCGAATGTTCCAGGAGCGCACCGTCGAGATCGAGGTGCGGCAAATGAAGGCGCAGCTCGACGAGCTCCAGGCGGCCTACGCGGACAAGACGCGGCTGCTCGAGCAGATCCGTCAAGCCTCGACGCCCATCGCGACGGTCCACGAGGGGATCCTCGTCGTGCCGCTCGTCGGGATCCTCGACGAGAATCGCGCGCAGACGCTCACCGAGAAGCTCCTCGATAGCATCGTCGCTGCGCAGGCCCGGGTGGTGATCGTCGATGTCTCGGGCGTCGGGGTATTCGACGCGGCGACGGCAGGGCACGTGCTCGATACGGCAAAGGCCACGAGGCTGCTCGGCGCCGAGCTCGTCCTCGTCGGGCTCTCGCCCGCGGTCGCCCGGACCGTCCTCGAGCTCGGCGTGGATCTTTCGGGTTTGTCGACGCAGAGCAGCCTCGCAGCCGGGCTCGCGCGCGCGCTCGGGAAGCTCGGCTTGCGAATCGCGCGCCGCTAGAAGAGCACCGGCAGCTCCCGGAACCCGCGGAGCCCCGCGGCGCCGCCCCAGCGCAGCGTCTCGGCCGGCACGGCGAGACGAAGATCGGGGAAGCGTCGGAACAACGTCTCGAAGGCGATCTGCCCCTCGATGCGCGCGAGCGGCGCTCCGAGGCAGAGGTGAATCCCTTTGCCGAAGGCGATGTGGCGGTGGGCGTCCGGGCGCGAAATGTCGTACGTCTCGGGATTCTCGAATTGCGCGGGATCTCGATTGGCCGAGCCGAGGCCGAGCATCACCTGCCCTCCCTTCGGGATCGACACCCCGGCGATCTCCATGTCCTCCTTGGCGGTGCGCACGGCGCCCAGGTAATCGACCGGCCCCCAGTAGCGGAGCGTCTCCTCGACGACGCCTTTGGCGAGGCCCGCCGGATCCGCCTTGAAGCGCGCATGCTGTTCGGGGTGGGTCAAGAGCGCGACGACCCCGTTGCCGATGAGGTTCACCGTCGTCACGTGCCCGGCCAAATAGAGCAGGAACACCATCGACAGCAGCTCTTTGTCGTTGAGCTTGTCGCCGTCCTCCTGGGCCTGGATCATCTGGCTTATCATGTCGTCCGCCGGCGCGCGCCGCTTCCGCTCGAACAGTTCGACGAGGTAGTGGCTGAACTGCACGAGCATCTTGCGGGTCTCTTGCATGACCGCGGGGTCGCGGTTCTCGATGCGGAGCTCCCCGAGGAGCTGGACTCGGTCGCGATCCTCCTCCGGGATACCGAGCATGTCGCTGATCACCGTCACCGGCAGCGGGAACGCGAATGCCTTGACCAGATCCATCCGCCGATCCGGCGCCGATTCGCCGCGCGCGGCGGCATCTCGCTCGGCCTTGTCGAGCAGATCGTCGGTGAGGCGCTGGATGCGCGGCCTGAGCGCCTCCATCACGCGGGCATTGAAGCTCGGCTGGACCAGCTTGCGCAGCCGCGTGTGGTCGGGCGGATCGAGCATGAGGAGCGAGTAAACGATCGGCCGGAGCTCCTCCGGCACCGGCGGCATGTGCGCCCGCTGCTCCGGCGTCATCCGCGCGTAGGGGTCGGAGGCGAGGCGATCGTCGAGCAGCGCGCCCGCCGCCTCTTGGTAATGGCTCACGAAGAGCACGTCGCCGACCGGGCGATGGCCCGAAGCGACGCTCTTGCGCTCTTCTTCGTCTCTGGGGAAGGGGTAATGCTGGGCGCGCACGACGGGCCCTTTTGCCCGCGCCTCGGCGTAGATCTCGGGGGATCGGGCGAGGAATTCGGGATCGGATCGGTCGAGCACCACGGACTCCAGCACGGGCAGTTCCTTCGTGCCCTCTTTGCCCGCGTGCTCTGCGCGCGTTTCGTTCGATGACGTGGTCATGTCGTCCTCTCTGGCTACTTCTGCTGCTGTGGATCCTTCGGCAGGCGCGCCGCACCTGCGCAGGCGCCCGCGAGCACGGTGTCGATGGCCGCGACGGCGTAGTCCTCGCTGACGTCCTCGCCGCGCTGGATGAGGCGCGAATAGATCCCCCCGAAGATCAGGTCGAGGATGAGCTCCATGTGCACGTCCGCAGGCAATTCGCCGCGCGCGATGCCGCGCTCGAGCAAGGCCGTATTGCGCTGCCGACGCCGGTCGCGCAGGATCCTCGAGAGGGCCTCGACCTCCGGATCCGCGCGCTCCATTTGCATCATCCGCACGATGCCCCGGCCCGTGGGCGTCTGGCACGTCCGCACGGTCCTCATCACCACGGTCAGGAGATCCCCGCGCAGCGTGCCCGTATCGAGCTGCTCCTCCTCGTCATGGGCGGCGCGCAGGGACGCCGCGACGAGCTCCGCCTTCGTCGGCCAGCGCCGGTAGATCGTCGTCTTGTTCACCCCCGAGCGCGCCGCGACATCCTCGATGCGCAGCGCGCCGTAGCCCACGCGCCCGAGCTCCTCGTGCGTCGCGGAGAGCACGGCCGCGACCACGCGCTCCGCGCGTCCACGGACGCGTGTGCCTTCGGTGCGGCGGGTTCGTTGAACGGGCGGGGGGGTGCTGTCGTGACGCATAGGCTCCAGTCTACCGAACGGTTCCTCCGGAATTTTCGCGCTGCTTCGCCTCAAAGGCAACTTGTTGTTGCCAATGTACCCCGCGGCGGGTACTATGGCAACAACAAGTTGCCTTGAGGGTCACGCATGAGCACTGCGACATCCCCTTCCGACGTCGTTCCCCAGGCCCCTGCCGTGCAGGGGACCGCTGCCGCGGGCGCCTCCGCGAAGCCGAAAAACAAGGGGCGCGCGCTCCTGTTCGTCCTGCTGCTCGTCGCCGTCGTGGGCGGCGGGGGGTACTGGTGGACGCACCGCACCCTGGAGAGCACGGACAACGCGCAGGTGGACGGCGAGGTGATCGCGGTCCCGGCGCGCACGGGCGGGACGATCGCAGAGGTGCTCTTCACCGAGAACCAAGAGGTCAAGGCGGGCGATACGCTGGCCGTGCTCGACGACGAGAGCGCCAAGGCGAAGCTCGCGCAAGCCGAGGCAAACGTGGAGGCCGCCGAGGCGGCGGCGGAGGCGGCCGAGGCGGACGCGCGCGTGGCCGAGATCAACGCGCTCGGCAACAAGTCGGTCGCGGAGGCGTCGCTGCAGACGGCGCAGGGCGGCGTGGTGTCCGCGGCCGATCAGCGCAAGGAGGCCGAGGCTTCGGTCAAGTCCGCGGAGACGGCCTTCAAGCAAGCCGAGGCCGATCGCAACCGCAACCGCAAGCTGCTCGAGCAGGGCGCACTTCCGCAGGCCTCGTTCGATCAATCGGAGACGAGCTTCGCCGTGGCGCAGGCGAACCTGGAGGCAGCGAAGGCACGGCTCGCGACGCTGCGGGCAAACATTGCCGTGGCGCAGAGCCGCACGACGGAAGCCTCGGCGAAGCTCAAGCAATCGAGCAACGTGGACGCGCTCGTGGCGCAAGCGCAGGCGCGGGCCAAGACGGCGCGGGCCCAGGTCGCCATCGCCAAGGCGGCGCGTGATCTGGCGAAGCTCGAGCTCTCGTACACGCGCATCGTGGCGCCCGCGGACGGCGTGGCGTCGAAGAAGACGATCGCCGTCGGGCAGCAGGTCGCGGCGGGACAGGCCATCGCGCAGCTCGTGACGCCGCTCCTGTGGATCACGGCGAACTTCAAGGAGACCCAGGTCGCGAAGATGCACCCGGGCCAGCCCGCGCGGATGGTGGTCGACGCGCTGCCCGGCGTCACGCTGCACGGCGAGCTCGAGAGTTTGTCCGGCGCGACCGGCTCGCGCTTCACGCTGCTGCCGCCGGACAACGCGAGCGGCAACTACACGAAGGTGGTGCAGCGCGTGCCGGTGCGCGTGAAGCTGCGTGACGTGCCGCAGGGCCTCGTGCTCCGGCCGGGCATGAGCGTCGAGCTGTCCATCGATACCCGCGGATAGGAGGTTCGTCGTGGCCCAGCTCGCCGTCGCAACGCCCGCGCTCGCCGCCGCCGCGCCTCAGAACAACAAGTGGGCCGTGGCCATCGCGGTGGCCATCGGCGCGCTGCTCGAGGTCATCGATACGAGCATCGTCAACGTCGGGCTCGCCGACATGCAGACCTCGCTCGGCGCGTCGCTCAGCCAGGCGAGCTGGATCGTGTCGAGCTACGCCGTCGCGAACGTCATCATCCTGCCCCTCGCCGCGTGGCTCGGGCACAGGTTTGGCAAGAAAAAGTACTTTCTGTTCTCGCTCGTGGGCTTCACCGTCGCCTCGGTCATGTGCGGGCTCGCGACGAGCCTGCCGATGCTGGTCGTCGCGCGTGTTTTGCAAGGAATCACGGGCGGCGGCCTGATGGCCAAGGCGCAATCGA
Organism: Polyangium sp. 15x6; assembly: GCF_029960785.1. GTDB lineage: Bacteria > Myxococcota_A > Polyangia > Polyangiales > Polyangiaceae > Polyangium. Next base: position 57,546 of record NZ_JASBQE010000042.1, read on the forward strand.
TCCTCTTCGAGACCTTCCCCAAGGAGGAGCAGGCCACGGCGCAATCGTTCTTCGGCGCCATCGTCATCGCGGGCCCCGCGATCGGCCCCACGCTGGGCGGGTACATCGTGACGAACATCGGCTGGCGGTGGATCTTCTTCATCAACCTGCCGCTCGGCGTGCTCGCCGTGATCCTCTGCCTCTCGGCGCTCCCGCCCGACGAGCCGCACGTGACGCCTCCGAAGAGCATCGATTGGACGTCCATCGCCATGCTGGCCCTCGGGCTCGGTTGCCTGCAGACGTTCCTCGAGGAGGGAAACTCCCACGACTGGTTCGATGAGCCGCTGATCGTCGTCCTGTGCGTCACGTCGATCGTGTCGCTCGTGCTCTTCGTGCGTCGCGCGCTCGCCTCGGACGAGCCCGTCGTGGACCTGCGCGTGCTCCGGTACCGCTCGTTATGGGCAGGCAGCATCCTCTCGGTGGTCGTGGGCATGGCCCTGTACGGCGGGCTCTTCGCCGTGCCGATCTTCGCGCAATCGATCCTGCGTTACACGTCGCAACAGACGGGCCTCATGATGCTGCCTGGCGCGCTGGCCACGGCGGCGATGATGCAGGTCGCGGGGAGGCTGGCGCGCAAGATGGACCCGCGGCTCATGCTGGTAATCGGAGCGCTCGTCCTGGCGGGCTCGCTCGTGATGTTCTCCACGATGAACCCGATGACGAGCGGCGACGATCTCTTCTGGCCGCTCATCGTGCGCTCCCTGGGCACCGTGTTCATGTTCTTGCCGCTCTCGATGGCCTCGCTCGGCCCCATTCCGCGCAAGGACGTCGCCTCCGCGACGGGGTTCTTCAATCTGACGCGAATGCTCGGGGGCAGCGTCGGCGTCGCGCTGCTCTCGATGATGCTGACCCGGCGGCAGGCCTTTCACATGGCCGTGGTCGCGGAGAAGCTCGTGTCGAACGATCCCGCGACGATCGAGCGGGTCAACATGCTGACGGGCGCGATGATGGCCAAAGGCGCGTCCGCCGCGGAGGCGAAGCAACGCGCGCTTTCGCTGCTCTCCGGGACGGTGTCGCAGCAGGGCTCGATCATGTCGTTCGCGGACACGTTCTGGCTCGCCGGCATGCTCATCGTGCTGTTTTTGCCCCTGGTGATGCTGCTCGGAAAACCGCAGCAAGGGGTCAAGGTGGAGGCAGGGCATTGAGCGCACGACCCGACGCGCTGTCGATGTACCGCGCGGAGATCGCGAGGCGGCGGATCCTCTCCGCGGAGGTCGAGCGGGAGCTCGCGATCCGCTGGAAAGCGGGCGAGCGCGAGGCCGGGCGGCTGCTCGTCGAGGCGTGCCTGTCGTACGTGATGACGATCGCCCGCGAATACCGGCAGTGGGGCGCGCCGTTCGAGGACCTCGTGCAGCAGGGCAACATCGGCCTGCTGCAGGCGGCCGAGCGCTTCGATCCGACGCGCGGATACAGGCTCGCGACGTTCGCGAATTACTGGATCCGCGCGGAGATCCGCGATTACGTGACGCGGAATTACCGGATCGTGCGCCTCGGCACGTCGAAGGCGGAGCGGCGCGCGGTGCGCTTCTTTCGCCGGGCGTTCGCGAGGGATGCGGCGACGCTCGCCGAGAGGACGGGGTTGTCCGAGCAGCGCGCCCACGAATTGATCCCGCTCCTCGCAGGGCCCGACGCGCCGATCGACACCGGGGCCCAGAGCGACGGTCCGGCGGACAGCGCGCTCTCTCCCGAGGCGGAGGTTTGTCGGGCCGACGAGCACGCGCAGATCACGCGCGCCGTGAAGGCAGCGCTTTCGGAGCTCTCGCCCCGGGAGCAGCAGGTGCTCGAGCGCCGCATCATGTCGGACGAACCCGCGACGCTGGCGGAGCTCGGGGCGGCGTTCGGCGTGAGCAAGGAGCGCGTTCGCCAGGTCGAGGAGCAAGCCAAAAAGCGCATGCGTGGTCACCTGCGCACGCTCGCGGGGAGCCTCTGAGCTTCCGCATCATTCGAAGGTGATCGCAGCATCGAGCTGACCCCCCGGAATCCCGGGCGCACGGAGAGAGGAGCGTCGCGGCCATGGAAGAGCGCATCGTCATCGTGGGAGCCGGCCAGGCCGGTGGCGAGCTTGCGGCTGGATTACGAAAGCAGGGCTATGGGGGACGCATCCTCCTCTTGGGAGACGAGACGCATCCGCCCTACCAAAGGCCTCCGCTCTCGAAAGGATTTTTGCTTGGCAAAGTGGCGCTTTCGGACCTCTACCTCAAACCCCTCGCGACCTACGAGCGCTTCGAGTGTCCTCGTTCATCGAGCAGCTCCACCGCGAGCCGAAGTTCCACCAATAGAGCCGACGCGAGCTGTGGTGCACCGAGTGCACGCGCCACAAGGGGGCCCAGATATGCTCGAGTCGGTGGATCCAATACCAGGGCAGCTCGAACACCACCACGGCGAGCAGCGCTTGCAGCGGGAGGGGCCAACCGTGCGGCCAGAGGCGTGTGCCGAGCCGAGATGAAAGCGCCTCTCCGAGCGGGCCGAACACGCCGACGGCGACGAGCGTGCCGACGTCGAAGGCGCGATTGGAGAAGACGAGGTGCCAGAAATCGGTGAGCCGGTCACCGTGCGGCTTCGCCCAAACTCGCGAATACGGGATGATCCACTCGAGCAAGGTGACGAGCACCGCGGCCACCAACACGACCACAACGCCGACAGCCCAGGCTGGCCAATGCCGCGCGACGGCCCAGAGGCCAAACGCGACCGCTCCGCAGGTCATCGCCGGATATGCGAGATACGAGAGCGAGAGCCGCAATGTGTTCGTGAGCAACATCTTCTCGGAACCCCTTCACCCGGAGGAAAGAAGTCCCGGTAGCCGGCGCCCTTCAGCGACGCCCGTTCGAGCAGCCATACCCTGGGCAGCGAGTAGAACATGCGCACGGGGAGTGCGTCAAGCGACCTCTTCACCCATTGCGCCTGCGGATTGGTCATGTAATCGGCATGAATCCATGAACGACGATCAGGGCAGCAGGTAGCACACCTTGTCGACTCCGATGAGAGGATCACCGAAGGTATCGTTGTTGCAAGCAGCGCCGTCGGTCAACCATCGATAGACGAACGTGGGATATCTGCCGTAAGCCACCCTTCGCGTCCCCCGGAAACCGCAATATCTGTACTCGTTCGCGCACCACGTCCACGCCGGGAAGGCATCGAGCGGATCGGCCGGGCTGCGGGCATACGTCGTCTCCGCGCGGGTCACCGCGTGCGCGGAGGCGGCCGATGATTCCAGCGAATCCGAGGGCGGCCCGGCAACGCCGCCGTTCAGCATGGATAGGGAGGCGAATCCGAGGACGATCCCAATGCTCGCTCCGTACATGACGACCTCCTGCTTGTCTTTGGCTCCCAGCGCTCGCGCCGCGAGATCGCGATAACCGCGATTCGTTGCTCACGGCGGAGCGGATGATCGACGTCGATGAGCAAGGGGCGTACCGTCCGCGTTGCGCGCCGTCCGCACACCCGCCAAGCCGATCTCCACGTGGAATCCGAAAAGCTTCGCGTGAGCCGCGTCTTCAGGCGCTCGGGATGGCGCGACGTTCGGGGGTGCCGATGGCCGTACCGGTGCACGACTTCTTTTCGCAATGCCGTGGCGGCGCCATCGCGTGCGCCGTGCCAAACGAAGCCCGCGCGGGTCGCCGAGCGCTTCATCGATCATCCAGACGCTCACCATCCTCCGCCATCGCGGCCGCCGCACCTGGCAAGGCCCATGGCCCCTCTGGCGCTCGCCTCCGCGCGGGTCGCCGGGGAGCTCTCCCGGCCGACAAACCGCGCGGAGACGCGTCGCGAAGGTGATCTACCCCGCTCCCGCTCTCACGTCCGCTTCCTGCCCGTCCACCACTTCCTACCTCTCCGGCGTCCGCTTCCGGTACACTCGCGCCCATGGTGGCCCCCTCCCCGCAGCCCGCCGTCGAGGCCGCGATTTGGCTCGCTTTCGCTCCCGGCGGCGGCCACTTCACCGCCGTCGCGATCGGCCCCCACCACCTCCTCACCGTCGCGCGCGTCTGCGAGAACGCGCCTTACGTAAAACTCCTCCGCGCCAGCGAGCAGGTCCGCACCGCCGAGGTCGTGCAGATCCTGCCGCCCGAAGAAGGCGACCTCGCCATCCTCCGTTGCGCCGAGGAGCTGCCGCACGTCCTGCGGCTCATGCCGCCCGACGAGTTCAAGGACTTCGACCTCGACACCCCGGTCACCCTCGTCGGCTTCCGCGACAGCGTCGAGAACGCCCTCGCCAAGCGCGCCGTCGTCCTGCACTGGAGCAACGTCTCGCTCATCGCCGGCGAGCCCGAAGAGCCGCCGCCTCGCAAGTCCCAGCCCGACATCCTCCCGCCCCTCCCGCGCCTCCTCCAGGTCGTCCACGAGAACGAGGCCGGCGGGCCCATCCTCGACAGCCGCCAGCGCCTCATCGGCATCGCGGGCCGCCACGAGGCCGAGGGCGGCACCGAGGGCGTCGTCACCACCGTCGACCGCTTCTACGAGCGCAACCGCAAGTGGAAGATCCTCATCGGCCCGCCGACCGCCACGCGCGTCGCGAAGGCGCCGACCATGGCGCAGTCGTTCGTCCTCATGCACCTCGTCGCGGCCCAGCACGAGGAGCACGAAGGAACGAACCCCGGAACCCTCGTCGAGCATTACCGCGCCGCCCTCCGCCTCGACGCCTCCTCCGGCGCCGCGCACCTCGGCCTCGCTCACGCCAAGAGCGTCGCCGGCGAGATCGACGAGGACGTCTTCCGCAGCATCGGCCGCGCCTGCGAGCTCCTCCCGCCCTCCGAGTGGTCGCCCGAGTGCGCCGACGCGCGCCTCGCGAACCTCCTGCGCTCCTCGAAGCACCTGCACGGCGTCGTCACCGCCCTCCGCGCCGACCTCAAGAAAGGCCGTCCCCTCGCCGAGTGGGCCGCCCTCGGTCGCGCCGTCGCCGACCACGTCCACGCCCCGCCGCCCGACTCCGAGGACCCGAACCGCCCGCGCCCGCCCGAAAAAGCCGCCGGTCGCCTCCTCCTCTGGGCCGGCCAGCCTCGCAGCGTCATCGCCATCCCCTCGCGCGAACAGCCGGACATCTTGCGCGCCGCCGCCTTCCTCCTCGTCAACCACGCCGAGCAGGCCCTCTTCTGGCTCGACGATCCTCAGGAGGACGGGGAGGTCGAGTCGAGCCGCATGGAGACGACCCAGCAGCTCGTCCTCGCGCTCCGCTGGATCGCTCGCTGCCGCGAAGGCACGTACGACGGGCTCCTCTCGCGCGAGGTCGCCGAGAAGCATGGCGCCATCCTCGGCAAGCTCATGCCCGGCGGCGACGTCTTCTCCTGGCACGCCCACGCCGTCGCCAAGGCGTACCACGGCGAGATCGAGAGCGGCCTCGAGGACCTCGACCGCGCCATGCGCCTCCTCTCGCCGATGGCCCTGCCGGGCCGCTGGTCGCGCGAGTTCCCCGGCCTCCTGCCCACGCCCGCGCAGCTCGCCGCCGTCTTCGGCCGCGTCGTGCTCGATCAAGGCAAGCCCGAGCTCGCCCGCAAGGCGCTCGAAAAGCTGCCGATGCCGGGCTCGGACGACGCCCACGGCGCCGAGCTCATCAGCATCGAGAAGAAGCTCCGCGCCCTCGCCGGCGTCAGCGCCGACGTCGAGGTCTCACCCGACCGCGCCCTCCTCAAGGCCAGCCGCCAGGATCCACGCGCGGTGCGCCTCGCCCGCGTGCTCGCGTTCTTCGCCGAGGCGGACCTGCCGCGCGAGCGCCTCGGCGATCTCGGCGAGGCGCTGCCCATCCTGCTCAAGCTCGGCTTCTTGCGCGAGGAGGCCGACGTCGTCTCCTACGAGCCCGCGTTCCGGGCGCGCGTGCGCGACCTCCTCTCGCCCGATCAGCGCACGGCGGCCCTGCACGAGGCGCTCGACCTCCTGCTCATGGCCTACCTCGACGCGAGCGCGCGCGAGCGCACCGAGCTCTGGCCGCACGTCCAGGAGACCACGAAGACCGCCGTCGAGCACCAGGTCGAGTTCGTCCCCGCGGCCGAGCTCCTCGCCCGTGTGGGCAACCAGCGCGCGCGCGAACTGTCGTATGCCGAGGCGCGCGAGCTGCTCGAGAAAGCCCACGATCTCGGAAGCCGCGGCTCGGCGCCGGCCGATCTATGCGCCGAGATCGACATGGATCTCGGCTGGGTCGAGGTCCTCTCGGGCACGACGCCGCACTCGCAGGAGCGGCTCGAGCGGGCATTGAACTTCTACAACGAAATGGCCATGACCTCGACCGGTGCGACCCCGCACCGTCGAATGGCGCGTATCCATTACAGCCTCGCGCGACTCGCCGTCACCAAGAGCGATCGCGACGCCGCATACATGAACGCGTGCCGCGCGCTGGAAGAGGCCGATCGCGGCTTCGAGCCGGGCACGCGCAAGGCCGCGCAGCTCTACACGAGCCTGGCCCACCTCTTCCTCGACCTCGGCGATCACCTGCGCGCGCGCAAAGCCACGGCGCGTATCGCGCCGCGTGAGCGCGAGACCCGGACCGATCTCGCGTTCGATTCCTGATTCGTTCACGCCCGGAACGCTTGTGGCGCGGTGGCATCCGCGTTTACCATCCGTTCCGCAATGAATTTCGAGGCGCTCGTCGAGAACATCAGCTGGGCGAGCGTCTCTGGCGAGACGATGCTGGACCGTCACGGCCGTGACGTCGCCGTCGTCGTTGCCAAGGTCGCCTACAAGGTGAGCCGCGAGGGCGCGCCGAGGCTCGCGCTCGCGCCGGTGCGTCGCGTGGACGAGGGGGACGGCGGCGGGGGCGTGCGTTTTCCCGCGGATCTCGTGGCCGACGAGAAACCCGGCACCGACGTCGGCCTCGTGGGCCTCGCGTATCCGCCGCCGCGCTCGGCCGGGACCAAGGGGCGCGTCTATGCGTGGCTCCAGGTCGGCACGCTGCGCAAGGTCGTCGTGGTGCACGGGCCGCGCGTGTACGTGAAGAACTGGCGCGGCGCCGTCGCGCCCTCGGATCCCGCGCCGTTCGTCGAGCCCGTGCCGCTCCGCTTCGACAAGTGCCAGGGCGGCCTCGACCCCATCACCGGCGCGTTCGAGCCTGCGAACCCGATCGGGATGGGTTTTTCCAGCCAGCCCACCCGCCTCCTCGGCGAGCCCGCGCCGCCCCTCGAGCCGGCTTCGATCGAGGAAGGCGGCGCCCCGTCACACGCCTCGTATGGCGCCTTCGCGCCGATCCCGGCGCACTGGGAGCCGCGGCGCTCGCGCATCGGCACGCACGACGCGGCGTGGTCGAAGAGCCGCGCGCCCGTGCGGCCGCGCGATTTCGATCCGATGCACCACGCCTGGTCGGTCCCGGGTTTGCACAGCGCAGCGCCGCTCCTCGGGGACGAACCGGTCGAGGTGGGCGGCGTCTTGCCGGACGGCGTCTGGCGCTTCCGTTTGCCCCGGTACGCCGTGCAGTTCGGCAGCCAGATCGACGGCAAGAAGGTCGCGTACGAGACGCACCTCGACGGGTTTCTGATCGATACCGAGACCCGCGCCGTGGAGCTCACGTGGCGGGCGTCGATCGTGCTGCCGCGAAAATGGGAGCGGCTCGAGCGGATTTACGTGCTCGGGGTGGGCACGCTCCCGGAGGACGTGATCCGCGACCCGAGCCGGAGCGTAGGGGCGGGACGGGCCGCGGATCCGGCGCGCGCGAGGAGTGTGTAGGCCATGAGCAAGAAAGCGTTGCGGATCGAAGTCTTCTTGAGCATCGGCGACGCCTCCTGGCCGGCGCTCCGGCTGCGCGTCGAGGAGGGCATGAGCGAGCTCGGCGGGGCCTGGGTCGAGGTCGCGGTGGGCTCGGATCTCGACGTCGAGGGGCTGCTCGAAGAGCCGGCGACGGTCGAGATCTACTGGGACGGGCAGGAGAAGCGGCGGTTCTCCATGCAGCTCGCGCGGGGCCGCTTCCTCGACGAGAAGGACGGCCACCTGCACTACGAGCTCGAGCTCCGGCCCTCGCTCTGGTTCCTCGGCCTCGACAAGAACACGCGCAAGTGGCGCGACCAGCCCGCCGAGCCGATCGTCTCGAAGGTCCTCGACGAGGGCTCGGTGAAGCACGCATGGCGCACGACGCGGCAATCGGCGTCGCAGCCGTACTGCGTGCAGTATCGCGAGACGAACCTCGCATTCGTCTCACGGATGCTGGAGTTCGAGGGTTTTTATTACACGTTCGATCCCGACGGCACGATGGTCCTCGGCGACGCGTCCTCGGCCTCGCCCGAGGTCGAGGGCGGCGCGGAGTTCGAGCTCATCGATTCGGCGGGCGCGCTCTCGCACGGCGACTTCGGCGTCACCTCGTTCGAGCGCGGCGCGGTCGTGGGATCCGGCAAGGCCACGGTCAACGATCACAACTGGAAGACGCCGGCCTTGTCGCTCCTCGCCTCGGCCACGGGCGCGAAGGACACGCACCTCGAGGTGTACGATTACCCCGTCGGGTATCGTGATCCGGCGGCCGGCGAGGTGCTGGCCAAGCTCCGCGTCGAGGCGCTCTGCGCGGAGAAGCGCTTCGTGGAGGGCACGAGCACGGTCTTCTCGTTCGCGCCGGCGCGCATCTTCTCGTTCACGCACGAGGAGGGCGCGAGCTTCAGCGGCCGCTACCTGCTCGTGCACGTGGAGCACGAGTATCGGGAGGAGGCGGGCGTCGCGCACTACGAGAACCGGTTCCGCGCGATCCCCGCGGACGTCCCGTTCCGCCCGGCGGTCCGCACGGAGCGGCCCGAGATCCAGGGCAACCACACCGTGATGGTGCGTGGCCCCGCGGGCGAGGAGATCCACACGGACGCGTACGGACGCGCGAAGGTGCAGTTCCACTGGGATCGCGAGGCCAAGGGCACGGACGAGGATTCGCGCTGGATCCGCATGACGCAGGAGATCTCGACCTCGATCGCGCTCGCGCGTGTCGGCTGGGAGATCAGCGTCGCCTACATCGACGGCGACCCGACACGCCCCATCGGCCTCGCGCGGCAGATCAACGGGCAGATGGTCCCGATGTACAACCAGCCCTCGTTCCGCAACCGGATGACGATCCGCACGGAGACGTACCCGGGCAAGGCCGGGTTCAACGAGCTGCGCATGGAGGACTCGTCCGGCTCGATGCACATGGACTGGCACGCCCAGAAGGACTGGAAGAACGTCATCCGCCACGATCGCAACGAGACGATCGGCAACAACCTCACGGTCTACATCGAGACCGAGTCGAGCCGTACCGTCGAGAAAAACCAGACGATCGACATCGGCGCCGATCAGACGCGCACCATCGGCGGCGACGTCGTGGGCAAGGTGGAGCTCGACCGGAACCACTCGATCGGAGGCAACGAGACCATCACCGTCACCTCGGGCGGCGATCTCTCGGTGACGGGCAACAACGTGGAGAACGTGGGCGGCTCGCGCATCACGCGGGCAGGCAACGACGAGAACGGCGCGATCGATCGAGCCGTGCAGCTCTCGTTCACGCGCATCGTGGGCGGCGCGCACATCGCCATGGCGGGCGCCTCGATCGCCCACGAAGGCGGCGAGCTGCTCGTCGAGGCGGCGAGCGGCTCGAAGCTCACGATCGCCACGGAGCAGGGCATCAAGCAGGCCGTCACCGGGCGCCTCGGCACGTTCGTGAGCGGGTTCGTCCTGCGCAAATCGCTGAACGACATGAGCGTGTCGGCCAAGAAGACCACGGTCGACGTCGGCGCCTCCGCGACCTTCCGCTCCGCCGAGCGCATGGAGCTCCGGAGCCGTCACATCGAGCTCGTCTCGTCGGCCGCGATCACGCTCCGCGCCGGCGCGCTCTCCATCGAGATGACCCCGAGCAGCGTGACGATCAACGGGCCGGTGAAGCAGGAGAGCGGCACGAAGATCACCGTGCGGGGCAACCCCGAGAAGCTCACGCCGTAAGGAGATCGGGCCATGGAACTAGCATTCGCCGAGCTCGTCGTTTCGGGGATCGAGGTGCGCCGCGTGCTCACGGCGCGCGGAGAGGAGGCGCTCTCGACGTTGTTCCGGTACGACGTCGAGGCCGAGATCGAGCTGCCGCTGCCCGACGTCGACGTCGTGATCGGCGCCGAGGCGATCCTCACGCTGCGGGATCAGGCGCACAAGGAGCGCGTGGTCACGGGCGTCGTGGCCGAGGCGAGCGCGCGGGCGTTCGACAACGAGCGCGGGCGCATCGCCGTCGTCCTCCGGCCCATGATGTGGCGGCAATCGCTCGGGCGTGATTGTTATGCACTGCAGGACGTCGACGTGCAGAAGATCGTCGACGACGTCCTCGCCGACTACACGGGCAAGTACCGCTGGGCTCTCACGCGGAGCTACCCCGAATATCCGTACCGCGCGCAGTACCGCGAGGACGACTGGACCTACGTGAGCCGCGTCCTCGAAGAGGAGGGCATCCACTACTGGTTCGATCACGAAGCCGCGTCGATCGCCGTGTTCGCGGACGACTCGACCACCGCGCCCGACATGCCCGGCGGCGCGCTCCTTCCGTGGGTGCGCGAGAGCGCGCTCCAGCCGAAGCAGGACGCCGTGACGGAGCTCGGCTCGATGAGCGCCGCATCGACGGGGCGGTTCGCGGCAAAGTCGTTCGATCACAAACGACCGCTCGTGCCGATCCAGGCGAAGGCGGGCGCGGGCAAGCACGAGATCTACGACGCGCCGGGCGGCGGGACCGGGATGGAGGCCATCCTCGAAGCGCGCGTTTCCGATCAGCGCGATGCAAACGTCGCGGCGCGCGCGGGCGTGGCGGGGCTCTCGACGAGCGTTCGTCCCTTCCCGGGCGTCGTGCTCGAGGTCGACGGGCATCCGCTCGCCAAGATGAACGCGCGTTACCTCATCACGCGCGTCGCGGTCCAGGGCGACGAGCACCACCCGTGCTCGACGCGGTTCGAGGCGATCCGCCTCGAGACCCCGTTCCGGCCGCTCAGGCTCACGCCGGAGGCGAAGCAGGCGGGGCTCCAGCTCGGTCAGATCATCGGGCCCGAGGGGCAGGAGGTGCATCCGGACGAACTCGCGCGCGTGCGGACGATCCTGCACTGGGATCGGCTCGGGCCGCGCAACGAGAAGGGCGGCACGTGGATGCGCGTCGCCCAGCGCGCCGCGCCCGGATCGATGCTGTTTCCGCGCATGGGCTGGAACATCGCGACCTTCAACGAGGAGGGCGGCGTCGACGCGCCGAGCGTCATCTGGCGTATCCACGACGGCGAGCGCCTGCCCGAGTACAAGCTGCCGATGAACATGACGCGTGTCGTGTGGAAGACGGCCACGGTGCCGGCGAACGGCACGGCGAACGAGATCCATTTCGAGGACAGGTCGGGGCAGGAGGACATGTTCATCAACGCCTCGCGCGACATGAACATGCGCATCCTCGACGCGAAGTGGGAGACCACGCAAAACGACTCGACGCGCACCGTGGGCGTGAACCACGACCTCACGATCAACGACTCGCTCGACGAGCGTGTGGTCCTCGATCAGCGCATCACGATCGGCGGCAACGAGACGCTGAAGGCCGAGGGCATCCGGGTGTACACGGTGACGGGCAACCACACCGAGAGCGTCGGCGGCTCGCGCAACATCAAGGTCGGCGGCTCGCACCGGACGACCGTGAACGGCGACCGCACGCTCAACGTGGGTGGCTCGCTCATCGAGATCACGCCGAACAACATCCTCACGCGGGCGAAGGACGCGCTCGAGGTCGTGGGCGGCAGCGTCATCAAGATCGCGGGCGAGGACATCTCCGAGGCCGCACGCAAGGACTCGGTGCAGATCATCGGGGGCTCGAAGATCGAGGTGGCGAAGAAGGATCGCGCGCTCGACGTCGACACCGAGTGGAAGGAGACCGTGGGCGGCTCGATCGTCTGCGTCTCGAACGAGAAGTACCTCGACAACGCCGACACCACGTCGACGTGGACCGTCCGAGCTTCGGTCCTCGGGAGCGCGCCGGTCGTGCACATCGAGGCCGTCGAGTCGATCCGCCTCATGTGCGGCGACAGCGTGCTCACGTTGACGACCGAGTCGATCACCCTGACCGGCGCGGCCCTCGATCTCTCGGGCGCGCACCTCGACGCCGACAGCAGGCGCATCGAGCACAACTGAAGGAGGACGCCGTGGCTACCGAGGATCCGGTCCTTTATTTCATCGAGCTCGGCGGGACCACCTACCGGGTGACGACGGTCTCGGGCGAAGAGGCGCTCTCCCGGACGTACCGCTTCGAGATCACGCTGCACGTCGATCCCACGGACGCGCTCGATCCGGACGCGCTCGTCTTCTCCGAGGCCGCGCTCGTCCTCGCCCGCGAGGGGAACATCCGGCGCATCCAGGGCGTCGTGACCCGGATCAAGCGCGCCGCGACCCGCAAGGGCAACGCGGGCACCGGCAGGGTCACGCTCCTCCTCGAGCCACGTCTCGCCACGGCCCGGCATCGCGTGGACATCCGCATCTTCCGCGACAAATCCGCGCCGGAGATCGTGGCCGAGGTGATCGGCGCGCACGGCGTCACGGTCGACCCGCGCCTCGTCGGCTCGTACGTCAAGCGCCCGTACTGCGTGCAGATGCGCGAGTCGGACCTCGATTTCGCGGCGCGCCTGCTCGAGGACGAGGGGATCTTCTACATCGTCGACGACGAGGGCCGCATGGTGCTCGGCGATTTCACGAGCGCCTATCGCGACGGCCCGGGCGCGCTCGCGTTCCACCATGACACGGGCCTGCACGGCCAACGCGACGCGGTCTACGAGGTCGGCTGGGCGGGCCGCGCGACGGCGGGCAAGGTCTCGCTTCGTGATTTCAATCCAGAGCGCCCTCGCCTCGACATGGACGTCTCCGCGAAGGGCCCGACGTCGTGGGGGCCCGAATGGTACGATTATCCTGGCGAATACGAGTTGCCCGCGCAGGGCCAGGCCAAGGCGAACCTGCGCGCCCAGGCGCTCACCTGCCTCAAGAAACGTCTGGCGGGACGAACCACGGCGCCGGCCACGATCACGGGCGGGCTCTTCACGCTGGTCGACGCGCCCTCGGGCGTGGAGGACGGCGAGTACGTGGTGACGAAGATCGAGCACGCCTGGGATCGAGCCGCGAGCGCGTTCTCGCTCGCGTTCGAGGCGCTACCTGGAAGCACCGTGTACAGGCCGCCGGTCGAGACGTACGTCCCGACCTTGCCGAACCCGCTCACGGGCTTCGTCACGGGCCCTGCGGGCGCGGACATCTACACGGATCCGTGGGGCCGCGTGAAGGTGCATTTCCCCTGGGATCGGCTGCAGCCGAAGGACGACACCTGCTCGCACTGGATCCCCGTTTTGCAGGACAACACCGGCCGCTCCTCGGCGATGCCGCGCATCGGTTGGGAGCTACTCTGCCAGTTCCTCGAAGGCGATCCCGATCGGCCGGTCGTCCTCGGGCGCGTCTTCAATGCGTCCGATCCTTTCCTCGAGGAGCTGCCGCGCCGCAAGATGCGCACCTCGCTCCAGTCGCTCAGCTCGCCGCGCGAGCCCGACGGCCGCACGGGCTACAACATGATCCGCTTCGACGACATGGCCGGCGCGGAGGAGATCCACATCCACGCGCAGAAGGATCAGAACATCACGGTCGCGAACAACCAGGACGAGAAGATCGGCGCCGCCGAGGCGCGGCTCGTCAAGGGGAACGAGGCGATCCGCATCGGATCGAACGAGACCATCACGGTCACGAACGACAGCGTCGCGAAGGTCGACGGCAATCAGAACGTGTCGATCGGCGGCAATCGCAGCGCGACCGTGACGGGCAAATACACCGACACCGTGGAGAAGGATCACACGATGACGATCGGCGGCACGCACATGCGTGACGCGCACGAGGACGAGAACCTCGCCGTCGAAAAGAACCTCACGGAGATCATCTCGGGCCTCGTCTTCGAACATACCGGCAAGACGAACTCGGTCACGGGCGGCAAGACCTCGGTGCTCGTCGCGGGCGGGTCGATCATCGAGATCGCCAAGATGGGCAAGAGCGAGGGCACGGAGGTCGCGCGCGACGAAACCGTGAGCGGGCTCGTGTTCAGCAAGGCCGACGAGAAGCACGGCGCGCGCATCGAGGAGCTGCGCGAGACCAAGGTGACGGGCAGTTACGTGGTCACGTCGCTGAAAGAGCTGCTCCTCGCGGGGCTCGAAAAGCTCCGCGTGGAGTCGACGGACACGACCCTCCTCGGAGACGAGATCACGCTCAAGGTCGGCGACACCGAGATCCACCTGAAAAACGGCCGGATCGACCTCAAGGCGCCGAAAGAGATCAAGGTCGACACGCAGCAGGCGAACAACCTCGGCTCGACGACGTCGTCGCAGAACTAGGCGGGGACCATGGCCCACCCGAACTACGTTTATCGGATCCTCCACCGACCGGGCTCCCGCGCCCGCGCGCTGCTCAACGGAATCCCGCTCTACGATCGGGTCGTCATGCAGAACGTCGCGCCGTCGCAGCCCGTCACGCATTGGCTCGTGCAGGGCGAGAACACGATCACGGTCGAGCTCTCCCCGGCACCGCTCTCGCCGAACACGCCGTCCATGGGCGCGCATTTCGCGATTCTCATCCTGAACGCCGAGGACCTCACGAAGGAGGTCGAGAGCCCGGTCTTCAAGTGGGAATACCCGGCGAGCCTGCAAGGGCTCGGTTTGCCGCTGGATCTGCCGCTCGTGGGCGGCGGGGTCCTCCACATCCCGCACGACGTGCCGGAGGCGGCGTATCGCAGGGCCTCGCCCGAGGTGTTCCCCGAGGAGGGCACGCCCGAGCAACGCGCGGCCGTGCTCGAGCTCTACGACGCATTCGCCTCGCGCGACGCGGCGCGCTTCGAATCCGCGATGCAGCTCAAGGTGAGCGAATTCGAAAGGTTCTACGGCCCGCAGCCGCTCTCGCGGGCGCAGGCCATGCAGCGCTTGCATTCGCCCTGGGTCATGGAGCCGTTCGACGCGCACGATCTGCGCTTCGATCGGTATGCCGACGGCCGCGTGGCGTATGCGCGCCGCGCCTCGGGCAAACCCGCCGTCCGCGCGGTGAACCGGGACGAACCTTATCTCGGCTGGGGCACGAATTTCTACATGACCCGGCTCGACGGCCGCTGGCGCATTTTCTGGTGACCACTTCGGGGCAGAAGGACTGGCGATGGGCGCGACCGTAACGAACGAGGACCTCGGGGTCACCACGAAGACGAGCGATCACACGGCCGCGACCGTGGGGCCGACGGACGTGTGCTTCAATCCGCCGAAGACCGTCGCCGTCCCGCATCCCAATCACGTCACGACGGACAAGGCCGTCGAGCACACGAGCGGAAAGACGCTCTTCCAGAATGGCAACGTCGTGCGCGTCGGCGAGGCGATCACGCCGAGCGATCCGGCGCACGGCGACAGCGGCGGCGGCGTGGCGAGCGGGACGTACCGCGAAGAAGCGCGCGCGACGCGCGGCTCGCCGAACGTGCGCACGGAAGGGAAAGCCCCCGCCCGCACGGACGATCCGACGACGCAGAACCACGCGAACACGACGGGGAAGATCTTCCAGAACGTGCCGCCGGGGCTGCTCGACGACAACCCCGAGGAGTTCTTCAAGCGCTGCTCCTACGAGACGTCGAAGATCAAGTGCGAGCATCAAGAGTTCGTGGAGATGCCGCAGATCGACGTGAAGCGCGGCGACACGATCACGGTCGAGGCGAAACGCAAGAATGCCAAGGTGCCGGACGCGCCGCCCGAGTGCGCCCAGCCGCCGCACATGAAATGGCGCGTCACGCGCTCCGGCGGACAAACCTCCCTCGGCGCGCCGATCGAGCCGAAAGAAGAGGAGTTCACGGGCGACACGCTCACCGTGGCGGATTGGCTCCCCGAGCTCACGATGTTGCCCGACACCGAGGTGACCGTCGACGAGTCGGACACCGCAAAGCGCGCGGCGATCGCCGATAAAAACCGATACGCCCAGCAAAACGCGGCGGCGCGTGGCTCGTCCCGGGTCGAGAACCAGGACGGCCGGGCGGCGTATCAGCAGGTCGCAGCGGACCGCGAGCGCCGGGCGGCCGCGCTCGACGCCGCGCAGAAGCTCGCCGACTTCGCGCAGTTCCTCATCGCGTGGCGCGCCGCGCAGAACCCGATCCGCCTCACGATCACGGGCAGCGCGTGCAGCGGCACCGTGAGCTACGAGGTGCACGGGTATCCCGAGCACGAATACGAGTTCGAGATCCCGCTCGAAGGCCTCGTCCAGGCCGGGCGCTGGCTGAGCCGCGCGATGACCGTCGTTCGCAGCGTCGGTCAGCTCGCCAATGTCCAGGTCGAGAACACGCTCACGTGCCCCAAGGACGACGTCAAGATCACCCTCAAGTTCGAGTGGAAAGAGGGCGAGGACGAAGACGTCTATCGCATGGTCCGCGAGGCGTCGGTCAACGTCACGGGCACCTTGCTCGAATGGAAGTTCGAGGTCTCGGTCCCGCTCACGAACTTCCTCGCGATCATCCCGGTCCTCGGCGGCCTCGCGGCGCGCGCCGTCGGCTGGATCATCCAGCGCACCGGCTCCGAGGCGAGCATCGGCATCGCCGTCGAGGTGACGCTCTCGGCCGAGGCGACCCTCATGTTCAAGTGGACGAAGGCGCGAGGCTGGGAATGGGGGGAGGCGTCGATTCGGCTCCCCATCGATTTCAAGTTCTACCTCTTCGTCCGCATTCAAATCCGGGACTGGATGCACATGGAAGGGCGGGCCATCGTGCAGGCCGATCCCGCGCTCAAGCTCGAAGGCAGCCCCGCAGGTCTCGTGCTCAAGTCCGACAAGTTCGAGATCAAGGTAGGCTTCACCGGCATGATCCACGTCGACGTCTGGTTCTATTCGTTCGAGCAAGAGGGCGAGTGGTTCCCCGAGAGCTGGACGTGCAAGGTCGAAGAAGTCGACCTCTGGACCATCATCGGGAACTGATGCAGCACCCTCGGCCTTTTCGCCGCATCCTCGTCGCCGAGTCGCCCGTGCGGAGGCCCGGCGAGCGTCGGGCCAAACCTTTGCCTTGCCGCGTCGGCGTCCTGCCCTGGGTCGTCGATCGAAACTGGCTCACGATCATCGTCGGGGTCACGTTCCGCTTCGATCCGAGCGCGGCGGCGCGGCCCGTCCCGCTCGAACCCGCGCCGCCGCGCCCCTTTTTTGCAGGCCCGGCCGCGCCGAAGGAGGCGCCCCGCGTCGACGACTTCGTGCCGATGCGCCTGCTCGTCGACCTGACGCTGACGGGCCACGTCGAGGTGCTGCCGATGCCTTCGGGCACGTTCACGAAGGTCGTCCCGAGAAACGCGGCCGTCGGCCTCGGGGAGCGGCGCGTGAGCTTCACGGTTCGCGCGGACGAACCCGGCCGGATTCCCCTCCGCCCGCCGTTCACGCAGCGCTTCCAGGGAGGCACGATCGACCTCGGGCCGCAGCCTTGCCACGACGGATCGACGCACCATTTCCACCACCCCGAGAAGTTCGATCTGAGCGTGTACCAGGCCGCGATCCCCGACCTTCGTTACGAGGTCGACGACGTGACCTCGATCCGGCTCGCGGGGCTCTTTCCGGATCCCGAGGCCGCGCTCGATCTGGAGCTCCCGCGGCTCGTCCCGCGCGCGCTCGTGAACTACTCGCAGGCCCGGGTGCAGCGCGGCGACGTGCGGATGTTCGTCGATGGAATCGCGATCGATCTCGACGGCAGCACCGTGGATGTGACCTTCCGCGGGCTCGTGGAGACGACCGCGAACCCGCACGTGGACGTCGATCGGATCCTGATCGGCTGGGCGCCGCCCGCGCGCTGGCACGAGGATCCGTGGGGCGCCTGGGACGACAATCTCCGCGAGCTGCCGCGCGGCCGGTTTCGCTTCGCCGCGGAGCGCGACGACGTCGTACGGGGCGAGGAGCCACCCAAGCTGAGCGAGGAAGAGCTCTTGATGGCGCGCTACGAGACCTGGGGGCACCCGAACGCCGCGGAGCCGGAGATGCTCCCGCACGAGGCCGCTGCGATCGCGGCCGAGCTCGCCGAGCAACGCTGGCCGCGCGAAGAGGTCCTCCGGCGGCACGGGATCGACGACTACACGTGGGGGATCGAGGAGCGAGCCTGGGCGCAGCGGCTCGCGAGCGTGCGCGAGGAGCCCGATGGCGGGCCGAGCGCCGAGTACGCCCTCGCGTACCGGCGCGCCTCGGACGCGCTCGCGACGGCGCGCGAGGCCGAGATCACGGCCGCGGCGTACGTGGCGATCGCAGCGAAGATGAAGCGGGGTGATCCCACGAAGGTCCTCGCGGATGCAGGGATCGGGATCGCGGGGTTTGGTCGGATCGACCGGCGCTTCCGGGCGAAGGCGCAAGGCGACAAGGCGTTCGCCGCCGAGCTCGCGCGGCTCCGGGCCGACGAAGAGGCGCGGCATGGTGGCCCGCGTGATGGCTCGAAGGTGGAGGAGAAGAGCTTGGAGGGCAGCACGTGAGCAGCACGGGCGCCATCGTGGGCGTGGGCATGGCGACGCCGCTCGGGCTCGACGCGAGGCAATCGTCCCTCGTGCTCCGCGCGCGCAAGCTCTCGCCGGGGCAAACGCCGTTCCGGGACCGACGCGGGTTCGCCCTCGGGGACGTGCGCGCGAAGCGCATCGACGACGCGTGCGTGGGGCGCGCGCGGATGCTCGAGCTCGCAGCGCCCGCGCTCGCCGAGTGCGTGCGGGGGCTCGTGGGCGCGAAAGGTCCCTTTCCGCTGTTCCTCTCGCTGCCGCCGCGCCGCGCCGAGGCGGAGGAGCCGCTCGGCCCCGATTTCTTCGAGGAGCTCGGCAAACGCGCCGGGGTTCCGCTCGCGCCCGAGGCGTGTGAGCCCTTCGTCCTCGGCCACGCGGGTTTTGCCGCGGCGCTCGCGCGGGCCCTCGCGTTCGTGGCGCAGGCGCCCAAGGACGCGGCGCGCGGGACGCGGCCCTGCGCCATCGTGGGCGGCATCGACAGCTACCACGATCCCGTCGTGCTCACGGCGCTCGACAAGGAGCGCAGGGTGCACGGAGAGGGCGTGTGGGACGGGTTCATCCCCTCGGAGGCCGCGGCGTTCGTCGTGGTCGCGCCGGCGGGCTCGGCGCCGGCGCTCGCGCGGGTGCTCTCCGTGGGCACGGGCATGGAACGCGAGGACGACGGCGGTCCGAACCCGCCGATCGGCGAGGCAGCGACCGAGATCGTCCGCGCGGTCGCGGGCGCTCTGCGCGCGCCCGTGCCCTGGGTCTTGCCGGACGTGAACGGGGAGCGGCACCGCGTGAAGGAGTGGACCTTCGTGCGCATCCGGAACCGCGAACGGTTCGACGACGACAAGACGATCGAGACGCGCCTCTGCGACGAGCTCGGCGACGTGGGCGCGGCGAGCGGTGCGGTGCACGCGGCGTACGCATGCATGGCGTTTCGCCTGGGGTTCGCCCCGGCGCCGGAGGTGCTCGTCACGCTCGCGTCCGAGGGCCCCGCGCGCGGCGCCTTCGCCCTGGGGGCGCCATGATGCTGCAAAGTTTGCCCGGAACGACGTCGACGCGCCCGCTGCTCGAAGGCGTGCGGTCCGCGCTCGAGGAGAGCCTGCTCGCGATCGCCGATCGCTCGGACACGGCCGAGCTCGCCGAGGCGCTGCGCGAGGGGATCGCGCTCCTGAGCCGCCTCGTCGCGGACGAGCCGCGCGACGCGGACGCGCTCGATGCCCTGTCGCGCACCTCGGCCGCGCTGAAGGCGGCGCGCGAGCGGATCTCGCTCGACGAGGTGGTGGGAAACCGCATCGAGGCCGCGGCGCGCTGGCTCGCGGACGCGAGTGAGCGGCTGCGCGGACGGCTGCCGGCGCGGGCCTTGGGGGCGGCCGCGGAGGCCACGCAGAGCGAGGAGATCGTCGCGAGCATCGGCGTCCCGCGGGCGCATCCAGTCTTCGTGCCGCCGCCGCGGGTGCTGTCGCGCGAGGAGGCGATGGCCGCGCAGGGGGCGCGCGGGCGGGCCCTGCTCGAAGCGTCGCGGAGCGCGGCGGGGGATTTCGCGCAGATCAGCGCCATCGCGCGCGACTGCTTCGAGGACATCGCGAGCCTCGGCAGCCTGCGCAGGCTCTACGATCACGAGCCCTGGGTCGACGCCGGGCCGTTCGAGCAGCGCCTGCTCGACAACCTCGACGCGCTCGTCGCGCTCGAACGGCCGCTCGATCCAGCCGCGCCCTCGCTCGGGCTCGTGGAGTCGCTCTTCGCGTATGCGATCGAGTGGGTCGTGCCCGATTTCGGCCGGACGTTCGCGCTCGCCTTCACGCTCTCCTGTCTCGCCTCGGAGACGGCGATGCGCTGGGTCGTGCTGGCGCTGCGCCGCTCGCACCCGCGGACGTACCCGGCGTTCGTCGACGCGTTCGCCCTCGGCTCGAACGAGGCGATCGATCGTACCCTGGTCGAGCTCTGCCGCGAGGACGATCCCGCGCTCGTCGAGGTCGCGCTCGCAGCGATGGCGCGGCGCGGGCGCGTGGACATGGCAAGCGCGGTGCTGCTCCTCATGCGGCCCTCGCCGTCGCCGGGCGTGCTCGACAAGGCGATCGATCTCGCCGCGCGTTTGCCCGCGCAGGCGGCCGCGCCGCTCCTCGCGCGTCTGCTCGAGAGCCCGGATCCCGACACCGGCGCGAGCGCCGCCGCAGCCCTCACCACGCTCGGCGACGCCCGCGGCCCGAAGCACCTCCGCGCCGTGCTCCAGCGGCCGCGCACGGAGGACGTGCCGACGTTGCGCGCGCGTCGCATCGCCCTCGAAGCGCTGTGTCTCCTCGGGAGCCCGTTCGATCGGAACCTCCTAGGCACCGAGGCGAGTCTCGATCGCGAGGGTCTGCCCTGGCTCGGCTGGCACGGGCACCCCGATCACGTGCCCGTGCTCATCGAAGGCATCCGCCGCGCAGCCGCAAACGGGGCATTCGACGAGGCAGATCGAATCGGGCGAGCCCTCGAGCGAATCGGCGGCGGCTCGGCGCCGCGCCCAGGAGCACTCGCAGGCGGCGATTTCGAGGAGCGACTCGCGGCATGGCTGCGCGCATTCGAGGAGCGGCGGCCCCTCGACAACCCCCGCATGCGGTTCGGCCAGCCATGGACGCCATCCACGATCCTCACCGAGCTCTCCGCACGCGGAACACGCCATGGCGAACGGCCGCTCCTCGCACGCGAGCTCGCACTCGTAACCCGCAGGGCAGTGCACCTCGACGTCGCAGGCTGGATCGTCGTGCAAGAGCGCGCACTCGCGGCAGCCCGCGATGCATTGCCCCGGCAAGCGTGAGCGTCGCGCCGGGGTTTCACCCCGGACCCCGACCAGGGGTTGTCCACCCCTGGACCCGGACCAGCGCAAGCGCTGGACCCGGGGTCGATGAACTGCGCGATGCGCAGTTCATCGACCAGGTCGAGGCAAGACTGGAAACGACGCTGCCAACCAAGACCGTCGCGACCGGCAACGCTACGACGGGTCTTGCCACCGGCCTGCTGGAAAAACTGCGCGGAGCGCAGTTTTTCCACCTGAGGTCCAGGGCTTGCCCTGGTTCGGGTCGAGGGGCGAATAGCCCCCGCGGGGCCCGGGGCAGCGCCCCGGCGCAACGGCTGCCCGATGGGCTAGTTCAAGCGCAGCATGCGCCCGACGATCTTGTGCACGCCTTCTGCGCGGGACAGGATTCGCTCGGCGTATGTCTCGACTTCGCCGATCGCGCGTAGCACGACGGCTGCGGTTTGGGCTGAGAGCGAGAGCTCCTCGCCGGCGTCGAGTGCGATTCGCTTTGCCTTGATCGTGTAGGTCTCGGCTGCGTCCACGCCGGGCGTGGGCTGCGTGCGCAGTGCGCCGATCACGATGAGCGTGCCGTCTGCGCCTTCCTCGACGAGCACGCGCTCGCGTCGCGCGCGGGCGCCTTCGATCACCGTGGGGTGGACGGATGGATCGAGCTTCGCGGGTGCGGTCGTGGGGCCGATCCCCAGCACGACGCCGTCCTCGCGGACTGCGTGCACCTCGGCCGTGAACAGCGCTGGACGCCGGGCCGGCCCTGGCACGGGCTGGAGCCGCGGCCCCTGTTTCGCCGACGCTGCTTCGATCCCGCGCACGTTGGTTGCACGCTTCATGGCTCCTCCAGAGACCTTGGATTCTATACGAGTCCGCGGCGCGTGCGGATCGCTTCCTCGCGCGTCACGCGCTTCATGCGATCCCGCCGAGGGGCGGCGGCGCGACGCCTGGGGCCTTCGCGGCCTCGAATGCGGCGCAGAGTGCGAGGGCGAGGTCACACCGACCCTCGCGCGCCTCGCCTGCGAGGGCTTCTGCTTGCTGCCGCTCGTGCACGCGCCACGCGACTTCGTCGATCCCGTAGCGCGAGAGCACCTCGTGCAGCGCGTCGCGCGCGCCCCAGAGATCGACCTTGATCCGTGCATACCGCTCGATCGAGAGCTCCCCGCGCGACGCGGCTGGGCTCGCCGAGGTGCCGAGGGCGCTCTGCGGGGTGACGACGGCGCTATTTGGGATGACGACGGCGCTCGGCGGGGTGACGACGGCGCTATTTGGGATGACGACGGCGCTCGGCGGGGTGACGACGGCGCTCGGCGGGATGACGACGGGTTTTGCCGGTGGTGGTTCGGGCGGGATGACGACGGGTCCGGACGGGATGACGACGGGCTCGGGCGGGATGACGACGGGCCCGGGCGTCGAGAGGACGAAGAGCGGCGACGCTGCGGGGCTCGGTGTTCCGAACGGCAGCGCTGCGTCGGGCTGCAGCTTCGGCTTCCGCTCGGTCTCCGGATCGGACTCCTCCGCTTCGGGGGCGGGTGCCGGTGCCGGCGCCGACGCCGGTGCGCGGAACGGCAGCGCGGGCGACGCCGCGGGCTTCGCCGCGGGGATGAGCGTCCGCGTGCCTTCGTCGTCCGGATCGAGGGCCCGAGCCGCGACGAACGGCAGCGTCGCGGCCGCCACGGGCCTCGCCTCGGGGACACGCGTCTCCGTCCCATCGTCGTCCGGATCGAAGGGCGGCAAGGTCTTCGCCGCGACGGGCGCGGACGCCGGCTTGCTCTCCGCGAGCGGGCGCAGCGGCGAGCGCTGGAACGGCAGCGTCGAAAACCCCTCGGGTCTGCCCACGTTCCCGGTCAGCGTCTGCTCGTCGTCGTCACGCGCGAACGACACCGGCGGGCGCTCTCGCCGCGGCTCGGGCGGAGGCACCGCAGGCGTGCTCGAGGGCGCGAAGGGAAGCGCGGCCGCAGGCTTCGGGGCCGTGTTGGCCAGCATCGTGATCGTGCGTGGGCCGCGCGGCCGTTCGGGCACCGCCGGGGTCTGCGGGACACTCGGCGGAACGCTTGGCGGGACGCTCGGCGGAACGCCTGGCCGGACGCTCGGTGGAACGCTTGTCGCGACAGCGGGCCCCGGGCTCGGCACGACACTCGGCGCCGCGATCCCCCGCGTCGGCGCGATCAGCACGACCCCTTCTTCCTTCGCGTGCCGGAGCGGCACCGCCGCGCGCCACGTCACGCTGCAGACCCCTCGATCCGCATCGATGAGCAGCGTATCCCCGCGCAGCCACACTTCCTGCGGGCTGCCCCCGCTCCGCGTCACCACCGCCCGCGGCCGGACATCCTCGACCACCGCGATCATCCGCGAGAGCTCCGGATGCAGGTGCTCGAGGAGGATCTGCGCCTGCGCCGGCAGCTCGGTGATCTGCTGATCCTTTGGCGCCGCGTTCCAGTACGACGCATCCACGCCCGCGGGCAGCGGCTGCTCGTGCCACGCCTCGTGAGACCACGCGTTGCGGTGCGCGCGCAGATGCTCGACGCGCGTCGGCCACCGCGCCGCGATCGGCGCGAGTCCGACCGGCGGGATCTCCTGCGTGGGACTGCGCAACACGAAACCCATCGGCTCGAAATTCGGCGGATGCCCCGGCGCCTGCGCATCCATGCTCGGCGGGATCCCCACCGGATTCCACGATCTCGGCCCGCCTGCCGCGCGCATCCAGCGCAGCGGCATCCGCGTGAACGGCACCGCGTCCGAGAGCCTCCCTTCCGGCAGCCAGTACCGATCGCCGTACACCCCGATCGCCTTGTTCACGCCTCCCACCGCGATGCGCGCGACGAGCGACGGCACGGCCTGGCCATGGGGCGCCCACACGTGCCCCACGACCATCACGTCCACGTGCCGCTTGAACGGCGCGAGATCGTTCGGCAGGCGGATGCTGCGCGGCGAACCATCCTGCCAGTACACGTCGATCGTCTGCGGCGCGTCCGGCGTACCGAGGAGCTCGCATGGCCCGTTTCGCAGGGCGTACGTGGCCTTGCAGATGACCGTCATCACGAAGGCGTCGGGGCGTGGCTGCCAGACGAGCTTTGCCACGGCGAGCGGGGGTTTCGCGGAGACGTGCACGGCGTGAGCTTACCATCGCGCCGCTCGCTCGATGAGGCCTCGGATCACGCGCCGCGGCGCGGCTTGCGGGCCCGAGCGCGCGTCATTGACAATCGACCCCATCCGCGCCATCTCGGGAGCGCCATGGCCAAGGTCCCCCTCGATCACGCGACCGTCGACGCGTGCCGCGCAGCGGCGGCCGCGATCGCCGACGACGTCCAGCGCTTCATCGACCGCCACACCACCGTGGGCCTCGAGCGCACCGTCGCGCGCGCCTACGGCGTCACGGGCGCGGATCCCGAGGGCACGCCGCTCGCGAACGCGCTCGTCGACCGCATCCACAAGGCGGGGCACACGGGTCGCGGCGTCGCCTACTTCCTCGGACGCGCGCTCTACGAAGGCGCGAGCTCCGCGCAGGAGGCGGCCGAGCAGATCGCGTACGGCGGCGCCTCGCTCGACGTCGAGGGCGGCCCCACCACGAACGAATGCCGCGGCGCCCTGGAGCTCGAGACGCAGAAGGCGATCGCCCGCATCGACGAGGCCCGCCACGCGCGCGAGCGGTTCAAGAGCCGCTTCCCCGAGGCCGAGCTCCCGCTCAAATACGTCATCGTCGCGACCGGCAACATCTACGACGACGCGGTCCAGGCCAAGGCCGCGCGGTTCGCCGGGGCGGACATCGTCGCGGTCATCCGCGCCACGGCGCAATCGCTCCTCGATTACGTGCCCGAGGGCCCGACGACCGAAGGGTATGGCGGGACGTACGCCACGCAGGAGAACTTCCGCATCATCCGCAAGGCCGCGGACGAGGCGAGCGAGGAAACCGGAAAGTACCTCGCCCAGACGAACTACTCCTCGGGCCTTTGCATGAGCGAGATCGCGTGGATGGCGGCGGTCGAGCGGCTCGACATGCTCCTCAACGACGCGATGTACGGGATCCTGTTCCGCGACATCAACATGGAGCGGACGTTCGTCGATCAATACTTCTCGCGCCGGATCGTGGCGAGGAGCGGCATCGTCATCAACACGGGCGAGGACAACTACCTCACGACGGCGGACGCGGTCGAAAAAGCCCACACGGTGCTCGCCTCGCAGTTCATCAACGAGGCGTTCGCGCGGCGGGCGGGGCTCTCGGACGAGCAGATGGGCCTCGGGCACGCGTTCGAGATCGACCCTTGGCTCGAGGACAGCTTCCTCTTCGAGGTCGCGCAGGCGCAGCTCATCCGGCAGATCTTCGACAAGCACCCGATCAAGTGGATGCCGCCCACGAAATTCAAGACGGGCGACGTCTTCCACAGCCACGTGCACGACGCGATGTTCAACCTCGCGGGCATCATGACGCACCAGTCGATCGAGCTGCTCGGCATGTTCAGCGAGGCGATCCACACGCCCTTGCTCATGGACCGATTCCTCGCGCTGAAGAGCGCGAAATACGTCTTCGGCACGGCCAGGCACCTCGGCGACGAGATCCAGTGGAAGCCCGGCGGCATCGTGGAGCGGCGCGCAAAGGAGGTGCTGCACCTGGCGCACGAGCTCTTGGTCCAGGTGAAGGGCGACGGCATCTGGGACGCGATCGGCAGGGGCGCGTTCGGCGACGTGAAGCGCAAGCGCACGGGCGGAAAGGGGCACGCCGGCGTGGCGGCGCGTGATCCCGAGTATTTGAACCCGATCCTCGACGAGCTCGAAGGAGGCCGCTGACCATGGCGAAATGGCTACGCGCTTACGGGGACCGTGAAGGCGACGGGATGGTGCAAATGACCTTCACGCTCGCGATCCTGCCCGGGGATCGCGCGCGGGAGGCGGCGAAGCGCTTCGCCGAGGCCCACGGCCTGAAAGACCCGCTCGTCACCACGATGGAGCAATGCTCGCAGCAGCACACGTATTTCGTGGCCTACGGGCACTCCGCGCACCAGATCGACGTCGACACCATCGACATCGCCGAGCTCGCCGCGAAGCCGCTCTCCCGCGAGCAGATCGAGGCCATGGGCAAGGAGCTCGGCCGCAAGATCGTGGTGGTCGGCGCCTGCACCGGCTCGGACGCGCATACCGTCGGAATCGACGCGATCCTCAATTACAAGGGGTTCGCCGGGGAGAAGGGCCTCGAGAGCTATAAATGCTTCGACGCGCACAACCTCGGCGCGCAGGTCGAGAACGTCGAGCTCGCCGAGCGCGCGAAGGCGCTCGGGGCCGACGCGATCCTCGTCTCGCAGGTCATCACGCAGAGGAACTGCCACAAGGAGAACGCGGCGGCGCTCATCGATCTCCTGAAGAAACAAGGCGTCCGCGACAAGTTCCTGCTGCTGCTCGGCGGCCCGCGCATCGACAACAAGCTCGCGCTCGAGCTCGGCTACGAAGGCGGCTTCGGCCCCGGCACGAAGCCTTCGATGGTCGCCGCCTTCGTGGCCGAGGAGGTCATCCGCCGCGCCCGGGGGAAACAGGTCGATCCGAGGCGGTAGAGACGACCGTGTTGCGCGGTCGTGACACTGGTACGCCGCCGTGACGCCCGCCGTCACGCGGGCGTCACAACGCTCCCCTGCCGGCGCGCGCGCGCCTCGGAAATCGGCTTCTTCGACGGGTCACGCGCTCCGGCACGCTCGTTGCGATGCACTCGGTCACACGGGCCACGATGCAATGGCCACAACCGGGAGCACGATTCCAATGAGCAAGACGACCCTCACCAAGGCCGGCAGCCTCGCGTTGACCTTCCCCCTGCTTCTCGCAGCCTCCACGATGGCCTGCGTCGGCGTGGACACCTCGGAGAACGAGGCGTTCGTCGCGACGAAGGCCGATACCGAGTCCGCTCGGCTCAATGGCGACGGTGATTTCTACGGGCCGTCTGGGCACGCCCTCCCGGGGCCGGAGGCCCGCGACAACAGCGCCCCGTGTGGGGATCGGACCCTCGCCGTGGTGCATGCACGCTCCGGCGCCACGTACGTGTTCTGCGGCATGGGCAATGGGAAAACGGGCGTCCTGGAAGAGCTCCCCGCCGATGGGAGCGCGGCGAGCGTGCTCGATACGTACACGACGCCCGCCGAGGTCCTGCGCGCCGTGGCGCCCGAGGACGCGGCGTTGACCGACGACCTCATCACCGCCGTCGATCTGGGCGCCTTCACGAGGGAGGAGTACCGGCCGCTGAAGGCGATCACGCTCGGCGTCCCGAAGACGCCGCCGCCCATGACGATGGTGGGGAGCTACTACTGCGACAACCCGACCGAGTGGTCCTATACGTACGGCTGGAACAACTCCTTCGTCCCGTTCATCGAGGAGTACGTCGAGGACTATGCCGATTGCTCGCTTCACCTCTGGACGAGCTCCGACACCGTGACGGCGCACCAGCACACGGCGAGCACCAACCCGGTCGAGGACGACTACGGTCCGCCGTACGCCACCGCGTGCGCGGCCAAGGAGCACGTCCTCTCGTGTAATGGCCAAACGCTGTTCGAGGCGTTCCAGAAGGAGACGCCGTCGTCTTCCTGGGAGACCAAGCTCACCTACTGGGTCTCGGACGGGGGCGTCGCGACGTGGAAGCTGTTCGCGTCCGACTGCCAGGCGAGCAACGACCGCGACGATATGCGTTACAAGGGGACCAGCGACCCGGGCGCCTACCACCGCTACTCGAACATCTTCATCAAGTGGCTCGGGGGCATTGGCTGCGTCTTCAAGTGAGCCGCCAGGCAGGCGGGATCGGACTCATCGCAACGCCGCCGCGTGGTGCTCCACGTGGTCGCGCATGAACGTCGCGATGAAGTAATAGCTGTGGTCATACCCCGGCTGCATCCGCAGCGTCAGCGGATGCCCCGCGGCCTCGCACGCCTCCCGGAACAGCTCCGGCTGCAATTCCCGCGTGAGGAATTGGTCCGCGTCCCCTTGATCGATCAGAATCGGCAGCCGCTCCTTCGCCTCGCGCACGAGCGCTGTCGCGTCCCACGCCTTCCACGCCTCCCGGTCCGCGCCGAGATACGCGGAAAATGCCTTCTCGCCCCAGGGCACCCGGCTCGGCGCCACGATCGGCGAAAATGCCGACACCGATCGATATCGCCCCGGATGCTTCAACGCGAGCACCAGCGCCCCGTGCCCGCCCATCGAATGCCCGAAGATCCCGCGCCGGTCCGGAAGCGCCGGCAGGTGCGCCTCCACGAGCGCCGGGAGCTCCTCGGCCACGTATTCGTGCATCCGATAATGCCGCGCCCACGGCGCCTCGGTCGCGTCCACGTAAAACCCGGCGCCTTGCCCGAGGTCGTAGGCCGGATCGTCCGCAACGCCTTCGCCGCGCGGGCTCGTGTCCGGCGCGACCACGATGATCCCGTGGCGCGCCGCGTGCTCCTGCACGCCTGCCTTCGTCACGAAATTCTGCTCCGTGCACGTGAGCCCGGAGAGCCAGTAGAGCACCGGGCAGCGCCCGGACTCGGCCTGCGGGGGCAGGTAGACGCCCACGTTCATGCTGCAGCCGAGCGCGCGTGATTCGTGCCGCAGCACCTTCTGGTGGCCGCCGAAAGAGCGGTTCGTCGAGACCTGGGTGAAGGGGTTCGCAGGCGATCCGGAGCCCCGAGTGTCGAATGGGTTCGTCATGGCGGCCGCGAGACTACCCGAGAAAGCCCCCGCCGCGCAATTCAGAGCTCCGCGCTCGTCAACCACTTCGGGTTCTTCTCGGTCCCGTCGAACTGCTTCGTATTCTTGAACGGCTCGTACTGCCCGCTCCGGCCCGCCGGCGCTGTCCGCGCGAGCAACGCCACCTTCTCCTCGCTCCGCATCGGCTCGAACGTATAGGCCGTATGCAGCGCCTGCTCCAGCACGCCCGTCGTGTCACAGCCCGTGATCACCACCGACGTCGGCAAGGACATCGCATATCGCAGGCATTCCGGCGCGCTCACGGCGCCGCTCTCGAGCAGGAGCCCCGACGCCATCGGCTTCATCCCGAGCACGCCGATGTCATGCTCCACGAGCACCGGCAACACCTCCTTCTCGAAGCTCTTGTAATGCGGATCCATCGGGTTCAGCGGCATCTGCACCGTGTCGAACGTGAACCCATGGTCGAACCCCGCCTTCAACATGGCCAGCATGTACGCCGGATCCTTGTGCCCGGTAAAACCGATGTACCGCAGCTTTCCGGCCTGCTTCGCCGCGAGGAGCGCCTCCATCATCCCGTCCGGCCCGAAGACCCGCGCCGGATCACTGCCGCGGATCACCTCGTGGATCTGCACGAGATCGATCACGTCCGTGCGCAGCCGCTTCAGCGATTGTTCGAGTTGCTCGTCCGCCGATCGTCGCGTGCGGCCGTCGAGCTTCGTCATCAGGAACGCCTTCTGCCGGTATCCCTCCTGGAGCGCCAGGCCCATGCGGTGTTCGCTCTCGCCGTCGTTGTAATCCCAGCAGTTGTCCAGGAAATTGATTCCGTGATCCAGCGCCATGCGGATGATGCGGATGCTCTCCTGGGGGTTTTTCTGCATCCCGACGTGGAAACCCCCGAGCCCCACCATGCTCACGCGCTCGCCCGTCCGGCCGAGCACACGCGTCGGCATCGTCGCGCCGGCCGGGAGCGGGATGTCCCCTTCCCGCGGCGCGCCGGGGCGCGGCCCTTGCGGCGGCGCGTCCGATGAACCCGACGCGCCGCCATTGTCTCGCGTGGATGCACATGCGGCGAGCGCGAGGCCCGCGCCGACCGAACCGATGAACGTGCGCCGCGTAAATCGTGCCACCATGCGAGCCCCCGACGAGGCCGGCATTGCAGGGGGCGTGCCGCGGCGCGGTCGGGCGAGCTCAGACCGCGGCTGAAATCGATGACCCCGTCCGCTCGATCGACACGAGCCACGCCTCCGCGTATCCCTTGCCGCCGAGCATGTGCTCGAACCGCGCCGGCCGGATCTGCCGCACCTTCCATCCGGACGCGAACGCCGCCCGGATCTCCGCCTCCGAGAGCCGCCGCGGCCCCTCCGTGCCCGGCTCCTTGTCGCTCCAGACGAGCGCGTGATACATGCTGCCCGGACGAACCACGCGCGAGAGGCTCTCCACATATCGCGGCCGCATCTCGCTGCCGAACACGTGGAGCAGCCCCGAATCCAGCACCGTATCGAACGTCCGCCCGAGCATCTCGAGCTCCAGCGCATTGCCGCGCACGAATTGCACGGACACGGAGCTCCGCTCTGCGCGCGTCCGGGCCTTCGATAGCGCGTTCTCCACCATGTCGAGGCCCGTCACCGCGTGCCCCCGCGCCGCGAGGAAAATCGCGTTGTCGCCCGGCCCGCAGCCCACGTCGAGCACGTCGCCGTGGAAGGCCCCTGCCTCCGCCAGCGCCACGATGTCCGCTTGCGGCCGACCGATGTCCCAGGGCGCGTGCACGCCCTCCTCATAGGCACGGTGGAACGCGGAGGGCTCCGGCGGAGCCGCCATGTCCCTCGTTCCTTCGCCTTCGCTTGCCATCACACCCTCCTCGGTGTTTCCGGTTGGTCCCTCTCCATGCGGCGGCCTCGCCTCGGCGACAAGGTTTTGCGCGCGCGCTTTCGTGCGCGACCTCTTCGCGGCCGCCGCGGGGCGCTTCGACCGGAAGGCTCGACGCCGGCGAGCACGAGCGGTAGGTAAGAAGGCTCCGGCGTCGCCGACCCCGCGCCATGCGTCCCTCCCAAGCGCCCCTTTGCCTCCTTCCTTTTGCCCTCGCGGGCCTGCTCGTAGCCTGCCCGCGCGCCGCGGCGGCCGCGCCCGAGGAGTCCTCCGACGAGCAAAAACAGGCCTGCGCCGACGCTTCCGAGCAAGGCCAGGAGCTGCGCGATCAGGGCAAGCTCCTGGCCGCGCGCGGGCGCTTCCTCGCTTGCGCCGCGGAAGCCTGTCCGCCCATCGTCCGCAAGGACTGCGCCGACTGGCTCGCCGACCTCGACGAGCGCACCCCCTCGATCGTGCTCGAGGCCCGCGGCCCCGAGGGCCAGGACCTCACCGACGTCCGCGTCCTCGAAGGCGAACGCGAGCTCGCCTCGTCCCTCGACGGCAAGGCGATCCCCCTCGATCCGGGCGAGCACCGCCTCCGGTACGAGTGGCCCTCCGCCCCTCCCGTCGAGGAGCGTATCGTCCTCCGCGAAGGCGAACGCCGCCGCCGCCTCTCCGTTCGATTCGCGCCCGCCGCGCCTCCTCCGCCCAAAACCCCCACGCCCGTCGCGCCTCCGCCGCGCCCCCTACCCCTCGCGCCCCTCGTCCTCGGCGGCGTGGCCCTCGCGGGCGCCGCGGCATTCACCGGCCTCGCCGTGAGCGCGAAGAGCGATTACGACCACCTCGACGGGACCTGCGCCCCGCGCTGTACCGCCGATCTCGTCGATCCCGTACGCACCAAGCTCATTCTCGCCAACGTCTCCCTCGGCGTGTCCGTCGTCTCCCTCGGCGTCGCCACGTTCCTCTGGTTCACCCGCCCCCAGGCTCCGCCCGGAAAAACCCCCGCGACCGCTTTTGCCATCACGCCCCTCCCGGGCGGCGCCGCGGCCTTCCTCGGCGGCACCCTCCCGTTCGACGGATCGTCCCGCGCCAGGGTGATGGCCCCGATCACCCCCCCATGAACGCTCCGATCACCCCTCTCCCCTCGCCCCTGCGTTTCCGGCTGATTTCCTGATCCTCTCGCCCCGGCATGCCCGTTGCGATGCGGCCGGGGCATGAAGCACTGGAACCGTCGACGCTTCCTCTCGGGCATGGGCGCGGCCCTCGTCGCCGCCCCCGTCCTCGGCCTCCTCGAGCGCGACATTCGCGCCGAAAACGCGACGCCGGCCCGCCGCCTCGTCGTGTTTTTCTCGCCAAACGGCACCATTCACAAGCACTGGCGCCCGAGCGGCAGCGGGGCGAACTTCTCCTTCCCCGCGGGCAGCGTCCTCGAGCCGCTCGCCGCGCACAAGAGCCGCCTCATCGTGTGCGACGGCATCGATTTCCACGGCGTCGACAACCATGAAGCCGGCATGGCCGCCATGCTCACCGGCGGCGGCACCGTCGGCACGGAGACCGCGGGCAAGAGCCTCGATCAATACGTCGCCTCCCGCATCGGCCAGAACGATCGATTCTCTTCCCTCGAGCTCGGCGTGCAGACGAGCGCCTGGGGCGGCGGCATCCAGACCCGCATCTCGTACGCGGGCCCCGGCCAGTTCGTCCCGCCGGACGATAGCCCGAAGAGCGTCTACACCCGCATGTTCGGCGACGCCGTCGGCGGCCCGGGGGAGCTCGACGCGGCCCTCGCCCGCAAGAAGAGCATCCTCGACCTGCTCCGCGGCGAGCTCGGCACGCTGCGCGGCCGGGTCGGCTCGCAGGAGCGCGAAAAGCTCGACGAGCACCTCGCGTCTTTGAAAAAACTCGAATCCGGCCTCGAAGGCCCGCTCTGCGCCCCGCCCGCCGCTCCGCCCTCGGTCGGCACCTATGACAACGACGCGTTCCCGACGATCGGCAAATCCCAGATGGATCTGCTCGTCCTCGCGCTCGCCTGCGACATGACGCGCGTCGCCTCCGTGCAATGGAACCACACCGTCGGCCCCGTCGTCATGAGCTGGCTCGGCGTCGCGGAAGGCCACCACGGCCTCTCCCACAGCGACGACAGTAACTCCAAGGGCGTCGCCGAGTTCATCGCCACCGAGCGCTGGTATGCCGAGCAGTTCGCCTACCTCCTCGAGCGCCTCGCCACCACGGCCGATCCGCAGGGCGGCATGCTCCTCGATTCCACCGTGGTCCTCTGGTGCAAGGAGCTCGGCGACAGCCGCCTCCATGATTGCAAGTCCGTGCCGTTCGTCCTCGCGGGCGGCGGCGGCCTCGCCACGGGCCGGTATTTGAGCTTCGGCGGCGCGCCGCACAACCGCCTCCTCGTCTCCGTCTGCCACGCCCTCGGCCTCGACAACAAGACCTTCGGCGATCCGGCAAAAGGCTCGGGTCCCCTGCCGGAGCTCTTCGCGTGAAACCCCTTTCCAAAAACGTGGGAGCCATGGCCATGCTGCGCACTGTCCTTCGCTCGACTTCGATCCGGATCACGGGCGCCCTCGCCCTCACGGCCGCCTTCGCCGGCTGCCTCGGCGGGGACGACGAAAAAGAGGGGGTCAACGGCGTCGTCGGTTGTCCGGATGACCTCGCGTTCTTCGAGAACAACATCTACGCGCCCCTGCTCGAAAAGAAATGCTTCGTCTGCCACAGCGCGACGGGCATGGCCGGCAAGAGCCGCCTCGTCCTCACGCCGCGGAGCGAGCCGGGCGCCCTCGAAAAGAACCTCGAAGTGGCCCGCGCGCTCGCCGTCGACCAGCCCGCGGGCGTCTCGGTCCTCCTCTCGCGCCCCTCGGGCCAGCACCCGAATGGCCATCCCGGCGGCACCATCGTCGAGCCGGGCAGCCCCGATTACGCGACGCTCTCGCTCTTCGTCACGCGCACGACCCGCGGCGAAGGCTGCGCCGCGCCGTCCGCCGCTTGCACCACCGTACAGCCGGGCCCGCGTGTCCTCCGCCGCCTCACCCGCGGCGAGTACGACGCCACGATCGCGGAGCTCTTCGGCATCGAGTCGCAATGGGGCGCCTCCTTCGTCCCCGACATCGTCATCGGCGGCTTCGACAACAACGAGGACGCGCTCCGCGTGAGCCCGCTCTTCGCCGACCAGGTCCGCCGCGCCGCCGAGGAAATCGCCACGCTTGCCCTGACGAACCCTTCGAGCATCCTGCCGTGTGACCCCGTCGCCGACGGCCCCGAGGCGTGCGCGAAGACGTTCGTCGAGACGTTCGGCAAGCGCGCCTTCCGCCGCCCGCTCGGCGAGGACGACGCCCAGCGTTACCTCGCGCTCTACCAGACGATCGCCTCCAAGGAGGGCTTCAACGAGGGCATCGAGGCCGTGATCACGGCCATGCTCCAGTCGCCGCATTTCCTCTACCGCACCGAGCTCGGCGACGAATCCCTCGCCGGCGAGGGCGGCCGCGTTCGTTTGACCCCGTACGAGATCGCCACCGAGCTCTCCTACATGCTCTGGGGCACGATGCCGGACGACGAGCTCTTCGCCGCCGCCGACGCGAATGCGCTCGGCACGCCGGAGCAGATCGAGGCCCAGGCCAAGCGCCTGCTCCAGGATCCCCGGAGCGACGAGATCCTCGAGCGATTCGCCATTGCCTGGCTCGAGCTCGACCGGCTCGACGCCGCGCCCAAGGACGCCGCCACCTACCCCGAATGGAACGCCGAGATCCGCGCCGCCATGATCGAAGAGACGCGCCTCTTCGTGCGGCACGTCATCCGCAATGGGGAAGGCACGATCGCGGAGCTGCTCGATGCCCCCTACACCTTCGTGAGCCCGAAGCTCGCGGCTTTCTACGGTTTGCCCGCGCCCGCGGGCGCCGGGGGCGAGAACGATTTCGGCATGGTCGAGCTCGAAGGCTCCGGCCGCGCCGGCATCCTCTCGCACGGCAGCGTCCTCGCCACGCACGGAAAACCGGCCGGCTCCTCGCCCGTGCATCGCGGCAAGCTCGTCCGCGAGCGCCTGTTCTGCCAGCCCTTGCCGCCGCCGCCGCCCGGCGTCGTCGCCGAGCCGCCGCCCGTCGATCCGACGAAGAGCACCCGCGAGCGCTATGCGGCGCACACCACCGTCGACCTCTGCAGGAGCTGCCACGACCTCGTCGACCCCATCGGCTTCGCCTTCGAGCATTTCGACGGCATCGGCCGGTATCGCGCCGACGAAAATGGCCTGCCGATCGACGCCTCCGGCGAGATCCTCTCGGCCCCGTCCACCACGGGCTCGTTCGTGGGCGTCCCCGAGCTCGCCTCCGTCCTCGCGGGCAGCGCCGACGCGCAGGGTTGTTATGCGCGCTCGTGGCTCCGGTATGCGTACGGCCAGCTCGACGAGGGCCGGCTCGCTTGCCTTTCGAGCCAGGTCGCGGACGAATTCCAGAAAGGAAACCTCCGCGTCCTCGACCTCCTCGTCGCGCTCACCCGCACCTCGCATTTCACCGAGCGTGTCGCGGATCCGCCGGAGCCCGGCGGCAATCCCACGGGCTCGGGCGGCTCCGGCGCCGGCGGCGCGGGAGGTTCTGATCCCACCGGCTCCGGCGGCGCGGGCGCGAGCGGCGGCGATCCCGGCCCCACGCTCCCGTACGTCGTGGCGACCACCGTCGATAGCGATTGGGGCAGCGGGTATCAGCTCACGGTCGAGGTCACGAACATCGGGAAAGAAAGCCTCACCTGGTCCATCCCGATGCAGGTCGACGGCACGATCGACAATATCTGGAATGCGAGCTACACGGTGACGGACGGCACGACGCACTTCGTCGGCGCCGCACACAATGCCACCCTCGCGCCAGGCCAGGCCACGAGCTTCGGCTTCGTCGCGACGCGCTGAACGAACGAGAAGGCCGACTTTCGATCCGGACGGGCGGGCCCTACGGTTCGCGGAGACCATGGTCCCCGCGCCGCCCGCCCTCGCCGATCCCGTCGTGGATCTCCCCACGGCCTGGTACGGCCCTGCCATCGCGCGTTTCGAGGCGGAGTTCCCGGGCAATCCCTACGATCCCGAAGAAAACGACGTCCGCGTCGTCTTCCTCTCCGCGAATGGCGAACGCTTCGAGCGTATCGCCTACCCGGACGGGACCTCCGCCTACGCGGCCGTCCTCGTCGCGCCTCGGCCCGGATCGTATCGACCGCTCCTCTATCGCAATGGTGTCCTCCAGCCCATCGAGGCCCGGAGCGCGTACGTTCGTCTCGACAATCGCCTGCCGCGCGGCTTTCTCCGCGTCGACGCGCGCCATCCAAACCGCTTCGTGTGGGACGACGGCACGCCGTATTACCCGCTCGGCTTCAACCTGGGCTGGCAGATGCCGGACATGCCGCCCATGGCCGAGCAACTCGCGCGCATGGGCGCCGCCGGGATCCAGTGGACGCGCATCTGGGCGAGCTCGTGGGACGGGAAGAACCCGTTCTGGGCCGTGAACGATCCGGCGGCGCCGCGGGACCGTCTCTGGCCGCCGGCGCTCGCGAAATGGGATGCCCTCTTCGAGGCCTGCGAAAAAGCGGGCATCTCGATGCAAATGGTCCTCTTCAACCACGGATCCTTCAGCACCCTCGTCAACCCGAACTGGCCCGATCATCCCTGGAATGCGGCCCGCGGCGGATTCTTGACGGACGCGGCCGACGTCTTCGCGGACGCCGAGGCGAAACGGCGCATGAAAATGTGGATCCGCCACGCCGTCGCCCGCTTCTCGCATTCTCCGTCCCTCTTCGCCTGGGAGCTCTGGAACGAGGTC
Source organism: Polyangium sp. 15x6 (assembly GCF_029960785.1). Classification (GTDB taxonomy): domain Bacteria; phylum Myxococcota_A; class Polyangia; order Polyangiales; family Polyangiaceae; genus Polyangium. The sequence goes on from NZ_JASBQE010000042.1 coordinate 94,061, forward strand.
GAGTGGACGGACGCCTCGTTCGCCGGGCGATTCTCGGACATCTCGGCCTGGCACGAGGAAATGGCGCAATACATCCGCGCCCTCGATCCGTACGGCCATCCGGTGACCACGAGCGCGCTCCTCGCGCCGCCGTCCACGTGGCGCGCCATGGACTTCCTCCAACCCCACCTCTACACGGACGCCGTCACGCTCTTCGCCCGCCTCGGCTGGCTCCCGACCCGCGCGCCGGCCTTCTTCGGCGAGATCGGCCCGTCGCACCCCGCGCGCGTGAACCTGCGTGCCTTCCTCCGCGACGCCATTTATGCCGGCATGCTCCGCAATCAGGCCGGCACGCCCATGTTCTGGTACTGGGATCTCGTCGAGAAGCACGACCTTTATGGCGAATTCCGGACCGCGGCGAGAGTGCTCGACAGAAGCCGCCTGGCCTTTCATCCGCGCGCCGAGAGCCGCCCCGTCGTCGTGATCCCGCCGTCACCCGCGCTCGCGCTCGGGGAGCGAACCTGGTTGACAATCCGGATCACGGCCCCTTCCCCGCGGAGCGTTCGTATCCTCGGCGCGCGCCTCGACGAAGGCGCCTACCATCGCACGACCATCGACCTCGAAACAGGGCAATCGTTCGAGGATGTGGTGCATGTCGGACAGACCGGCATCGAGGTCGTCCTCCCGGCGGCCGACGTGGTCATGGTGCTCGACAAGTCAACCCTTTGACCTCGTACGTTTGCCCGCCACCCCGAAATTCATGACAAAACGTACAGTGCTACCCTTCAAAAAGCGCGTGCATCCGGGAGGGACACCCATCGCCGGAAAACGTGGAGCGCCTTTGCGAAATAAGGGCGTTGCCGGGCTCCTGGTAATTCCGTACCATTCTGCCATGGCTGTCCGGATGCCCAAAACGGCGCTGGGCGCGGCTTCCGGCGGAGCACCTCCGCTCGGCGAGCTGCCGTGGGGGGCGCACGTCTGCCAGTTCTATCGGAGCCAGAAGGAGCTTCTCGACACGCTGATCCCGTACTTCCAGTTCGGGCTCGCCCATGGCCAGAAATGCCTCTGGATCGCCGCCGAGCCCTTGCGGGCGACCGATGCGCGCGAGGCCCTCCGCGCCGCCGTCCCCGACCTCGAAGACTACGAACGCAAGGGCCAACTCGAGCTCCTGGACCACACGGACTGGTATCTCCGTGAAGGAAACCTCTCCCAGGATGCCGTCCTGCAGCGCTGGCTCGATCGTGAGGCCGAGGCCCTTCGCCGCGGCTTCTCCGGCCTTCGCCTCACCGGAAACACGAGCTTCGTCGAGCCCAAGGACTGGGACAGCTTCGTCTCCTACGAGGCCTGCGTCCACCAGGGATTCCACGGTCGGCGTATCATTGCGGTTTGTACATATTCACTCAGCCGCTGCGCGCCCAATGGAATCCTCGACGTCGTCCGCAATCACGACATCGCGCTCGCCCGCCGCGCGGGCTCGTGGGATTCCATGGAGTGTGCCACGGTCGCGCTCGCGCACCTCGCGGAAAGTGCAGGGGCGAACGCGACGGCGGAGCCGATCTTCGAGGAGCTCACAGAAAAGGAGAAGGCTGCGCGGAGGATCGCCGAGCAGCTCGCGCGCCTGCAAACCATCACGGCGGCGCTCTCCGAGGCCAGCGCTCCTGCGGCCATCGCGCAGGTGATGGACCGCGACATCCGCGCCAGCGTCGGCGCCGATTTCTGTTCCCTCGCGCTCATCGACGCGGAGACGGCCGATCTTCGCCTGCTCGGAGATTGCATCGAGGACACGGAGCCACTCGTCGCGACATTCCGGGCTGGGACCGCCTCGTTTCTCTCGACGCCCCATGCCATCGCCGAGCGATTCCCGCAGGCGGGCGCCTCGACGTCTCGGGCCCTCGTCGTCCTCCCGATCAGCGCGAGCGGCCGCAGGCTCGGCGCGGTCGCCTTTGGTTACCACGACGAGCGGCCCTTCGCTTCGCACGAGCGCGCCCTCTTCGACGACATCACGCGGCAGCTCGGCATCGCCCTCGATCGGGCGCGCCTCTACGAAGAGGCGAACCAGGCGCGCCGACGGGCCGAGCAATCCGACCGCGCCAAGGACGAATTTCTCGCCATGCTCGGCCATGAATTGCGCAATCCCTTGTCGCCGATCGTGACCGCGCTCGAGCTCTTGCAAATTCGGGGCTCCTCCGGCGCCGAGAAAGAGGTCACGGTCATCAAGCGGCAGGTCCGGCACCTCGTGAGCCTCGTCGACGATCTGCTCGACGTCTCGCGCATCACGCGCGGCATGGTGGAGCTCACCCGCGAGCACATCGAGATGAGCGAGGTCGTGGGACGGGCCGTCGAAATGGCGAGCCCGCTCCTCGAGCAACGTGCGCACCGCCTGACGCTCTCGGTCCCGCGCGAGGGGCTCGCCGTGCACGGGGATCCCCGGCGGCTCGCGCAGGTGGTCTCGAACCTCCTCACGAATGCGGCGAAATACACCGAGCCCGGCGGGCAAATCGTGGTGACGGCCTCGCGCGAGGACGCGGACGTCGTCTTGCGCGTGAAGGACAGCGGCATCGGGATCGCGCCGGAGATGCTCGTGCAGGTCTTCGACCTCTTCACCCAGGAAAAACAAGCGCTCGACCGCTCGCAAGGCGGGCTCGGGCTCGGGCTCGCGATCGTGCGCAGCATGGTCACGCTCCACGGCGGGAGTGTCACGGCCCATAGCGACGGCAAGGGCAAGGGCAGCGAATTCGTCGTACGTTTGCCGGTGGACGGGGCGCATGTGCCCGAGGCGCTCGCCCTCCGCGCGAATGCGACCGATGTCTCCTCCAACGTATCGTGGTAAAGGTCTCCTCGGAGGAGACCCGTGACCGAGATCCCGCTCTATCAGATCGACGCCTTCACGCGCCGCCCCTTCGCCGGCAACCCCGCCGCCGTCTGTCCCCTGCCCGCGTGGCTCCCGGACGCGACGCTCCAGGCGATCGCCGCGGAGAACAACCTCTCGGAGACCGCATTCATCGTGCGAAAGGGCGAGCGCCACGAGTTGCGCTGGTTCACGCCCTCGGTCGAGGTCGACCTCTGCGGACACGCCACGCTCGCCGCGGGTTACGTGGTCCTCGAGCTCCTCTCGCCGGACCTCCCTTTCGTCTCGTTTCACACGCGAAGCGGCGAGCTCGTCGTGCGGCGCGCCGAGGGCCTGCTCTCGATCGACCTGCCCGCGCGCCCGCCCGCGCCCGCGCACGTGACGGACGCGCTCGCCGAGGCGCTCGGCAAGCGGCCGATCGCGGCCCACGCCGCGCGTGACATCGTGGCCGTCTTCGAGAGCGCCGAGGACGTGCGCGCGCTCCGGCCCGACATGGCGAAGATCGCAGGGCTCGACACGTTCGCGGTGGGCGTCACCGCGAAGGGCACGGGAATCGACGCGGACGTCGATTTCGTGTCGCGCTTCTTCGCGCCGGCGAAGGGCGTCCCCGAGGATCCCGTGACGGGATCGCTACATTGCACGCTCGTGCCCCTCTGGGCCTCCGCGCTCGGCCGCGCGCGGCTCCGGGCGCGGCAGGTGAGCACGCGTGGGGGCGAGCTCGACTGCACGCTCGCAGGCGATCGCGTCCTGCTCGCGGGCGGCGCGGTGCTCGTGATCGAAGGCCGGATGCGCCTCTGAACCGGCTTCCCTGACGCCGCGCGGCAAGGTATCGTGCCGGCGGCCCATGATTCCCGTTCTGCGGTGCACCGACCTCGAGCTCACCGATCTCGCCGACGACAAACCCGCGCTCGTCGATCCCGAGACCGGCGAGCCCTCGGGCCTCTCCCTCGTGCAGTGGCTCGGCTCCGGCGGAATGTCCGCCGTATTCCTCGCCGAGCGTGACGCGGATTCGGCGGCGCCCGGACTCTCGGAGCTCGCGCCCTCGCGGGTCGCGGTGAAGCTCGTCAAGCCCGGGACCGAGCAGGGCCTCTCGCAGATGGGCATGACGAGCCGGGATCTCGCCCGACGCGAGATCGAGGCGCTCGATCGGGTGAAGAACCTCGTCCCGCCCAGCGAATTCGTGATCGGCTATTACGGGCACGGCAGCGCCCTCGTCGCGCTCGATGGGGAATCGCCCCTCGTGCTGCCCTGGATCGCGCTCGAATACGTCGAAGCGTCGAGCGAGGGCGCGACGCTCACCGACCGCGTGTACAAGGCTCGCGAGACGGGCGTGGATCCGGTGCGCGCGTTTCGCCTCGCGCGTGGCATGCTCGAAGGGGTCCGCGTCCTCCACGGCCTCGGCATCCTCCACCGCGACCTCAAGCCCGACAACGTATTCGTCGCGGGCCCGCTCGACGACGAGACGCCGAAGATCGCCGATTGTGGCATCGCGCGCGTCGACGGCCTCACGCTCGCCACGGTGCAGGGGATCACGCTCGGGTATGGCGGCCCCGAGCAGGCGCTCTCGTCGGTCGCGCCCGCGCGGCGCAATCCGCTCGTCGGCCCGTGGACCGACGTACACGCGCTCGCCTCCACGATCTGGTTCATGCTCACGGGCGAGGAATGGTGCCGCTCGATGCCCTCCTGGTACGTGGGCGAGCGTCGCAGCCTGCGCACGGCGAAGAAGCTCCACCGCGGCTTTCTGGCGGCCGAGGAGCTCCTCGGCGCCATCGATCTCGCGCTCCGGCAGGGCGCCTCGCCTGTATTGCCCGAGGGCACGTGGGATCTCGACGGCGCCACGTTTTACGAGCCACACGCTCGCAAATTGCTCGGCGCATCCATGTTCGAGGGCTCGCCGCCGCGATTCCCCTCGATCGAGGCCTTCGCCGAGGCGCTCCTCCCGCCCCTCGAAGCGGCCGCCGCGCGGTGGATCGAAATCGCGGCGCGCGAGCATCAGCCGATGACCTCGTTCCGCAAGACGCGCATTCTGCCGTCCGAGGAGGAGGTCTTCGCGGCGATGGACGCGCTCGCGCCGCCGCGGACCACGAGCGAAAAACCGCTCCTCCTGGAGCCGGGCGGCGTCGTGTTCCTCCCGGGCCCCTGGGGATTCGCGCGCTCGGGCAGCGAGCTGCATGGTTTGTCCAAAAAGGAACCGCGCACGTTCTCGGTCGACGTCCCCCGACCCTATCGAGCGCAGATCGCCGCATCGCGATGGCTCGTGCGTGGCCCGGGCGGCGGCATCGCGCTCGTCGGCCCGGCCCACGTCCTCTTGCAGCGCGGCGAATCGTTCGTGCAGGGCATGTTGCCCAGGCGCGCGGACGAGGGGCCCGTCGGCCCGATCGTGGCGGCGCTCGGCGACGGCCGCGCCTTCGGGGTCGTGACGGCCGACGCGGGCGAGGGCGGGCCGGAGCTCTGGCTCTCGAATGACGGCGTGCGTTTTGCCGAACCGCTGCTCTTGCCGCTCGGCGGCGAGGTCTCCGCGATTGCCTCGGGCCCGCTCGGCTTCTTCGTCGCGGGCAGCTTGCGCGGCAAGAAGGCGCGCGCCTTGTGGATTGGATACGACCAGGAGGTCCGCTCCTCCGCGGCGAGCTTGAACGACAAACCCGCCTTGCTCCTTTGCGTGGCGGGCGCCGAGGGCGAGGCGTGGGCCGCGGGCGTCGGCGTCATGATGCGCTTCGATCGCGGCGGCTCCGCGGTCGAGGCCTCCGAGGCGGAGGGCATCCCCGTGGCGATGGGCCTCGACGACGAGGGCGTCCCTTGGCTCGTCACCGAGCGGGAGGTCTTTCGGCGGCACGGCGGCGGCGTCTCGCCGGTGTGGAAGCGTTATCATACACAACCGAAGGGCGCGCCGCGGCTCGTGGCGATCGGCTTTCCCCCGGGCGGGGTGCGCGTCGTGGACGCGGTCGGAGGCGGGGCGGTTCTGCGGACGTAGGAATTTCAGCCTTTCTGCAATTGTCATCTTCGTCAATGGTTTGGCAGAAAGTAACCACACGAATTCCGCAACCGCAGGCGCCATCGTACTAAACATTACCAATTCAGACAGTTCCTGAGGCGCGCAAGGGGGTGTATCCTGGGCCGACATTCCTCGCCGCACCGGGACCATGAGCACCAACATCCTCAGCTACAGTGCGCCCAGTTACGTCGAGTTGGAGCGCCGCAATACCGAGCTGCTCGCCGAGAACCAGGCGCTCCGCGCCCAGGTCGAGGAGGCGCGCCTGCTCATCGAGGAACACGCGCTCGCCGACCGGGAGCGGCACCTCAATGCCGAGCGATTCCAGCAGATGTTCGACTGCGCGCCCATCGGGCTGACCACGGTCAGCCTCGAAGGGCGGTTCATCAGCGTCAATCGCGCGCTCGCCGAGATGCTCGGATACACGTCCGAGGAGCTCCTCGCGCTCCGCTTCCAGGACATCACGCACGCCGATGACCTGGAGACCGACATCGAGCTCGTCGGCAAGACCATCCGCGGCGAGATCCCGCGTTACAAGCTCAAGAAGCGGTACATCCACCGGGACGGCTCGATCATCCACGTCCTGCTCCACGTCGCCCTCGTGCGCGACGAGGACGGCGCGCCGGTCCATTTCATCTCGCAGATCCTCGACATGACCGAGCAGAAGCGGGCCTTCGAGGCGCTGCAGACCAGCGAGGAGCGCCTGCGCCAGCTCTCGACACCCCTGGTCCCGATCCGCGACGACGTCGTGGCCATGCCGCTCATCGGCGCGATCGACGCGAACCGCGCCGACCGGGTGCTCGAGGTGCTCCTCGCGGGCATCAGCGGCGGGCGCGTGCGCGTGGCCATCCTCGACGTCACGGGCGTCGTCGACCTCGACGAACAGGTGGCGGCCGCGCTCGTCCGGACCGCGCACGCCGTGCGCCTGCTCGGCGCGCAGATGATCTTGAGCGGCATTCGCTCCGAGGTGGCGCGCACCCTCGTGGATATCGGCGCTGACTTTTCGGGTTTCGTCACCTGCGCGAATTTGCAGGCGGCGATCACCCATGCGTTCCGGCTCTCGCGCGGCCGCGCAGCCTGAGGCTTCAGCGCGGGAGGCCGACCTCGCGCCGGCGCTGGCGTGCTTGTTGCTCATCCACGACCACGCATGATGCGCGCCTGTACACCTGAGGGATCTGCCTCGTGAGCTCGAAGGCGCCCGGCGAATCGACGCTGCGGGCCATGGGACGGGCGCTCCTGCACCGCAATTATCGGCTTTTTTTCTTCGGGCAGGGCATCTCGCTCATCGGCACGTGGCTCACGCGCGTCGCCACGAGCTGGCTCGTGTATCGCCTGACGGACTCCGCGCTGATGCTCGGGCTCGTCAGCTTCGCGGGCCAGATCCCGACGTTCCTCCTCGCCCCGTTCGGGGGCGTGCTCGTCGACCGCTGGAACCGCCACCGCATGCTCGTCGTCACGCAGGTGCTCGCGATGGTGCAATCGGCCCTGCTCGCGTTTTTCTCGCTCACCCACACGATCACGGTCGCGCACGTGCTCGCGCTCTCGGCGTTCCAGGGGCTCATCAACGCCTTCGACACGCCGGCCAGGCAGGCGTTCGTCGTCGAAATGGTGGAGGACCGGGCGGATCTCGCGAATGCGATCGCCCTCAATTCCTCCATGGTCAACGCCGCTCGGCTGCTCGGCCCCTCCGTCGCAGGCGTGCTCATCGCGGCCGTCGGCGAGGGAACCTGCTTTTTGATCGACGCCATCAGCTATCTCGGCGTCATCGCGTCGCTCCTCATGATGCGCTTGCGGCCCGCGGCGCCGGCGGCCGCGCGGAGCCGCATCCTCGCGGACCTCGGCGAAGGCTTCCGCTACGTGGCCTCGTTCGCGCCCATTCGCGCCCTCCTGCTCCTGCTCGCGCTCGTGAGCCTCGCGGGCGTGCCGTACACCGTGCTCATGCCCCTCTTCGCCGCGCGTGTCCTCGGCGGCGGCCCCCATTCCCTCGGCCTCCTCATGGGCGCCTCGGGCATCGGCGCCGTCGCGGGCGCGCTCCTCCTCGCGTCGCGCCGCAGCGTGCTCGGCCTCGGGCGCATGCTGGTCATCGCGGGCGCGCTCTTCGGCGCGGGGCTCGTCGCATTCTCGTTCTCGAGGTGGCTGCCCGTCTCCATCGCGCTCATGGCCGTGGTCGGCGGCGGCATGATGGTGCAGATGGCGGCGAGCAATACGCTGCTGCAAACGCTCGTCGACGAGGACAAACGTGGCCGCGTGATGAGCTTTTACACGATGGCCTTCTTCGGCATGGCCCCCTTCGGGAGCCTCGCGGCGGGCTGGCTCGGCGCGCGTCTCGGCGCGCCGATGACGGTGCGGCTCGGCGGCTTCGTGACGCTCGTCGGCGTGGCGGTTTTTTTGCGGAAGTTACCCGCGCTGCGCCGCGCGGCGAGGCCGATCTACGTCAGGCTCGGGATCCTGCCCGAGATCGCCTCGGGCCTCGGCCAGACGACGAACAAGCAATGACGGGGATGCCTGTGCGCGGCTCACCGCCGCGCCGGGCCTGACAAACCCCCGGCGACGGCGACAAACCGTACGCTCTCACATCTCGGATCGGCTTACGAGGGACGGCGACGTCAGTTCCCGACGGGCAGGAGGAGGAGCACGCCGTCGTCGTTCCCGGGGCCCATGCCCACGGACTTCGTCCCGACGATCGCCGCGTGCTTCTGGTCGGGCGACAGCGCCACGCCCCAGAACATATCGGCCGCCCCGCCGAGATCGTATTGCTTCCAGCCGTTCGGCGCGAAGGTCGTATCGACCGCCCCGTTCTCGGTCAGCACACCGACCATCGCGTCGACGTTGTCGGCCGTGGGCCTGCCGCCGCCCACGAGCAGCGAGCGTTTGTCGCCGAGGCTGATCAGCGCGCGGCCGTTGTCGTTTTGACCGGCCAGGTCGACGCGGACGTACCCATTCTGGCCGTACGTCGTATCGAGCTTGCCGTCGGCCGTGATGCGGAGCGACAGCCAGTCGAGGTTATCGCCGCCGCCATTCGAACCGTAGCCCACGGTCACGAAGTTCGACCCTTGCGGCACCACGTCGTAAGCCTCGGCGACCGAAGCGAGCACGACCTGGTTGAACACGCCGCCCACGCCGAAGGTCGTATCGAGCTTGCCCGCGCCGTCGAGCTTGTAGATCACAGGGGACACGATATTGTCCGCGTCCCGGTTGTACCCGGCGAGGATGACGCTGCCATCGGCGAGGATCCGGCCCGACTTCGGGGTCGCGTTCTGCTGGGCGATGTCGAGCAGCGCGACGCCGTTCGTCCCGAAAGCATTGTCGATCGCCCCGTCGGCGCTCAGGCGCACCGCGGCGAAATCGGTGTCCGTGCGGCCGGGCGCCTTCTGCGCGCCGACGACGAGCAGCCGATCGTCCGTGTAGACGTTCAGGCCCCACTGCGTATCCGCGACGTAGGTATTGCCCACGAGCTCGCCCTCGCTCAGATCGAGCACGGCGACCCCGTTCGTCCCGAAGCTCGTATCGAGCGTCCCGTCGGCGTTGAACCGCGTCACCGCGATGTCACGATCCCGCGCGTCCGCCGCGCCTGCGTGCTCGATCGTGCCGGCGACGACGATCTTCCCCGTCGATTGCACCACGATCCCGCGCGTCACCTCGCCGTTCGTCCCGACGGCCGCGTTGTGCGTCGCGATGCCGCCATTGCCGAACGTCGTATCGATCTCGCCGGTCGGCTTGAATTTCACGACGATCGTCGAGAAATCCGCGTCCGCGGCCGTGCTCGCCGCCGTGTTGCCGGCCGCGTAGATGTTGCCCTGCGCGTCGAACGCCACGCCGTACAGCCGATCGTGTCCCATCTCCGAAATGGGCACGGTCACGGGCTTCGCCTCCTCGGAGCCGCCCCCGCCGCCCGCGCCGCCTGCGCCGCCCGCGCCGCCCGTGCCGCCCGTGCCGCCCGTGCCGCCCGTGCCGCCAACGCCGCC
>NZ_JASBQE010000043.1 GCF_029960785.1 Polyangium sp. 15x6
AGGCGCGGCCGGAGTCGCCGCAGGGGGCGCCGCCTGTGCTTTGGCGCCTGCCGGAGGCGCGGCCGGCGCAGCGGCGGGAGGCGCCGCCGGTGGAGCCGCCGGTGTGGCCTGCGCCTTTGCGGCCGGGGGCGCCGCGGCCGGCGCGGCAGGCTTCGCAGGTAATGCTCCTCCCGACTTCGGTGCGTCCGCCGCGGCGGGAGATGTCATGCTCGCCAGTGCTGCCGCGAGCCCGAGCGCGGCCCACGCCGCGCGCCCCTGGTTCGGTGTGCGCCGGATCTCACTGTCCGGCCGAGCCAACCATCGTCGTTCCATGCGCCGGCATTGGAACGCACCCCCGCGCCGTTCACAAGAAAAAAGGTACGCCTTTTCCGTGCCGTACACTTCCGTCCGCGTCGTTGGTCCCCGGTCGCCCGACCTCCCAGTCAATTGGAGCGGCGTTCCATGACAGAAGAATATTCTGGTGGTGGTTTGTCTTCCCTTATCGTTCTCGTATTTCAACGCGCCCGGCGCCGACGCTCGCCGCGCGCTGCCCGCAGGCCTGCCTCTTCCTCGGCGAGCGCCGCGAGCTCCGCGCCCTCCTCCGCCTCCCGCGCGTCCTTCTCGGGCCGCGGCAGCTCCTCGATGCGTTTGCCTCCGGCCGCGATCCGCATGCGCTCTCCCCCGCGCTTTCGCGCGAGCTTCTCCCGCCGGATCTCATGCCAGAGGCGCAGCTCCTCTTCCTCCTCGGGGGTGGGATCCACCGGGGTCAGATACTTCACCGCGTGCGCGGCGAGCCCCACGCCCCAGCCGAGTACCGGGAAAAACCACCACATGCCTCCCGCCGTCAGCATGTCGAGCAGGAAAAAAAACACGCTGAACACGCCCCACATCGCCGCGTGCCGGACGAGCCTCTGCTTTTGACGGGCCCGCCGCGCGGCCGGCCCCTCCGCCGGGACCCGAGGCGTCGCCGGCGGGGCCGAAGGCGTCGCCGGCGAGACCGGATCCAGCGCCGGCCTGAGCGCCACGAGCGCCGCGCGGAGCTCCTCCTCCGCGACCCCGACTTCCCGCGCCGCCGCCGCGAGATCCGCATACGCGTACTTGCGCCCCTCCGCCTCCATCTTCGCCTTGCGCTCGAGCGCGAGCGCGATCGCCTGCCCGAGCTCCTGCGTGGAGTAACGCCCCGCCGTGATCGAGCCGGGCGAAGGCCGCGGGGCCACGCGCGGCTCGCCCTTCGGCCCCTTCGAATCCGCCTCCTCCGCGAGCGGCTCGAGCAGCTCCACGATGTCGTCCATCGATCCGTATCGCTCCGCCGGCAGACGCCCGAGCGCGCGGCTGAAGACCTCGCGCAGCGCCGCCGGCACGCCCTCGGCTTGCATCGGCCGCGGCGGCTCCGACATCATCGCCGCGACGATCGAGAGCGCGTCGTGCGCGTCCCACGGCCTCGTCCCCTCGCAGAGCTCGTAGCCGAGCACGGCCCAGGAGAACTGATCCGTCCGCCCGTCCGCGGCCTTCCCGCGCACCTGCTCGGGCGCCATGTACATCGGCGTCCCGAGCACGCCGCCCGTCGTGGCGAGCGACGCCGCGTTCGGCTTCGCCGTCGGGCCCGCGGGATCCACGGGCGCCTGGCTGCGCCGCGCAATGCCGAAGTCGAGCACCTTCACCCGCCCGTCGCGCCGGACCATCACGTTCTCCGGCTTGATGTCCCGGTGCACGATCCCCGCCCGATGCGCGGCCGCGAGCGCGCGGGCCACGTCGATGAGCCAGCGGATCTTGCGGCGGACGGGCACGCTCGGGTCGCCGACGTAGGCGCGCATCGTCTCGCCTTCGACGAGCTCCATCGCGATGAAGGGCTGCCCCTCCCATTCGCCCGCGTCGTAGATGGCGATCGCGTTCGGGTGATCGAGCGCCGCGACGGCCCGCGCCTCGCGCAGCGCGCGCGCAGCCGCCTCCTCGTCGCCGGCTGCGAGCGTCTTCAGGGCGACCTTGCGATCGAGCTTCAGATCGTGGGCGCGATACACGACGCCCATGCCGCCCTCGCCGAGCACGGCCTCGATCTCGAAGCGACCCGCCACCACGTCGGAAGCTTTCAGCATACGGCGCGCGAGGGTAGCGCCCGCCGCGCCGGCGCGCGAGCTTTCGATGCGGGCGCGAGGGTGCGCCGGATCTCGACATCATCCTTCCTTCCTTTGGGGCCACGGGCGCCGTACGATCGGGCTCTCCACTCCACGAGGAGGAACTCTCATGCATGATCGGCTTGCTTTTCTTTCGTTGCGCCTCTCGATCTTCGCCGCCCTCGGCCTCTCCGCGATCGCCTGCGGATCGACCGTGGATGGCGGCGGCGAAGGTGGTGCCGGCTCGGGGGCGAGCTCCAGCACGAGCACGAGCTCGAGCTCGAGCTCCGGCGGTTCGTCCGGCTGCGTCGGCGGAACGCCCATTCTGCTCGCGGACGGCACGGACAGCGGCTACATCCGCTGCGACGACGGCACGATCCACCGCGCCGCGGCCGTCGCGTGTGATCCCACGATCCAGGCGGCCGCCTGCGAAGGCACCGAGATGTACAAGGACTGCACGTCGGACGCCGATTGCACGGCCAAGCCCCATGGCAAGTGCATCCACCACGACGGGAACTTCGAAGTCCCCGGGCCCTCCTGCGGCTGCGTGTACTCCTGCGCGAACGACGCCGAGTGCGGCGCCGATTCGGTCTGCGTCTGTCAGGGCGTCGTCGAGAATGACGTCTCCTGGTCGCGCTGCTCGGCCATCGCGAAATGCGCGACCGACGCCGATTGTGCGAGCGGCGAGTGTGGCATCACCTCGTTCAACGACGGCTGCTTCCAGCAGATCGGCCTCGCCTGCCGCGCGGACACGGACACGTGCCGCGTCGACGCCGATTGCATGGCCGGTTCTTCTTGCGCGACGCTCCCGTACAGCACGGTCGGCGAGGCCGGCACGTTCAACTGCGAGACGCAAAACTGCGCGATCGGCCGGCCCTTGCTCGTCGCCGGCGCGGCCCGCACCGCGCCCGCCTCGAACCGCGTCGACTGGATCCTCGCGGAGATCACGCCCGACACGGAGACGCTCGATCCGGCCGTCCGGACCGCGCTCGCCGAGGCGTGGACCGAGATCGCCGCGCTCGAGCACGCGTCCGTCGCGAGCTTCGCGCGTTTCACCCTCCAGCTCATGGCCCTCGGCGCGCCGCCCGAGCTGCTCTTCGCCGCGCAACAGGCCGCCGCCGACGAGGTCGAGCATGCTCGCGTCGGGTATGCCCTCGCGAGCCGGTATGCCGATCGCCCGATCGGCCCCTCGAAGCTCGATCTCACGGGGGTCCCGCTCGACACGGATCTCCGCGTGGTGCTCGGCTCCCTCATCGAGGAGGCCTGCGTGGGCGAGACGATCGGCGCGGCCGAGGCGCTCGCGCTCGCGGGAATGGTGCGTGATCCCGTCCTCGGCCAGGTCCACGCGCGGATCGCCGAGGACGAGCAGCGCCACGCCGAGCTCGCCTGGCGCACCTTGCGATTCCTGCTCGCCGGCGCCGACGAGGACACGCGCCGCTTCGCGCGCGCCGCGTTCGATCGGGCGATCGAGGCCGCGTCCGCGGACCCGTCGATCCGTCGCGCCGTCGTCGCCGAGGACGTCGGTCTTTTGTCCTCCAAGCAACTTGGCGCCCTCCGCCGGCAGGCTTTGCGTGACGTCGTGCGTCCTTGCGCCGATGCGCTCCTCGCGCCCGTCGCCGCGCCGATCGTCTCGGCCGACCTCAATGCCTGAGCGGCGCCGCGCGCGCTCGTGACCCCGCGCGGCTCTGGGGTCCACGGCCCATAGCCGCGCGTTTCTCCCTTGACACAAGCGCGAAAAATCCGGTCTGCTGATCTCTGACCGCATGCTTCGCCGTGCCCGCGCCCCGATGGCCCTCGGCGGCCTCGCGCTCCTCGCGATGGGGCTCGCGTCCCTGTTGCTGGGCTCGCGATCGGCGCCCATGGCCTCGGCGGCCGTGCAGGTCGAGGCGCCGATTTCCCCGCCCGCGCCTCCGCCCCCGCCCGCGAGCGCATCTCCCGCGACGGTGCCCGCGGTCCTCGCCGAGGAATCGCCGCCCGCGCCTACGCCCGTCGCGACCGCGAAGCCGGGCGAGCGCGCGGACGCCCATTTCGATCGTTCCTGGCGCGCGCCGCTCGCCGGCGGGCTCTTGATGTTCCCGCCGTCGTGGTCCTCGGAGGACGGCCAGTACGACCTCGTCCTGCACCTCAACGGCAACACCGACCTCGTCGAGGAAAACTACGGATTCGCGGGCGTCAACGCCGTCGTGGCCATCCTGAACCTCGGCGTCGGCTCGGGCGTCTACGAGGACCGGTTCGCCGATCCCGCAGGCCTCCGGCTCATCCTCTCCCGCGCGCAGGACGTCATGGTCGCGCGTGGATTGAAGAACGCCCGCCTCCGTCGCATCGGCCTCTCGGCCTGGAGCTCGGGCTACGGAGGCATCATCAAGATCCTCCAGCACGAAGAGTTTTTCGATCGAATCAACGCGATCGTCCTCGTCGACTCCATCCATTGCGGATACGACCCGCACTCGAAGGCGCTCAAGCAAGACCAGATCGAGCCCACCCGGCGTTTCGCGAAGAGGGCCGTGGAGAGCAAGGCTCTGCTCACGATCGTGCACTCGGAGATCGAGACGTACGGTTATCACAACGCGCACCGCACGACCGATTTCGTGCTCGAATCGGTGGGCGTCGCGCGCACGGCGACGAACGTCTTTCAGCCCTTGCCGAACGTCCCGGCGATGAAACACGTCGTGCCGAACGCATACATGAAGCCGCTCGAACCGCTCACCGAGGCGCACCGCGGCGAGCTGCACGTGCGCGGGTACAGCGGCACCGGGCCGTACACGCACATGCTGCACCTCATTCAATTCTCGACGACCGCGCTGCCGGACCTCGTGGCATTCTGGGGCAGGCGGTAGCAGCACCGGCCACGAATCTCATCTGGGAGGCGTTGCGCTGGGGCGTTGCCCCAGGCCCCACCAGGGGCTATCCGCCCCTGGACCCGGACCAGCGCAAGCGCTGGACTCGGGGTCGATGAACTGCGCGATGCGCAGTTCATCGAACGAGCCGGGTCAAGACCAACGACGACCCTGCCAGCCGAGACCGCCGTGACTGGCAACGCTGTGTCTGGTCTTGCCACCGGCCCGTTGGAAGAACTGCGCGGAGCGCAGTTCTTCCACCCCGAGTCCAGGGCTTGCCCTGGTTCGGGTCGAGGGGCGAACAGCCCCCGCGGGGTCCGGGGCAGCGCCCCGGCTCCACGGTCCCAGATGAGACCCCGCTCAGCCTCCCGGCGCCGCGGGCGCCTCGGTCGTCTCCTCCGACAGCTCTTCCTCGCCGGTGTTCGGATCCACGTCGGGCGCGCTTCTGCGCGTGCGAATGTGGTGACGAATCGCCTCGTTTTGCTTCACCACCGGCGCGAGCAGCGCGCTCCGCATCTGCGCGTGGTGCTCCGTCGGCTCGTCGTACGTGCCGAGCACCTTGGCGACGATGCGCAGAAGATAGTTCTGCCCGACCTCGCGCGCGGCCTTCACGACGCCGAATTCGAGGTTGTCGACCTTCTTCAAGGCCTCGTCGTATTTCTGCGCGAGGCTCGCGACTCGGTCCGCGTTGACCGAGAGGCCGAGCTTCTGCACGAGCGGCGCGAGATCGCCCTGCAGCTTTCCGACGATCGCCTTCACCGTGACGAGCTCCACGTCGTACGGGGCGCCCGTCACGGCCGCGACTCCATTGGGGAAGACCTCGTGCAGGAAGTGCTCGACGTCCGCGATGAGCGCCGCGTCCTCGACCTCGTCGGCGCCCTGGATGAGCGCTTCCCCCGCGTCACGCAAACCGGACAGGCCCTTGTCGAGCCGGATGTCGGCTTGCTGGAGCGCGCTCTGGTCGCGGACCTGCTTGGCCGAGCGCTTGCCCGACCTGCGCTGCGTGGCCCAGCGCTGCTCGAGCGCGTGGGTCTTCTCGTCCGCGGCGATGGCCTCCGTGGCGAGCGTCTCGATGGCGGGCGCGTGTAGCTTCTGCGCGATCTCCCGTACGCGATAGAAGGTGTACCGACGCCGTCCGGTCGGGAACTGGTTCAACTGGAGTAAGTCTGTGAGGTCAACCAGCATCGCAGCCATGCTCGTCGCATGACAGCGGGCGTGTCAAGGCGAACGTGCGGCCCCGAGAGGCCCCTCGGCGTTGGAATCTTGCGTGCAAACGGGCCGCGGAGGCCTCGTGCCGGGAGACGCCGCGCGTGCAGGGGGGCCGCGGAGGCCTCGTCGTGGGGAAGGTCGGTCATGCAAGGGGCCCCGGGGGCCCTGGATGTGCGCGGGCGCGGGCGTTCGAGGCGGGGCGAGGCCCGGGAGCACGGCGAGCCGCGGCGGGAGACGGGGCGCTCCGGGGTCAGGCGACGACCGGCGCTGCGTGCGTAAGAGGCCCTCGGGGCCTCCGACACGAGCGACCGCGCCCAGCGGGGGGGCCCTCGGGGGCCCGCGCATGGCGAAGCGCGGTCAGCGCCTCCCCCCTCGGGGGTCTCGGCGCGGGGAAGGTCGCGCGATGGCCGGGCCCAGGGTGGATTTTGCTGGGCCAGCGCGACGGAGAGGGGCCTACCCCTTGCCTTCGGGCTGCGGCCGCACGCCCAGAAGCGCCGCATGGAGCGTGTCCATGTCGACGGGCTTGACCAGGTGTGCGTAAAACCCCGCCGCGCGCGCGCGGTCGCGATCCCCCGGCTGCGAATATCCGCTCAGCGCGAGCAGGCGCAGGGGCGACGGCGAGAGCTCGCGGAGGCGCTCGGCGAGCTCGTAGCCATCCATCACCGGCAAGCCAATGTCGAGCACCGCGATCTCGGGCCGGAAGATCCGGCCGATCTCGAGGCCACTCGGACCGTCGAACGCCACGCGGGTCTCGTAGCCGGCCGCGCGCAGCGCCTCCGCGAGCAGCACGGCGGCGTCCTGGTTGTCGTCCACGACGAGCACACGGCACGGCGACGCGGACGCCTCGCCCATGGGCCGCGCCCAGGCGCGCGGCGGCGGGGCCACCCTCGACGCGGCGAGCGGCAAGCGGACGATGAATTCGCTGCCGAGGCCGAGGCCCGCGCTCCGCGCCTCGATGCGCCCGCCATGCGCCTCCGTCAGGTTTTTCACGATGGCGAGGCCGAGCCCGAGGCCTCCCTCGCTCCGATCGATCGCCCGGCCGCCTTGCACGAAGAGATCAAAAATGCGCGGCAGGAAATCGGGGGTCATGCCGATTCCCGAGTCCCTCACGCGCAGCGTGGCCCATTCGCCCTCGCGGGCGGCCAGGATCTCCACGTGGCCCCCCTTTTCGGTGTACTTCGCGGCGTTCGTCAGGAGGTTTCCGACGACCTGCGCGAGCCGCATCTCGTCCACGTCGACGACGAGCCCCTCCTCCGGCACGGCGACGTGCAAGGTATGGCCGCGCTGCTCGATGAGCGGGCTCGATTGCTCGATGGCCTTCGCGACCACCTGCGCGAGCGGGACGGGACGGCGCCGCAGCTCGATCTTGCCGCGCGCGATCCGCGAGACGTCGAGCAGATCATCCACGAGCCGCACGAGGTGCTGCACCTGCCGCTCGATGACCGCCCGCTCCCGCTCGAGCGCGGAGCCATTGCGCAGCCGCATGAGCTCGAGCGCCGTGAGAATGGGGGAGAGCGGGTTTCTGAGCTCGTGTCCGAGCATCGCGAGGAACTCGTCCTTCGCGCGGCTCGCCGCCTCGGCGCGTGATTTCGCCTGCGATCGAGCCTGCGAGAGCGAGATCTGGGAGGCGACGCGCGCGACGAGCTCGCGGGCCGAAAACGGCTTGATGAGGTAATCGTCGGCGCCGGCGTCGAGGCCCTCGACCCGCGCCGCCTCGCCCGCGCGCGCGGAGAGCATCATGATCGGAATGGAGGACGTCCGCGGGTCCTGCCGGAGCTCAGAGAGGAGCGCGAATCCATCCATGCCCGGCATCATCACGTCGCAGAGCACGAGGTCCGGAGGCGAGCGCCGCGCCTCCGCGAGCGCCGCCATTCCCGTGGGCACCGCCGTCACGTCCCACCGCGGGGCCAAGAGTCGTCGCAGGTACTCGCGCATGTCGGTGTTGTCGTCCACCACGAGGACGCGCGCCCGCGACGCCGCCTCGCGCGAGGTGGGCTCGCTCGTCGCGGAGAAATGCAGCACGTGCTCGTCGGACGCGGGGAGCCAGCCGAGGGCCTCTTCGAGGAACGGCGCCGGGCCGATCGCCGTGGAGGCGAGCGAGAGCGGCGCGCCGACGCGATCCGCCGGCAAATGCGCGGCGCCCGTGGGCACGCGGATGCGGAACGTGCTGCCGCGCCCGACCTCGCTCTCGACCTCGATTTCGCCGCCGTGCAAGCGCACGAGATCTTGCACGAGCGAAAGGCCGATCCCGGCGCCCTCGTGCGTCCGGGACCGCGCGCCATGGACGCGGTGGAATCGTTCGAAAATCTTCGGCAGCTCGGCCGCGGGGATCCCGGTGCCCGTGTCCCGGACCGTGAGGATCACCCGATCCCCGGCGGGGCGCAGCGACACGACAATCTCGCCATCGAACGTGAATTTGAGCGCGTTCGAGAGGAGGTTGAGGACGATTTTCTCCCACATGTCGTGGTCGACGTACATCGGCTCGGGCAAGGGCGGGCAATCGATGCCGAGCCGCAACCCGGCGCGCTCGATCGCCGAGCGGAACGTGGCGGCGAGCTCGCCGGTCAATCGGGCGAGGTCCGTCGCGACGAACGACGCGTCGAAACGCCCCGCCTCGATACGCGCGAAATCGAGCAGGCTCTTCACGAGCTTGAGCAGCCGCTCGGCGCTCCGTTGCGCGAGCTCGACGTGCGCCCGTTGCGCCTCGGTGAGCGGCGGATCGCCCATGGCGAGCTCTTCGAGCGGGCCCAGCATCATGGTGAGCGGCGTGCGGAACTCGTGGCTCACGTTGCTGAAGAACGTGGTCTTGGCCCGATCGAGCTCGGCGAGGGCCTCGGCGCGCCGCCGCTCGGATTCGAGGGCGCCGGCGTTCGTCAGCGCGCTGCCGATCTGGGCCGCGGCGAGCTCCAGGTAATTGCGATATCCAGCGTCGAGCCGCAGCCGCGGGCTGATGCCGAGCACGAGCGCGCCGGCCCTCCGGCCGAGGCCATGATCCTCGATGGGCAGCACGATCGCTTGCTCGATCGGCTCGGGCCACGGCCCACACGAGAGCTCTCCGACGCGCCTCCGCACGTCGTCGAGGACGATCCCGCCGCGCTGCGCCTCGAGCTCGCCGATCGGCCAGGGCCCCTCCGCGTCCTCGGGCGACGGCGCCCAGCACGCGCGGTGATCCGCGGGCAAACCGGACATCCCCGCGAGGCGCGCGACAGCGCCGGTCTCGTCGAGCAGATAAAGCAAAACGAAGGGGACGTCGTTTCGATTTTCGGCGAGGTGCGTTGCCGCCGTCTGGCAGACCTCGACCTGCGAGCGCGCGCCGAGCATCGCGGCGCCGAGCGCGCCCAGGTTTTGCAGCCGTCTGCGCCCGAGCACCTCGCCCGTCTCCTCGGAGCACGCGCAAAACACGCCCGCGATGGCGCCGCTGTCGTCGTTGATGGGGCTGTACGAATACGTGAAATACGCCTCTTCGGTGTACCCGTTCCGATCGACGGGCAGGAGGACCTCGTCGCCGGAGAGCGAACGCCCTTCACGTAAAACCGTCTCCGTCCAGGGGCCGATGATGTGCCAGATCTCCGACCATACCTCGGACGCCGGCCGCGCGAGGGCGGTCGAGTGCCTCTGGCCGAGAATGGGCACGTACGCGTCGTTGTGAAAGCTGAGGAGCTTCGGTCCCCACCAGACGAACATGGGGTGCCGGGCGCCCAGGATCATCTGGATCGCCGTCTTCAGGCTGCGATCCCAGGCCGCGGGCACACCCAAGGCCGTGCCTTGCCACGCGTGCGCCCGCATGAGGGCGCCCATTCCTCCACCCCCGCGGAGACAATCGGCCGTATTCGAACACGCTCCGTCAGGGGGCGGTAGTTGCATCATTTCTCGAGGGAGGACACGCGAACGGGTCCGGGCACGACGACACTAAAGGATCTGTATGTCCCGCGTCGCTCCGTATCTTCTTCGAAAAACGGAGGATGTGGTGCAGGAATCCCTCGTCGGGGGAACCCTGACCGGAGTCCGGCGCTCCCCCAGGAATCCGCTCGTTTGGCCCGAAAAACGTCAGCTCAGGACGAGCGGGACGAGGTCCTCGGGTTTTTCGAGCCAGTGCGAGGGCTCGGACGGGGCGAGGTGGGCGCGTGTCATTGGGCCCCAGAGCGCGGCGCCCGTCGCGACCCCGGCGCTCTGCCCGGCGTGCATGTCGTGCAGGCTGTCGCCCACGAAGATCGCGTCCTCGGGCCGGGATCCGAGCCGCGCGAGGGCGAGCTCGACCGGCTCCTTGTGCGGCTTCGGGTTCGTCACGTCGTCGGCGCAGACGAGCACCGAGAACGCGTCCAGAAGCCCCGAGACCTCGAGCCCGCGCAGGGTGCTGTGCCGGTTCTTGCTGGTCACGATCGCGATCTTGACGTCCGCCTCGGCGAGCGCGCGGACACAGGCGACCGCGCCGGGGTAGGGCCGCACGCACGCGTCGTGATGCGCGAGGTTGTAGGCCCGGTACGTCTCGATCAT
This sequence comes from Polyangium sp. 15x6, assembly GCF_029960785.1. GTDB lineage: Bacteria > Myxococcota_A > Polyangia > Polyangiales > Polyangiaceae > Polyangium. Next base: position 10,631 of record NZ_JASBQE010000043.1, read on the forward strand.
CGCGAGCACGGCCTCGGGATCGTCGGAGAAGCCGGCGAGCTGCGCCTTGAGGGGCGTGCCGACGCCGCGGAGGAGCACGTCGTCCTCGCACGGAGGCAGGCCGTGGACGGCGAACGTGTGATGATAACTGTCGAGGATGAGCCGGATCGAGTCGATCAGCGTGCCATCGAGATCAAACAGGACCGTCTTGTATCGCCGCATGAGTGCCGCGTCATTACCACATTCCCGCCCGGGCGCACGCGGCGCGGTCGCACGAGCGGACAACCGGAGATTTCGGGGAACTCGACCAGGCGCGGCGTGTCCCTGCCCCTGCCGCCCAGAACCCCGAGGCCCATTCGATGCTTTCGACTCCGCGCTACTTTTCCGCCATCCTTGTGACCGCGCTGCTCGCGACGAGCGGGCACGCCCTGGCGCAGACCGCGCCGAAGCCGCCGCTCCCTTTGAAGACCGTGCGACTCTACGAGTCGGGGGTCGGGTACTTCGAGCGATCGGGCAGGGTCGGTCGTGATGCCGGGCTCGCGTTGCCCGTGCCAGTCTCGCACCTCGACGACGCGCTGAAGACGCTCGTCGTGCTCGGGACCGACGGGAAGACGAGCGTCGCGGGCATCGAGTTCGCGAGCAGCATCAGCGTGGAGAAAGGCCGGGCGCTCGCGGGTTTGCCCGACGGATCGGGCCCCGTGACGCACGCGAACCTGCTCCGCAGCCTGAAGGGCAGCGGCATCGAGCTCCGCACGGCGCGCGAGACCGTGAAAGGAAAACTCGTCGACGTGCTCGACCCGAGCGACGACGAGCCGGGCCCGTGTGTACCGGTCGCCGAGGACGAGGGGGCAAAAAAGCAAGGCGAGGGCGCGCCCGCCCGGTGCGTGCCGCGAAAAGAGACGACGCTGCTCGTCCTCACGACGGAGGCCGAGATCCGCAAGTTTTTCCTGTCCGACGTGGTCGGCGTCAAACCCACGGATCCTTCCCAAGGCGCGCGCCTCGGCGCGAGCGCGTCCGTGGCCTCGCCGCAAGGCGCGTCGGCGCGTCGTGATTTGCGGGTGCTCGCCGAGAGCACGTCCGACGTGACGCTCGGGTATGTCGCGGAGGCGCCGGTGTGGCGCTCGACGTACCGAATGGTGCTCAGCAACAAGGAGCAACGCGGCATTCTGCAGGGCTGGGCGCTCGTGCACAACGACACGGACGAGGAGTGGAACAAGGTCAAGATCGAGCTCGTCAACGGCCGCCCCGATTCGTTCCTGTATCCGCTCGCGGCTCCGCGCTACACGCGCCGCGAGCTCCTCACGCCGAGCGAGCCGCTCTCCACGATCCCGCAGCTCGTCCTGCAGACCGCGGACGCGATGTGGAGCGAGATGATCGGCGATACGTTCGGCGCCGGCGCCGGCGGCCTCGGCCTCTCGGGCTACGGCGAGGGCGGGGGCGGGCGCGGAGAGGGGCTCGGGGTCGGTAGGATCGGCACGATCGGGCACGGGAGCGGCACGGGCGTCGGCGACGGATCGAGCACGGTGCTCTCCGTGGGGGATCTCGCGAAGATCGCCGAGGCCGAGGGCATGGAAGCGGGCGCGCTCTTCCGGTATTCGATGCCCGCTCCGATCGACCTCCGGGCGCACGGCTCGGCGCTCCTGCCGTTTTTGCAGCAATCGATCTCCGCGCGGCGGATCGTGTGGTTCGGAAGCGCGGGCGACGTCGGCCGGAGCGCGGCGCGCATCAAGAACGACACGAAGCAGACCTTGCCCGCGGGCCCCATTTCGTTCTTCGCCGACGGAGGTTTCGCGGGCGAGGCGCAGATCGACCGCCTGAAGCCCAGCGAGACCCGCTTCATCGCGTTCGGCACGGACATCGACGTCGAGCTCATGCAAAACAACATGCTGGTCACGGACGAGGTGCAGCTCGTCGAGTACCAGGGGGATCAGCTGGTCGAGCATTTCATCCGGCACACGCGCGTCGATTACACGATCGAGAACCGGAGCGGCGGGGCGCGGACGGTCTTTTTGAACCTCAACCTCGTGCGCAACGCGACCGTGAACGGCGCGGACGAGCTCGATTTCGACGTCGTGTCGAACAAGCCGCTCGCGGTGTTCGCGAGCGAGCCGCGATCGAAGAAGGTGCGGCGCATCGAGGCCGACGAGGGTGTGTCCCGGCAAACGGACATCCGTACGCTGAGCCCGCAGGCGCTGCGGGCCATGGCGGCCGCGCCGAAATTGTCCGCGGCGCAGCGTGCCGCGCTCGAAGAAGCGGCGAAACACCTCACGGATGCCGAGGCGCGCGCGAGCCTCTTGCCGAAACGCAGGGCGGATCTCGACGAGCTCATACAGGATCTCGGCCGGCTGCGGGGCTACCTCGCCGCGACGCAATCGAAGGACGACGGGGAGAAGTTCACGAAGCAGATCCTGGAGAAGGAAGCACGGGTGAAGGAGCTCCGCACGCGGATCGCCGGCCTCGGGACCGAGGTGGAGGGATATCGATCGCGGGCACGGACGGCGCTGCAGAAGCTGCGGAAGTAATCAGGCGCCCGGCGGCTCCTCCCGGCTCGACGACGCCCACGTGTGTTCGAGCCGCGCGAGGAGCAGGGGCCCGGCGATCCGCTCGTAGCCGGCCCGGAGCAGGTCGTTCGCGGTGGCCGGCTCCGTGATCCCGTCCGTCGCGACGGTCACGTGCGGAATGGCATTCTCCGTAAAACCCTGTTCGAGGAGCCTCCCGTCTTCGAGGAGGAGCCCCACGACCACGGCCTCGACCCCGCCGTCGTCCCGCCGCGCGTACCCCGTGACGGCGAGGGTGAAAGCGCGGCCGAGGTCACTCGCCGTGAAAGGAGGCGGCAGATCGGCCGGGTTTTTCGTGCCGTACCGCAGGGTGCAATGATGGGCGATCGGGCGGGGCAAGGTGCAGAAGCGCCGCCGGAGGATCTCGGCGGAGGGCGGATCGAGGACGAGCGCGAAATACCCGTCGGGGTGCATGGATCTGCCGAAGCTTAGCGGAGAACGTCAGCGCGCGCCGCGGGAAGCATTGCGGAGGCGCACCAGGAGGACGCGGGCGAAGCGGCGGAGCTTCTTCCAGAGCGACGGAGGTTCCGCCGCGGCGGTGTCGAGTGGCGCGGGCGCGGCGGCCTCGGGCTCGGCCGTCTCCTCGGCCCAGGCGACGAGGCGTTCCCGCAAGGGCGCGGGCGCCGGGACGCGTGGCGCGAGCGCTTCGAGGACGACATCGAGCTCCTCGGGGAATGGATCCGACGTCTCCTCGGCCCAGGTCACGAGCTTCTCGCGCAGCGCTTCCGGCGCCCGCGTGTCGGGGTCGGGCGCGAGCGCCGCCAGCACCGAGCGCAGGATCGGATCGGAGGCCGGCGCCGGCTCCGGCGCGTCGCTCGGCGGGAGCTCGGGCAGGACCAACGGCGCGGGCATCGGGCGCGGCGCCTGCGGCTCGGCGCGCTTCTTGGCCGCCGCCTCGCGGACGTCGTTGCGCGGGCGGACGAAGAGCGTGATGAGCTTCGCGAACCCCTTTTTCGGCGCGGGCGCCGGGGTTTGTTGCTTCCTCGCCTGCGAGTGCTTCATAAGTTGCTCCCGAGCTCGAGCTTGAGTTTTTCGATAAGCCGTGAGAGCCGCGATTTGACGGTCCCGAGCGGAATCGAGAGCGCCTGCGCGATATCCTCGTAGCTGAGGTCCTCGTGGTATCGGAGCAAGAGGAGCGCGCGATCGGTCTCGTTGAGGTCCTTCACCACGTCGTTCACGCGCTCGGCGCGTTGCCTTTGCTCGATGCGCGAGATCGGGTCCGTGCTCGCCGGGTCCGTGGCCTCGTCCGCGCCAAGACCCTCGGATACCTGCCGCTCCCGCTCCCGCACCCGCATCCGACGCGAGTCAATCGCCTTGCGCACCGCGATCTTGACGACCCACGCGTGCTTGTCCTCGACGGACGCGTCGTACTGGTGCGTGCGCAGAGCCACGATGACCGCCGTGAAAGCCTCCTGGGCCGCGTCGTCGACGTCGGGGCCGGCGTGGAGGATGCTGCGGACCCACCCGTAGATGAAATCCGTGAGCGTGCCCCCCGCCACCCTGTCGCCCCGAGCCGCCGCTTCCAGCAGGTCGACGGTGATGCGGTGCGTTGCTTGTCCCTTCATCATCAAACGTCCGGCCGTACCACGAACGAGGGGCGCGGATGGTTCCCGCATTTCGAACGTCGCGACGTCGCAACGTTCGAAATGTCGCTTGATGAAACGTCGCCGCGTACCACCAACGATGGGGGCGGATGGTTCCCTCGTTTCGGACGTCGCGACGTCGCGGTGTCGCTTCCGGCCGGCCGGGCCCTTCAGCGCCGCTCGGGCAAGACGATCACGGTCCCCTCGGACGAAAGCTCGAGCCTTCGCCGTGTGGATCCCTCCGTCATTTCGATTTCCATCTTGCCGGTCGTGATCACGCGCGCCGTGGGGCGCTTCGGCGCCTTTCCGGAGGGGCGCCCGACGGCGATGGGCGCGGGCCAGAGCTCTTTGCCGCGCTCGTCGTACCGCATGGCGAACACGGCCTCCTCGCGCCGCGCCAAAGGCCCTGCGGCCGAGCCCGCGCCGACGAGGACAAACGTATCCTCGGCATCGACCAGGATCCCGACGGCCGCACCCGGATCCGGCTTCCATGGCAGTGTGAGCCCGGATCGGCCCCACGCGCGCATGCCCCGCTCGTCGATCCGCGAGGCGCGCGCCTCACCTTCGCCCGAGGCCACGACGACGTGCCCGTGCCCCGGCCAGTACAGCGCGGAGATGGCCTCGCAATGGGGGATCTCGAGGGCCTCGTAATCGGCGAAGATCCCGCCCTCCGAGGTCCAGGCGCGGAGCGCCGCGAGCTCTCCTGCCGCATCACAAAAGGCGACGCCGACGGACGACTCCGGGCCGCGCACCACCGTCATTTCCCGCACGCCCGGCACGATCCCCGCGAGCGGCATTTCCTTCGTCCACGCCCGCGTGCCGTCCGCGGCGACGACCAGCACGAGCGGTTTGTCGGGCTGTGACGAGTCTTCGATCAGGAGCGCCTGCCGATCGCCCGGGAGGGTCTCGACCTGCAAGGAGAGTGGGAGCCCCACGTTCGCCCCGAAATGCGAGAGGACGGCGTCACGATGGTGGGAGAGATGCGGGTCATCCTCGAACCGTTTGACCAAAAAGCGCCGCGGTTCGGTCGCCGGCAACGAGCGATCGGAGGGCACGTCGGGCGCGGGCGCGAGGTCGGGCGGCGGAGGCGCGGGCATTGCGGCCGCGGAAGTGGCTTCCGGCGGAGAGGCGTCGGTCCCCGCGTCGCCCGGCGCGGCGCTCTCGTCGCGGCGGCATGCGGGGAAAACCACGAGCGCGGCGGCGAGGAGGAGCGTACTTGACGAACGCCTACGAATCATCGCGCGGAGTGTACCGCCCGGACGAGCCGTCTCAAGGGCCGTCGAAGGTCGCGACCTCCGAGACGTAGGCCTCGTCGCCGCACGTGCTCACGACGACGAGCGAACGTGAGCGCTGCCGCGGCAGTGGGAAAAACGCGAGGAGGCGCGTGCCGCCGTCGTCCCGGCGCTGGGTGCCGGGCGTGACGAGCGTGGTCTTCGTGCCGTCGAGCACGACGACCGTGGAGACGCAGGCCTTCGCCTCCGCAGGCAAATCCGCGGTGCAAGACTCGGTCGTGCACGCGAGCGCGAGGGGGCGCGGCAGGAGCGCGCGGGCCGGATCGAGATCGATCTCGGCGTGGAACGAGCCGTCCTGCTCCTCGATACGAAAATCACGGCCGGGCACGAGCACGATCGGGCGACGGCCGGGGACGTGGACGAGCAGCGGAATGTGATCCGGATGTACATGGAGCGCGCCGTACGTCCCGACGAACCGTCCCGACGTGTCCACGGAGAATGCGCCTTTCGCGCCCTCGAGCGGGACCACGAGCGCGGCGTCGGTGCGCGCGGGGAGCAGGATTCGCCCCTCGACGTGGACGCGGGAGGTCCGGTCGCATCCCGCGATTGCGAGCGCTCCCAGCCCGAGCGCGACCATGGATCGAACGAGGCGACGCCCCATCGGCGACGACCCTACCACGCGCGCCGGGAAGGCGGGACCCCTGGCGGCCGCCAGGCGGACCTTCATGCCGCCACCCCCGGCAGCGCGAAAAAAACAGGTTTTTCCGCATTTTTCGGCCCGGTACGGCGCTCGCAGACGGGGCGGGGATGCAGGCGACGGCCCTGACCTTCATTCTCGTGGGCCTCGATGCGTCTCCCGTGCGCGTCGAGGTGGACTCCGGTCGCGGGCCGGCGTCGTTCCAGCTCGTCGGGCTCGCCGAGGCGAGCGTGCGCGAGAGCCGCGTGCGCGTGCGCTCGGCGCTCTCGCAGATCGGCGTGGCCCTCGACGAGCACGTGATCACGGTGAACCTCGCGCCCGCCGATCTACGCAAGAGCGGCGGCGCCTTCGATCTGGCGATCGCGATGGCGGTGCTCGGCGCGCTCGGCAAGGTGCCGGGCGAGTCGCTCCGCGGGCTCGCGTTCCTCGGCGAGCTGTCGCTGACGGGCGCGATCCGGCCCGTGCGTGGGGTGCTCCCGGCGCTGCGCGGCGCGGCGGCGCGGGGGCTCGGGCGCGCCGTGGTTCCGCGGCACAACGGGGCGGAGGCGGCGAGCGTGCCGGGGCTCGAGGTCCTCGTGGCCGATCACCTCGGCGACGTCGTGGCGGCGCTCGCGGGGGAAGAGGATCTCCCGTCGGCCGGGCCGCGGCCGTCGCTCGCGTCAGACCTCGCGGAGGCGGCCGTGGATCTCGCGGAGGTGCGAGGCCAGCACGTGGCGCGGCGCGCCCTCGAGATCGCGGCGGCGGGCGGGCACAACCTCCTGATGATGGGCCCGCCGGGCGCGGGAAAAACCATGCTGGCGCGGCGGCTGCCGACGATCTTGCCGCCGCTCTCGTACGACGAGGCCCTCGAAGTGACGGCCATCCACTCGGTGGCGGGGCTCTTGCCCTCGGATCGAGGCCTCGCGCAGGCGAGGCCGTTTCGCGCGCCGCACCACACCGTGAGCCCCGCGGGCCTCGTGGGCGGGGGCGATCCGATCCGTCCCGGCGAGGTCTCGCTCGCGCACCACGGCTGCCTTTTCCTCGACGAATTGCTCGAATTCAAGCGGAGCGCGCTCGAGGTGCTGCGGCAGCCGCTCGAGGACGGCCTCGTCACGATTTGTCGTGCGCAGAGCCGCGTGGCGTTCCCGGCGAGGCCGCTCGTGGTCGCCGCGGTGAATCCATGCCCGTGTGGTTTGTTCGGGGACGAGAAGCGCCGCTGCGCTTGCACGCCCGAGGGCGTGCGGCGTTATCGAACGCGTTTGTCCGGGCCACTTCTGGATCGGCTCGATTTGCAGGTGCCGCTGCCGCCCGTGGACGTCTCGCACCTCGCGGGCAAGGAGCGCGGGGAGGCGAGCGCGGAGGTGCGGCGGCGCGTGATCGCGGCGCGGGCGATCCAATCGGCGCGGCGGGAGGCGGGCGAGACGAGCGCCCCGACGAACGCGGAGCTCGGGCCGCGCGACGTCGAGCGGGTGGCGGCGCCGGACGCGGCGGGCCGGGCGATCCTCGGGCAAGCGGTGGAGCGGCTCGGCCTCTCGGCGCGGGCGTACGGCAAGGTGCTGCGCGTGGCGCGGACGATCGCGGATCTCGACGGCGGCGGCGCGGTGCGGGCGAGCCACGTGGCCGAGGCGATCCAGGCGCGGCTGCTCGATCGCGACGGCGCGGCGGCTCGGCGCTAGCCGACCAAGAAAAACGATTTTTTTAGCAACTGGTTTCGGCGGCGGTCGAAGTAACGGGCAAGAAAGGCGGTTTTCCCATGATGACGGAGCTCTTGGAGAAGATGCGGACGGTGAAGACGGTCGTTGGCTCGATCGAGAAGCAATTCGGCAAAGGGGCGATCATGTCGCTCGGGGACGAGGCGGAGACGGACGTGAGGGTCATCGGCACGGGGTCGATGGCCCTCGACGCGGCGCTCGGCATCGGCGGCTACCCGCGCGGCCGGATCGTGGAGATTTACGGCCCGGAGAGCGGCGGCAAGACGACGCTCACCCTGCACGCGATGCGCGAGGCGCAGGCCGCAGGCGGCGTGGCGGCCTTCATCGATGCCGAGCACGCGTTCGACGTGACGTATGCGCGCGCCGTCGGGGTCGACACGGAGCGGCTGCTCGTCTCGCAGCCGGATTGCGGGGAGCAGGCGCTCGAGATCGCAGAGACGCTCACGCGGAGCGGCGCGGTCGACATCGTGGTGGTCGACTCCGTGGCGGCGCTCGTGCCCAAGGCGGAGATCGAGGGCGACATGGGCGACGCGCACATGGGGCTGCAGGCGCGGCTCATGAGCCAGGCGCTGCGCAAGCTCACGGCGATCGCGCACCGGACGGGCACGACGCTCGTGTTCATCAACCAGCTCCGGCACAAGATCGGAGTCACGTTCGGCAACCCCGAGACCACGACGGGTGGCAATGCGCTGAAGTTTTACGCGAGCGTCCGGCTCGACGTGCGCCGCATCGGGCCGGTGAAGGTCGGCGACGAGGCGGTGGGCTCGCGGACGCGGGTGAAGGTGGTCAAGAACAAGCTCGCGCCGCCCTTCCGCGAGGCCGAGTTCGACATCCGCTGGGGGACGGGCGTCGACGCGGCCTCGGACCTCATCGATTACGGCTGCCAGATCGGCATCGTCGAGAAGAGCGGGGCGCACCTCTCCTTCGGCGGCGAGCACCTCGGGCAGGGGCGCGAGCGCGCGCGGGAGACGCTGCTCGCGAACGAGCGGCTCTTCTCGGCCCTGCGCACCGCGGTGATCGCGGGCTCGGAGGCGCGCGTGGGCGCGCGGCCGGCGGAGAAGGCGGCCTGATACCACATTTCAGGAAAAACCATTCCAATCGGCAGAGACGAAAGCGGAGGACGACATGAGCGACGGCTTGAACAGGGTGGTACTACTCGGCAACCTCGGCGCGGATCCGGAGCTCCGGTATGCGGCGAACGGGACCGCGGTGTTGCAATTCCGCATGGCGACGAACGAATCGTTCCTCGATCGGAACCGCGAGCTCACGGAGCGGACCGAGTGGCACAGCGTGGTCGTGTTCGGCCCGCGAGGCGAGGGGCTCTCGCGGGTGCTCGCCAAGGGATCGTGCGTGCTCGTGGAGGGTACGCTGCGCACGTCGAGTTACGAGAAGGACGGGCAGAAGCGGTACAAGACCGAGGTGCACGCGCGTGACATCTGCTTCGCGGGCGGCCCCTCGCTGGCGGCGCAGCGCGAGCACGCGGGGGCGATGCGGCGCGATGTGGACGACGACATCGCGCCGCTGGAGACGCCGCTCCCGCAGGAGGGGCCGGAGGCCGTGCCGGAGCCCGCGCCGCCGGCCCGTCCCCCGCGCAAGCGGAACGGCGCGCCGCCGCGGAAAACGGAGATGCTCGAAGAGATGCCGTTCTGAAGCAGGATGGGGGGCGACACGGCCCGGGACGCGGGAAAACGCGTCCCGGGCCCACGGCTCGGCCTTGTGGCAGCACGGCCCCCGTGGCAAATGTCGGGCATACCATGGCACTGCGACTTACCACCACGCCGATTCTTGCCCTTCTTTTCGCCGGTTTTGCTGCTGCCAGCGGTTGCGGCCGCTCGGTCCCCGGCACCAGCGACGGCGGCTCGGACGGCGATGGAGGGTTTGCCGGAAACGGCGGCACGGGGGGCTTCGGTGGCGTCGGAGGCGTGGGCGGCGTCGGAGGCGTGGGCGGCGTCGGGGGTGTGGGCGGCGTCGGGGGTGTGGGTGGCGTCGGGGGTGTGGGCGGCGTCGGGGGCTCCGTGGGCTTCTGCGGCGACGGCATCCTCGACGCGGGCGAGCAGTGCGACGACGGTGGGCTGAACAGCGACACCGGCGCGTGCAAGACCACGTGTGAAAAGGCGGTCTGCGGCGACGGGTTCGTCTACGCGGCCGTCGAGGCGTGCGACGACGCCAACGGGGTCGACGGCGACGGCTGCAACCACGACTGCATCCTCTCGGGCACGGTGCTCTACACGGAAAGCCAGGGCGTCCCGGGGTCGACGGGCGAGGAGTTGACGAGCATCCGGCTGGACAACAAGGGAAACCTCGTCGTCGGCGGGATCGTGGGGGTGGCAGGCAACCCGGGGCACTACGACGGGTTCGTCGCCAAGCTCAATCCGCAGGGCAACCCGATGTGGTATCGGCAAATCGACGGGGCGGCGGGCCTCGACGATGGCATTTACGGCGTCGCGGTCGATCCGGCGGGCAACGTGTACGCCGTCGGGTACGAGACCCTGGCCGACGCGACGACGAACCTCATCGCTCGCAAGTTCGACACGAACGGCGAGCCGATGTGGGCGCGAAGCTTCGACGGCGAGGCCCATGGCTACGATTACGGGTGGGGCGTCGCGATGCCGGGCGGGGGGCACCTCTACGTCGCCGGGGGCATGATGACGAACGCCGGGGGGAGCGAGTTCTCCTTGCTGAAGTTGTCCAGCCAAACTGGCCAGATCGTGTTGGAGCGGCACACGGACGGGCCAGGCAACGGGACCGACTCGGCGCAGGGAATCGCGATCCACGGCGTTTTCATTTACCTCGCCGGCTACTTCACGAACGAGGCAGGCTTCACGGACGTTGTGTTGACCAAGCTGCAAGAGAGCGGAGGCGATCTGACCGAGGTGTGGACACGCACCCACGACGGCGCGCTTCACAACGACGATTACGCGCTCTCGGTCGCGGTCGCTCCGGATGGAAACCTCTTCGTCGGCGGCGCCGAGACCACGAACTTCAGCCTCGACGCCTGGCTGCGCAAGTACGATCCGAACGGGCAGGAGCTCTGGACCCGGACCCATTCGAGCCAGATCCCCGCGGGCCCGGACCAGATTTACGCCGTGGCCAGCGACCCGAGCGGCAACGTGGTCGTGACGGGCTACGAAGTGACCCCCTCGCTCTCGACGGACATCTGGACCCGGAAGTACGATTCCGCCGGCAATGTGCTCTGGACCAACGTGCACAACGGCACGGGGGACGGCGCCGATTACGGCGAGGGGATCACCACGAACGACGCTTCCGAGGTGTTCGTCGTGGGCACCGAGCTCACGACGGATCAGGGCTACAATGCCTGGATCCGCAAATTCGCGCCCTGAACCTCTGTCCCCTTTCACGAAGGTTCGGCGGCGCGCTTGCGCGTGTGCCGCCTGCGGGCGCGCGGCACCTCCTGCCAGACGAGGACGGGCCCGAACCCCCAGACATGACCCTCGACTTGCGCCAGCAGCGATTCGGCCGGGATCAAGGCCGGTTGCTTCAGGCTCGCCTCGCGGATGGCGAGCCAGCTTTCGAGGAGCATCGGCGGCACCGAGAGTCGCGGACGCCCCGTGGCTCCCTCGACGCGCAGCGCGAGGGCTTTCACGTCGGGGTGCGCGCCGAGCTTTCTGCGCAATCGGCGGAGGACGCGGGCGAGCAGAGCGCGATCGTCCTCCGTCGGGTCTCCGAGGGAGAGCAGGAGGTGCGCGCCCATGATCTGGAGCATCGGCTCGGCGCGGCTCTGCGTCAGCAAGTCTTGGAGGGCTGCGGCGTCGACCGTGCCTCCTCGCTCCCGCAGTGCGACCCGCACGAGCTCGGTTTTTCGAAGGTCTGATCGTCCGGGCCGGAAGTCTGCCTGGCCGAGGAAGATCGCGGCGCCTTGCAGGTCGGCGCGTCGGCTGTCCGGCGCGTCGCCGTAATCGCGGAGGAACTGGAAGATCTGGGTCTGGAGGCCACGCGTCGCGATCACGGCCTGGCTCAACGTGCCCACCGGCGTCTCGACGGAGAGGCGATAAACGCCGGGGTCGAGCTCGACGGTGCACGTCGTCCATGCCGCCTTGCCTTCGGGCCCCCGCTTGGATGCGCGCTCGAAATCGACGAGCGAACGGCCCTCGATATCGCGCAGATGGAGGCCGGCGGCGGGGTGGGGGACGGGCTTGGCCGGGTTGGGCTTGGCCGTGAGCGTATCTCGCACACACACGAAAAGCGAGCTCCCGCGCCCGATTTTCACGGTCGGGGTCCGGCTCTCGCGCGCAGCGTGGGTGCGGTACGAGGGTGGAGCGTTGGTCGCCGCGAGCGGCGCGGGGGAGGGGATGGTGAGCTCCACCGTGCCGAAGGTGTATTCGAACCCCGGAGCCCGGCTCGCGGACGCCATTGCCGATACGACGTACGGTCCCTCCGGGGGCTGCCTCCTGGCACTCGGGCGTTCAATCGTGGAAAAAATTCCCATGACCCTGGGCGCGACGACCCTGGGCCGGACGACGAGGTAACTCTCGCGGATCTGGTTGCCGATGAACGCCTGAATCTTGAAGAGCCCCGGCCGGGTCAGGGTGTGGTCGCGCTCTCGGGAAAGGGTGATGTAGGGTTTGTAGGAGGCATCGATGAGTTCGAGCTTCGGCGGATCTTTCTTCGTGACCCCCAGGTGGTCCCCGACCTGGACCGTACGGTACGCTTCGTTGAGGGCGACCTTCGCGTCACCCGTCTCGGAAAAGCCGGGCAATTCGAACACTTCCGACCGCCGCCCCGCGCCTTCCACGATTTCGACCATGTAAAGGCCTGCGGGGAGGCGCTCCTCCACGACCTCGGCCTCGGCGATCCGCCTGGAGACGACGTCGAGCGAGCCGCCGAGGACCCGCAGCTCTTTGCCGACGTCTGCCTTGCCCACGTGGACCTCCACCTTGAACTTCGTCCGCGGGGCGTTCGCGACGAGGAGCCGCGACTCCTCCTTGAGCTCGGGGATCTGAGAGGTCTCCGGATCGTCGCTCTCGCGCATCTCGGGGCGGAGCAACTTCCTCATGTTGCTGCGCACGTAGTCGAAGAGCGCGTGGGCGGTGATGACACCATGTTCGTCGCTCGCGCCTCCGCGGAGGCCCATGAGCAGCGCCTGCGTGAAGACGCCACGCATTTTGCCGCCGATTTCGGTCGCGCGCGCCTTCCGGGTCGATTTGGCCGCGTGCATGAACACGAACGAGGCATTGGATCCGCCGGGCGGCAGGAAGGGGTCGCACTTGGGCGGATCGGCGGAGACCTTCGCGGGCGTCGCGCAACAGTCCATGAAGAGGACGACCTCCGCGAAGTGGCCGGGCGCGACGACGCACGCCCGCAGGATGTTCGGGATACTGGAGTGGTTGTACTCGGTTCCGAACGCGTTCGCGGTCAGGAGGACCTTCGTGTCCTGGCCGCCGGGCTCCCGCATCTCGGTGCCGTGACCGGCCACGTAGACATACAGCCGACCGCCCTTCTTGACGCCATTTTCCTTCGGGAGCTCCTCGAGCACCTTGACGATCTCCTTGTTGACGGTCACCTCGTTCGGTTCGGCGTCGGCGGGTGACCTCGGCATGTCCCCGGCTGGCGAGAGGATCTTTTTGATTTGGACCTCGGGAACGTCGCCGCCCCCGGGATCCTTCAGCCAGGCGAAGAAATCCTGCGCGTCGTTCTTCGGGCCTTCCAGCTTTCCGAGACTGGGGTGGTAACGCCAGATGCCCACCACGATCGCCCAATCGTTCTTGGCCATGGCAAACCCCTCCCCGCGCGTCACGGATAGTGCTGCCGGATGAACGCCTTGTCCGTCGCCGAGAGCTCGTCGTTCCAGCCGACCTCGAATTCGTCGAGGGTCCACTCCTTCTTGACCGGGTAGATCATGATCGAGGAGGGATCGAACTTCGTGAAATTCGTCTCCCTGTCCACCGCGATGACGTTTTTGTAGATCACCTCGCGGCTCCAGTTGTTGGGCGGGCCGGAGAGATCGGCGTAGACTTGGTCCTCGTTCCAGCGGATGCCCGCGGCAGGGCTCATGTGCTCATGGATGAGCCCGAGGGCGTGGCCGAACTCGTGCAGGACGACGCGGCGCAGCTTCTCGTCCGGGGTGTTCTCGTCGAACCCCTCGAAATTCATCGTCGGCCGCGTCTTGTCGTTGAACGGGGGAAAATAACACTCCCGCCCCATCGCCGACCAGTGCCCCCGCCACCGGAACGAGATCCGGATCGGCGTGTTCGTTGTATTGCGGCGAAAGACGAACCGGAGGTTCGCGCGGCCGCGCGCGGTCCACTCCTTGGCGAAGGTCTTCACCCGCTCCTGGACCGAGGGAGCTCCATCCAGGAAAGACACCTCGATCCGGTCCCCTGGGTTCCATTTCGCTCTCTCGCGGATCGCCGCCCGGCTTTCGCCAGGGAACTGCTCACCTAGCAGCATGGCTCCACAAAAATCGCGCTCTGCGCCGTTGCTCATGACTGCTCCCTCCCACACAGGACTCCCATTCTCGAAATGGAGCCTCGGTGTCCGAGCGGCAAGCCTTCGGCCCTTGCGAGGTGAGGGACGACCATGACTCGACGAGGAAGGATTAAGGGTTTTTCGGGGCGGCGGCCGCGGTGCTCGACCTCACGCCCTGACGGGCCGCGGGCGCTCCAGCGGATGGGACGCTCTTCGTCGAAACATCGTTCCGTCGCGCCGAACGATGTTCTAGAAAGACCACGAACACACGATGAAAGCCGTCCTTTGCAAGGCCTTCGGGCCCCCCGAATCGCTCGTCGTCGAGGATCTCCCGAGCCCCACGCCCGACGCGGGCCAGGTGATCGTCGCGGTCCACGCGGCCTCGGTCAATTTCCCCGACCTCCTCGTCATCCAGGACAAGTACCAGTTCAAGCCGAGCCTGCCCTTTTCGCCGGGCGGCGAGGTCGCTGGGATCGTCACGTCGGTGGGCAGCGGCGTGACGTCGCTCGCGGTCGGCGATCGGGTGGTCGCCTGGGCTCCGTACGGCTGCTTCGCCGAGGAGGTCGCGCTGGGCGAGGGGCAGGTCATCAAGGTGCCGGACGGGATCGATCCCGTCACGGCCTCGACGCTGCTCGTGGCGTACGGGACGACGCATCACGCGCTGGTCGATCGGGCCGCGCTTCGGGCCGGCGAGACGCTCGTCGTGCTCGGCGCGGCGGGCGGGGTGGGCGTCGCCGCGATCGAGATCGGGAAGCTGCTCGGCGCGCGCGTCATTGCCTGCGCGTCGAGCGACGACAAACTCGAGGTTTGTCGGGCGCGCGGGGCCGACGAGGTCGTGAACTACAGCCGGGAAGACCTGAAGGCGCGGCTGAAGGCGCTCGCGCCGAACGGCGCGGACGTCGTGTACGATCCCGTCGGAGGCTCGTTCGCCGAGCCGGCGCTGCGCGCGATGGCCTGGCGAGGCCGCTACCTCGTGGTCGGATTCGCCGCGGGCGACATCCCGAAGATCCCGCTGAACCTCACGCTGCTGAAGGGCTGCTCGATCGTCGGCGTGTTCTGGGGTTCGTTCACGATGCGCGAGCCTTCGCTGTATCGCGAGGGTCTCGCCGAGCTCTTCGGGTGGGTTCGGGACGGTCGCATCCGGCCGCACGTCGAAAAGACCTATCCGCTCGAACAGGCGAGCGCGGCGCTCTCCGCGATGTCCGAGCGGCGCGTGAAGGGCAAGGTCGTGCTCGTCACGGAGCGGGGGGCCGCGGAGGCGCGCTGAGCGAAGTGCACGCCGGGGCCTTCTGGCCTACGCTAGCCCCGCCATGACGCCGATCGAAGAGCTCGCCGTTCTCCTCCGGCCCGCGGGGGGCGGGCTGCACCTGGTCTCGACCGGGCGCGCCGAACAGCTCGCCCTGCAACGCGCGCTCTACCAGGTCACGACCGACGAGGCCGTGCAGGAAAAACACCTCGAAGCGCTCGCGCGGATCGGCGCGGCGCGCGTCGTGATCCTCGGCGTGCCCTCGGACGTCGGCGCGGGCTTCCGGCGCGGGGCGAACCTCGGCCCCCAGGCGATCCGCTCGCGCTTGCTCGAAGAACAGCCGGATTTTCCGGCGCGCGCGGCCGAGCTCGGCATCGTCGACATCGGCGACGTCTTCGTCGTCCCGCAGCTCCTCTCGGACGACATGCTGAGCGAGGCGCAAAAGGCCGCTTCCCGGAAGGCGCTCTACCCGAACGTCCCCGCCGATGTGGCCGAGCGCCTGCCCGTCTCGCCGCTCTCGATCGCCGAGCGCGCGCTCGATCTCGTGTTTCAGTTGAACCCCACCGTAAAACCCTTCGTCATCGGCGGCGATCATTCGACCGCCTGGCCCGTGGCCGCCGCGCTCGCGCGTGTTCGCCCGCCGTCGAAGGAGCGCTGGGGCATCGTGCAGCCCGACGCGCACACCGATCTTTTGCCCGAGCGCCTCGGGATTCGCATGTGCTTCGCGACCTGGTCCTACCACGCGAACGAGCTCTTCGGGCGTGATGGACGGCTCGTGCAGGTCGGCACGCGGGCCTCGCGGCACGAGCGGGGCCACTGGGAGCAGAGCCTCGGCGTGCGGCAATTCTGGGCGGAGGAGTGCCTCGCCAAACCCGAGGCGACGCTCGACGCGCTCGTCGCGCACCTGAAAGCGCGGGGCGTGACGGGCGTTTATTTCTCGAATGACATCGACGGGACCGACGAGCGATTCGCCGACGCGACGGGCACGCCGGAGCCCGGCGGGCTCGAGCCGGATTTCGTGGTGGAGCTCATCCGTCGGCTCGGCCGCGACGTGGGGATCGTGGCGGGGGACGTCATGGAAGTCGCGCCCGTGCTCGGCCCGCGCCCCGACAGCCAGCGGCAGACGGTGGGGCTCGCGGTGCGATACCTCGACGAGACGCTCCGCGCGATGCTCGCAGGGCGCTGATACAGCTCCTCGCGGACCCATTGACAGCCTTTCGTCGGTGCTGTCTTCTCCCGGAAAGCCGGAGGGTCCATGAGTCAGATCGAGCGTCGTCGCAAAAATGGGTGGAGCGCGGTTCCCGTCGTGATGGTCCTTGCGATGGGATCTTGGGGCTGCGCTCATCTGCCCAAGACGGGCACCGAGTCCACGGGCGAGCCGCTCAACGTCGAGGTCCGGACCGAGACGCACACGTACGTCACGCAGGCGAAGGTCGGCGAGGTGCAGCATCGCGATTCGTCGGGACGGCTCGTGGGCACGTCCTCGCTCTACGAGAATCAGGTCGGCTCGTACGACGTCACGCGCTGGCAGGTTTTTCAGGGCGAAACACCCATCGACGATCAGGACTTCTTCAACATCGCGGGCGACACCGAGGCGGCGAACCGGATCGCCGACTATCGCGCCACCGGCGTGACCATGAACCGGGTCGGGCTCGGGCTCGCGATCGTGGGCGGCGCGGCGATGCTCGCGGGGATCATCCTCGGGTCCACGGTCACGACGAAGGACGAGTACGGCACGGAGTCGCGCCCGCTGTGGACGACGGCGGCGGCGACGGGCGGCATCCTCGTGGGCCTCGTGGGCGGGGGCATCGCCTGGGCTGGTTACGCGCGGACGAAGCGCGAGCACCCGATCGACGATCCGCAGAAGGCGGCCAACGCCGCGCGCCGGTACAACAAGGAGATCGGCGAGCAGCCCGAGGACAACGACGACGAAGAAGAGGAAGAGCGTCCGCGTCGCAAGCGTCGCCGGTGATCTAGGGTTTTACCTTCTCGGCGAGATCGAACATCGGCGCGTAGAGCCCGTACATCGAGAGGCCGACCGCGCCGATGGCGAGCGCAATGCCGCCGAGGAAGAGGCCCACCGCCATCCCGCCCTTGCCGCTCTTCCGCGCGAAAATTCCCGCCACGCTGAGCGCGATCGCGCCGGCGGCTCCGCCGAGCGGGGTCACGTGTCCGAGCACGGCGCGCGTCACGAACGGCAAGGCCGCGCTGCTGCCGAACTCGCCGTACATCTTCGCGAAGGCCGGGAGCACGAGCCGGTCGAGGAGCACGAGGGCCGTCGCGAGCGAGGCGACGACCAGCGCCAGCACGAAGTCCACGGGGTTCAGGCCCACCACGCGGGCTTCCTTGGGGTCTTCCGGGTTCGTCACGATCGCTCACCGCCTCGGGGCCGGGAGTGTACTCACGCGGGCCTCGTTGCAAAGCACGAGGCGCGGCGCGTGGGGAAGGTCGGGGGCGTGCTCGTGATGGCCCGAGCGCGCGAAGGCGGGTAAGAATGGACGATGCAAGCCGGCACGGTCGTCGCGCAGCGATTCGTGATCGAGCATCTCGCGGGCGAAGGCGGCATGGGCGAGGTGTACCGAGCCACGGACATCGGCTCGGGGACGCCCGTGGCGCTCAAGGTCCTCCGCTCGGCGGGCGCGCAGACGGAGGAACGATTCCAGCGGGAGGTCGCCGCGCTCGAGCGCCTCTCGCACCCCGCGATCGTCGCTTGCCTCGGGCACGGCGTGCTCCCCGGAGAGCGGCCGTGGCTCGCGATGGAGTGGCTCGAAGGCGAGGATCTCGCGCGGCGCATCACGCGCGGCCCGCTCGCGCCCGAGGACGCGCTCACGATCGCGCGCACGGTCGCGGAGGCGCTCGGGGCGGCGCACGCGATCGGCGTCGTTCACCGCGACGTGAAACCCCACAACGTCTTTCTCGTCGATCGAGATCCGGCGCGGGTGAAGGTCATCGATTTTGGCCTCGCGCGGGTGACGGGCACGCAGACGGCCACGCTCACGGGGGCGCTCGTCGGCACGCCTGCGTACATGGCACCCGAGCAGATCCGCGGCGCGCGTGACGTCGATGGGCGGGCCGATCTCTACGCGCTCGGCGCCTTGCTCTTCGAATGCCTCACGGGGCAGAAGCCGTTCGTCGCGACAGACCACATCCTCGGCGTGATCTCGCAGATCCTCTTCGAGCCCGCGCCGCGCCTCCGCTCGCTCGTGCCGTCCATGCCCCCCGAGCTCGACGCGCTCGTGGCGGCCCTCCTGGAGAAGGATCCCGAGCGGAGGCTCTGTCCGGCGAGCGAGGTCGCGACGGCGCTCTGCGCGATCGATCCGGGCCGGTTCGGACCGCGGCCGGTCCTGACCGAGCGGCCGCCTTCGCTCACCGGCGAGGAGCTCCGGCTCGTGTCGGTCGTGCTGCTCGCGGCGCCGCCCTTGCCGAGCACCTCGCCGCTCGACGACACCGTGCTCGAGCGGCGTGATCCCGCGCTCGTGCAAGCGGTCACGCGCGTGGCGGCGCCGCTCGGCGGGCGGATCGAGGCGCTCGGGGACGGCACGGTCCTCGTGGCGCTCGCGGGGCGCGGAGCCGCGACGGATCAAGCCACGGCCGCGGCGCGATGCGCGCTCGAGATGCGGGCGCTCGAGGCGGGGCGGCTGCTCGCGCTCACGACGGGGCGCGGGAGCGCGGGCGCGGGATCCTTGTTCTCCGATGCGGCCGCGCGCGCCGGCGCGCTGATCCGCGTCGCGCCTCCGGACACGGCCGGCATCGTCATCGACGAGACGACACGCGGGCTGCTCGACGCGCGTTTCGCGCTGGAGCGCCTTGGGGATCTCCACGTGCTCGTCGGCGAAGATCCGTCGGGCGAACCTTCGCGGCAGCTCGCGGGCCGGGCCGCGCCGTTCGTGGGGCGCGAGCGGGAGGTCGGGTACATCGAGCGGCTCTTCGAGGACGTCGTGGGCGAGTCGCGCGCCGTGGCCGCGGTCGTGGTGGGGGAGGCGGGGGCGGGCAAATCACGGCTCGGGCGTGAGGTCCTCGCGTCGTTCCGGCGCATCGAGCCCTCGGTCGAGATCTGGGTCGGGCGAGGCGAGCCGCTGAGCGCGGGCGCGTCGTTCGGACTCATCGCGTCGGCGCTCCGCGACGCGGCGAAGATCCGCGATGGAGCGCCGGCCGAGGTTCGTCACGACGCGCTGCGTGTGTTCCTCGATTCACGCGTCGCGCCGGTGAACGGAGAGCGCATCACCACGTTCCTCGGCGAGCTCGTGGAGGCGCCTCGGCCCGGGGCGGACGAGGGCGAGCTCCTCCGCGCGGCGCGCCGGGATCCGATGCTGATGGGCGATCAGCTCCGGCTCGCGTTCGAGGATCTCGTGGAGGGCGTCACGACCTCGCGCCCGCTCGTCCTCGTGCTCGAAGACCTGCACTGGGGCGACGGTCCCACCGTAAAACTCCTCGATCGTTTGCTCCGCAACCTTCATGCGTCGCCGCTCTTCGTGCTCGCGCTCGGGCGGCCGGAGACGCTGGAGCTCTTTCCGGGGATCTTCGCCGAGCGCGAGGTGCACCACCTGCGCCTCTCGGGCCTGTCGCGGCGGGCGGCGGCGACACTCGTGCGGCGGAGCCTCGGCGACGACGCGCGGGAAGAAGACGTGCAGGCCATCGTGGATCGCGCCGCGGGGCATCCGCTGTTCCTCGAGGAGCTGGCGCGCGCGGCGGTCGAGTCCTCGGGCTCGTCGACGCTGCCGGAGACCGTGCTCGCGATGGTGCAATCGCGCATCGAGCGGCTGCCGTTCGAGGCGCGGCGGATCCTGCGCGCGGCCTCGATCTTCGGCGAGACGTTCTGGCGCGGCGGGGTCACGGCGCTCGTCGGCGACGCGCTCGGCCCGGCCGAGGTCGAGCAGTGGATCTCGCTCCTCTGCGATCGCGAGGTCGTAGAGGCGCGGCGCGAGGCGCGTTTCCCGGACGAACGCGAGTACGGCTTCCGCCACGCGCTCTTTCGGGAGGCGGCGTATGCGATGCTCACGCCCGCGGATCGCGAAGTCGGGCATGCGCTCGCGGGCGCCTGGCTCGAAGCCGCGGGCGAGACCCGCGCGGCCGTGCTGGCGGAACATTTCGATCAAGGCAGCGACCTCGAGCGCGCCGTCGTCCACCACCATCGCGCGGCGCGGGAAGCGCTCGAAGCCGGCGATTTCGTGGCCGTGAACCGGCACGTGGATCGGGCGATCGCGCGGGGCGCCGCGGGGCGTTTCCTCGGCGAGTGCCTCGCGTTCAAGGCCGAGGCTGCGCACTGGCAGGGCGCGTTCGAGGAGGCCGAGCGGCTCGCCGAGGAGGCGATGCGCGTGCTCGAACCGGCGACGCCGCGCTGGTTCGAGGCGGCCTCGGCGTTCGCGATCGCGGCGGGCAGGCGCCTCGCGCAGGACAAGCTCGCCTCGCTTTGCGGAAACCTCTCGGAGCTCGGCGCGCGCGGCGAGCAGAGCGACGCGTACATCCAGGCGGCCATCCGCGCGGGCCTCCAGGCCTTCATCGCAGGACAGTACGAGGTCTCGCAGGAGCTCTTGCGCCTGATCCTGCCCTTCCTCGAAGATCCATCGGACCGCGAGCTCGGCACGCAGGCCTTGCTCCAGGTGCTCGCGGCGAGCCGCGCGAGCCGCGCGTGGCGGTACGACGCGACGGCCGCGCATTTCCTCGAAGCCGCGGCGATCTTCGAGCGCGCGGGTGACTTGCGGAGCGCCTGCTCGCAGCGCCTCGACGCCTGCTTCTTTTTCATCGACCTCGGCGACGCCGAGCGCGCGCGCGAGCTCTGCCACGAGCTCCTTGCCGCGGCGAATCGGCTCGGTTTGTCGCGGATCCTCTCGGCCGCGCGGGGGAGCCTCGGCAGCGCGCTTTACGTCCTCGGCCGGTACGACGAGGCGCTCGCGACGCTTCATGAGGCCGAGCGGGATCTCGACGCGCAGGGGGACATGCGCCTCGGGGGCCTCACGCGGATCAAGCTCGCCCGCTGCTTGCTCGCGCAGGGAGAGCTCGACGCGGCGGCGGCGAAGGCGCTCGAGGCGCGCCGCCTGCTCGCGGGCATGCGCCGGTACGACACGATGGCGCTCTCCGTCCTCGCCAGCATCCGGCTCGCGCAAGGCGACGTGCCCGCGGCGCTCGAGCATTCCGAGGCGGCGATGGTGATCCTCGCGTCGATCGGTCGTATGGGCACCGACGAAATCGGCGTGCGGCTCGCGCGTGTGCTCGCGCTCCGCGCGGGAGGCGATTCCGAGCAGATGCGCGCGGAGCTCGCCGCCGCGCGTGAGCGCGTCTCGTGGATGGCTTCGCGCCTCGATACCGAGGAGGCGCGTCAGCGGTTCCTGTCACGCGTGACGGAAAACCGACGCGTGCTCGAGCTCGCCGCGGAGGAGGGGATCACGGGCGGCTGAAGCTCAGCCGCAGCCGCCTTCGACCGGCAGCGCATCGACGTCGAAGGGCTCGCTCGTCGGGACCCACGGACCCTGGGCGTCGAACGTGAGCGCGCCGTGCAGCGAGATCGAGCAGGGGAACGTTCCTTCGACCACCAACGTTCCGCCGCCGGAGACGGCCGGCGCGGCGCTCATCGGTTGCGGGGGAAAACCTCCCGGCGTGGCGCAATCGCTCGCCTGGTTCGTCACGTCCGCATACGAGACGACCCACGGGGCCGTGGCCTCGATTGCGATCGTCGAGGTCGTGCCCATCTCGACGAAGAGGCGGAAGCAGACGTTCCGCGCGGGATCGGCCTTGAAGACGATGAACCGCGGGACGTGCGTGAACAGGTTCGACGCGGAGTATTCGACGTCGCTGCCGCCGCCGCCCGCGCCGCCGCTTCCGCCACCGCCTCCGGCGCCGCCTTCGCCTCCGGCGCCGCCCACGCCGCCGCTGCCGCCTTCGCCGTCGCCTCCGCCGCCGCTGGCGGCTTCCCCACCACTTCCCTGGTTCGTGTCCTTGATCTCGCCCTTGCATGCGAGCAGGGCGAGCGCGAGGACGGCGTTTGCCGCGATGAACGGTGCGGATCGAAAGGAAGAAAGGCGCATGGTGAGACCTCCGGCTGTCCTTCGCCGATGGTACGCCGCGCACCGAAGAGCGTCACGCGATCGCGATTGCAAACCTCCCGCTGCGACCATGGACAATCGGACGCGGCCTCCTCTAGATTGCTCTGCTGGCATGTTACGCTTTCGCGCCTACGCGTGCGCCTTCGCGGTGCTCGCCGTTCTCCTCCTCCTCGGTCCGCGTGCCTACGCCGCGGACCTGATCCTCGACGGCAGCGTCGCCGGGCCCGCGGTGTGCCCCGACGGCGGCACGCCCGTGGATCGACTCTGCCAGGTCAACGCGACCCCCGCGCAGAACGTCGCCTGTCGTTACGGCGGTGAAAAAACGTTCGGCGTCGTGTCCTTGACCAAGGGCGCTCTCGTCTGCGTCGCCCCCTACGACGGGACGAACAAGACCACCACGGGCAACCTCGTCCTCAAAGCCAACCAGATCACCATCGACGCGACCTCGCGCATCATCGCGAAGGGCGCGGGGTATCGAGGGCTTCTCTGCAACGATGGCGAGGGACCCGCGACGTCGCCCCTCGCCGGCGGGCGCGGCGGCTGCTCGGTGCTCGATTCCGGCGGCGGCGGCGCGCATTTCGGCCAGGGCGGGCGCGGCACGAAGGACTGCCAGATCATGGGATCCGCGACCGCGTGCGAGTTCCCGCAGGAGTGGGAGGAGGACTGCGGCAACCTCGCGGCAAACGGCAGCTCCTGCGTCGCGGCGAACGATCCGAACAAGGCCGTCTGTTACGGCACGACGAACAGCGCGAACGGCGCGGGCGACGGGTTCCCCACGGTCGCGGGCCTGCCGTACCGACACAGCATCTACGAGGTCGAGTTCGGCGCGGCCGGCGGCGACAAGGGGTGTCGCGACGGCTACGAGGCGGGGCTCCGCGCGGGGCGCGGCGGCGGGCGGATCGTGCTCTTCGCGGCGACGGCGGCCCAGAACGGCGTGATCGACATCGCCGGCGGGATCAGCGCCGACGGACACCGCGGCTGCGCCGTCGGCAACGACTCGGCGGGCGGCGGCGCGGGCGGATCGATCCTGCTCATCGGCGATCACGTGAACGTGGCCAGCACCGCGCGCATCAGCGCCCACGGAGGCCGCGGCGGCGACTCGCAGCCGAAATGCCTGCCTTGCACGGTGAACGCCGACTGCGGCGCCGGACAAACCTGCCAGGCAGGCCGCTGCAGCCCCTGCAACTGCACGCCGTGCACCTCGAGCGCGCAATGCAACGCGCTGCTCGGGCAGACGTGCCAGAACCTCGGCGGCGACCTCGGCTTTGTCTGCGCGAACGGCGCGAAAGAGTGCACGCCGATCGACCCGATGGACAACGAGGTCGAGTGCCGCGCCACGCAGAACAACGGCACCTGCGACGATTGCGCGGGCGGCGGCGGCGGCGGCATCATCAACGTGCAGTCGCGCGTCGGCACCATCCACCCGCAGGCGATCTTCGACGTGCGTGGCGCGAACGGCGGCATCTGCCCGATCTGCGCCGGCGAGGCGGGCGGCGGCGCGGGCGAGCTCCAGATCGACAGCGCCTACGTCGGCGAGATCTGCGACGGCTGGGACAACGATTTCGACGGCATGGTCGACGAGGACCTCGGCGTGATCCCCTGCCCGGACGGGTCGATGGTCCAGGCGTGCCTGAACGGCGTCCCGCAGATCTGCAATTACGACCCCGCGCAGTGCCTCGTGCCGGCGTCGGACGCGCGCCCGCGCTTCGCGCTCGTGCTCGACACGTCGGGCTCGATGCTGAACGACCTCGCGGGCAACCCCACCTTCGGCGACGGCTCGCTCGATTATCCGGGCGTCGATACGGGCAGTGATCCCGACACGACGGCGGGCAACAATTCCCGCCTGTTCATCGCGAAGCAGGCGCTCACGCAGGTGCTCAGCGCCTTCCCGGAGAGCGATTATGCGCTCGCCCGGTATTACCAGGACGTCGGCGTCAACCGGAGCTGCCAGTCCGCGGCGAACTTCGAGTGCGCGCAGAGCTGCTGCTCGTATGACGATCCCTCGGACAACCTCCCGCCGCCGTACCCCTCGGTGTACCCGGACAACCAGTGCGTCCTCTCGCAGCTCTATCCGAGCGCGGGGTACCCGAACAACGCGACGTTCACCGGGAACATCCCGATCGGCTGGCCGAAGGAGGCGATGGAGATGACCCCGACCTCGGACTGCATCAACTACGCCGGATCCTGCGGTCCTCCGCGGCGCGGCGCGCAGTTCCTCGTCGGGTTCAACCAGCCCGTCAACCGGTATCTGAAATGGCTCGACGGCGTCGAGGACGCCGACGCGATGTTCGACGCGACCACCCCGGAAGGCAACCACTGCTCCATGGGGAACTGCGAGGTGCGTGGCTCGGGTCCGACGCCGCTCGCCGGCGCGCTCCAGGCGACGCACGATTACCTCAAGCCCGTCGTCACCTGCGACAGCGCCGCGGCGTGCCGATCGTACGCCGCGATTCTGCTCACGGACGGCGCCGAGAGCTGCCAGGGCAACCCCCAGGCCGCCGCGGCGGCGCTGCTCGCGGGCATCAACGGAAAACCCGTCCCGACCTACGTGATCGGCTTCTCCGTGCTCCCGAGCGAGCAGACGCAGCTCAACCAGATCGCGGCCGCCGGCGGCACGGGCCAGGCGTTCTTCGTGTCGTCGAAGAGCGAGCTCGCGAACGCGCTCGCGCAGATCATCGGGCAGAACCAGAAGTTCGAACTCTGCAACGGCCTCGACGACGATTGCGACAACCTCATCGACGAGGATTTCCCCGAGAAGGGCCAGCCCTGCACGGACGGCGAGATCGGCGTCTGCCTCGGCGTCGGCACGTACGTCTGCAAGGCCGACGGCTCTGGCACCGAGTGCGGCATCACGGACCCGGGCGCGACGCCCACGGCCGAGGTGTGCAACAGCATGGACGACGATTGCGACGGCCTCGTCGACGAGGACGCCGCGGGCCTGCCGCTCGATTGCCCGAGCTGCATCCCGTCGCCCGAGGTCTGCGACGGCGTCGACAACGACTGCGATTTCAACATCGACGAGGAGCCGGACGTCTCGACGAACCAGCCGACGATCTTCGGCATTCCCTGCGGCGAGCTCATGGCGCCGAACGATCAGAGCCCTTGCCAGCTCGGCACCATGCTCTGCATCAACGCCATGCCCGTGTGCGTGGGCTTCGTCGGTCCGAAGGAGGAGCTCTGCAACGGGCTCGACGAGGACTGCGACGGCGCGGCTGACAACATGGCGCCCTGTCCCGGCGACAGCAAATGCATCGAGGCGCAATGCGCGATCCCCTGCACGGGCGGTGAATTCCCGTGCCCGCCGGGCCTGTCGTGCAACGACGACGGGTATTGCCTCAAGGCGACGTGCGATGACGTGAACTGCAACCCGGGCCAGGTCTGCGTGGACGGCATCTGCGTAAACGCGCCCGACGGCGGCATGGGCGGCGCGGGCGGCGAGGGCGGTAGCGGCGGGAATGGCGGCGATGGCGGCATCGGCGGTGGTTCCACGACCACCACGGGCAGCGCCGGCGCGTCGAACGACGACGCGTATGGATTGGCCACGGGCGGCGGCGGTTGCACGTGCGGCGTCGTGGCCGACGAGCGGCAGAACACGGCCGTGATCGCGGGGCTCGTCGCTCTCGCGTGCATGGGCCTCGGTCGTCGCCGCGGCGCGCGCGCGTCGCGCAAGGAGGCGGCATGAAAGCGGGACGAACGATGCGGCTCGGGGTCTTCGCTGCCTTGTTGCCGAGCATGTTCGCCGTCCTCTTCGGGAGCGGCTGCGTGGACGACGCGTTTTGCTTCTCCTGCGGCGCGGAGCCCTCGGGCAGCGGCGCCTCCGGCGGCGTGGGCGGTGTGGGCGGTGAGGGCGGCGAAGGTGGAATCGGGTTCGGCGGTTTTACGCAGGTGGGCGGCGGGCCGCCCTGCGACGCCGACCTCCTGAACGACGTCGACAACTGCGGCGCGTGCGCCAACAAATGCCTCCTGCCGAGCGCGTTCCCGCGCTGCGAGCAGGGCGTCTGCGTCGTCGACACCTGCGTCGCCGGCTCGTACGACGTCGACGGGGACCCGAAAAACGGCTGCGAGTACGCCTGCCCGGTGCCGGTGCTCGGCCCCGAGCAATGCAACGGCATCGACGACGATTGCGACGGCAAGGTCGATTCGGCCGATCCGGATCTCACCGCGCCCTCGAACCTCTGCACCGTGACGGCCGGGACGCCCTGCGAGGGGACGATGGTCGTCTGCAACGGCGCGGCGGGCTGGTCGTGCGTGTATCCGCCCGAGGTCGAGGTCGTCTCCGGCTTCGTGCGCATCACCGAGACCCGCTGCGACGGGATCGACGGCAACTGCGACGGCAGCGTCGACGAGTGGTTCCAGGAGCTCGGCTCGGCCTGCGACGATGGCGGCCTCGGCAAGTGCGTCGACGTCGGCAAGGTCGTCTGCGATCCGCAAAACCCGGCCACGACGATCTGCGATCTCTCGGTCCTGCCCGACGCGGCGCCGCCGACGGCCGAGCTCTGCAACGGCGTGGACGACGATTGCGACGGGTTCGTCGACGAGGAGCTCGATCCCTCGGCCTTCGAGATGGATCCGATCCCCGGCTCGAACCCGCCCGCCTTCGTGGATCGTTACGAGGCCTCGCGGCCCGACGCGAGCATGCAGGCGGCCGGCATCCTCGAATCGGTGGCCTGCAGCAAGCCACAGGTGTTGCCCTGGACGGGCGGGTCGTTCGCCGAGGCCGAGGCCGCGTGCGCGGCGCGCGGGCCCGGTTTCCGCCTGTGCAGCGCCGTCGAGCTCGAAGCGGCCTGCCGCGGCCCGGCGAGCATGCTGTATCCGTACGGCGCGACGTACGACGCGATGGCATGCCTCGGCGTGGACAACCCCGCGGCCATGGGCGCGGCCGTACCGACGGGGAGCCTCGCGGCGTGCGTCTCGGGCGCGGGGCCGCGGGATCTCTCGGGCAACGTGACCGAATGGACGCGCACGCAGACGAACGCCGCGGCCGCGCCGAACCGCATCTTCCAGCTTCACGGCGGTTCGTACATCTCTCCCGCGCTCGGGCTCGCCTGCACCATGGAGCTCCCGGCCCGCGCGGCCGAGGGTACGCTCCTTCCGAACATCGGCTTCCGCTGCTGCCGGCAATAGTTTTCCCACGGGAAGCGGGGTAGAGTCGCCGCGTGACGCCTCTGCCCCCCATCCCCACCGCGCACCTCTTTCGCGACGTCTCGCGAGCCCTCCACGACCTGCTCGGTTCGCTCGGTTCGGACGACTGGAGCAAGCCGACGGTCCACGCGACGCGGGACGTGAAGGATCTCGCGGCGCACCTGCTCGACGGATCCCTCCGGCGCCTGTCGTTCCAGCGGGACGGGCACGTCATCCCAGCGCCCGAGATCCGCTCGTTCGAGGCGATGGTCGAGTTCATCCAGCGGCTCAACACGGAGTGGATGCTGGCAGCGCGCAGGCTCTCGCCGCGCATGCTCATGGACATGCTCCGCCACGCCGACGAGGAGGTCGCCGTGCTCTTCGAGGGTCTCGATCCCGAGGGCCCAGCGATCTTCAGCGTGGCGTGGGCAGGCGAGGAGTGGTCGCAGAACTGGTTCGACGTGGCCCGCGAGTTCACGGAGAAATGGCATCACCAGCAGCAGATCCGCGACGCCGTGGGCAAGCCCGGCCTGAAGGAGCGGCGCTACATGCACCCGGTGATCGACGCCTTCCTGCGAGGCGCCCCGCACGCCTATCGTGATGTCCCGGCCGCGGACGGCGCCGGGGTCGATATCGTGATCACAGGCGAAGCGGGCGGTACGTGGCAGCTCGTGCGCGCCGCGGATCGGTGGGAGCTCGTGGCCTCACGCGAAACGCCGGCGCAAACGACGGTCGAGCTCGACGCGGATCGCGCATGGCGGCTCTGGACGAAGGGTCTCGACCCCACGAAGGCACGAGCCGAAGCCGTCGTGCGCGGCGACGAAGCGCTCGCGGCGCCGATCTTCCGCATGGTCACGATCATGGCGTAGCGTGCATCGGCGGCGCCTTCGTAGTAAGGCCTCGCCATGCACGTCGCCATCACGGGTGCGTCCGTCGGCATCGGGGAGGCCTTGGCGCGCGCGTTCGCCGCGAAGGGCGCGGTCCTCTCGCTCGTCGCGCGTCGCAAGGATCGGCTCGACGCCATCGCGCGCGAGCTCTCGGGCCGGGCCTTCCTCCACCAGGCCGACCTCTCCTTGCCGGAGCGCGCGACGGACTGGATCGCGCCAGCCGAGAAGGAGCTCGGTCCCATCGACGTGCTCGTGAACAACGCGGGCGTGCAGAACATCGAGCCGACGGAGCTCGCCGCCGTCGACGCGGGCGAGATGCTCCTGCGCCTCAACGTCCTCACGCCGCTGCGCCTCACGCGCGCCGTCTTGCCGGGCATGATCGCGCGGCGCAGCGGGGCGATCGTCGACATCGCCTCCATGGCGGCGGTCACACCCATGCCGGGCATGTATTATTACAATGCCTCGAAGGGCGCCCTGGCGAATGCTTCCGAGGGCCTGCGGGGCGAGCTGCGCGGCACGGGCGTGCACGTCGTCACCGTATATCCGGGGCCAGTCGACACGGACATGGGGCGCAAGGGCTACGACAAGTACGAGCACACGCTCACGTCGAAGCTCTCGCCCGTCGGCACGGCGGACGAGCTCGCGCGGCTCGTGGTGCGGGCCGTCGAGAGGAAGAAGGCGCGGATCGTGTATCCGCGCTCGTATGGCGTCGCGCTCTGGTTTCCGCGGATCGCGCGGTGGGTGACGTCGCGCTTCTCCCCGCCGATCAAGCGGTTGCCAGGCTGAACCGCTGCGCTGGGGCGTCGCCCCAGGCCCCACCAGGGGCTGTCCGCCCCTGGACCCGGACCAGCGCCAGCGCTGGACCTTTGGTGGAAGAACTGCGCTCCGCGCAGTTCTTCCAACGGGCCGGTGAGATCGCCCCGCCCGTCGCGACGCAGCGTTGCTGTCTTGGTTGGCAGGGTCGCTCGCGGTCTTGACTCGGCCTGTGCGATGAACTGCGCATCGCGCAGTTCATCGTCCTGGGTCCAGCCCCTGGCTGGTCCGGGTCCAGGGGCGGACAGCCCCTGGTCGGGTCCGGGGTGAAACCCCGGCGAGGCGCTTCCCTCTAAAAAAAACCGCCTTCGAGCATCGAGGCGAGTAGCTCCTCGTCTTCGGGGGATTTTTCGGTGCGGGCCTCGGTTGTGGGGGTGTCCTTGGCCGGGGGCGTGGCCGCGGGGGGAGTGGGCGGGGGCTCCCGGAAGTTTGGGCAGCCCCGCGTCGCGCACTCCACCGTCAAGACCCCCACGTAGGTCGCTCGCGCGCCGCAGCGGGGGCAGACGGTCATCCCTTCACCTCGTACTCGCTCTGCAGGAGCTTTGCGATCGTGGCGAGCTGCATGTTCGACGTCCCCTCGTAGATCTTGCCGATCTTCGCGTCGCGGTAGAACTTCTCCGCGGGGAACTCCTTCGTGAAGCCCACGCCGCCGAAGAACTCCACGCAGAGCGACGCCGTGCGCTCGGCGACCTCCGACGCGAACAGCTTTGCCATCGCTGCTTCCTTCACGAACGGCAGACCTGCGTCCTTGCGCCGCGCGGCGTTGTAGACCATCAGCCGCGCCGCCTCGATCTCCGTCGCGACGCGCGCGTACTGGAACTGCATCCCTTGGAAGCTCGCGATCGTCTGGCCGAACTGCTTGCGCTCGCCCATGTACCGCATCGCTTGATCGAACGCGCCTTGGCACAGACCGATCATCTGCGCGCCGATGCCGATGCGGCCCTCGTTCAGCGTCTCGATCGCGATCTTGTAGCCCTTGCCCACCTCGCCGAGCACGTTCTCGGCGGGCACCTCGCAGTCCTCGAGGACGAGCTCGCACGTGCTCGACGCGCGGATGCCGAGCTTGTTCTCCTTCTTGCCCACGGAGAAACCCGGGAAGCTCCGCTCGACGAGGAACGCCGTGATGCCGCGGTAGCCCTTCGACGGGTCCACGTTCGCGAGCACCAGGAAGAGCGAGCTCTCGTTCGCGTTCGTGATCCAGAGCTTGCGACCGTTCAGCACCCAGCGACCGTCCTTCTGCGTCGCGCGGGCTTGCAGGGCGAACGCGTCCGAGCCGCTTGCGGCCTCGCTGAGCGCGTACGAGCCCACCCAGTCCTTGCAGAGACGGGGCAGGTACTTCTCCTTCTGGGCGTCGTTTGCCCAGCGGAGGAGCGCGTTCGCGACGAGCGTGTTTTGCACGTCCACGAGCACGCTCACGCTCGGGTCGACGACGGCGAGCGCCTCGACGGCGAGGATCGCGTTGAAGAAGCTCGAACCGGCTCCGCCGTAGTTCTCGGGGATCTCGACACCCATCAGGCCGAGCTCGAACAGGGGCGGCAGGAGCGCGGGATCGAGCGCGCCCTTCTCGTCCATCTCGCTGACGAGCGGCGCGACGCGCTTCTTCGCGAAGTCGAGCACCGAGTCGCGGAAGAGCGTCTCTTCCTCGGACAGGTGCGTGAGCGGGGGATGCGACACGTGTGATCTCCTTGGGGTAACCCCAGGCGCCGTAGGGTCGGGGGTTCGGGGGCGCAGCTCGGCTTGTCCGAGCGTGGCCCCCGAGCGTCGAAAGAGGCGGCGGATTATGGGGGGGCGCGAGCGGGTCCGTCAACCGAGCCGACGAGGCGGCGCGTCTACCATTGCCAGCGCAATCGCACCATCGTCCCTGGGGCGAAATGGAAGGCCTTCTTGCCGTCGATGGGGGCGTCCTTCTCGTCGTTCACGGTGACCTCGAGGTTCTTGCCCTGGACCCAGGTCTCGCCGACCTCGCCTTCGGCCACGAGCAGCCAGTCGCTCTCGGCGCCTTCCTTGCCGACGACGCGGAAAACCTCGGCCCTGTTGCCCTTCTGCGGGACGGTTTGGCTCGTCGCCACGAGCGGCTCGATGAGCAACTTCTTGCCCGCCTTCGACTTGACTTTGCCGTGAATCTCCGCCTGGTGGACGACGACCTCGGTCGTGTACTTGCCGGGCTTCGGCTCGATGCTCGCGGCCGCCGTCGGCGCGGCCGTGGGCGTGGGCGTGGGCGCCGCGGGCGCGGTCGCGATGGGCTGCGCGGCCGTGACCTCGGGTTGCGGCGAGGCCGGGGGAGGGGGCGTCTGCCCACCTCCGCAGGCCGCGACGCCGAACCCGAGCCCGAGGGAGAACAACATTGAAAACGTCCACTTGATCGGTCGCATCTTTTTCGTCCCTCGCCTCTTCCGGCCCTGTGCCAGCGTCCTTGGTAGCGCAACTCGGGCGGGCCCCGCTAGCAGGATTTTGTCCTTGTCCGGGTGACGTTACGGAGGGTGGTCGGTGCGTCGATCAGAGTCGATTCGTTGACGATCGAGGCGCCGCCGTTCGATCGCGCCGGGGCCGTGATAAGAACGCGAAGCCATGCGTCGCCTTCGCCCTGCTTCGCTGTTCGTCCTCGCCGCGCTTGCTTGCTCCGGCTGCGCGGAGAGCGCATCGAATCCGAAGACTTCGCCCAGCGCGGAACGCGCGCCCGTGGCCACTTCCGCATCCGCGCCGGCATCCGCATCCGCGGCCGCCCCCGTTCCCGCTCCCGCGCCGCCCCGCGATTCTCGCCGCGCCTACATCGTCGCGGCGATGGGCGATTCCCTCACGGATGCCCGCTCCCACGGCGGAAAGTTCCTCGATTCCCTGCGCGCGCATTGCCCCGAGAGCCGGTTCGACAATTACGGCATCGGCGGACAGATGGTGAACCAGATGCACCGCCGCTTCGCGCGGGACGTCCTCGGCGAGCCTGCGCCCTCGGACAAACCGGCCTACACGCACGTGATCATCTTCGGCGGCGTGAACGACCTCTACAGCGACGAGACGGCCTTCCGCACGCCCAAGCTCATCCAGGCCGACCTCGCCGGCATGTACGCCCTCGCGAAGGGGCGCAACATGCAGGTCGTCGCGCTGACCGTCGCGCCCTGGGGTGGTTTTTCCAAATACTGGAACGACAAGCGGGCGGCGGCCACGGCGCAGGTGAACGATTGGATCCGGGCGCGCAAGGCCGCGGGCGAGGTCGATCACGTGGTCGACGCGTTCGCGCTGCTCTCGTGCGGCAACCCGAACTTGATCTGCCCCGACTATGCCGTGCCCTTCAAGGACGGGCTGCATTTCGGGCCGAAGGGGCACGAGAAGCTCGGCGAGGTGCTCCTGCGCGACGTGTTCACGAATTGCCGTTAGTGCCCGCAAAACGATCGGTCGCCTCGAGCTGAAGACGACTCATCTCCGCGTCGCCGGTATGCCCGCCGGGCACGAAGTGGAGCTCTGCGCCCGGCCATGCTTGGGCGAGCTGCCAGGCGACGTCCGCCGGCCCGGCGAGGTCGAGCCGGCCGTGGAGGAGGACGCCCGGAATCCCTGCCAGCCGTGATGCATTTCGGACGAGCTCGTCCTCTTCGAGCCACGCGGCGTGCGAAAAGTAGTGCGTCACCAGGCGGGCGAAGGCGATCATGTATCGTTCGTCGGACCAGCGTGGATTGGGCGAGACGTACCCCTCTTCGAGCGACAGCAACGCATCCTCCCAGGCAACCCAATCGCGGGCTGCCTGGAGCCGGACGCGAGGATCCGCGTGCTCGTTCAGGAGCCGGTCGTAGGCCGCGACCAGGTCGCCGTCGCGGTCGGCCGCTGGAACGCCGGCCCGAAAGCGGGCCCATTCCTCCGGGAAGTACCGCCCGACATCGTGGCTGAACCACCGGACGTCGGCCCGGCGGGTCAGCGCGATCGAGAGGAGAATCATCTCGGAGACCCGCTCGGGATGACGCTCGGCATAGGCAAGCCCGAGCGTGACGCCCCACGACGCGCCCCAGACGAGCCAGCGCTCGATCCCGAGGTGCTCGCGGAGTCGCTCGATGTCCGCGATCAGGTGGTGGGTCGTGTTTGCCTTCAGGTCGGTCGAGAAATCGCCGGCGTGGGGCGTGCTCCGGCCGCAGCCGCGCTGGTCGAACTGGACGAGCCGGTAGCGGTCCGGATCGAACCAGCGACGCCGCCCCGCGCTGCTGCCTCCCCCCGGCCCGCCATGGAGGGCGACCGCGGCCTTCCCGTTCGGGTTGCCAGAAACTTCCCAATGGATCGACTGGCCATCGCCGACGTCGAGCATGCCGGTTTCGTAGGGCTCGCGAGGCGGGTACGGTTCGCGCATGTCGTGCCTCCCTGGGGATTCGGATCGTGGCTCGTGTGGCCTTAGGTTGTAGCGCGCCGAAGGAGGCGCATGCAGTCGGGAGACGTCATCGACGATCGGTTCGTCATCGAGCGGCTTGCCGGCTCGGGGGGAATGGGCTCGGTCTTCCGGGCGCACGATCGCCTCTCCAGCGAGCCGGTGGCCGTCAAGGTGCTCCATGACCGGGAGCCCCGCGACATCGCGCGGTTCGATATGGAGGCGCGTGTGCTCGCTGGGCTCGATCATCCGGGCATCGTCCGGTACATCATGCACGGCATCACCGGCGCGGGCGAGCCCTTCCTCGCCATGGAATGGCTCGCGGGAGAGGATCTCGGCGCACGGCTCGCGCGCGGGAAGCTCACGATCGAAGAGAGCGTCGCCGTCCTCAGCGCGGCAGCCTCGGCCCTCGCGACGGCGCATGCGCGCGGCGTGGTGCACCGCGATATCAAGCCGGGCAACGTCTTTCTCGTGGATGGCGCGCTCGATCGCGTCAAATTGCTCGATTTTGGCCTCGCGCGTATGCCGCTTTCGCCACGATTCACCCGAACGGGCGTCGTGCTGGGAACGCCGAGCTACATGGCGCCCGAGCAGGCGCGCGGCGCGCCTTCGCTCGACGCGCGCGTCGATGTCTTCGCGCTCGGCGCCGTGTTGTTCGAGTGCTTGACCGGACAGCCCGCATTCCAGGGCGAGCACGTGATGGCCATCCTGGCGAAGGTCTTGCTCGAAGATCCTCCGCCCCTGCGGAAAATCCGGCCCGAGGTGTCGGTGCGGCTCGAAGCGCTGGTCGCGTGCATGCTGGCGAAGGATCCGGCCGATCGGCTCGCCGATGCGGGGGAGGTCGCGGAGGCGCTCGCCTGTCTCGATGCGCGGGACGCTTGGTCGTGGCTCTCCGAGGTGCCGCCCGCGGAGGCGCTGACGAGGAGCGAGCAACGATTGCTGAGCATCGTCGCCGTCGGCGCGGTGGCCGAGGAGGACGTCGAATCCACGCGCACCAGCCGAGGGGCGCTGGAGTCGGCCGCGGAGACGTTCGGCGCGCATGTCGAATGGCTGGCGGACGGCTCGATGCTGGCGGTCTTCATGAATGCGGCGAGCGCGTCGGATGTGGCGGCGCGGGCGGCGCGATGCGCGCTCCAGATGCGCCTGCGAGCGCCGGACGTGCCCGTTGCGATCGCGACTGGCCTCGGCGAGGTCGCGGAGGCTTTGCCGGTCGGACAGGTCATCGATCGGGCCGCCGCGCTCCTGCGCGCGGCGGGGCGCTGGGTGCTCGTCGACGAGGTGACCGCGGGGCTTTTCGACGCGCGCTTCGTGGTGGTGCGTGGGCCGAGCGGGCTGGAACTCCACCGCGAAGAGGAAATCAGCGCGACGGCGCGCACCTTGCTCGGCAAACCGAGTCCCTTCGTGGGGCGCGGACGAGAGCTGCGCGCCCTCCTCGACCTGCTCGACGAAGCCATCGCCGAGGGCATCGCACGCGCGGTGCTCGTGACCGGGCCGCCTGGAATTGGAAAGTCCCGCCTTCGCCAGGAGTTCGTTCGCGCGGCCTTCCAGCGCCATCCCGGGGTCGACGTGTGGATCGGGCGCGGCGACACGATGAGCAAAGGGTCGGCGTTTTCTCTCATTGGCTCGGCATTGCGCCATGCGTTCGTGATCGCGGGCCACGAGTCCATCGACGAGCGAAGGCGCAAGCTCACCGAGCGGGTCGCGCGCCACGTGGCCGAGCCCGAGGTCCGCCACGTGGCCGCGTTTCTCGGCGAGATGATGGGCACGCCCTTCCCCGACACCGACAGCGCGAAGCTTCGCGCCGCGCGCCTCGATGCGCGGCTCATGGCTGATCAGATTCAATTCTCCTTCCGGCAATTCATGGCCGCCGCGTGCGACGCGCATCCGGTCTTGCTCGTCCTCGATGACCTGCACTGGGGCGATCTTCCCTCGGTGAAGCTCATCGACGCGGCGTTGCGGGACCTCGCGGGCAAGCCGCTCGTCGTGGCGGCGTTCGGTCGTCCCGAGGTGCACGACGTGTTTCCCAAGGTATGGGCCGAGCGGGGGTTGTCCGAGATTCGCCTGGGCGAGCTGACCCCACGTGCCGCGGAGGAGCTCGCTCGAAGTGCGCTCGGGGGTACGGCCGAGCCTCGGACGATCGCGCAAATCGTGCAGCGCGCCGCGGGCCATCCGTTTTTCCTGGAGGAGCTCATCCGAGCGGTGGCCGAGGGGCACGGGGAGCAATTGCCGGAGACCGTGCTGGCCATGGTCGAGGCGCGCCTCGCAGCTCTCCCGTCCGACGCGCGGCGCGTGTTACGCGCGGCCAGCGTGTTCGGGGAGGTCTTCTGGTGCGGCGGCGTGGAGCACCTGCTCGGCGAGGGGGATGAGGCGCTCCGCGCGCACGAGTGGCTCGACATGCTGGCCGCGCGCGAGGTCGTGCAACGCAGCGAGGTGAGCCGGTTTCCGGGGGAGGAAGAGTATACGTTCCGGCATTCGCTCCTGCGGGAGGGGGCGTATGCGATGCTGACGGAGCCCGACCGCACGCTCGGGCATCGGCTCGCGGGAGAGTGGCTCTTGCAATGGGGCGAGGGCGACGCATTGCGCCTGGCGGAGCATTTCGAGCGGGGAAAGAGCCCGGAGCGCGCGGCGGCGTGGTATCTCGCGGCGTCGAGGCAGATGCTCGACGCCAATGACCTGCGCGGGGCGATCGCCTGCGTCGAGCGTGGCCTCGCCTGTGGCGCACCGAGGATGCTTCGCTCGGAGCTCCTGCTCGTCCGGGGCGAAGCCCGCGCGTGGAATGGGGAATGGGCGCTGGTCGGACCGGACATGGACGAGGCCCTGCAGGGGCTGACGCCGCGCCAGCCGCTCTGGTACACCGCAATGGCATACAGGGTCCTGAGCGCCGCGCTGTCCAATGAGCCCAGCGCGTTCTCCAACGACGTTCTGGCCCCGTTCGATGTGGAGCCGAGCCCCGCATGCGCAAGACACTTCGTCTATGCTCTCGGGCTCCTCTTCAAAGCCCTGATATTGCTCGGCAGGCATGACCTCGCCTGGCCCTACATGACGCGGATGGAGCAGGTGGGCAGCCGGATCGCGGAGGACGACCCTTGGGTCCGGGGCAAGCTGCAGGAACAGCGGAGCTTGGCGCTCCTTTACGATGGGAATCTCTGGGCAGGCCTCACGGCCGCCAAGGCTTCCCTGGCGAGTTATGAGCAAGCCGGCGATCGGTTGCATGCGGCCTCGAGCCGCTTGACCATCGATGCGTTGTTCATGTTCCTCGGGGCGTACGCGCGCGTGGAGGAGGACGTGCGCGCTTTACCTCGAGGCGACGAGGAGTCTGGTTTGTATTCCGTCGGGTGGAGGAGCCTTCTCGCGTCTACGCTCGCGGAACGCGGGGCCCTGGAGGAGGCGCGCGTGCTCGCGGAGAGCGTCCGAGACTTCACGGTCACGCTGGGCAGCCCTTATTACGAAAGCATCGCCCGAGAGAACCTTGCTTCCATCCTCCTGCGCGCCGATGACCTCGACGCGGCGGAGCGCGAGGCGCACGCGGCCAAGGCCCTCTCGGGCACGACGCCCTGGCGCGCGGCGGCGGAGGCGAGGCTCGCGGCCATCCTCCTTCGGCAGCAGCGCGCGGACGAGGCGCTCCGTCTCACCGAGGACGCGGTCACGCGGCGCGACGCGAGCGGCGGGATCGGACCTCATGACATGTACCTGCGCCTCGTCCACGCCGAGGCGCTCCACGCGACGGGCCATCACGCCCGCGCGCGGACCGTGCTGCTCGAGGCCCGCGACCTCTTGCTCTCGCGCGCGGCGAAGATCCAGGACCCCGAGCTGCGCCGGAGCTTCCTCGAAAACGTCTCCGAGAACGCGCGCATCCTCGTCCTCGCTGCCGCCTGGGAGCAAGCCGCCGCTTAGCTCGTCTGCGGAAGACGCCGGCGGCCGAGAGCAATCCATGTCACCAAATCTCCCCTCCGCGACCCCCGCGAAGCCGTCTCGCGCCCAAAAATCCGCCTCCCGCCCCCCGCGCCGCCGCCCTCTCCCGAACGGAAACCCCGATCGACCCCCGCGCCCCCGCCGTGCCGGAACGGAACACCCGATCGACCCCCGCGGAGCCGCCGTTTCGCCAACGGAACGCCCGATCGACCCCCGCGAAGCCGATTTTCCGCCAACGGAAGCCCAAATCGACCCCCGCGAAGCCGCCGTTCCGCCGACGGAACGCCTCCGCGAGCGTCGGGATCGTGCCTCCAGTCTCGCGGAACACCTTCGCGAGGCGTCCGAGCTGGACAGTTTGGGATCTGGACTCGTAAGCTGCCCCCCTCGACGCCCGGCTCTGAAAGCTCGGGCGCGTTTCATGAGGGAGGTCGTTCGTGGCGAAGAAGTCGAGGCAGGTCGATAACCGCATTCAATCGAGCGGGCACGTCATCAACGCGGCGAAGACACACGCCGAGCACGTCGCCGAGAACCTCGCGGCGCGCGCGAGCTTCGTGCAAGGGGCGAATACGAAAGCGACGAAGGAGGTCTTTCAGATCCTCCTCGCGTTCTTGACGGATACCCTCGGCGCCTCGTCCCAGTCCCTCGACCAGGCGGAGCTGCGTGTCCTCGCGGAGCGCGCCGACGACGTCGGCGTGCGCGAGGCGCGCGACGCGGCCGCCGCGGACCTGCTCCGCGCCGCCGTGCGCGTCAAATCGATGGTCTCGGACGCGCTCGGCACCGCCGGGCTCCACACCTACGGCCTCGCGGGAGAGACCCCGCGCGCGCCCCGCGAGCTCGCGAGCCACGCGCGGAGCGTGTCGGACCTGATGACGAACAAGCCCTTCCTGGTCACCGTGGAGGGCGTCACCTTCGACAGCGCCGCCATGGCCGCGACCCTGGACACCAAGGCCCACACCCTCGCTCAAGCCCTCGCGACCATGCTGCGCGAGGAGCAGGAGCTCGCCGATCAGCTCGGCCGTCGTGACAGCCAGGTGCTCGGGTGGATCGAGGACCACCAGGGCATCACCGACACCCTCGTCGGCCTCTTCCGTCTGGCCGGTCGCAAGGACCTGTCCGAGCGGGTGCGTCCGACGACCCGCGCGCTCGCCGGCGAGGAGATCACGCCGCCCGCCGAGACGACGAGCGAGGACCCGTCGGGCGGCGGACCGGCGCAGGGGTAGTGCGGCGCTCTGCTTCGTCGATCGGAGCACACGCGCGCGGCGGCTGGCACGAGAAATGACAAAACTTGGAGGGCGATCCGCCGTCTTGGGCAGGCTACGGGGCGGTCGCTACGCCGCCGAACGGTGGTTGGGGCGTCGCCCCGCTCCCCATCTCCTTACGCCTTCGGATCACGAGGATAGCGAATGAACAAACTCGTCGGAAGTATCTGGGTGGTGCGCTTTCTTCTATGTCTCGCCGTGCTCTGCACGGCCTGCTCGAGTTCGCCCCCGAGTGGGACGCCTGGCGGCAGCGGCGGCGGCGGCGGCGGCGGCGGCGGCAGCGGCGGCGGCGGCGGCGGCAGCGGCGGAGTCGCCGGTGCCGGCGGCGGAGAAGCCGGTGCCGGCGGTGAGATGCCGCCCCCCTGCCCCAAGCTGGAGGATCTCGACAACGCGAACATCGACATCCCCGCGATCACGCTGAGCGGCGCCATCACGGTCAACGGCGCCGTGCCGGCGACGGGGAACAATCGCAGCGCGGTGCGGCTCCGGAACCTCGAGACCGGAGACAGCGTGATGCTGGGGAGGCTCGGCGACGCAACCTACGTGGCCAAGTCGATCGTGCCCGGGACTTACGATCTCTATTATCACTGGGACACGACGGATTCGCAGGAGTATCCGCGGAACGAGGGCGTGCGGCTCAAGACCGGTGTCACGCTGACGAGCTCGCAGACGTTCGACGTCGATATCCCCGCAATCACGTTGAGCGGCGCGATCAAGGTCAACGGCAGCGTGCCGGCGGCAGGGAACCAGAGCAGCGGGGTGCGGCTCCGGAACCAGGAGACCGGAGACAGCGTGATGCTGGGGAGGCTCGGCACCGCAACCTACGTGGCGAAGCTGATCGTGCCCGGGACCTACGACCTGTATTATCACTGGGACACCTCGGATTCGCAGGAGTATCCGCGGAACGAGGGCGTCCTGCTGAAGACCGGTGTCACGCTGACGAGCTCGCAGACGTTCAACGTCGATATCTCCACGATCACGCTGAGCGGTGCCATCACGGTCAACGGGAGCGTGCCGGCGGCGGGGAACCAGGGCAGCGGGGTGCGGCTCCGGAACCAGGAGACCGGAGACAGCGTGATGCTGGGGAGGCTCGGCGCCGCAACCTACGTGGCGAAGCAGATCGTGCCCGGGACCTACGATCTCTATTATCACTGGGACACGACGGATTCGCAGGAGTATCCGCGGAACGAGGGCGTGCGGCTCAAGACCGGTATCAAGCTGACGAACTCGCAGACGTTCAACGTCGATATTCCCGCAATCACGCTGAGCGGCGCGATCAAGGTCAACGGCAGCGTGCCGGCAGCGGGGAACCAGAGCAGCGCGGTGCGGCTCCGGAACCAGGAGACGGGAGACAGCGTGATGCTGGGGAGGCTTGGCACCGCAACCTACGTGGCGAAGCTGATCGTGCCCGGGACCTACGACGTCTATTATCACTGGGACACGTCGGATTCGCAGGAGCTGCCGCGGAACGAGGGCGTGCGGCTCAAGACCGGTGTCATGCTGACGAGCTCGCAGACGTTCAACGTCGACATCACCACGATCACGCTGAGCGGGGCCATCACGGTCAACGGGAGCGTGCCAGCAGCAGGGACCAAGAGCAGCTCGGTGCGGCTCCGGAACCAGGAGACGGGAGACAGCGTGCTCCTGGGGAGGCCCGGCGACGCAACCTACGTGGCGAAGCTGATCGTGCCCGGGACCTACGACGTCTATTATCACTGGGACACGACGGATTCGCAGGAGCTGCCGCGAAACGAGGGCGCCCGAATCAAGACCGGAGTCACGCTGACGAGCTCGGAAACGTTCAACGTCGACATTCCCGCAGTCACGCTGAACGGCGCCATCACGGTCAACGGGAGCGTGCCAGCAGCAGGCGACAAGAGCAGCGCAGTGCGCCTCCGGAACCTGCAAACCGGAGACAGCGTGATGCTAGGAAGGCCCGGCGACGCAACCTACGTGGCAAAGCCAGTCGTGCCCGGGACCTACCACATCTATTATCACTGGGTCTCCACGGATTCGCAGGAGCTGCCCCGGAACGAATCAGCCCGCCTGGGCTGCGTGCTGATCGCGCCCTGATCGCGCCGCGCCGGGGTTTCACCCCGGGCCCCGACCAGGGGTTGTCCACCCCTGGACCCGGACCAGCGCAAGCGCTGGACCCTGGGTGGAAGAACTGCGCGATGCGCAGTTCTTCCAGCGGGACTACGTCGCCGGTCGAAAGGTCGGCGCGGCTGGCTTGGTTGGCAGGGTGGCTTGCGGTCTTGACGCGGCCTGTGCGATGAACTGCGCATCGCGCAGTTCATCGTCCTGGGTCCAGCCCCTGGCTGGTCCGGGTCCAGGGGCGGACAGCCCCTGGTGGGGCCTGGGGCAACGCCCCAGCGCAACGGCTTCAACAACATGGCGTTCGTCGAGGATCTGAAACAGGGACAGCGCGGCGTTCGGTTCGCCGTCCCGCGGGGGTTCGAGGTCGCGGAGGAGACGGAGCGCTCCGCCATGCTCGTAGACAAGGGCCGCGGATTTTCCCTTTCGCTTGGGGCTTTCACGCATCGGCTCGACCTCCTGCCTGCGCATGACGCGCTCCTCCGGCGCGACGTCGAGCGGCACGCGCGTGACCTCTTCGAGACGTACTTCCGACAGGCGCCGCCTGCGGATCCGAAGGCGCGCCCGCGCACGGAGGACAAGGCCTGGTCGCCGGTCGTCGAGACCCTCCCGGTGAACCTGGGCGCTGCGCGCGTGCTCCGCGTGGTGCATCGCCTTTGGTACGAACCGGGCCGCGAGACCTTGATGGGCCACCTCCTCGTCCCGCTCGCGCGTGGCCTCTTCGAGGTGCGCGTCCTTCCGCCCACGTCGCGGCTGACCGGCGTGCGCGAGGCGGCTGTGGCCGATCGCGCGACGGCGGCGCTTGCCGGCACGGATCCCGCGGCCTTCTTGCGGGGCATCGATCAACGCGCCTCCGACGATCCCGCGCTCGACGCCTCGTTCCCGCGGCATCCGCTCAGCGTGGCCCGGAAAGGATTACGATTCGTGCTCGAAGACGCTGGCCTCGAGATCCTCGAGCCCGACGTGCAGACGCGCCCCGGCGAGGTCGAGGTCTCGGCTGCTGGGTTCGCCGTCACGCCGCCGCCTCGGTATCGGCACGTGGCAAAGGATCCGCCTTCTCCGAAGCTTGCTTCGTGGAGCCGGGTTTCTTTCTCGGGGACCGATGGGATCCAGCTCCTCACGGTCTCGCGCACCGGGACGCGCCTCGCCGAGCGCAATGGGCGAAAGCTCGCGCGGATCGCGGAGGACCTCACCCGCGCGGCCGTGCCTGCGGGCGCCGAGGGCGTGCGCGTGAGTGCCGTCGCGCTCCCGGACGAACGCGGGCGCTCGCATGCGGAGACGTATCATGCCTATGTGAAGGGCGCGTCTCGGCAGCAATCGCTCTTTCGCTGGTTCACCGAGCCGGACGGCGAGGTCGTGATGATCGCGATCGGCGCGGCGATGTGCGTGCCCCTGGACGAGCTCGCGGACGACGCGGAGGCCGTGGTGCGATCGTTCCGGCGACTCGGGGTGAAGAAATGGTGGCAGATTTTCTGAGCCGTCGGCTGGGGGCTCAGTCGTTCTTCTTCTCGTCGAACTCGTCGTAGTTCGGCTGCGCGCCGAACGTAATGGCGAGGCCGCCGTGGATGCCGGGCATGGTGGTGTACTTGGAACTGCCGTAGACGGTCAACTCTGGCGTGAGCGCGATGTTCGGCGTCACGCGGACCTGCACGCCCAGGCCGACCTCCGGCATGACGCTCCAGACATCCTTCTCGCAATACGGCGGATAACAACCGTAGTCGTAGTCCTCTTCGCTGACGTCCGCGAGGACGGCCGCGTTGGCGTGCACGAAGAGGGACACGGTCTTCGACGTGTTGAAGCCCAGGGAGAGCGGCGCCGCGAAGCGGACGATCTGCGTGACCTCGTCGAAGCCGTAGGACATCGACGGGAACACGCCGTAGTAGACGCCGGGGGTAAAGGCCATGTCCACGTCCTTCGTGCGCAGGAAATTCAGCTTCACGTCCGCGCCCAGAAAGGGCCCGACCATGATCCCGACGTCCACCCGATCCGCGGCTCCGATGCGGAGCTGATACCGCGGGTGCAGATCGCCGGGCTCGCCATTGAAGCGAAAATCGAGGGAGCCCTCGAGCGCCACGGTATGCGAGACCGTGCCCCGCGGGATCGTGCGCGGCGTGGCGTACTGGTTCCCGGTGCAACCGGTGAGCGCCGCGAAATGGGCCAGCAAAAAGAAAGAAGCGAAGATTCGACTCGACATGCGGAGCCTCCATGCGCCGGCGATCGGGCGCGCCCCATGCGAGGTTCGAGTGCAGGACACGTGCCAGCACCGAGATTGCCGCGCCGAGGGGATCACGCGCGCATCTGCGCGAGGAGACGTTTTCCTGGTGTTGCACCGCATTCACGCCCCGCGACGTGGTTGTCGTGGGAGCACCACTTGCCACGGAGAAACGAACGGATCCTTTCGACCGCGACGGCGATCCGGAGATACGATGCGAGCCGGAGGCCCTCATGCGCCGCATATTCGATGCCCTCTCTTGCCCCGTCGCCTGGTCGCTCGCCGTGCTCCTCGTCGTCGGGTGTGGGGGGCGTGAATCCGCCCCGGATCAGGGCTGGTTCGGGCCGTTTCTGGAGTCGCAGGCAGCCGGCGGAAGCGGAGGCAGCGGAGGCGAGGCCGGAAGCGGAGGTACGGCCGGAAGCGGAGGCAGCGGAGGCGAGGCCGGCAGTGGAGGCGACGCCGGCAGCGGCGGGACCGACAGCGATGCGGGGACAGACGTCGACGCCGGAACCACGACGTACCGATCCACGGGCGGCGGATGCGCGTGCCACGTCGGGGCCTCCTCCGAGGCGCCGCGTGGGCTCGTCCTGCTCGGGCTCGTGCCGCTCCTTGCATCCCGGCGGCGAAGGCGCGCGTGAACGCCCGCGGGGCAATGGTTCCTTGCTGCAAACCCGCGGCCCATGGCCTAGGATTCGCCCTCCTCGCCCGGAGCGTTTCCCATGACGTACGATCTCAAGACCGCCAATGCCCCCCGCATGACCGGCTTCGCGCTCGAAGCCGCAGCGCTCGCCCTCGAAAATCCGGCGACGGGGCAGCTCCTCGGGCAGAAGCTCCTGAAGGACCTCGGTATCCTGGATCTC
Source organism: Polyangium sp. 15x6 (assembly GCF_029960785.1). Lineage (GTDB taxonomy): Bacteria > Myxococcota_A > Polyangia > Polyangiales > Polyangiaceae > Polyangium. Next base: position 54,583 of record NZ_JASBQE010000043.1, read on the forward strand.
CGGTACACGGACCTCCGCGACGCGCCCTCCGTGGTGCCGAGCCTGCCGCGACCCGCGAGCTTCACGGCCTCGGCCGCGCCGCCGGTCGACCTCGAAGGCCTCGCGCGTTCGGCCCAAAAAACCAAAGGGTTCGCCTTCGAGTCGGCCGCGGACTTCGTCGCCGCCTACCGCGAGGGGCGCGCCGATCCGGTGAAGGTCGCCGAGCGATTCCTGGAAGCCGCCCAGCGCCTCGACGCGGGCGAGCGCCCGCTCCGGGTGTTCATCGAGCGAAACACCGACCGCCTGCTCGCCGCGGCCCGCGAGAGCCGCGAGCGATATCGCAAAGGCGCGCCCCTCGGCCCGCTCGACGGCGTGCCCGTGTCCGTCAAGGACGAGCTCGACGTGGAAGGGTATCACACCACCGTCGGCACGCGGTTCTTGAAGCTCCGCCCCTCCGAGGACGCGACCACGGTCCGCCGCTTGCGCGAGGCGGGCGCGTTGATCCTCGGCAAGGTCAACATGCACGAGATCGGCATCGATACGTCGGGATTCAATGCCCACCACGGGACGCCGACGAACCCGTATGCGCCGGGCCATTACACGGGCGGCTCGTCGAGCGGGTCGGCCGCGAGTGTCGCGGCCGGGTTCTGCCCGATCTCGATCGGCGCCGACGGCGGCGGCTCGATCCGCATTCCCGCCGCGCTCTGCGGCATCGTGGGGCTCAAGGCGACGTGGAGCCGCATCAGCGAGCACGGCGCATTTCCGCTCTGCGCGAGCGTCGGCCACGTCGGCCCGCTCGGCGCGACGGTGCGGGACGTCGCCCTCGCGTATGCCCTCATGGCCGGCCCTGATCCCAAAGATCCGAATTCGATCCACCAGCCGCCGCACCACCTCGACGGCCTCGGCCGGGACGATCTCGAAGGCGTGCGCATCGGCGTGTATCGGCCCTGGTTCGAGCACGCGGCGCCCGAGATCGTCCGCGCCGCGGAGGGGGCGCTCGATGTCTTCCGCGCCCGCGGCGCGCGGATCGTCGAGATCGAGATCCCCGAGCTCGAGCGCGCGCGCGTCGCGCAGGGCGTGACCATTCTCTGCGAAATGGCCTCGTGCATGGCGCGGCACGACGCGGAGCACCGGCGAGCGTTCGGGCTCGGCGTGCGGATCAACCTGGCGATGGGGCGTGCGCTCGCGGGCATCGATTACGTGCAAGCCCAGAAGGTGCGCACGCGGTTTTCCGAGCACCTCGCGCGGGTGTTCCAGGCGGTCGACGTCGTCGTCACGCCGACGACCGCGCTCACGGCGCCGCGCATCGCGGACGACGTGTTTCCGCGCGGCGAGAGCAACCTGGAGGTGACGAGTGGGCTCATGCGGTTCGTCTATCCGGCGAACCTCACGGGCAACCCCGCGCTCTCCGTGCCCGGTGGATACGACACGAGCGGGCATCCGATCGGCATTCAGCTCCTCGGTCGTCCCTGGGAAGAGCACCTCCTTTTGCGCATGGGTGAGGTGCTCGAGCGAGAGGTCCCGCGGAAGGCGCCGGCGATTCACGTGCGCCTGCTCGACGGGGTCTGACGCGGATGGAGCCAGCCCCGCTCCCGCGTTCGCGCGCCCGCCTCGGGCCGCTCCTCTTGCTCGCCCGAAGGAGCCTGCTCGGGAGCCGCTTCACGTTCGCGCTGCTCGTCCTTTCGGTCGCCGCGGGCGCGGGATTCCAGATCCCCAATACGTCGAACCTCGCTGGCTTCTCCGAGGCCCTGCTCGAAGAGGAGCTGCGCCACGGGGCCGGCGACGTGCGCGTCGAGCCGCGGGACGAGCGGCACTTCGATGACGGCGCCGCCGCGGCCGCGAAGGTCTCCGAGGCCGCGGACACGCCCGTCCGCGCCGCCGTCCCCGTCCTCGTCCTGCCCGGCGCCGTCGGCAAAGGCGGGCGATTCCGGAATGCGCTCGTCTACGGCTACGATTTCCCCGGCGATCCCGCGCTCCGGCCCTTCCACCTCACGGACGGCGCACTCCCCGCGCGCGGCGATTCGAACGGCGTGCTCATCGGCACCTCGCTCGCGAATCGGATCGGCGTGAAGGTCGGCGACGCCGTCGATCTGCGTGTCATCCTCGGCGGGCCGCCCGGCGCCGCCGGTGAGCCCGTGGGCGCGACCGTGATGACCGTGCGTGGCCTCGTCGCGGGCAGCGCCGGCGCCTATCGCAGTGTCTTCCTCGACCGCGGCTCCCTCGCCGAGAAGACCGGCACCCCGGCCGCCGCCTCCGTCGTTCACGTCCACCTCGACGACCACTTCGCCGCCTCGGCCCTCGCCTCGCGCCTCGAAGCCCGCCTCCCCGAGGCCCGCGTCGTCGGATGGCGCGAGGACGACCCGTACGTGACGAACTACCTCGCCGCGAACCAAACCGTGAACGCCGTCTCCTACGCGATGGTCGTCGCGGCGATCAGCATCCCCGTCTGGGCCCTGTTCCACATCCACGTCCTCGGCCGCCGCCGCGAGATCGGCATCCTCGCCGCGCTCGGGTTCTCGCGCCGCGAGATCTTCGGCCTGTTCCTGCTCCAAGCCCTCGTCGTCGCGCTCGTCGGGCTCGTCGTCGGCGCGGCGCTCGGCTACGGGATGCTGCTCTACTTCCAGGCGCACCCGATCTTCTCGTGGGAGGCGCTCGTGGTTCGTCCCGTCATCACGGTCGCGGTCCTCGCGGGGCCGTGCCTCGCCGTCCTCGCCACCACCCTGCTCGCCGGCAGCGTGCCCGCCTGGCGCGCGGCCCGGACCGACCCGGCGCGGGTCCTGCGCAGGATCGACTGATGGCGACGGTGCTCCGCTGCGAGAGCCTCGTGCGTCGCCTCGGCGAGCGTGACGTCGTCCGCGGCGCCTCGCTCGACCTCGACGAGGCCGAGTCCGTCGCGCTCGTGGGTCCGAGCGGCTGCGGCAAGACGACGCTGCTGCAGATGATCGGCCTGCTCGATCGGCCCACCGCGGGCCGCGTGGTCCTCGCTGGTCACGACGCCTGGTCACTCTCGGATGCAGTGCGCGCCGAGCTGCGCCTCGCATGGATCGGGTTCGTGTTTCAGCAGAACAACCTCGTCGAGACGCTGAGCGCGCGGGAGAACGTGGCGCTGCCCGCGTGGCGGCTCGGGGCCTCGCGCGGGGAAGCGGAGCGCTCGGCGGATGCGCTCCTCGAAAGGTTCGGTCTCGCCGCGCGTCGCGACGCGCTGTCCTCCGAGCTCTCCGTGGGCGAGGCGCAACGCGTGGCCATCGCCCGCGCGCTCGTGAACCGGCCGCGCCTCGTGCTCGCCGACGAGCCGACGGGCAGCCTCGACAGCGCCTCGGCGGACGTCGTGATGGAGGCGCTCACCGCGGCTGCAGCGCTCGGCGCGGCGCTGCTCGTGGTCACGCACGATCCGCGGATCGCGGCGCGAGCAGGGAGGACCGTTTCGATGCGCGACGGGCGGCTCTGAGGAGCAGGAACGCGCCGAGACAAACACCCGCCGCGATCGTCACGACGCCCGCGTACTTCAAGGGCCCCGGCCACGCGAGGCGCGACGCCGCGATCTGGAGGAAGACGACGATCGGCAGGTGTGTGACGTACACGAAGTACGAAGCGTCGGCGAGCAAGCGGACGAGCGGACGCGCGCGGTTCACGAGCCGGCCGCACGCGCCCAGGAGAACCGCGACGGCGAGGCACGAGAACGCCGCGCTCGTGACGAGCGCCCACGTGGGCGCGCGCGCCGGTGCGCCCGCCGCCGTGCTCGCGACGAGCGCGGGGACGAGCGCGGCGAGCAGGACGAGCGCGAGCCCCGCGAGCCACGGGAGCCTGCGCGCATACGCCGCGAGGTCATCGGGAGCGAGCAGCCAGCCCCATGCGAAAAATACCGCGAAGTAGGCCGCGATCAGAGGTTCGACGAGGAACGAGAGCGGCGTGTCGAGCTGGAGTTTTCCCGCGACGAGGAGCAGCGCCGAGACCGGGAGGATCGCGATGACGGGCAAGGCGAGGGGCGAACGAAGAGGTCGTCGTGGCAGGACGGCGGCGAGCGTGGAGAGCAGGAGGAGGTAGTAAAGGAACCAGAGATGCGCGAGCGTGACGGGTAGCTCGGACGCGCGCAGCGCGGGCACCTGGCTTCCCACCGCGGCGCGACCTTCGAGCGTGCGCCCGTGGTCCCAGAGCGCGTTCATCGCCGCGGAGACCGGCACGAGCGCCACGAGCAGCGGCACGAGCACACGCGCGGCCCGCTCGCGCGCGAAGCCTCGGAGGCCCCGGCGCAGGACGATGCCACGCGAGACCATGCCGGAGAGCAGGAAAAACGCCGGCATCAGGAAGGCGCGGCCCACCCACACCACGAAGTCCGCGGCGAGGTGTGTCGAGCGATCCTTGATCGCCCAGCCGATCGGCGTCTCCAGGAACGAGAGCAAGCCGTGCACGAGGAGGACGAGCGCCGTGGCGAAGGCCCGCGCGCCGTCGAGGGCGTGGATGCGCGCCTCCTCGCGCTCCATTAGCCGCGTGTCCCCGCGGGGCGCTCGGCGTGCTCGCAGAGCAGCCCTCCGAGCAGGTGGAACTCGAGGTAGGCGCGCGCGACGTCGATCGCGCCATCCATCCGCGCGCTCTTGCCATCGAGGCCGATCTCGCCCTCGCCCTTGTGGAAGCGAAACGCGAGCGTCTCGCCCGCGCCGAGCCCGCGCGTCATCACCGGCTCGAGCAGCGGCTCCCGGTCGAGCCCGAACAGGAACAGATCCCGCTGCACGATCGACGAGAGTTTGTCCGAGAGCGCCGTGAGCGAGAGCTCCCACGCGCCCTCGCGCAGCATCGCAGCGACGGATCCTTGACGGATGAGCTCGGCGTTGGCGCCGTCGAGCGATCGCAGCTCCGCGCGCACGAGCATCCACGCGAGCCCGAGCGCGCCGAAGCCGAGCGAGAGATCCGCCACGCGATAGCCTTTCCGACCCGGGTCCTGAAACGAGCCGCGCGTGTTGTCGCGCATGGCCATGAACGCCTTCACCACGCGGTGCATGAACGACGGCTCTCGCACGAGCGCGAGCGCGCGTTCTTTCGTGTAGACCGTCTCGGGCCGCGACCCTCCTTCGACGATCACGTCGAACGGCTCGAAATCGGCGTCCGCGAGAGGCTCCTGCGTGCGCAGGTGCCGGTGCAGATCGAGCGACAGCGCGTCGCCTTTCTTGAAGATCTCGAGATGGATCGCGAGCGGCGTCCGCGCGCCCGTCGTGGTCGTCCCGTCGGCGAGGAACTCGAGATCCGCGATCAGCGTCTTTTCCGGGTAGCGGCGCGTGTTCGTCACCGTGATCCGCCGCGCGCGCCGATCGATCGTCACCTCGGTGTCGTCGTTCTCCAGCACGAGTCGGTTGCTGTCGTTCGCGTCGCGGCGGCCGACGCCGGCGAGCGGACAAACGACGCGGCCGGGAAAATATCGTACGCCCCGTTTCCGATGGGTCTCGATGTCAGGAAACATCACGATGGTCCTGCTGGAATCATGCCGCGGGCGTGGTCCGGGAGCGGGTCGAAAAGCATAACGCACCTCGTCGAAACTGCGTTGTGTAAGTCATCCAACGAAGAAATCATGGGAAAAGGAACGCGAGTGGCTTGTGGGCCGGCTCTGATCGCTTGTACCCTTTTCCGGTTCCGTGGCGCCATGTAGCGCCACCACAAACTCGAGAGAGGAGCCCTTCATGGCGTATCGCACGAACACCCCGGAGCTTTACGAAGGCAGGCATTACGGCGAGAGCGAGCAGTGCGTGGCGCTCGTCAAGTACGCCTGCGGCGCGCCGCATACGTCGGCGTGGAAGAAGGGCGCCCAAGTGATCGGCAACGCGGAGATCCGGTCGGGTACGGCGATCGCGTGCGGCTGGGAGGGCGACCGGTACATGAGCCGCGCCCGCGGCAACCACGCGGCGATCTACCTCGGCCAGTTCGGCAATCAGATCGAGGTGGTGGATCAGTGGTCGGGTACGCCGGCCGGTCGCCGCTACAAGACGCACAAGCCCGAGAAGGCGTACCACGTCATCGAAGGCTGATCCCCGAGCCCTCTCGGACACGAAAGCCCGCCCGTGCCTCCTGGCGCGAGCGGGCTTCGTGTTTTCAGGACGGGAAGATCAGCCGTTCTGCAGGATCTCGTCGACGGCGCGCTTGGCGCTCTCGATCGCGCCCTGCATCCAGCCGGCCCAGATCGAGGTGTGCTCGCCGGCGAAATGGATCCGGCCCTCGGGCCGCGGGAGGACGGCCAGCATCCACCACTGATTCGGCAGGATCTCCGTCCACGCGCCCTGCGCCCACGGATCCTCGGCCCAGACCTTCATGTGGAACGAGAGCTTCTCGGCCTCGATGTCCGGGAAGAACTTCGCCAGCTCGGCCTGGATGTACGCCTCGCGCTCGGGCGCAGCGATGGCCGCGAAGTCGTCGGCATTCTTGTCTTGCAGGTACGCGAGCAGGATGCCCGTGTCGCCAGGCTGGGTCGCCGTCAGATCCCAGATGCGCTCGGCCTTCGTGTCGGTCTTCGCGAGCTTGAGCCCGCCGAGCTCGCCGAGCGGATCGTTCTTCCAGAATCGCGTCTTCGTCTGGAACATGGCGCGCGACGAGGTCATCATGTGGACCTCGTCCATCGCCTTCTGCTTGTCGTCCGGCAGCGCGGGCGAGAACGCGACGTCGCGCAGCGGCTTGAGCGGGATCGTGCAGATGAGGTAATCGGCCTCGTAGGTCTCCGACATGCCCTTTGCAGAGGCGGTGACCGTGACCTTCGTTTCGTCCTGCGTGATCGATTTCACGACCCGCTCGAACAGCACCTTGCCGTCGAGCTTCTCCGCGAGCTTCTGCGCGATGAGGTCGTTGCCGCCCTGGACGTGGTAGGTGAGGCTCCAGTCCTGGTCCGCGGTCTCGAGCGCCATCCACGCGAGGACGCCGATCTTGTAGACCTCCGTGCCGTTGTCGGACGCATAGAGCGGGATCCACGCGTCGGTCGCGCCCTTGTCCTTGAGGTAATCGGTCCAGACCATTCCGTCGTATTTCTCGACGATGCCGGCGAGCGGGAAGCTCCCGTCCCGGGGATTGCCGAATTCGGCGAAATTGGCCGCGATGTATGTCGACCACATGCCGAGGCCCTCCATGGCCTCCTCGGGCGACAGGCCCGGGAGCGGCCACGGCGTGCCCTCCGTGTGGACGAAACGATTGCCCCCCAGGTAATAGAGCGGCGTCCCGTCCGGGAACTCCTCGAGCTTCAGGCCGAGCTCCTCGACGTAGCCGATCGTGTGGTCGTGCACGTCGGGGATACGCGTCGCCCCGAGCTCGGCATACTGGCCGTTCTCGAAGCCCTCGCGCTGGGTGTGGACCCGGCCGCCGGCGCGCGCCTGCGCCTCGAGCACGGTGACGTCCCACCCCTTCTTCATGAGCTCGTAGGCCGCCGAGAGCCCGGCGAGACCTCCGCCGAGGACGAGCGCCTTTTTCGTCGATGCAGGCGGATTCGCCGGCGGGTTCCCATCGTCCGGCCCGCAGCCCGGCAGGTACACGGCGACGCCGGCGGCAGATAGGAGCTCGAGGAAGCGACGGCGATCGAACCTGGTCTTGCTTTTCATGAGGACCTCTTTGCGCTGCGCCTCATCCGCGCCGGGAGCAGCGCTCCCCCCCCATGCCCCAATCCCGTCCCTGCGGCAATCGGGCTCGCACGGTATCCGCGTATCCTTCCTCTCCTCTATGTGTTCAATTTTACTAGGTTATTGTACTGCGCCAAACGAATGACGAGGCAATGGTTCCCCCTCTCACGTGGTTGCGAAAAGATTGACGCGGGCGTGCGTCTCGGCTTACGCCCCTCGCATGCCGACCTTCATCGAGAAGCCGAGCCGCATCGAGGCGGCCGGGAACAAGCCGAAGCTCATCGACGAGTACGTGGGGCGCGTCAACACGGGGACCGATAGCCTGAGCGTGGCGCACATGCGGAGCCCCGGGGGCTGGGTCGAGCCGGGGCAGCGGCCGGCGTTCGACGAGTTCACGGTCGTGCTGCGCGGGACGCTGCACGTCGAATACGAGGGAGGATCGGTCGACGTGCGCGCAGGTCAGGCGATCATCACGCACAAGGGAGAATGGGTCCGCTACAGCACGCCCGGCGAGGAAGGCGCGGAGTACATCGCGGTCTGCCTGCCGGCGTTCTCGCCCGCGACGGTGAACCGCGACGCCTGACGCTCGGCAGGCTGTCAAGGCGAGGGCGGCGGCGTGAGCACGAGATCCGCCGCCCCACGCGGGGCAATCTCGTAGCGATCGAGGTATTGCTGCGAGAACCCCGTGATCTCCACGGCGGCGCCCTTCGTGAGCTTCGTCGTGTCGATGAGGGGCTTTTCGCCCGCAAAGCACACGTAAATCTCGACCTCGCCGGAGCCGTCGTCCACGTAGGCTTTGATGCCATAAGGTTTGTCCTCGACGATGGCGTTCGAAACGAGGCCCTTGACGCGGACGAGCTGGCCTTCGGTCGATTCGCCGACGTCGCCGGTCGCGACGTCCTTCGGCGTGACCGCCTCGACGCCTTGCAGGATCTCGGGGCCGGAGGCGTTCGTGACGAGCACGGTCTGCTTGGAGACCTGCTGGATCTGTCCGATGACGCGGACCTTGGCGCCGATGAGGATCTTGAGCTCGTCGTAGAGGCTGACATAAATGCCGCCGGTGTCATCCTGGACCGCGAATCCGAAATCGCCGGTGGCGGTGAGGAACGTGCCCGGCGTGACGGAGACGAAGCCCTCGATCTGCGTGTATTGGTTGGCGCCGAGGGCGCGCGCTTCGGCGATGGGGACGAGGTCCGGAGGGGGGAGCTCTTGCGACTGCGGGAGCTCGTTGTCGGAGCAGCCAGCGAGGAGCGCGGCGAGAGGAAACACGAGGAGGAGTGCGCGGTGATGCATGCGCTTCCTGTACCGCGCCGGGGTCGGGCCGCGCAAGGCGGAGCGGGGCGAGTCATCGGGTCACCGCGGGATCCGGCGCACGGTGCCGTCGGAGTACGTGCCGTAGATGTAACCTCCCTCGATCGCGAAGAACCAGCCGGTCGCGACCTGGTCCACGGGCTCGCTCCCCCCACACTTGAGGGATTTGCGGCCGCCGTAATACGCATAGGCGTCGTCCACCTCCAGGTCGTCGTAGACGCCGTGCAGGTTCCCGACGTGGTACCCGAGGCTCCACATCGCCAGCGACGCCTTGTCGAGCGCGTAGACATCGATGCCCATATCGAACATCCCATCGAAATAGACGCGCTGCGCGTCGAGGGCGATTCCGCCTTCGCCCTGGGCGATCTTCTGGACGGACCCGGATCCGTCGCGCGGGGCGCGCTTCACCCAGGTCTGGAAGATAGCCCCCGAGGCGATGGGCGGCGCCGCGGCATACACGTGCGTCTCGTCCACGCGGAGGCCGATGATCCGCTCGTCGTCGATCCAGAGCGTGACCGCAGGACCCGAGCCATCCTTGGGCGCCTTCATGACGGCTTTGTTCGCCTTGTTCACCCAGAACACCTCATCGCCCGAGACGGCGATCGACTGGGGTTCGGACGCGGCGCTGACGAGCTCGATCGCGCCTCCGCCGCTGGGGACGCGCATGACGCTGCCGCCGAGCTCATTGGTCCAGTAGACGTGGGTGTCGTCCACCGCGAGGCGATACGGTTTGGCCTGGCCCGTGGCGAGGACCTCCTTGGGGCCGCCCCATTTGCTCACCCTGGAGATCGCGCTCGTGCCGGACTCGATGAAATAGACGTGCGTCGCGTCGATCTGGAGATCCGAGGGGCTGTCCCCCGTCGCGAGGATCGAGCTCATCCCGGGATTGCAGGTGCCCGCGATGCACGTCCCTGCGCACGTCACGCCGCACGTGCCGCAGTGCTGGGTCGAGGTCATGAGATCGGCGCAGACGCCGTTGCACAACGTGAACCCGCCCGGGCAGGAGGGGACGCATTGGCCGTCGTCACATACGGTCCAGCCGCCCTTGGGCACGGTGCAGGCGGTGCACGAGGCGCCGCAAGCGTTCGCGTCCGTATTCACGTCGACGCATTGGTTGCCGCATTTCGTGTACCCGGGGAGGCACTCGAAGTCGCAGGTCGCGGCCGTGCAGGTGGCCTTGCCGTGGAGCGGGGTGATGCACGGTTTGGAGCAGCCGCCGCAATGCTGGGGCGAGGAGAACAGGTCCACGCAAGCGCCGTTGCAGCTCGTGGCCGGCGGGGCGCAGGAGGGCGCGCAGCCAGCGCTCGTGCAGACCTCGCCGAGGGCGCAGGCATTGCCGCAGGCGCCGCAGTTCGCGGGGGTGAGGAGCGAGGTCTCGCAGCCGGCCTGCGCGGTGCAATCGGCGAAGCCTTCGTGGCAGCTCCCGAACTGCTGGCAGGCGCCGCCCACGCACGCCGAATGGGCGTTCGGGGCTGCGCTGCACGGCGTGGCCACAGAGGAGGTGCCGCACTGGTAGAGCGGCTCGTCGCGGCGGAGGCAGCGGCCGAGGTAGAGGAACGTTCCGGCGGGGCAACATACGTAGCCGTCGCCGTTGCTCCCGCCGCCGGCGCCGCCGCCACCTGTGCCACCGACGCCGCCCGAGCCGCCGCCAGCACCGCCGATGCCGCCGGCGCCACCTGTGCCACCTGTGCCACCGATGCCGCCGATGCCACCGATGCCGCCGATGCCGCCGGAGCCGCCTCCAGCACCGCCGATGCCACCGGAGCCGCCGCCGACGCCACCTGTGCCACCGACACCGCCGGATCCGCCGCTACCTTCGGATCCTCCGTGGCATCCTACCCAGACCAAGAATCCCGCCAGAACGATGGTTCGTCGCATGACCTCTTGGTTGTGAGGTCCGCCGCGCCATTCACGTTCTGGCGGAGTTCGTTCGAGGACCGACCGGTTCAGGGATCGACGGGGCAACGCGGCGCGATGTATTCGCCGTTGGCCGTCTCGCCCCAGTACTCGCTGTCGACCCGGAAACGAACCTCGTTCTCGTCGATCGAGAGGATCTCCAGCGTGCCCGCGCCGATCGTTCCGCCACCAAAGGAGCAATCATCGGGCTCCGACGAATAGGGCTCACCGGTCTCGGAGAAGTTGCTGTACGCGAGGAGCTCCGGGCTGTCGAGGTTGTAGACGCCCACCTGCTGCAGCGCGGGGGGAAGCGCGATGCTGAGCTGCCAATGACCGCAGCCGAGATCCGTGGTGGGCGAATCGCAGGAGGCGCCGAGGTCCGAGACGCGAAGGAAGAGATCGTCCGGGTTCAGCTCCGGCACGCCGCCCACGCTGGAGCTGCTGGGGAGCGGATCCTGGTTGGCCCAGTATTCGTCCCAGAGAACGTCGAGCTGCGCGCGGGTGAGCGCGACGGCGAGGGAATTCGAGCCGCTGCCATTGCCACCGGTGCCACCATTGCCACCGGTGCCACCACTACCGCCGGTGCCGTTGGCGTTTTGTTGGCTCTTGGCGTTGTCGTCGCTGCCCCCCTGGACGACGTAGTTGCCGCAGGCGGCGAGGAGGAGGGGGAGGACCAGGAAGGAAAGGCGCTGGAGGTTCATGCCCACCCCCTAAACATGTTTCGTGCCAGGCGGATGAACCTGCGATTTCGGGGGTTTGTTGGATGGTGTGCCAAATGTGTCGGCACAGTGTGCCCGTATGTGCCGGATGCGGGGTGAAAACACGCGAGGGCGCGCGTGTGGTAGGCTCGGCTTCGCCATGTCGCTGACGCGGCTCCACATCGCTCGGTTTCCCGGCCTCGCGCCGGGGACCGAGCTTCGCCTCGTCGAGCCAAAGACCGTGCTTCGTGGACCTCGCACCGCGGAGACGAGGGCGCTCCTGCGCCTCGCGGCGATGGCGATGGCCTTCGATTTCACCGGCCTCGAGGGCGAGGCGTTCGAGCTCGATTACGAGCTCACGCTCGGGCGCGCGGACATGCGGGTGCGGCTCCAGAACGCGCCGGGCGCGCTGGCCGATTGGCGCTGCGAGGTGAGGACCGAGCTGCGCACCGACGCGCTCGTGTATCGACTCGAATGCATCGCCGATCCGCGCGGTGCCCGCGCCTTCGGCGCCGAGGGCGTCTTCTATTCGAGCAAATCCCCGCCCTTCTCACCTTTCGCGGGCAGCTTCCTCGAGCCGCTCGTCCGCGCGCTCCGCGGGCGAGGGATGCCCGCGGCGCAAGACGGCCGTGTCCTCGGCGGGATGATTACGCTCCTCAACTTCCCCTTGTACGGCGGCGTGGGCTGGCTCGACGAGGGGCTCGGCGCGTTCGACGTCCTGACCGGCGCCGCCTCGTCCAGGCGCTCCGGCGATGGCATGGAGCCGCCGCGCCTCGTCCTCGACGACCGCCCGGACGGCTCCCGCGCCTTTCGCTTCCGCGGCCTGCCGATCACGAGCCACCCCGTGGGCGAGGCGCTCTCGGACCTCCCGCGCAAGGAGGCCTATTTCAACGACGAAGGCTTGTGGCTCGAGCGCGGCTCGAGCCCGCTGTTCCTGCGCCGGTTCGTCGCGCTCACCGGCTTCGACGAGGCGGCCATGCTGGTCCGGCGCGATCCGACGAACGAGCGCCATTTCGGCCCGCTCGCCTTCCGGTTCCGGCGGGGAAGCGCGTCCGTGGAGCACGAGGCGCTCTCGTTTGGTGAGAAGCGGCTGCTCGCGATCTTGCATTACCTGGAGCTGCCGCGGCTGCTCGTGATCGCGGAGCATCTCGGCCATGGGCTCAGGCCGGCGTGGCGGCAGGCCTGCGAGGAGGCGCTCGGGTCGCGGCGAGCGCTCTTGTGGGAGCCTTAGCCTCCGGCCTTCTACCGAGGCACGAAATCGAGCGAGGCCGAGTTGATGCAATACCGCATGCCGGTCGGGGGCGGGCCGTCGGGGAAGACGTGGCCGAGGTGGGCGTCGCATTTGGCACAGCGGACCTCGGTGCGGAACATGCCGTGGCTCGTGTCTTCGATCTCCTTGACGATGTCCTTCGAGAGCGGGGCCCAGTAGCTCGGCCAACCGCTGCCGGAGTCGTACTTCGTGGACGAATCGAAGAGCGGCTCGCCACAGCAGACGCAGGTGTAGCGCCCGTCGGCCTTGTGGTTCCAGAACTTGCCCGTGAAGGCCCGCTCGGTACCGCCGCACCGGCTGACGCGGTATTGCTCGGGGGAGAGGCGCTCGCGGTAGGGATCCTCGCGCTCGGGTTGGCTCGACATGAAAGTCCTCCGCCGCGCATCCTAGCGCGAGGCGCGGCGCCGTTCGAGCCCCGGCGCACGAGCGCGGCGGTCGGGCGCTTGACGGGCCTCGGGGGAGGCTGTAGCGGCTAGGAGGCCCCTACCGATGGAGGAGCGACGTCGTGGCTGCCAAGATGCCCCTCGTGACCGAGGACGAGTACATCGAGTTCGAGCGCAAGAGCCTGGACAAGCACGAGTTCTGCCGCGGCGTGATCACGGCGATGGCCGGCGCCTCGGCGCGGCACAACGCGCTCTGTGCCAACATGATCGGGCTCCTCTTCGGCGCCCTCCGCGGCGGCCCATGCGCCGTCCTGACGAGTGATCAACGCGTCTACGTCGAGGCGACGGGCCTCTACACCTACCCCGACGTGGTCGTCGTCTGCGGCGCGCCGCAGTTTCACCCGAAGTACCGCGAGAACCTCCTGAACCCTCGGATCATCGTGGAGGTCCTCTCGCCTTCGACGGCGCGGCACGACCAGACGTCCAAGTTCTCCCATTACCGCATGATCCCCTCGCTCGAGGAGTACGTGCTCGTGTACCAGGACGAACGGCGGATCGAGCATTACAAGAAGCTCCCCACGGGGCAATGGTTGCTCACCGAGTGCACGGGGGACGAGGGGAGCGTGGAGCTGCCCGCGCTCGGCTGCACGATCCGGCTTGCCGACGTGTATGCAGGGGTCGAGCGGTTCGCGCCGGCGCCGGAGGGCCAGGGAAACGAGCCCGAAGCGGCTCAGCCCTCGACGAAGCTGTCCTGATAGCCCGGATCCTCGGCGCCGAGCGCGGCCTCGGTCGGGAGGAGGGGACCTTCCGTGTCGAGCATGACGGCGAGCTCGCTCGTCTCCTTCGTGCCGATGCTGGCCTCGTAGGAGCCCGGGTGCGGGCCGTGCGGGATGCCCGCCGGGTGGTGGGAAATGCTGCCTGGACCCACGCCGCGGCGCGAGGTGAAGTTGCCGCGGCAATAAAAGATGAACTCGTCGCAGTCGTACGACGAATGCGGGTACGGGCAGGGGATCGCCTGCGGGTGGAAATCGACCACGCGCGGGACGAAGCTGCAGACGAGCGCGCCGCGCGCGGCGAAGGTGCCGTGCCAGTCGGGCGGGAGGTGCACGAGGCCCGCGCGCGGCTGGAAGTTCAGGATCGGGAAGACGAACGGATACACCGTGCCGTCCCAGCCGACGACGTCGAGCGGCGAATGCGCCATCGAGAAGCCGTGGAAGCCGCCGTCGCGCTTGACGACGAGCTTGCGGATCCCCTCGTCCATGGGCCCGACGAAAGCGGGCTTCTTGAAATCGCGGTGGCTGTAAGGCGCGTCCATGCGGAGCTGCCCGACGTCGTTGCGCCATTTCGAGGGGATGTGGATCCCGCCCATCGCCTCGATGCAGAGCCACGATTGCAGCCCCGCGTCGGGGATGAAGCGATAGAAGAGACCCCGCGGCACGTAGACGTAATCGTCTTTCTCGTACCGGAGGTCGCCGAGCATCGTGCGCAAGAGCCCGCTGCCCTCGAACACGTAGAAGAGCTCGTCGGCGTCGGCGTTCGAGAAATAGACCGGATCGGGCGCGTCCGGGCGGGCGATGCCGAGGACGACGTCGCCGTTGTAGAGCAAGGGGACGCGCCCGTCGATCTGCGGGCCGCTCGGCGTCGGGACCGAGGTCGATCGATAATGGCGCTTCGCCAGGGGGCGCTGCGGGGCCGGCGTCGGGAGCGCGAACCCGTGCTCGGCGGGCGCGACGCGGTGCTCGTGCGGGCGCCGCTCGTGATACGCGATGGTGTAGGGCCCGTCGAACCCGCGACGCGTCAGGCACTCCTCCCAGCGGAGGGCGCCCTTCGCGTCGCGGAGCACCGTGTGGTGCTTCGGCGCGAGCTCCCCGAAGGCGAGGCGCTCGATCATGCGACCTTGCCTTCCGTCTTCTGCTGCCGCTCGATGCTCTCGAAGAGCGCGCGGAAATTGCCGCCGCCGAAGCCCCGATCGCCCTTGCGCTGGATGATCTCGTAGAAGAACGGCCCGGCGTTCGGATCCCCGTGCGTTCCGGACGATTCCTTGAGGAAGATCTGGAGCAGGTATTTGCCCTCCGCCTCGCCGTCGACGAGGACTTCGAGATCGCGCAGCACGTTCACGTCCTCGTCGATCTGCTGGACGCCGAGCGACTTCAGGCGCGTCGGGAGCGCGTCGTAATACGAGCCCGGCGTGGGCATGAACTGGATGCCACGCTCGCGCATGTGCTTCACCGAGGTGAGGATGTCCTTCACCGCGATCGCCGCGTGCTGGACGCCGTCACCGCGGTGCTCCTCGTTGAAGATGTTGATCTGCGAGCTCTTGAAATACGGCCGGTACGGCTCGTTGTTCGCGAACTTCACGCCCGAGCCCGGATCCCACATCACGGCCGAGCGGAGCCCGGAGCCGTGATCGCCGCCCTTCTTGACGTCCTCGGTGTGGAACTGGATCTCCCAGAACCGCTCGAAGCCGAGCACGTGCTCCATCCAGAGCAGCGCCGGCGCCATCGTCTGGAAGTTCGTCGTGATGTGATCGAAATGCGTGAAGCCGAGCGAGTTCTTGCCGCCGCGCGGGATGTCGTAATGCACCGCGCCCGGGAAGAGCTTGCGATAGCCCTTGCGCTCGACGAAGCGGAACGTCGTGTCGCCGAAGGGCGACGTGATCGAGAACGAGGCGAACTCGCCGCCGTCCTCCTTCACGCGCGTGATCTCGTCGATCGGCGTGCCGCCGCGCCCGTCGAGCAGGCGGAACGCGCGCTCGATGTCCTCGACCTCGAAGATCAGCGTGCCGACGCCGTCCGGGTGCTTGCGGAGGTACCGCCATGCCCGCCCGCCCTCGCCGAGCGGCTGCGAGCACATGACGATGCACTCGCCGGCGCGGAAGACGACCGAGCGCTGCTTGGCCGCCTCCTCGAGCTCGGGGCTCGAATGGGCGATCTCCTCGAAATCGAGCTTCTCCGTGTAGAACTTGCGGCTCCGCTCGAGGTCGCGGACGTAGTAGTGAAGCGCCTCGATGCGCTTGATCCCGATGGATTCCACCTTCGACATGATCTCGATGACTCCTTCAACCACCGATAACGGCGTCGATTTGCCGATCCGGATGAGCGGCCTGGAAGGCCGGTAGCGACGCGCATTGCTCTTCGATGCGCACGAGCGACGGGAACGGGCCGAGGTCCACGCCAAAGCGCCGTGCGGCAAAAAGCTGGGGCACGAGGCACACGTCGGCCACCGTGGGCGCGTCTCCCACAGAGAATCGGCCCTGGACGGGCTCGGCGAGCGTCTGGTACGCGGCGAGGCCCTTCTCGATGAAGCGGCGCGCGAACGCCTGCTCGTCGCCGCCGAGCTCGCTCTTCACGAGCTTGAGCACCGAGAGGTTCTGGAAGGGCTGGATGCCGGCGTTGATCGTCTCGGCGAGCTGCCGCGTCCGCGCGCGGAGGAACGAATCGGCCGGCAGGAGCGGCTGCTCCGGATATCGCTCCTCCAGCCATTCGATGATCGCGAGCGATTGCCCGAGCCTGTGGACGACGCCGCCCTCCTCGACCTCGAGCGTCGGCACCTGCGCCATCGGGTTCTTTTCGCGGTAATCGTCCCGGAACTGCTCGCCGCCGTCCTTGACCAGGTGGACGGGGACGTACTCGAAGGGGACGCCTTTGAGGTGCAGCGCGATCCGCGTGCGATAGCTGCAGGAGCTGCGCCAGTATCCGTAGAGCTTCATGGAGAAACCACCTTCTGCTCGATGCGCCCGAAAATGTTCTGCCCGTCCTCGCCCCGCATCTCGATGGCGATGGTGTCGCCGGGCTTCATGAACGGCGTCTTCGGCGCGCCCTCCTCGATGGTCTCGATCATGCGGCGCTCGGCGAGGCAACTCACGCCGCGCGCGCGATCGACGTTGGAGACCGTGCCGCTGCCGAGGATCGTCCCGGCGCCAAAGGCGCGGGTCTTCGAGATGTGCTCGACGAGATCGAAGAACGAGAAGTGCATCTCCGGCCCGGCCTCGGGATCGCCGATGAGCGCGCCGTTGTAGGTCGAGACGAGGCGGAGATGGACGCGGCCGTCCCGGAACGCGCCGCCGAGCTCGTCGGGCGTGACCGCGAAGGGCGAGAATGCGGTGGCCGGCTTCGATTGAAAGAAGCCGAATCCCTTGGCGAGCTCGGCGGGGACGAGATTTCGCAAGGTGATGTCGTTGGCGAGGCAAAGGAGGCGCACGTGGCGGTGCGCGTCTTCCTTTTTGGTGCCGAGGGGGACGTCGCCGAGGATGACGCAGATCTCGGCCTCGAAATCGAGGCCCCAGCGCGCGTCGTGGAGGACGATGTCCTCGCGCGGGCCGAGGAGCACGGAAGAGCCGCCCTGGTAGACGAGCGGATCGGTGCGCAGCGTCTCGGGCGGCTCGGCGCCGCGGGCCTTGCGGACGAGGACGATGTGATTGATGTACGCCGAGCCGTCGACCCACTCGTAGGCGCGCGGCAAGGGCGGCGCGAGCTTCGCCGGATCGAGGGGCTCGCCCGGGATCTCGCCACGCTCGAGGCGGGCGGCGAGGTCGCAGAGGCGCGCCTCGGCTTCGTCCCAGCGATCGAGCGCGGCCTGCATCGTGGGGATGTCGGACGGCGCCGGGGTGAACACCGCGCCGTCGCCTCGGACGACGACGAGCGTGCCGTCCCTTCCCGGTCCTCGTAAGCTCGCGAGCTTCATACGTGCCTCTCCGCCGTGCTTGGCGTGGCGTCGGGTAGCACGAAGAGGCAGGGAGGTTCAACCCCGGAGGCGGGCGCCGGAACCCCCACCGCACACGGCAGGCCCCGAACGGCCCTTCGCGTACGCCGGACACGTGTCAGGAACTCGCCGAACGGCCTTCGGGGGTGCCTGTCCGGAGGAGCCGGCGGCGCCTTTGTGCTCCCGGTCGTGGCTCGCGACGGCGACGCCGACGAACGGCGGGCCCACCGTTCGTCGGGTCCTTTCCGATCGTCAGTCGCAGCGCCTGATGCAGCGCCGATAGCGCCGGTGGCACTCGCTACTCGCGAGGCCCGGGGGCCGGCGCCGGTAGTAGCCCCCGCGCCAGCCCGCGCGTGGCTCCTCCAGATCGAGGCAGTCGATGTATTCGGCTTGGCAGAAGCTCTCACAAATGCGCTGCGTGGAGAGCTCTTCGGTCGACGAGTCGGTCTCCTCCACGAGAGATACGCTCTCTTCGTTGTCCGCCGCCATGGAGACGCTCGGGAACAGGGCTGCCAGCGCCCCGAACACGACCGCGATTGCTGTGTTTTTCCTGATGGAATTCATGGCAAATCCCTCCTCTGCGAGGCCCCCATTCACGCAGGCGCCCGAGCGAAACGTGAGCCGTCGCCGACGGATGTCGATAGGCTCCCTGGTAGACGAGGGGACGAGGACGATGGGATGGATGCACGCGGAGCCGTCGACCCACGCGCAGGCGCGCGAACGCACGCCGGGCGTCGGGCGGCACGAAGGGGCCGGGAGGTTCAACCCCGGAGGGCCGGAGGCCCCGAGGGAGGTGTGAGACGGCCTCGGAAGCAGGGATTCTTGCGTTGTCCGACCATGCCCGGTAGGCGTCGACCGCATCCGCCCGAGGGGGAGGTCCCCGAGGCGAGGCATCAGGAAAGACCTACGGACATGAAGAAGCTCGTTTTCGTATTCGCGGCCCTCGCGCTTTTTGGTTGTGCCAAGGAGGAGGCGGCCCCGAGCCCCGCCGGCGGTTCGTCCGCGAAGGCCGCCGCCGCCCCCGCCGGCTCCACGGTGCCCGCGGCGGCCGAGGCCAAGCCCGAGGCCAAGGCCGAGGCCAAGCCCGCCGCGCAGAAGGGCCTCGCGTCGGGGGAGGTCGTCATCGGCTACCTCCGCGACCCGAAGGACGAGGGGCAGTGTGCCGCCCTCGTGGCGCCCGAGGCCGAGAAGGCGAAGTTCGACGACGCGAAGGTCGCCGACCTCGCCAAGACGCTCAAGCTCGACGTCGCCAAGTCCTGCCCGAGCGAGGGCGTCGTGGGCGTGTGCAACGCGATGGGGATGCTCGTGAATTACACCGGGCCGAAGTACACGAAGGAGTCGGCCCAAGCGGATTGCACGAAGAGCCGCGGCAAGTTCATCGAGTGAAAGCTGTGCCGACGTGAGCCGCCCGAAGCCTCCTTCGGGCGGCCACGTCAGGGCTCGGGGGCGACGCGTCTCTCAGCGGGACACGAGGTCCGTCATCCACGGCACGTCGGCGGGCGTCGCGGCTGTGAGGCCCTGCGCCCACTCCTCGTCGGTCATTCGCTCGAAGTTCGACGTGATCTTCTCGAAGTAGGACGAGGCCAGGCCCACGAAGGCCCGCGGCGTGCCGCACGGGTCCGCCGTCACGACCATCAGGCGCGGCAGGCCCGTCCCCACGTGCAGGACACGGCCGACCATGTTGCCGACCTCGTCGGTCGGCTGCGTGTGCACGTCGGCGATCGTCGGATCCTCCTGGACGCTCTGGTAGTTGTCGAAGAACAGGTTCGCGTACCAGCCCGTCGCGCCCTCCGGATCGCCGCAGCCCATCTGCACCTTCACGGCCTGGTTGATGAAATCGAGGTGCTCCTGCGTGAGCGGGACGCCATCGCGCTCGTTCTTCGCCATCTCGCCGAGCTTCGTGGCCACGTCGCGCAGCGTGGCGAAGTAGGCCGGGATCTGCGCTGCGAGACCCGCGTTGCCCGAGAGATCGAGGGTCCCGACCAGGGCGGAGCCGTGCTCGGCGAGCTCGGCGACGCGGGTATAGAAGGCCGGGTACGGGTCCACGAACGCGTCCGGGAACTGGCACGACGCGCCGCCCGTGTACGATTGCTTCGCGTAGAGCAGCGTATCGTGCCGGAGCTCGGCCCAGGACGCGAGCTGCGTGTTCATGAGCCTGCGGCCCCAGGCCTCCGTCTTCGCGACGCCGGGCAGGCTCGCGAGGTCGCCGGCGAGGGTCTTGCTCGGCGAGAGCTCGCGCAGCGAGACGAGCCAGCGGTTGTAGAGGTTGTCGTTCCAGAACGATTCGGGGTGCGCGTCGACGAGGACGCGCATCATGTGCAGGTCCGGCGCGTACTGGAACTGTTCGAGCTCGGGGGAGAGGAGCTGCCCGGCCTGATCGTTTCCGAGCGCGGCGAAGCCGACATCGAGCGGATTCGGCATCATGCGATAGACCTCGCCCTTCTTCACGCGGTCGTAGACCACGTTCGAGAAGACGTGCGAGTCGACGACGTACCGCTGGCCGAAGAGCGCGAAGCTCGACGAGAGCGGGAGCGTGCCACGCCCGAGGCCGTTGATCATGATGTGGCTCGAGATCCGCTGCGTGCCGTAGCCCTTTTGCAGCACGACCTCGGCGATCTTCTCGTCCGCGAGCCCCGCGAGCCCCGAGGCGTCGGCGACGCCGAGGTCCCCGAGCAGGCCGTCGAGCTCGGGCAGGGTCATGTAATCGCTCTCGCCGACGAAACCGCGGATCGCGTTGTCGATGCGGGTATACCGCTTCTGCTGCTCGCCTTGCGCGAGGGCGTGGAGGACGTAGGCGCCTTCGAGCTGCCTGCGCTGGAAGACCTGCCCGCCGTCCGGTTGCGTCTCGATGATGCGGAAATCGATGCGGCCGAGCCACATCATCGAGCGGAAGTAACGCTCGAGCTCCGGCGAGTCGGTGTAGTGGCCGCGCGGCTCGAACTGCGAGAAGTCGACGATGCGATCGCTGCCGAAGAGGCGCGTCTGGCCCGTTCCCTGGTGGGCCTTGGCGCCGTCGACGAGCGCGACGATGTCGGCCTCCTGCGCGCCCGCGACGGGCGAGACCGCCTGCCCGGTGAGCAGCGAGAGCGCGACGGCGGTGAAGAGATCCGCGTCCGCGCGCGCCTCGACGCCGAGCGCGGAGCCGCCGCCGGCCGCGAGCTCGGCGCGCATGGATTCGAGCAACGTTTGAAGCTCGGGCGCGAGGGACGCGATCTCGACGGCCTTGAGGATGGCGTCGTAGGAGCGGTGGACGGCGTAGAGGACCGAGTCCGCCGACACGTAGAGCGGCAGATCGAGCGCATAAATGCTCTCGTAGCCGTACACGAACGTCGGGAAACGTTTCTTCTCCGAGATGACGAAGCC
This sequence comes from Polyangium sp. 15x6, assembly GCF_029960785.1. Classification (GTDB taxonomy): domain Bacteria; phylum Myxococcota_A; class Polyangia; order Polyangiales; family Polyangiaceae; genus Polyangium. Next base: position 75,767 of record NZ_JASBQE010000043.1, read on the forward strand.
GTTCTTCTGGAGCTTGTCCATCTCGTCGGCGTCGAGGCCGAGCGAGGAGGCCTGGATCAGCGGGAGGCCGTCGGCCTGCGCGGGATCGTAGGAGAGGCCGTTCGCGAAGGAGACCTGATACTGGCTCGCGAAATCGGCGGCGGTCATGTTCGCCGATTTTTGCGCCTCGGCGAGAAGCGAATCGAGCTCGGCCTGTTGATCCGGCGCCATCGGAGTGGGCGGCAGGGCCGTTCCCTCGGGCTTCTTGGGCTGATCTTCCAATGTCGTGAAACACGCGGTGGCGAGGACCGCGAGGAGCGGGACGGAGCACAAGCGAAGCAGCGGCGTGCGCATGTTGGATTTCCCTTCCGCGGCGGCTCGAATCGCCGCGCGCGCCATTGCGCCTAGCAAGGTGCGTGCCCCGTGTGGCGCGCTTGGTATGTTCAGGTCGAGCCCATCTCCGCCTTGATCCGCGCGATCTCCTGCGCCGCCTCCGCGGCTCGTTTCTCGGCGGCGGCGAGCTTGGCCTGCTTTTCGGCGAGCTCGGCCTCCTGCTTGGCCTTCCGCAGCTTGGCCTCCTTCTCCTTCATGGATGCGAGGAGCGCCTTCTGCCGCGCGAGCTTTGCTTCGAGGCGCGTGATCGATTGAGAGAGCTCGGGGAGGGTCGGGGTCCTCGATCCGCCGCTCGACAGGAAGAATCGGTCGACGAAATCGCGCGGCACCTTGCCTTCGAGGCTCGCGTGCACGAGCTCGCCAATCTGACCGGCCGTGAGCTTGCGGAGGGCGTTCACGCCGTTGATCAGCTCCGTCCGCGGGCCGGCGACGAAGGTGTCCATGGCCTGCTCCGCGAGCGAGGTCTTGGTGACGGCCTCGTCGGCCTTGACGATGGCCACCGAAAGCTTCAGCGCGGTGGCTCCGAGCGCGGGCACGTTCGCGGCGCCGAGCGGCCCCACCCATGCGCGCATGGTCTCGAGCTGGGCGCCGAGAATGGGCCGCTTGAGGTCACTCGGGCTCTGCCCCTCGAAGAGCTGCCGATAAAGCGGGGCCTGAAAATCCTGATTGTACGCCGCGAGCACGGCCTTTTTCGTCTCGTCGACGAGGACATTGAGCACATCGTCGGCGGCCACCATGAGTGCCTTGGCGAAGGCGATGGCATCGAGGAGGGCGTCTTCCTCGACCTTGCGCTTGCGGAGCTCGGCGCGCAGGACCGTGAAGGGCTCGGCGAGCGGAGCGGTCTCCGGGTACGCCTTCGCGGTCAACTCGGTGTGGCGAAGCTCCTCGTCGACGTCTTCGAAGGGCTCGTCGATGGCGATGGTATGGGGTCCTGTCATGGGTTGCGACCCTACAAGGTGGGCGGGGAAGGTGTAAAGGGAAACGTCAGAGCGCGCAGAATCGGGGCGGGAGGCTTCGGAGAGGAGCGCGTCTTCGCGCGGAAATGCGCGGGGAGGGTTCGACGGGAGGTTTTTGGCGAGGCGCGCCGCGCGGGGAGGGGTCTCCGCGGGAATTTCTCGGCGGGGAGGTCGGGGGGAGAGGCCTTCCCCGCGGGATTTTGTCGCCGAAGGACGGGCGGGGGAGGGGTCCCCGCGGAGAATTGCGGCGCGGATCCTTGGCGGGGAGGGGTCGCCGGGGAGGAGCGCGGCGCGGAAATGTTCGTGGGGAGGCTTCCCCGGGGTGGGCGAGGTTGGGTTCGGTCTGGTGCGGAGGGGTGCCGTTGACGGGGGGGCCGTTGTGACGTCTCATGCTAGGCATGGACGTGCGGCGAGTCCTGGCCATGCCCTCTCACCGCGCGCTCGCCCCCGACAAGGTCAAGGTCGAGTTCACGATGAGCTTGACGGTAGAGCCGGTCCAAGGAGCGGGTGTCACGCAATGAATTCACCGATTCGTCTATGGGTTCGCCCGGTGCAGGAGCTCCCGCAGGGGGTTCAAGGAACCGCCCCCCGGCAGTTCCACCGGTATGACACCTTCGCGCGGGAGCTCTCCGACGCGCTCGGGGCCGTTGTGGATGTCGTGGAGCGGCCACCCGAGGAAGCGACCGAGACAGGGCTCGTCTTCATGCACGTCGATTCGCCGCTCTTTACCCACCTCATGAGCCGCGCATCCGAGGGCAGCCCACGGGGGATCCATCATCGGATGTTCTTGTTGCATGTGCTACCGAGCGAGGCCCAGGAACTGGACAAACTGGCTCCTCTGGGGGCCCTACTCGCCCAGCATTACGGGAGATGGAAGTTTCGTCAGCCCCAGTTCCGCGGCGATATTTACGGGCCGAAATCATTCGAGTCCACCCTGGCAGCGCATTTTCGACCCGTCCCCCATGAGCAGACAGACGATTACGTGCTCTATCAGAGCGAGCCGCGCCTCGACCTGCCGAAGGCGGTGGCCCTGTACATTTCGTTGGTGCTTCCCGCAGGCGTGTAACCTCGCGCGCGCGAGGATCCTCTTCACGGGGTGAGCGCGGTTGGGTTCGGTCTGGTGCGGAGGGGTGCCGTTGACGGGGGGGCCGCTGTGACCTGTCATGGTGGGCATGGACGTGCTGCGAGTCACCCGTGCCGCGCTGATGCTCGTGGGCGCCGCTCTGCGGTTCTTTCGGCTCGGGCTTCCGGTGCTCTTCGCTTTTTGCGTTTCGGCATGGCTCCTCGGGTGCGGCGCGGCGGGCGTGCCCGCGGTGGGGTGGGCGCAGGAGCTGCACGGGAAGAGCGTATTTCGCGTCTGCCGGCGGCATCCCCGCGTCGGCCCGAATGCGCGTTACTGGTACGAGCTCGGGGACGGAGTGCATCGACCGGCGTTCGAACCGCTCGAAAAGCTCCTGGAAAACCCTTCGGTCAAGGCCGTTTTTATCCATGACCCCCTCGCGCCGCCCGAGAGCCGGAGGCTTTTGGGGCTCGCGTATCAGGATCTGCCCTGCGACAAGCCGCCGCCGCCGCCGCCTCCGGTGAAGATCGCGGCGAAGGAGCCGGAAGCCGGGCCGGCCGAGCGCACGACCATCCGAACCGTGACGCGGACGTCGGCGATGAGGCCCTGCGACAGGCCGGGAAACAGGCCTCCGGATCAGCGTTTCCTCGGGCAAACGGCGCCCACGCCCGCTCCGATGCCTGGGACGAGGGTTCCGTGTGCGCCGCCTCCGCCCGGGAAGACATATGAGGAGCAGAAAGTCAACCTGGCGCGGAGGGAGGCCGAGGAGGAGGCGAGGAGGACCGGGGAGCGGATTGGGCGCGCGTGGGGTGAGACGCTTGGCAAGGCGGATGAAGCGAGGAATACGCTCAATTTCAGTCTCGGCGGGGGGCGCCCCTTCGACGTAGCGCTTTGGAACAACCCTGGAGGCGCCGAGGCGATGCGGGCCGATCTGGCCCGCCGACTGAATGCAATCCCGGATCTGCCGACGTACGATGACGAGGGGCTCGCCAAGATCGCCTGGGAGGCATTCCTCAAGGGGTATGGGAAAGGCTGGGCGGACGCCGAGGCCAAGTTCGCGATCGTGAACGCCCTGGCGGATACCTTGTTGACGCTCGCCACGGCGGGAGCGGGGGCCCTGGAGACCGCGGGGGCGAGGGCGCTGCGGTCGGCTCAGCAGAGGCTACGCAGCATGCCGGTGTTCCTGCCGAGCGCGGCGGGCGGACCGGGCGGGTTCTTGCGGCGGCCGAAGCTGCCGAGTGCGCCGGCTCCGAGCCCGCCGCCTGCGGCGCAGCCGAAGCCGCCCAGCGGGACGACGGTCACGACGACGACGAAGCCCGTGTCAAGCCCAAACGGCGGCGCGGGGCAGGCGGGGGGGAAAGCGCGGCTTCCACCCAAGGGCACGCCGGAGAGGCGGGCGATTGAAACGGCACGCGACAAGGGTGTACGTCTCAAGAAGGCCCAAGAGCTCGAGAATATTCGAGAGGGAGGCCGAGGGAGTGGTGTATGGTCGGACAAGGAGCTGGATGATATCCGTAAGACTGGCGAGTTTCCGTTGGATGCCCGCTGGCACCATGATCCTACCGTCGCGAACCGGCCTGACCTTGCGGCCGACCCTTCTGTCGTGCGACCGGTGCGAGGAGGAACGCAGGGACATCTCAAAGCGCATGGCGGAGATTTCAGAAAACCATGAGTAACAACGACCCCGGAATTCTGGAGCGAGTGCTCATACGCCGCTACGGACAGCCAGACGAGACGTACAAGGAGGGCATGCGGGCAAAGATATGGGCAAGCGGCACGGCATCCGTCTCGGTACTGTACTATTCGACCGATTGGACGAGACCGCCCGCGTCGGAGTTTCGCATGCATCAGCAGATTTACGGCGCGTGTCGTGGGGGAACGCTCGTGGATAGCTCCCTGAAAGTAGCCATGCCGGCGTGGGAGACGCCGTTTTACCTCTATAGTCTCCACGGATTGGGAGAGCAGGTGGAGGTCAAGCGTGCCCTGGCGCTGGACCCAGAGCTTTCGTTCTTCATGGATGCATCGAACGTGTGTTTCTACGGCCACAAGCATGGCAGGTTGTTCGTGTACGATACGACGTTCGACGAACTCTATGAGAGCGGTCCGATCGAATCCGCGCTGGAGGAAATCATCGCACAGTGGGAGGAGGCCAAACCCAGCGAGTCGTCGCTCGGGAGGGCGGGACCGGTGATTGTTGACCCCGACAAACCGTTCGCGTAGGATGCGGGGCAGGGACATGGACGACAAACTCGACCTCGGCCAGGCGTACGCGCCGCCCGCCGCGTCGCCGCCCGCCGCGTCCCTCCCCGGCGTGGTCTCGCCCTACGACAAGATCGTGAGGTTATCTTTCCCGGTCGGCGCCGTGGTCGGGCTGGTCATGGGCAGTGTGGACTATCTCCGGAGCGCCTACGCGTTGAGCTTCTTCCATGCGCAGAAGTCCACCCCGGGAATCCTGTGCGTCGCCCTGCTCCGCGGGTGGGGCGCCGCCTGCGCCGTGCTCGCCGCATCCCTCACGGCGGTCATCCTCCTCCATCGCGCGGGGCGCAGGGCGAGTGGACCCATCAAGGTCGATCACGCGCGCGTGTACCTCGTCCTGGCGACGCTCCCACTCCTCAGCGTCGTCACGGCTCCGTTCTGCCTCCTCGGCGCCCTGCTTCTGTGGTTGGCAGAACCCGCGGGGACGACGAGCGAATTTGGGGCATCCCTGTCCGATTTCGTGAGATCGGCCGATTTCAAGTACCTCCCGGCCTATGGCGCGCTCGTCGGGCTTTGGCTCACGTGCCTGCTCCGCATCGGAGCAAACTGGCTCACCACGAAGAAACACGGCCTCGCCCTGAAGCTCTTCGTCGCGTACGCCTCGCTCGCCATACCCAATGCTGTGCTACGAGCTATCTTCTCGATCGTGGATCCGGTTTGAGTCGGCTCCTCAATCTGCCCGTTTCAGGACGCCCGCCGCTCCATGACGACCGGCATCCCGCGGGAAGGCGCGATCGTCACCCCGCGACGGACCTCGTGCACCTTGCCGAAGAGCGGCAGACGTAGCTCCGCGCGCGCGAGGATCGTGGCGAGGATCATCTTCATCTCGTAGAGCGCGAAGGCCAGCCCGATGCAGCGCCGGATGCCGCCGCCGAAGGGGAGCCACTCGTGGGGCGCGAATCGCTGGCGCAAGAAGCGGTCCGGATCGAATCGCGTCGGATCCGGATAGAGGTCCGGCCTCCTGTGAATGAGGTAAATCGAGACGAGGGCGGGCGTGCCCTCTTCGAGGTCGTAGCCGCCGATCCGCATCGGCCGCTGGAGGACGCGGCCGACCATCATGACCACGGGCTGCAGGCGCAAGATCTCCCGCGTCGTCGCGTCGAGCAGCGCGCAGCGGGCGATACGCTCGGGCGCGAGATTGGGCAGCGCGCCCTCCGTTTCGAGCTCGCGGACGAGGCGCGCCCGCAGGCTCGTCGAGGCGAGGATCCATCGGAGCCCCCAGGAGAGCGCGGTCGCGGTGGTCTCGTGGCCCGCGGCGAGCAGGGTCACGAGCTCGTCGCGCAATTCGCCGTCGGTCATGGGCTCGCCTTGCTCGTCGCGCGCGTCGAGCAGGAGCGAGAGGATATCGTCCCCGCGCTCGCCCGAGGCCCTCCGGCGCCGGATCTCCGCGTAAAGCATCTCGTCGGCCTCCTGGAGCGCCCGGGCCAGGCGGTTCCAGCGCGTGAGCGGGCCGCGGTCCTTCTGGAACCACGGCAAGAGGAAGAGCGGGCTCGTCGCGAGATCGAGGATGCCCACGAGCCGCTCGCGCAATCGATCGAAGAGTTCGCCCTCGCCGATGCCGAAGACGACCCGCAGAATGACGTCGAGCGTGATCGCCTGCAGGCGCTCGTGCACCGGGAAGCGCTCGCGCTCGGGCCAGGCGGCGATCGAGGCTTCGGTGAGCGCGATCATGCGGGCGCCGTACGAGGACATGCGCTCGCCGTGCAGCGGCGGCATGAGCAGCTTTCGCTGGCGCAGGTGCTCTTTCCCGTCGAGCAGGAGGAGCGAAGCATTGCCGAGGAGCGGCCTGAGCACGGCGTTGGCCTGGCCGGCGTGGGCGTCGTCCGGGCCGAGGGCAAAAATCTCCTTCGCGGCGTCGGGGTGGTGGAAGATCACGGCCGGCTTGGGCATGGCCGGAAAGCGCATGGTGAAGACGTCCGGGTACCGCTTCGCCATGGCGTCGAGGAAGGGGAACGGGCGGTACAGAAACGGCAAGAGGGTGACGGCCGGGTGCAGGGGGAGTCCGGGGACGCGGGACATGGGCGCAGCATAGGGGGGATCGCGGCGGAGGGAAGGGGCGGCGCGTGGGCCGTTGCTCGAGGCGCGCCGGCCGGATACGGTGCGCCCCGAGAGGAGCAGACGATGACCGAAGTGAACCGTTCCTGGCGCCTCGCGGCGCGGCCTCAGGGCATGATCAAGGACAGCGATTTCACCTGGCACGAGGAGCCCGTGCCGGCGGAGCTCGGGCCGGGGCAGATCCTCGTCGAGACGCTGTATCTGTCGGTGGATCCGACGCAGCGAATCTGGATGGAGCGCGACTCGTACCTGCCGGCCGTCGAGATCGGCGCGGTCATGCGGGCGGGCGGCGTCGGGCGTGTGCTCCGTTCGAGCCTCCCGGATTTCTCGCCGGGGGACCTCGTGTTCGGGATGACGGGGTGGCAAACGCACGCCGTGCTCGAGCCCTCGATCCGCGGGCCGCGGAAGCTGCCGGAGGGGGTGCCGCCGACGATGGCGGTCTCGCTCTTCGGGATCACGGGGCTCACCGCGTATTTCGGGCTGCTCGACGTGGGGAGCTTGAAGGAAGGGGAGACGGTCGTGGTCTCGGGCGCCGCGGGCGCGACGGGCAATGCGGTCGGGCAGATCGCCAAGATCAAGGGTTGTCGGGTCGTGGGTATCGCGGGTGGCCCGCAGAAATGCGCGTGGATCAAGGACGAGCTCGGGTTCGACGCGGCGATCGATTACAAGGACGAGGACGTCTACAAGCGGCTGGGCGAGCTCTGCCCGGACGGGATCGACGTGTATTTCGACAACGTCGGCGGCGCCATCCTGGAGGCGGCGCTCTCGCACCTCGCCATGCGCGGGCGCGTCGTGCTTTGCGGCTCGATCGGCGATTACAACAGCGCCGAGGCCGGGTCCGGGCCGCGCAACCTCATGAACCTGGTCATGAAGCGCGGCCGCATGGAGGGGTTCATCGTGACCGACTACGCGGCTCGTTTCGGCGAAGCGATCGGCGACCTCGCGCGGTGGGCGGCCGAGGGGCGCCTCAAGGATCGTGTCGACGTCGTCGAGGGCCTGGCGAACGCGCCCGCCGCTCTCCGGCGGCTCTTCACCGGGGCGAACACCGGCAAGCAGCTCGTCAAAGTGGCGGGCTGACGCCTTTCCCGCGGGGGGGCGCGCGTCGACCTCCGACGATCGACCACGTCCCCGCGTAGGGAGCCCGCCTCGGCAACCGTCCAAGGGGAACGATCATGACATCTCCTCGAACCATCGAGCCGACTGCCGGGGATCCCGAGGTCCTCAAGGTCGTCGCGCGGGGCAAACGGCGGCGGCTGCCGTGGCTGCTCGTCGCCCTCGTCCTCGTCGCCGGCGGCGGCGGCGGCTTTTACGCCTGGAAGAAGAAGACCACCGCCGCCGCGGAGAGCACGAAGTACCAGTCGCAGAAGGTCGAGCGCGGCGACCTCCGGGTGACCGTCACGGCCACCGGCACCTTGAAGGCGCGCAACACCGTCGAGGTCGGCGCGGAGATCACGGGCCGGGTCCTCGAGGTCCACGTCAATTTCAACGACAAGGTCACGAAGGGCCAGATCCTCGCCGAGATCGACACCGAGCAATACACGGCCCGGATCGAGGAGGCGACGGCGCAGCTCGCCTCGGCGAACGCCTCGCTCGTGAACGCGCGCACGACGGCCAGCGAGAACAAGCAAAAGCTGACGCGGGCCGAGTCCATGCTGGCGCAGGGGCTCGCCCCGGCGCAGGACGTCGAGACGGCGCAGGCGAACTACAAGCGGGCGGAGGCGCAGGTGTCGTCGGCGGGCTCGCAGGTGACCCTCGCGCAGGCGTCGCTCAAGGTCGCGAAGACGAACCTTTCGAAGGCGGTCATTCGCTCGCCGATCGACGGGATCGTGCTCAACCGGGCGGTCGAGCCGGGCCAGACGGTGACCTCGGGCATGCAGACGCCGGTGCTCTTCGTGCTCGCGGCGGATCTCGGGCAGCTCCAGCTCAACGTGCAGGTCGACGAGGCCGACGTGGGCGCGGTGAAGGAGGCGCAGGAGGCGAGCTTCACGGTCGACGCGTATGCGCAGCAATCGTTCGCGTCGAAGGTGCTGGCCGTGAAGAACATGCCGACGACCGGGACGACGGTCGTCACGTACGAGGCATGGCTCTCGGTCGACAATTCGAAAGGATTGCTCCGGCCGGGCATGACGGCGACGGCGACGGTCGTGGTCGACGAGCGGAAGAACGTGCTGCTCGTGTCGAATGCCGCATTGCGGTTCAACCCGAACCGGAAGTCGAGCACGCAGCAGCAGCAAGGCATCTCGGTGAACCAGTTCCTGCCCATGGGCGGCCGGCCGGGGGGGATGGGGCAGCAAAAGCGCCCGGGCGGCACGGGCGGCACGGGCGCGCCGCGCGAGCCTGCGCTTTGGCTGCCGACGGGCGGCGAGCCCCGCCGCGTGAAGGTGGAGGTCGGAGCGACGGACGGCATTCGCACGGAGATTCGCTCGGAGGAGATCACCGAGGGGACCGACGTCGTGGTCAGCATGATCGAGGCGCCGCGTGGCTGAGCTGCCTCGCCCGGACGGCGGCGCCGCGGCGCATCACTTGGGGGCTGCGCTCGGACAAGCCGAGCTACGCCCCCAAACCCCCATCGTCGAGTTCCGGCGCGTCGAGAAGATCTACGGCGAGGGCGAGTCGGAGGTGCGCGCGCTCGACGGCGTCGACATGCGCATCGATCCGGGGGAGTTCGTCAGCATCATGGGGTCGAGCGGCTCGGGCAAGTCGACCGCCATGAACATGATCGGTTGTCTCGACGTGCCGACGTCCGGCGCCTACCTCTTTCGCGGCGTCAACGTCTGCAACCTCGATCAGGACCAGCGCGCGCTCCTCCGGCGCCATTTCATCGGGTTCGTCTTCCAGGGGTTCAATCTGCTCGCGCGGACGACGGCGCTCGAGAACGTGGAATTGCCGCTCGTCTACCGGCGCGTGCCGGCCGACGAGCGGCGGCGGCGCGCGCTCAAGGCGCTCGATCTCGTGGGCCTTTCGTCACGCGCGGGGCACACGAGCGCCAAGCTCTCGGGCGGTCAGCAGCAGCGCGTGGCCATTGCGCGGGCGCTCGTGACGGAGCCGTCGCTCCTGCTCGCGGACGAGCCGACCGGCAACCTCGATAGCGCGCGGAAGGTCGAGATCATGGAGCTCATGGTGCAGCTGAACCGCGAGCACGGCATCACCGTGGTGATGGTGACGCACGAGCCGGACATGGCCGAGTACGGGACGCGGACGGTCGTGTTCCGCGACGGCAAAATCATCTCGGGGAATCGCTGATGCTCTGGGCCACCTTGATCATGTCCTTGCGCGAGGTGCGGAAAAACGCGCTTCGTTCCTTCTTGACGATGCTCGGCATCATGATCGGCGTCGGCGCGGTCATCGCGATGGTGACGATCGGCGAGGGCGCGACGCAGAAGGTGCGCAGCGACGTCGGCGCGCTCGGCGAGAACATGCTCGTCGTCTCGCCCGGCGCGGCGCGGCGCGGGCCGGAGCGCACGGCGGGCAATCCTTTCCAGAAGGACGACGTCGAGGCGATCGAGCGTGAGGTGACCGGGATCAAGGCCCTGTCTCCGACGGCGCAGTCGAGCACCACGGTGGTCTTCGGCAACCAGAACTGGCCGACGAGCGTGATCGGCGTCGACGATGGGTATTTCGAGGTCCGCGGCTACAAGGTCGAAATGGGCCGGAGTTTCTCGGAGGTCGAGGCCGCCTCGGGCACGCCCGTGTGCATCATCGGCAAGACCGTGCGGGACAACCTGTTTCCCGGGACGATGCCGATGGGCCAGCGCATTCGCGTGAAGCAGGTATCCTGCCTCATCGTCGGCTTGCTCGCGTCGAAGGGCCAGGCCGCGATGGGCGGCGATCAGGACGACGTGGTCTTGATGCCGCTCCGGGCCTTCCAGCGGCGCATCGCGGGCAACAACAACATCAGCTCGGTGTATCTGCAGGTGGAGGAGGCGCAGATGACGTCCTCCGTGCAGGCGCAGGTGGAGGACCTCCTGCGCGAGCGGCGCCGCATCCAGCCCGGCGCGGTCGACGATTTCAACGTGCGCAACATGCAGGAGATCGCCGATACGATGAGCAGCGTGACCGCGTCGATGACGGGCCTGCTCGGCGGTATCGCGGCCGTGAGCCTGCTCGTCGGGGGCATCGGCATCATGAACATCATGCTCGTCAGCGTCACCGAGCGGACGCGCGAGGTCGGGACGCGGCTCGCGATCGGGGCGCTCGCGAGCGAGGTGCTGCTGCAGTTCCTCGTGGAGGCGGTGGTGCTCGCGCTCCTCGGGGGCATTCTCGGGATCCTGTTCGGGCTCTCGCTCTCGTACGCGGCGACGCAGAGTTTGTCGCTGCCGTTCGTCATCTCGCCGGGCACGGTGGCCGGGGCCTTCGCGTTCTCCGCGGCCGTCGGGGTCATCTTCGGATATCTGCCGGCGCGCAAGGCGGCGCGCCTCAACCCCATCGAGGCATTGCGTCATGAATAGAACGTCGAAATGGTGCGTCGCCGCGTGTTCGCTCGCGCTCGGCCTCTCCGCCGCGGACGCGGACGCTCAAGCGGTCCCGGCGAGCGCGGCCACGCGAGGCTCCTCGCCCGTGGTCCACGAGATCACGGAGAACGACGTGGTCACGCTCGTGCTCCGGCACAACCCCGACGTCGCTTCGGCCATCCTCTCGGAGAAGCAGGCGGCGGCCTTGGTGCGGGCGCAGGAGGTGCGGTACCCCTTCGTGCTCACGGCGAACGGGGGATACACGCACAGCGCGTCGCCCGCGCTCCAGCGCGATGGTTCGGTGAGCGTCGGTGAGCGCGACGTCTTCGCGCTGAACGCGGCGTTGCGGAAGGATTTCGCGACCGGCACGGTGGTGTCGCTCTCCGTGCAGAGCAGCCGCAGCTCGACGTCGAACCCCGTCGGTGAGCTCGTCACGGCGGGCGCGGCGGGCGTGGGATATTCGATGTCGACGCGGCTCTCGCTCACGCAGCCCATTCTCCGCGGCGCGGGAACACGTATCGGCGAGGCCGGCCTCCGGGCCGCGGAGCTCGATCGGACGGCCGCGCACGAGGGGCGCGAGCGGGTGGCGAGCGAGGTCGTGCGGGATGCGCTCACGTCGTACTGGGAGCTCTGGTATGCGTCGCGCGCGCTCACGATCGAGAAGGCCGCGAGCGCTCTCGCGAAGGTCGAGCGCGACGCGGCCGATCAGCGGCGCGAGAAGGGCGCGGCCGCGGCCGTCGATGTCCTCTCGTACGAGACGCGCATCGCGACGCTCGGCGAGTCGGTCACGTCGGCGGAGCTCACCGAGATCCAGCGTGGTCTCGAGCTCGCCCAGGCCCTCGCCGTCATCGATCCGAACGCGCGCCTGCGCGCCTCGGGGGAGCCCGTGGACCCGCCGGTGCCGACCGTGGCGGAGGTCGAGAAGGCGCTCGCCTCGCTGTCGCCGGAGCTCAAGGAGCTCGAGGCGCGCGTCGCCTCGGCCGAATCCCGCGCGCAGGTGGCGGGGGATCAGTATCGACCGCGCCTCGACGTGGAGGGATACGTGGAGCTCCGTGGCCTCGGCAATGGCAGCATCGCGCCGGCGTTCGCGCAGATCGGCACGTTCGGCGCCGTCGGCGGGTACGTGGGGTTCGTCTTCGAGGCGCCGCTCACGACCGCGCGTGAATCGGCCGAGGTCGAGAATGCGCGCATCAACGCGCAGATCTCGAAGAACAACCTCGAAGCCGCGCGCAGCCGGATCCGCATCGTCGCGCTTCGCCTCGTCGCGCAGCTCGAATCCGCGGAGGCGCGGCGCAGGGCGGCGACGCAGACCGTGGCCATCGCCGAGAAGCAGCTCGAAGCCGAGCGCGCGCGGTTCGCGCTCGGCACCTCGACGCCGCTCCAGGTGCAGCAAGCCGAGGACACCGTGCGCACCTCGCGCCTGCGCGTCGCGCGGGCGACGGTGGATCGGATCCAGGCGATGCTCCAGCTGGATCACTCGATGGGCCGCATCGCGGCGCGCGTCGGCGGCGGATCCACGCCGGAGAAGTAATGCTCAGCCGAGGGGCCGCGACGCGAACGGGCGCCGCGGCCGCACGCGGCCAGTGAGCGCGAGCCACTCGGCGGCGCTGATGGGCTCCTCGAAGAGCGAGGCGTCGCTCCCATGCAGCCGGAAGAGCTCCACGATGAAGCGCATGCGATCGGCGAGCGAATCCCAGCGCTCCGCGCGGCTGCCGCACGTCGACTGGATGTCGGCGTCGAAGCGCAGGACGAACGTGACGAGCTCCGGATCTTCGAGCGCTTCGAGGTACTCGCCGAAGGGCCCATCGGGCAGATCCGCGCCGAGCCTGTGGATGGCCGTCCCGCCGCCGAGCTCGAGCTCCAGCATGGCCTTCGTGACGAGCGCGCGCGTGGTGGGGCCGCCGGGCATCGCGGCCGCGATCCGGCCTTGCAGGCGCGTCTGCTCCTGCAGCGCGACGTACAGGTTCGCCGCGTAGAGCAGCTCCGCTTTGCGTTTGCCCGCGGGCGTCCGGGCCGCTTCGAGGTAGCATTCGAAGGCGCGGCGCAGGATGTCCTGGCCGCCCCGATCGGGCGAGCCTTTCGTGAACGAGGCGAAGAACGCGGCGAGGGACTCGTCTCCTTCGCGGTAGGCGCGCGCGAATCCGGCGAAGGCCGGGGCGACTTCCATGAAGACCTCGCGATTGCCTTCGCCGACCTCCCGCGAGACGTCGCGCATGGTATCGAGCAAGAACCGCGCGCCCGGGACGCGCGCGGCGGCGCGGGCGACGTATTGTTGTCCCGGGAGATCCTCACCGCGAATGGATTGTCCGGCGCGGCGCGAGGCCCAGGCGGCCATCGTGCACCAGTTGATGCCGGCGCCGCTGCCGAGGAGCTCGGCGACTTCGAGCGAGAGATCCCCATAGGCCTGGGTGATGAGCAGGTTGCGCGCAGCGGCGTCTTTCATCGCCACGACCCGCGCGATGTAATCCTCCGTCACGCGGCGCTCGACGCGGACGCCCGCCTCGACGAGGCGCGGGGATTCCTGGAGAACGGGCCGACGGGGAAGGACGTCCCATGCAAAGCTGAGGAGGAGCGCGATCATGCCGATTCTTCGAAGCACGCGGCGGGCCAGCCCAGCTGGGCCCGCCGGCGCGCCGTTTTTCCGCGGATTCGCCGGGCGTCATGATTTTCGGGCGCTGGAAACGTGCTCGGGTGCAGGCCCGAGCCTGCAGCATTGCGTGCTCCGGCGCGCAGGCAGGAGTTCGGCAAAGGGCGGGCATTCGACGGCAAAGTACGCCTTTCGGCGTCTTCCCGGCTCTCCAAGCTTCGCCCTCGCTCCAGGGTCCTCGTTTTCCGATCCAGCGCCCAAGCTCCGGGCTTGCCGTGCCGTCCAAGCCCGGCCATGACAAGAGGAACCACGTGAAGCGCGCGCCCGAGACGACCCTCCTCCTCGCCTTGACGCTGCTCGTCGGCTGCAGCCGCTCGATCTCGCATCACCTGCTCGATGCCACCATGTCGAGCGCGCACCGGCCGGCGCCGCTCGGCGTCTCCGCGGCGGTGCTCCCGGAGGAGAAGAGCCATTATCAGCTCCTCGGCGGGGACATGCATTGCCACGTGAGCCCTCCCGATTCGCCCCGACACGTGAGCCGAGGGATGGAGGAGACGGTGGAGCTCGTCCGCGCCGAGGGGCTCGATTTCGTGGTGCTCACGCCGCATGTGCCGTCGCAGTTCTTCCAGAGCGAGTCCTTGCGGCAGAGGGTGCGAGGCGAGCTCGCGGCGCTCGAGCGGGCCGTGCCGCGAGGGGAGGGGGAGCCGATCTTCGTCGTGGGGTTCGAGTACACCGACCACCATTACGGCCACATCGGGGCGGCGTTCGCGGATCTCGACGCCGTTTATGCGGACGTCCCGGCGCGCGCGGCTCTCACCGATCCGGCGAAGTTTTTTCAGGCATTCGTGCAGCGCGGAGGGCTGCTCGTGGTCAATCATCCGCTGCTCACGCCCGTGGATTCGATCATCCGAATGGCCCGGGCAAACCTCTCGTGGCGCCCGTTCACGGAGCCGGGGCCGTATCCGGAGGAGATCGTCGCGGCCGATCGGATCGCGCAGGCGTTCGAGGTGTACAACCTCGCGGTGACGGAGCTCCGGGACCGCTTCCTGCTCGGCGACATGGCCTCCACGCTGGAGGCGACGTTCGCGCGGCTCGATCGGGAGGTCCCGCTGCGCGCGCGGCCGCTCGTCCCGGTCGGGGGCTCGGACAGCCATAGCGGCCATCTGCGGGCGACGACGTTCGTGCTCGCGGAGGAGCGCTCGGCGAAGGGCGTGCGGGACGGCATCGTCGCGGGGCGCGTCTGCGTGCGGGATCCGGCGGCGTGCTCGTTCGAGGTGCGCACGTCGGGCGGGGCGTGGCTGCCGCCGGGGAGCGTGATTCGTGACGCGACGATGGTCGAGGTGCGGGCCCGGGGCGAGGAGATCCGTTTCTGGGCGAATGGCACCACCCTCACGCCGGAGGAGTCGGGGCAGAGTGTATTCGTCCCGGTCACGCCGGGGAAATGCAGCGTCCTCCGGGCGCGGGTCGACGCGGGGTATTCGGGGCCGGTGTACGTGAATTGCCCGTTCTAGACATCCCTCACGCTCGCTCGCGCGGCACACGCCGATCGGGCGCGACGCTCGGCGTCAGCTCGTGGGCGGCCGCGCGAAAAGCTTCGTGTCGTCGCCGCCAGAAAGGCGCCTCCGGCCAGCGCCGCTCCGCGTCGTAGGTTTTTCCTCGCGTTCGCAGGTATTCTGCAAAATGAACGTGCGCCGCGCGCGCATGGGCGGCCATCGCCTCTCTCCCTGACAGGAGCGCGTTCGCCGCGGAGAGGCCCGCCGAGAGTCCCTCGAGGAGACCTTTGCCGCTCAGGGGGTCGAGCGCGCACGCAGCGTCGCCCACGGCGATCCAGCCGTCGCCAGAAACCTCGTCCCAGCATGCGCTCTCCGCAGGGGCAGCTTTCGGCGAGCCGGTGAGACGGCCCCTGCCCGCCCGGAGGCGTGTCCGCGGCGCGCCCGAGAGCGCTCGTTGCCACGCTTCTGCGACCCCGCGCCCGCCCCGCGGCAGGAGGTCGGCGTCGGTCATGAAGGCGGCCACGAGGGTTCGTCCAGGCAATCGCGCCGAATACCAGAAGCCGGAAGGGGTCGCTTCGATCAACGTGCGCGCGTCCTCTTCACTCGTGCCCTCGACGTAGCCCACCAGGGCGACCAGGCGATCGAACCTGATCCGGCGCGCGCTGGGCGCGGCGAGGCGGCGTCCAGCCCTGCCCGCGGCCTCGATCACGGCCTCCGCGTGTATCGCTTCGACGCGGCTGTCCACGTCGATGGTGAGTCGATGGCCCCCGCGGGATGGCTCGCAGGCCTGGACCTGGGCGCCGGTGCGCAGCGTCGCGCCCGATCGTATGGCTTCCGCGGCGAGGAATCGATCGAATCGCAATCGATCGAGGTGCCACCCGTGTCCGTAGGGGCTCCAGATGAACTCGTTCTCGTGCAGCTCTTCGCTCCCCCACGCGGACACGGTGCCCGGCGAGGGAAGGTGCCCTTCTTCGAGGAACCGCTCCCATATCCCCAGTCGTTGCAAGGGCAAGAGCGCCTCGGGGGACAGGGTCTCGCCCGCGCGCAGGCGTTCGTATCGCCCGCGTTCGAGCACGAGCACCCTCTGGCCTGCGCGCGAGAGCGTGATGGCGGCGGAGCACCCGGCCGGCCCGCCGCCGATGACGGCCACGTCGAAGAAGGGAACCATGGGCGTTTTCCTGATGCGCTTTCCGCCTCAGATCTCGCTGCGCTCGGCCTCGACGAAGACCTCCTCGCCCGCCGCATTCCGGCGCGGCACGATGATCCCGAGCCGCCCGAACTTCTCGACGAGCTCCGTGTGGTCATCGATGTCGCTCGTCCAGCCTGCGCTCGGCCTGGTGTCGTCCGAGCGGCGCATCACCATCGAGGGCCGTTGCGACGGCCACCATCCGACGCCGCATTTGAGGAAATCGGCCTGCCACGGCACGGCCATGCGCGCGGTGAGCGCGCCGGGCACGAGCGTCTCCTGTTCGCCTTCGGCGTTCACGAACGGGGCGGTCGTGAGGCGGCAGGGCTCGGCGTACATCGCCGCGGTCTTCATCTTCTCGCCGGCCTCGATGCCCGGGTAGAAACCGCCGCCCACGCACGCGTCGAGCGCCGCGCGGTCGAGGCCGCCTGGCGTTATGCCCACGGGCTCCTCGGGCGCGGATGCATCGTCGACGAAGTTCTCCGCCACCCACGCGTCGAGCGCCGCGAGCTGGACGTCGGTGAACGCGAAATCGTTCAGGATGCCCGAGTCTTGCGCATCCTTGACGAGCGCGTATGCCGTCTGTCGCAGCGCGCTGGCCGCGGGGTCGCCCTTTCGAGACAGCGTCGTCCCATCGCGCGGGATGCTGTTCCACTGGGCCCATTGCTCGACCCAGCGCAGGCGGCTCGCGCGATTCAGGATGGGCAGGATGTCCCGCTTGAACGAGGGCGTCGCCGGCGGCGCCACGAAGCCACGCGTGACCGACGCCTGGACCGCGATATCGTAGAGGGTGGTGATTCCACCGATGGCGGGCGCGTAATCGGGCGGCGCCACGATGACCCAGCTCGGCGCGTCGACCTGCCGTGTCTCGCCGTTCGGGAGCCGGATCGTCGCCGTCACCGGGCCGTCCGATACGTCGTCGTGCCAGCCCGGGTTGTTGGCGAAGCTGGTGATGGGCTGTCCTGCCGGCACGGAGGCAGAATGGCCGTGCCCGCCGAGGACGAGCAGCCGACCTGCCGCGTCCGTGCGCAGCTCGCCCAGATAGACCTCGGTCCCCATGAAGCGCGCCGGTCGGCTGGCCACAGCCGTCTGGTTTGCGCCGACGATCGGGTCGAAGATCGGCGCGATCACGAGCTGGTCCTCGGGCACGTCCGGATTTCGAGGCATCTCCGTGGCGAAACCCTTCGAGGCTGCCTTGCGGTTGGCGAGACGAACGTGCCAGGTGATCTCCGCGTCGGCCGCGGTGATCTCCCGCAGGAGCCGCAGCGCTCCCTTGTCGGTCCTCTCGTACTCGTAGACGCGGAACCGCGCGGCCTGCCGCAGGATCCGGCCCGACGCGTCCTTGTATCGCTCCACGGGCCGCTCACCTTTCGGCGTAGGCACGACGCCCCGCTCGCCGGGGATCTCCGGACCGATGAAGAATGCGTCGCTGCTGTCGCCGACGCGCGCGACGCCGATTCCTGGGTGGATCTTGTAAACCTTCGCCATGATATCGTTCTTCGTCCTTCTCGGTATCTTGAACTCCAATGGACCTGGGTCATCAAGCGACGGGTAAGAAGGAAAGGAGGGAGCGGTTTTCGCGGCGCGCGGCGTCGAGCATCTGAAGGCTCGCGATCAGCGCCCTCGCCGAGGGGCTCGGGTCGATTTCGGCGAGCCGCGCGAGCAGGCGCTCCGAGCGCGCGGTGAGCTCCCTCAGACGTTGCAAGCCTTCGGCTCTCCCGGACGGCAGGGTGTCGGGGGCGCTCCACGCGGGGGCTGCGCGGTCGCCGTCCGGCGCGCCGCCTTCCTTGCGCGGGAGCTGCAAGATCCGCCGGGTCACGCGCGCAATGCCCGTCTTCATCTCGTCCAGCGATCCATCCACGTACCTCGCGCGCGCCTCGTCCGACGCCGGCGTGGAGAGCGAAAGGCCGATGAGGAGCAAAAGCAGGTGATAGCGGACATCGAACAGCTCCGCCCACATGCGCGAAAGGGGGTTGGTGATACGGTTCTGCTCGCGCTCGGCGTCGGTGTGCGGCTCCGTCGAGAGGCTGGGATTCGTCGGGACCGGGAGGATGCGCGGAGGGGTCGCCACGACGCTGCGATACCCTTCGAGGAAGGCGTGGAAATGCGAGTCGTCGTCGTCGAGCAAGCCCTCGCCTTGGGCCATGATCCGATAGAGCGCCTTGAATGCATCCGCGCGGTCGCCGACGGGGTCGACATAGAAATGGGGCACGCTGCCGCTCCATTCGGTCGCGTTCGTCTGGTAGGGCAGGACCTCGGCCCTGGGCCTGAGCGCGCGGATGTGCCAGCCGGCCGGCATGCCCATCTCCGGCGTGAGCATGAGCGGGCCCTCGGGACCATCCTCCTTCTGGAAGAGCCAGTAGATCTTCATGTAAATGGCGCCCACCCGATGCACGTCACCGGGGACGGCGTCGTTCGCCTCGGCGAGGATCGCCTGCACCTCGTTCCGCAGCTCGGGCGGGACGAGATCGAGCGAAGGCATCTCGAGCGCGACGTATTTGGCGAGGGCGACGCGGCTCGCGGGCTCGAGGTGGAACGGGAGGGGATCGAGCTCGCTCGGGGGCCCGTCGTCGCGGCGCCCGAGAAACGGCTCGGCCCCGAGGACACGCAGCAGGTTCTGCACCGTGGCGAAATGCGCCATCTCCTGTTCGGCGATGGTCCGAATCGTCTTCGCGAGAGGATTTCGTATATCGTCGAACGAAAACGCGGCATAGAGGTACTGGACCATCAGCGAGTGCTCGACGCCAGCCGCGATCCGCAAGAGCTCGATGGCCTCCTCCTCCGGGGACGCGACATCCTCGACGGTGGGGATCCCCGTGGCCTGGAGGAGGCTCTTCATGGCCTCCTCGCGCAGGACGCGCGGCGTTCGCGCGGTCGCGAGGCCCTGGATCGATGGCCGTTTCGCACCCACCCAGGACAACCGTTTGATTTTGGTCATGCAGGCTCCTTGCGCGTGCCCGATGGAAATCGAGCCTCCGCGGGCACCGTTTTGCATGGCGCATGCCACGATGGTTTCCTTCTCTCACGAGGAGGAATTGCGTGCGTCAGGGCGGTCGTGGCGCCGAAGGAGGGCGCGCCGCAGCATACCCTTGCGTGGTCGCGCAATGTCTTGCAGCCCGGCTCATCCGTCGCGGAGCGCGCGAGCCCAGGCTCCCCACCATCGGAGGGGCGAACCTCCCGAGGCGAAAGGACGCTATCCCCGGGCCGAGATCCGTGGTCTACTTGCGGGGGAGAGGAGCCTGGGGGGGCGCGCGTTGAGCGGTACGGTCAGCCTGTTGGGTCTCGACTTCGGCAGCACCACCAGCAGCGCGATGGTCGCGTCCGCCATGATGGTGCGCAATTGCGTCACCGGTCGGGTGGAGCTCCGCCGGCTCACCGAGGAATATCGATCCGTTCCGGTCTTCACGCCCCTCCGTGAGGGACGTATCGACGAGGGCGCGGTCGTTGCGCTCCTCGAGCGTTGGCTCGCCGAAGGGGGTTTGCAGGGGAAAGAGATCTTTGGCGGCGGCGCGCTCATCACGGGGCTCTCGGCCCAGCGGGACAATGCCGCGGCGCTCTCGTCGCTGCTCCGTGCGCGTCTCGGCGACGCCATCCTCGTGGCGATTGGCGACGCGAACCTCGAATCCTGGATGGCGTTTCTCGGGAGCGCGGCGCGGCTCTCGCGACGGCACCCCGAGGTCGAGATCGTCAACCTCGACATGGGCGGCGGGACGACGAACCTCGCGCTCGGGATCGACGGAGAGGTCCGCCGCACGGGCTGTTTTTTCGTGGGGGCGCGGCATCTCCAGGTCGAGCCCGGGACGTATCGGATCGTCGCGATGTCGAGGTATGCTCGGGCGCTCCTCGACCACCTGGGAATCGCACGCGGGCCCGGCGACACGCTGTCTTCCGGCGACGTCGACGCGGTGCTCTCGTTTTACGTCGAGCTCCTCGAAGCCGCGGTCACCGGGCGCGCCGAGCCGTTCACGACGCCCGTCGCGCGCTTGCATTTGCACACGGACCTCGGGCTCGAACCACCCGCGCCGCGCGTGCCCCGCGTCGTCACGCTCTCGGGCGGCGTGGGCGCGCTCGTCTACGACAAACTGCGGGGCGCGCCGTGGCCACCGGCGACTTGTTTCGGGGATCTCGGCATCGATCTCGCCCAGCGAATCCTCGCGTCCGACGTCCTCGCGCGGGACCTCGCGTCATGGATCCCCGACCATTTCGGCCGCGCGACGGTCTTCGGAATGATGCGGCACAGCATGGACATTTCCGGCGCGACCGTTTTTCTTTCCTCGCCCAGCGTCCTCCCCCTGCGCGATTTGCCCATTCTCGGCCGTCTGGGGAGCGACGCGGATGCCGAGCGTGTGCACGCGCTGCTTCGCCTCGTGCGCGAGACCCCGTCCGGCGGTTGCTTGCGGATCGAATGGCTCGGCCCCGCGCTCGCGGCCATTCGCCGGCTCGGCGCTTTGCTCGGCGACGAATTGAGGGCGCGTCCGCTCCGACCCGAACAGGCGCTCGTCTTGTTCGTGGCGGAGAACGTGGGCAAGACCCTCGGCCAGTACGTCAGCGACTGGGGCAAGAGCCCGGTCCGCCTCGTCGTCATCGACGAGGTCGTCGTCAAAGACGCCCGCTTCGCGCAGATCGGGCGCATGAAGGATCACGTCGTTCCCGTCTGGTATCACGGGCTGGATTGAGAATCGAGGAGACGATGCAAAGTGTTCCGCCGACGCTCGTGCCATTGTCCGACATCGTCGTTCCCCGGCCGCGGCCGCCGGAGCTCTATCGAACGACCGTCCTCGACGAGGAGATCTCGTTTCTCGGCCTGAAAGCGCTCCTCGGCGTCGCAGACGAGAACAAGGCGGGCGATCGAAACGCGGGGCTCGCGGCGAAGAGCGTCCGGCACCGCGAGGCCGCCCGGACGATCCTGTCATCGCTCACGCTGCGGCACCTCTACGACCATCCGCTCACCGACGACGACGGGAGCGTCGATTCCGTCATGCGGGTCAACTACACGATCGATCACGCCGTCTTCGCCGAGATCGAATCGATGACCGTGGGCGGGCTGAAAAACCATCTCCTGCGCTCGCCGGGCGCGGAGAGCGCGCGCGTGGGCAAGGCCTTGACCGGCGTGATGGCGGCCGCGCTGGCGAAGATCTGCGATGTGCACGAGCTCATCTTTCTCGCTCGACGCATCCCGCGGTCCACGAAAGCGCGGACGACCCTGGGGTTGCCCGGGACCTTGTCCTCGCGCCTGCAGCCGAACCATCCGACCGACGATCTGCGCGGGATCACGCTCCTCTTGTACTGGGGGCTCTCGATGGGCGCGGGCGATGCGCTGCTCGGCATCAATCCCGCGATCGATACCGTCGAAAACATTTCCGGACTCCTGCGCCACCTCGACAAAGTCCGCCGAAAGACGGGCGTGCCCACGCAGATCTGCGTCCTCGGGCACGTCAAAACGCAGCTCGCTTGCCTCGAACGAGGCGCGCCGGTCGAGATCCTCTTTCAGAGCCTGGCCGGCACCGAGAAGACGCTCACGGCCGAGTTCGACGTGACCGTCGAGCTGCTCGACCAGGGGTATCGGACCATGCGCGAAAAGGGAGCGCTCGGGCCGGACGCGCGGCAATTCATGTACTTCGAGACCGGTCAGGGGAGCGAATTCACCTACGGCAAGCACCACGGCATCGACATGACGACGACGGAGGCCCTCTGTTACGGCCTCGCCCGCCGTTACGATCCCTTCATGGTGAACAACGTCACCGGCTTCATCGGTCCGGAGACGCACCTCGACAATTTCGAGATGATCGTGTCGAACCTGCAGGACCACTTCATGGGCAAGCTGCTCGGTTTGCCCATGGGCATGGCGCCGTGCTTCACGCTCCACTCGCACATCACGCTCGAAGGCCAGCAGATGGCCACGCAGATGCTGACCGCGGCGGGCGCGAATTACTACATGGATGTCGCGCTCAATACCGATCGAATGCTCGCGTACTTCGATACCAGCGGCCACGACGACCAGACCTTGCGCGAGCTCTACGGCAAGCGCGTGACGCCGGAGTACGAGGCGTGGGCGATCGAGCGGGGGATCTTTCGCAAAGAAGAAGACGGTAGCCTCGCTCGTGGCCCGAACTGGGGAAATCTGCGCCAGTTCCTTTCATCGGATGCGGAGCTCGAAGGGCTCGTCGCGACCACGCCGGCCCTGCATGGCTTCGAGAACGCCGGTCCGCGGCCCGCCGACGAGGTCAGTCGCCGCGTCCGGCTCCATCAGGCCGTGGGCCGCGAGGCGACGCAGAGCGTGCTCTGTATCGATGCGCTGCAAGAGGTCGTCGATCTCCGGGTGATCGCCACGGAAGCCCATTCCAAGGAAGCGCACCTCCATTCACCATACCTGGGCGCCCGGGTCGCCGAGGCCCACCGCGCCGCGCTCGTCTCCGAGCATCGTCAGGTGCAGATCCTCGTCTCCGACGGGCTCAGCGCCGAAGCCGTCCACCACAATGCGGGCGAGCTCCTCCCCGTGCTCCTCGACGGTTTGAATGCCCGCGGCATCACCATGGGCAAACCCATCCTGGCCCCCAATGGGCGGGTGAAGCTCTCCGAGGACATTGCCGACCTCGTGCAATGTGACCTCGTGATCTGCCTGATCGGCGAGCGCCCCGGAGGCGACGCCCTCGCGTCGCGCAGCCTCTCGGCCTATCTGGTGTATTGCCTGCGCGACGACGAGACGAGGCGGAAAGCCGCCGCGTTCAGCGGCAATCCCGAGGCGCGTTTCGAGTACACGGTGCTCTCGAACATCTACACGGGCGGGCTCCCGCCGCTCGAAGCGGGCGGCGTCATCGCCGAGAAGGTGTTCGAGGTGCTGGAGCGTCGCGCGGCTGGCAATCGCCTGGAGGCGTTGCTCTCGTCTTGAGGCGGGAAAGAAGGATCAGGGCACGCGCTTCGCCGTGGCCTTCGCGGTAATCGGGCCGGCGCCGGGCGTGGGGCACCAGCACTTCGAGTACACGAGCGTCCCGGTCGCCTCGTCGCCCGCGAGCTCGAGCGTGATCTCGCGCTTCTCGCATTGATCCTCGCCCGAGAAGCAATACGACGTGTCGCTCTTCAGGGTGAGCGTGCAGCCATCCGCTGAGACGGTCCCGGTCGCCGTGTACGAAGCGGGCGTGGGGGGCTCGGGGTTGCAGCTATGCATGGGCGCCGTGTCGTCGCCCTCGAAGGTGACGCTGATCGAGACGTCGGACGCGTTTGGCGTGACGGTCAAGAGATCGCCTGCGGGGACGCAGCCGTCCACGTCTTGCTCGTACGTGATCTGCCACTTGCCCGCTGCGGAGCAGGACCCGGGAGTTCCGCCGCCTGTTCCGCCGGTGCCACCGGTCCCACCGGTCCCACCCGCGCCGCCGGAGCCGCCCGCGCCGCCATTGCCGGCGCTGCCGCCACCGTCACTGCAGGCAGGGAACACGGAGAGCGCGAGGGCCACTGCAAGGAATGTTGAAGAGAACGCAAGAGAAGGTCGCATGAGGGCCGAGGATAGCCGCCGCGGGCGGACCTCGCCAGGCCACAACCTTGCTCTTGCGCGGGAGGGAAGGGGTTTTTCGGTTACTGCGCGAGGCGGCGAATCTCGCCGAGCACGCGGTAGAACCCGCCGCCGGCGGCCTCGCGCACCTCGTCGACGACGTAACGCGCGCCCTCGACGCGGATGTTGCGCGGGAACTGGCAGTTGTACGACGATTTGAAGCCCGGCGAGACGACGTGCACGCGGAGCTTGCCGCCTTGCTTCACGCATTCGACGATCACGCCCTTCGACGTGTCGCGCGTGGTCTCGAGCTGCGTCGAGGGGATCTCCTGGACCTTCGCCGGGGCCTTGATGTCACGCGGCGTGGGCACCTCGCCCGCCTGCGCCTTCTGGATCGCGTCCTCGCTCGCGTCGATGCAGGCGAGCGATCCGTCGGTCGTGACGATGTAGAGCCGCTCGTCGCGGTATTGCATCGAGTACGCCGAGCCGCACCCCGTCGCGAGCTTCCACAGGCGCTTGCCGGCCGCGTCGAAGCAATAAATGGTGGAGCTCGAGTCGCCGCCGAAGATGTACTTGCCGCCGGGCGAGGCCGCGCAGGAGTAGACCGTGTCGTCGCAATCGCAGACGACGCCGGGTTTGCCATCCTTCGAGAAGACGTACACCTTGTCGTCGGTCGTGCCGGCATAAACGTCCGAGGCCTCCTGCCAGCCGAAGAGCACGGAGCCGCGCGTCTTCGCCTCCCAGAGCGCCTTGCCGTCCTTCCAGGCGTACTTCGTCACGCCCCCGGAATGGCCGTGATAAACGCCCTTCTCGTCGGCGCGCACCATCCAGCCGCTGCTGCCCTTGCTCTTCTTGCGCCAGTTCGTCTCGTTCTCGTGATCGAAGATCGCGAGGTTGCCGTCGGCGTCGGAGACGCAGAGCTTGCCGCGGTAGATGTCGAGCCAGAAGATGTCGACGTTCTCCTCGACCTCGTAGGCGAGGCGCGGGACGTGGCCGCCGAGGTCGTAGACATTGCCGTCGTCGCAGCCGGCATAACGCCAGTCGTCGTCGGCGATGATGCATTTCACGCCGTCGGGGAGCTTGTATTGCTGTTCGATCGTGCCGTCCGCGGTCACGGCGAACACGGCGCCGCTCTGGTTGCCGACCCAGAAGAGCTTCGTGTCGATGTAGATGCCGAGCGCGGCGGCGCCGGAGTCGAACTTCCACAGGACGGGCGCGCGCTTCGCCGTCGAGGGCTTGCTCATGATGGTCCGGCGCGTGACGGCGCGCTTCTGCCGCACGCCCATCACGGCCGACTCGTAACCCTTCTTCTTTTTCTCGTTGATCTTCTTCTGCGCGAACGCGATCGCCTCGGCCGCCGTGCGGAACTTCTGCTCCTGCTTCTGCCCGCCGTCGCCGATCCGGCCGTACCGAATCGAGACCTTCGTCCCGTCGATCACCACCTCGTAAAACTTGTGCGAACCCCCGCCGTCCTCGGAGAGCTCGAGGTACGTGCGGTTCGAGTCCGCGGCAGCAGCAGCGGGAGCGGGAGCAGGCGCGGGCGCGGCAGCAGCGGCCGCCGTGGTCCGGCCGGAGGAGGAAGCGGAGCGGCTGCGTTTGGCGGCGGGCGCGGGGGCGCGGGCAGCGCTCGTCCGCGGGGCCGAGGTGGTGCGGGTCGACGCCGCGCTCGGAGACGCTTTGCGCGCGCTCTTTTTCGTGGTGCTCGGTGTGCGTTTGGTGGCCATGGCGTGCTCTCCTCCGGGTTTCCGGGAAGCCGATGAGAGCACGACGCGCGGGGGCGCGTCACCAGGGATCAGGCCTGTTCCGGGCGGATCTCAGGCCATGAACGAGCGTTCTTCCGCCGCGTAATCGACCTCGACGTCGAGCCGGGCGAGGACCGAATAGAACCCGAACTGGAGGCGGTTCATGAAGAGCATGCCCTCGGGCATGGGCACGAAGGAGGTGTCCCCGGTCTTGAGCGTCTCCTTGCCCGCCTCCTTCATGTGGTGGACGAGGCTCGCCACGTAGTCGCGCGTGATCCGGAACGGCGAGGAGAACTGCGGCTCGAACGCGCGGCGGATGTACGAGAGCACGCGCTTTTCGTGATCGCCGCCCCGGGTCTCCAGCATGATCTTCGCGGCCTCGGTGAACGTGGCCTCGTCGCGCTCGACGGCCGCGCGGTGCAGCTTGCGCGCGACGCCGCGCCGCTTCTCGGGGATGGGCTGCACGCAGCCGAAATCGAGGAACGCCACGCGGCCGTCGTCCTGGAAGAAGTAATTGCCCGGGTGCGGGTCGGCGTTGAACATCTCGCCGATCAGCGTGCCCTTGTAAACGAACCGCCACATTGTGCAGCAAAGCGCGACGCGATCACGCTCGGGCAGGCCAGCCGCCTCGTCGAGCGTCCGGCCGCGAACGAACTGGGTCGTGAGCACACGGCGCGACGAACGATCGAGATCGACCCGAGGGATCAGGATCTTCGGGTCGCCCTCGTGGACACGGGCGAACTCGATCTGGCGGCGCGCCTCGATCGTGTAATCGAGCTCCTCGCGGAAGCGGGCGCGGACCTCCTCGAGCATCTTCGCAGAGCCGACCTTGCGCGTGCCCATCATCGAGAGCGCGCCTTCGAGCAGCCCCGCATTTTTCAGGTCTGCCTCGACGGCCTCGGCCACGCCAGGGTGCTGGACCTTGACCGCGACCTCCTCCCCTTCGAGGGTGCGGGCGCGGTGCACCTGGCCGATGGAGGCGCTCGCGACAGCCTTCTCATCCCATTCGGCGAAGAGTCGATCGAGCGGGGCGCCGAGCTCTTCCTCGACGAGGAGGCGAATGGCCTCGGGCGAGGATCGAGGCGCCGCGGCGAGCAAGCTCTTCATCGAGCGCTGGTAAGCGTCGCGATGCTCCTCGGGGACGAGCCCGTCGATGTAACCGGCCATCTGGCCGACCTTGGCAGCAACGCCGCGGAGGTTGCCGAGGACCTCGGCCGCACGCTTGGCAGCCGCGTCGTCGCCCTCACGGCGAAGGAGCAGGCTCGTCCCCGTGCGCGCGCCGATCTCGGCGAGCCGGACGAGGCGGCCGAGGCGGCCCGAAGGAAGCTTGGTTTCGTCCGACATCCCGCCGCGGACGTAGCAGACGGACGCAGGGTGGTAAAGACCTCCCCCTTCGGCAGCGTAGCGCCGGGGCGCTGCCCCGGACCCCGCGGGGGCTATTCGCCCCTCGACCCGAACCAGCGCAAGCGCTGGACCCGGGGTCGATGAACTGCGCGATGCGCAGTTCATCGAACGGGCCGTGGCAAGACCGGCGAGGTGCTTGCCAGTCAAAACCGCCTCGGCTGGCGAGGCCTTCGTGGTCTTGCCACGGGCCCGTCGGATGAACCGCGCATCGCGCGGTTCATCCGCCTTCGGTCCAGGCCGTGCCTGGTCCGGGGTGCAGGGGGCGGACAGCCCCCTGCTGGGGTGCGGGGCAAAGCC
>NZ_JASBQE010000044.1 GCF_029960785.1 Polyangium sp. 15x6
CGGTGCCGCTACCGCCACCGCCGCCGGTGCCGCCGGTGCCGGTGCCGCTACCGCCACCGCCACCGCCGCCGGTGCCGGTGCCGCCGGTGCCGCCGCTGCCGCTACCACCACCGCCTCCGGTGCCGCCGGTGCCTCCGGTGCCGCCGCCGCCGGTGCCGCCGCTGCCACCCGCGCCGCCCTGGCTCATGCAAAGGCCGGCCATGCACAATCCGGCGGAACACATGGAGCCATCGGGCGCGAATCCATCCGCCGGGCACGATGAACCGGAGCCGTCACACGTTTCGGCCATGTCGCATTCGGCCGCCTGCATGCGGCAGACGTCCCCGGCCGGCCGCACCGCGTCCGCCGGGCAATCGACGCTCGCGCCGCTGCAATGTTCGGCCGTGTCACATGCGCCATTCTCCGCACGACAAAGCGTCGCGGCGGGCAAGAAAGCGTCCGCGGGACACAATGCGCCGGTGCATAGCTCGGCGACATCGCATGCTCCCGCCTTGGGACGGCAAATCGTCCCTGGTGGCGCAAACATGTTGTTGGGGCAGTTCGAGTGGCTACCCGTGCACGTCTCGGGCACGTCACAGATGGTCGCCGCGGCGCGACAGACCGTGCCCGCGGGCAGCTTCTGGTCGGGAGGACAGGTCGTGCTCACCCCGTCACAGAAGTCCTCCGCATCGCAATCTCCCTCCTTTTTTCGGCAGAGAATCCCAGCGGGGCCCGCCACGTCCGGAGGGCATACCCCGGCGTTGCACGTCTCGGGCGCGTCACATACGCCCACGGCCGCCCGGCAAATGCCGCCCGTGGGCACCGTGACGCAGGTCCCGTTTGCCGGTGCGCCGAACGCCGTGCTGCATGCGAGGCAATCGTTCGGGTCTCCTCCGCCGCACGCCGTGTCGCAGCAAACCCCGTCCACGCAGAAGCCGCTCGGGCAGTCCGCCGGGCCCTTGCACGACACGTCGATCCGGAAAGTGTACTCCGCGCCGATATACGGCTTTTGCCGGAAGTAATCCTCCTCCGAGGGCGCGGTGGCGGCCACGATGTCGCCCGAGATGACCACGCTGCTGCCGAACTTCCACGGGCCATGGTATGGGCCGCCGGGGTAGGGGGGGCCGTAGTTCGGCCGGTACGAGCCGTGCTGGAACCAGAGACTGCCGGTCCTGCCGAAGGCGTAGAGCATCCCTTCGTCGCCGTTCTTGCCGGGTGCACCAGCCACGATCGTGTCCGCGTCGATGTCCACCGAGGCTCCCAGTTTGTCGCCGGCCGCCGCGTCGCTCGCCGTGAGCATGGCGTGCGGGACCCAGACGCCCCCGCTCACGACATGGACCTGAAGCGCCCCTGCGCCCGTCGCGGCAACGTCGGCGTCTGGCATGCCGAGCACGAGCGTCGTGCCGGAGAGCGCCAAACTCTTCGGGGTGCCGGTCATCGGGAAAGGCAACGTGGCCTCCGTGCTCCAGATACCATTGCTGCGCAGGAGCACGACCACGCTGCTGCCGCTGAAGAGCGCGATCCGGTCGCCGGAGACGGCCAGAGGGGCTTGCCATCCGCCTCCGGGCGGCGGTACCACCGCTTCCTGCGTCCAGCCCTGCGCGCCGTTCACGTGAACGTAGAGCGAGCCCGCGCTCAGCGCGGCCATGGTCGTCCCCGAGGCGGCGATGCCGCTGCCCACAAGGGCGATTTGTGCTTGGTTGAGGGTGCCGTTTGGCTGCGGCTCGTACACCTCGATCGGGGCATTGGAGGGCGCGATGAACAGGCTCCTCCCGCCGATGGCCAAGGCCCCGTAGGGGTAGGGGCTGAGGGGGAAGCCGGTGCCGGAACTCGACGTGGGGTAGAACTTCTGCCAGTCCGGGGCGAAGCGGGTGCCCGAGGGATAGAGCCCCCCGATGTCGGGGCCAAAAAAACTGACGGCCAAAAAGCCGTCCTCGAGCGCGAGGCCCCGTCCGTCCTGATAGAAAGCCACATCGAGGACGTGCTTGGTGATGACCGACTTTCGCCAGTCCAGCACCACCAGCGGATCCACCGTGACGGGATACACCGCGCCGGCGTCGTCGACCCGGAGCGATATCACGCGCCCGCCCTCCACCACCATGCGCGACGGCAGCACGCGTCCGAGCGCGTCGAAGGCCGAAAGCTCGCCATAGCGGAGCGAAAGACCCCCGCTCGCGTCGCGCAGCGCGATATCCCCGGCGCTCGCGCCCGGCGCGGCCTCCATCCCGGAGAGCGTGAGCGACAGCTCGAAGCCCCTCGTTTCGCACAGCGGCGCGGCCAGCGTGAAACCCTGCTCGATCCCC
Organism: Polyangium sp. 15x6; assembly: GCF_029960785.1. Lineage (GTDB taxonomy): Bacteria > Myxococcota_A > Polyangia > Polyangiales > Polyangiaceae > Polyangium. Next base: position 2,283 of record NZ_JASBQE010000044.1, read on the forward strand.
TCGGGCTTTTGCTCGTACCATTCCACGAGCGGCACGCCGTGCCGGACGTACTCCACGCGTCCCTGCGCGGCGTGCACGACGGCGGGCCCCACGGGCCGCGGATCGCCTGCGCATCCGGCGCGGGTGAGCGTCATCCCGCGGGCCGGGCCCGGGTTCCGGGGAGCGAGCCGCATCCCCTCCGGGCCGAAGGCGGCCACTACGGCGCGGCTCTCACCACCCATTTCCGCGGCGAACGCCGCGCTGCCGGAGAACACGATCCCCAGGAGCGCGGCGGCCCCCGACCACGGCCACGCCCGGTTCTGTCTGCTGGAACGCATGCTGGCAGGTTCGTTGCCCGTCCTCGCGACGGCATTCAGCGCCACGGCACCGGAAACATGCCGACGCGCGAGGTCGATGTCGCGCAGCCCGGATGCTAACGTCGGCGGTTCGCAGTTCGGCTGGGATGACCGGGAAAGAACCCGATCATCCCGATCCGAAACGTCAACCGCCGCGGGGAAAACCGACTCGTTCCATCCGCCAGACGAAGCCGAGCACGACGACGGCCATCAGCGTGCAATAGGCCGCAAGCGGCCACGCCGTATCCCCAGGCAGCAGCACGACCAGCGTCGTTCCGACGATGCCCACGACGAGGCTCTCGATGCAGTAGTAAAGCGCCGTCGCGGTGCCGGCGACGTGGCCGAAGCTCTGGAGCGCGCCGTTCGCCGTCACCGAGCTGGCGAACACGATGCCGATCGCGATGATCCACATGGGCGGGACGAACGTCCAGAACGACGGAGCGAACGTCACTTGCCCGACGACCAGCAACGCGGCTCCGAGGAGCAGCATCCCCATCCCGCGGACGAGACTTCCGGCCCTTCCCCATCGCGCCACGAATCGCTTCGCGAACCGGGCCGTCGCGATCATGACGAGCGCGACCGTGGCAAAGAGGAGACTGAAGCCGAGCTGCGAGAAGCCGACCCGATCGATCAGGATGCGTGACGCCGTCGAGAAGAAGACGAAAAACGCGCCCATCGCCGCGCTGAAGCCGAGCGTGTAGGTCCAGAACGAGCCGTCCGCGAGGATCTGGCCGAAGGCCGCGTGTGGCTTCGACGCGTTCACGGGCCGGGTCTCGTGCCACCTCGGAGCCGCATGCAATGCGGCCGCGGTGGCGGCGACGCCGAGCGCGATGAAGATCGCGCGCCACCCGACATGGTCCGCGAGCAGCGCACCGAGCACGGGCCCCAGCGCGGGGACGAACGCCAGCATCGAGCCGAACAGGCTGTAGATCACCGCGCCCTCGGGACGCTCCGCATAGACGTCGCGTACCGTCGCGAAGGTCGCGACGAGCGCCGCGGCCGCGCCGAGCGCCTGGAGAACGCGAAGGAGGACGAACCATGCCGCGGATCCGGTGCCCGCAAGCAGATACGACGCGACAGCAAACAGGGCCGCACCGCTGAGCAGGACCGGCCGTCGACCGATCCTGTCCGAAATGGGCCCGAACACGAGTTGTCCCGCGCCCAGGACGACCATGTAGAGGCTCAAGGTGAGCTGAACGATCGCCGGCGACGTGCCGAGGATGCCTGGCATGGTCGGCACCACGGGCAGGTACACATCCATGGCCAGCGAGGCCAGCAGATCGAAGGGGGCCATCAGCAGCAGCGCTGCGGACAGCGAGACATTCCAAGTCGAGAGTCTTGTTCGAGGCACGACGATACACCCGCGCAAATGGTGGACATTCGGCGGCGATCTGCCTCCAGGACGGCATTCGTCGAGCGCTCGGGAGCAGATGGCCGCAGCAACGACTTCAGGGGTTGCTGCGGCTCACTCGTCTGCGGACTTGCTTGTCTCCATGCGTGCGTCCTGACCCTGCCTTCGTGGCAGGCGATGAGAGGATAACTGACACGGAGCCGTCCGTCGAGGACCACGAAGCCAGGACCGTTGACAACCCGTCCTTGCGCACGCAGCGCGGCGCGACAGACCGTCATCCAGGCTCGACCCAGGCGACGCTCGTCGGCCGCTTGTTGCTTGGCCCCAACTCTGGTATGGAATCTGCTTATGGTCGAAGGGGGGATATGTATTTGCTACGGGGGCTGAATGCAAAGGACGCAGCCATGCGAAAGCTCGGCGTACTCGTCTTTATCACGACGCTCGTCGCCCCCTCGGCGGCACATGCCGGAATGCCGTTCGTGCGGCTCTCGGACATCGCGCGGATGCGGCTCGAGGCCATCTCGTTTTTCGTGCTCCTCATTTTATTGCTCACGGTATTGGTCCAGTGGCTGTGGAACGCCGTGCAGCGGGACATCCCGCGGCTCCCCCGTCTTTCGTACAAGGCTTCCCTCGGCGTCGTTGGCCTGTGGGCGCTCGGCATGCACCTCGTCCTCAGCATGATCGCGGGCGGTCGCGAGCTCATGACCCCCGGCGCGTGGGAGAAGAATGGGGCAACGTACAAGCTCGGCCCCGCCCGCGCGGCACCTGCCGAAGAGGCGCTCGCGCACGCCCGCAAGCAGCAACTCGAGCGACTGCGCACGGCGCTTTGGGGGTACGCCAATGGGCACGGAGGCAGCTTCCCGCCACACGATTTCGTGGAAGAGATCCCCGAGGGCACGTGGCGCATCGTGGACCCTTCCGGGATGCATTACGTGTACGTGCCGGGCCTGCACCCAGAACGTGATGCCGTCCCCGTCGCGTACGAGCCGGGCATCTACTCCAGCAAGCGCATGGTGCTTCTGAGCAGCGGTGAGATCACGACGCTCGACATCGACGAGATCAGGCGCCGCATCGACGCGGAGCAGACGAGCAAGGGGGCACCGTGAAGGGGAAACGTGCGGCCGGCGGATGCCTGATCCTGGCACTGCTCTTCCTCCTCTTGTTCCTGATCTTTGGCGGGTTGACCATCGTGCTCGAAGCCCCGTGGTTCCTGGTCACGGGGTGGCTTTACTTCCTGGTGCGCGTGCTCCCACAGGTCCGCGTCAACGTGGAGGCCGTCGTCGCTGCGCTCCTCGTCGCGGGGGCGCTCTTCGCAGGGCTCCATGCCGTGCTCTCGCGTATCGATCGCCACATGCGGTCGGACGAACCCTCGGCGCGACCGTGGCGGTTACGCTCGACAGCCGCGTTCCTCGGGCTGTTCGTTGCAATGCTCCTGTGCAGCATGGCGTCCATCGGAGCAGCGCATCATATCGGCTGGATGTTCTCCGGTGGAAAGCTCACATACTCGAACCTCGATATCGAACCCTACCCTGCTCTCAGGCCCATACGCCCATTGTGCGAGTCCTTCGCGCGGAGCTCCGGCGACGTGTACGAGCGCGCGCGTGTCTTTGGTCCCATCCGCGAGACGCACCACGTGCTCGTCAAGGAGGGGTCCACGGACGTTCTGATGTTCGAGCGCAATCCGCAGAACCCCCAGGTGTCCTACACGATGTTCTGCGCGTCGGACGGCGAGGTGCACGTGGGTGGCTTCGATCGCGACGAGGCGCTGGAAGTGTTCCGTTCGCTCGGACAATCGCCAAGGGATGGCGGTGTTCCCGACGCGTTGGAGGGTGGAGCTGCGCCGTAGATTTGCTGGGACATGTCCGTTGCGCGCCGTCGCTGCCCGGACCAAGCTCGCACGGCCGTCATGGATACACGCCTTCCGCCGATGCTCCTCGACGATTTCGCCCGAGCACGCGAGACGCGAACATGGACCATCTCCGGCCCAAACAGCCGGATCGAGCTCGCCCCCGCCTTGGAAGAGAGCGAGGTGATTCCCGGCCTCGTCTCCTTCGGGATGGATGGCGGTGGTGGCGTCTGGTACTGCGATGTCGAAGACCGCCTCGGCGGAGGCGCCGGATCGATCGTTCACCTCCACATGAGCGGCGACTACGGCGACGCGCGGCGAGCGGCGCCGTCGTACGCCGAGCTTCGCGCGCGGCTCGCGCGCGGCTTCAACCCGTACGACCTGCCCACGCTCGACGAAGAGGCGTCGGAAAAACCTCCGCGCAGCGTGCGCGTCCCCGGCATCGAGGGGCTCGTCGACGTGAGACGCGTGCATGCGCGCACGCGCCGGCCGGCCGAAGTCGTCTCCGCGCACGACGTCCTCGCCGCCGGTCTTCCCGCGCGCGGCGGCGAGTCGATCTACCTCACCGACGAGGGGCGCGTGCACTTCCTGATGCTCGCGGCCCGCGCCATCGTCGATGGAATTGCGTGCGCGGCGGGTACACCGCTGTCGCTTCATCCGGTGACCGGACGTCCGCTACGCTTCACGCCTGCGGAGCCGGTCGTGATCGACGGGCTCCCGCTCCGCGCGGACCACGAGGTCTACGTATACGATCCGGTCTTCTCGGCCAGCGCCAGCGGCGTGCTCGATCGTGACCACGACGTCGGCGGCGTTCCGCTCGCGGCCGGGACACGCGTCGTCCTCCGAGGCGAGGAGCAAGCGCTCGTGAGCGGAACGTTGCGCGGAGCCGCCACGATTGGCGGAAAACCCTTGGCGGCGGGGACGTGGTTCGAGCTGCTCGGCGACATGTTGTATCAGACGCGTCCGCCGGCGGGCGAATGAGGCGAGAGCCTGAAACCCGCGCTTGACACCTCCCGACCGACGCCATTGAGATCGATCCCATGGAAAGACTCGTCCAAGGAAGATCCGTCATCGTCACCGGCGCGAGCAAGGGCATCGGCCGTGGCATCGCGAAGGTATTTGCGCAAGGCGGCGCCAAGGTGCTGCTCGTCGCGCGGGATGGCCGCGCGGCGGCCGAGGTCGCCGCGGAGCTCGCGCAGGCGGGCGCCGTCGCCTCGGCCTTCGCCGCCGACGTGAGCGACGAGGAGCAGGTCAAGGCCATGGTCGACGCCGCCGTCGAGCGCCATGGGGGCCTCGACGTGCTCTGTGCAAACGCGGGGATCTTCCCCGCCGCCCGGCTCGAAACCATGTCGCTCGCCGAGTGGCGCGAGGTCATGCGCGTCAACCTCGAGGGCTGCTTCCTGTCGGTCCGTGCCAGCATCCCCGCGCTCGCGCGCGGTGGCGCCGGGCGCATCATCCTGACCTCCTCGATCACGGGGCCGATCACCGGATTCCCCGGCTGGTCGCACTACGCCGCCAGCAAGGCCGGGCAGCTCGGCTTCATGCGGACCGCCGCGCTGGAGCTCGCGCGGAAGGGGATCACCGTGAACGCGATCCTGCCGGGGAACATCGCGACCGAGGGCCTCGCCGATCTCGGTAAGGACTATGTCGACTCCATGATTGCCGCGATCCCCCTCGGGCGCCTGGGCAGCGTCGAGGACATCGGGCATGCTGCGGCCTTCCTGGCCTCGAAGGAGGCCGGCTTCATCACCGGACAGACCCTCGTCGTCGACGGCGGTCAGACGCTGCCCGAATCGCTTGCGGCATTGAATGGCTGACCGTGTTTTCAACCATCGATGCCCTGATTCTCGTCATTGGATCCCAGGAGAGCTCTTCATGAACACGTTCGCGCGAAGCTCGGCCCTCATGGCCTTGTTCCTGACGTGCTGTGTTTCCTCACCCGAGAAGGCCGAGGGCACGTCCCCGAACGAGGAGGCGAACCTACGCAAGCTCGTCGCCGAGCAAACCGAGGCCTGGAACCGTCACGACGCGGCGGCGTGGAGCAAGTCCTTCGCTCCGGACGCCGAGTTCATCAATATCGTGGGGACGGTCTTCAAGGGCCGTGACGAGATCGAAAAGCGGCACGCCTCCATCTTCGTCGGCATCTTCAAGGACACCCGGACGGAGGTGACGGTGAGGAAGCTGCACATCATCGAGCCCAACGTGGCCGTGGTGGACACCGACCACGTGGTCACGGGATACACGGCGCTGCCCCCCGGGGTGCAAGCCACCGAGCAGGGCGTGCTGCGCACCCGCATGCGCTACGTCATGAAGCAATCGGCGGGCACGTGGTCGATTGTCGCTGGCCAGAACACGGACGTGAAGCCCGCGCCCGCTCCGCCGTCGCAACCGGCCCCCGCGTCCACGGGCGGCTGAGGCGTCCTCTCCCAGGCGATTGTTGCGCGCGCATTGCGGGTCGTATACTGCTTTCAAGCAGCCCGCCGCCATGAACGCCACGGACCTCTTCCTCCGCGCCCGCGACCACCTGCTCGCGACACGCGACGACCACGACCGCGCGTGCGCGGGCTTTTCCTGGCCCGTGCTCGAGCACTTCAACTGGGCCACCGACTGGTTCGACGTGTACGCCCGTGGCAATACGCGCCGCGCGCTCTGGATCGTCGACGAGTCGGGCGCCGAGACGACCGCCACGTTCGCCGAGCTGTCCGAGCGCTCCACGCGCGTGGCGCGGTTTCTCCGCGGGCTCGGCGTCGAACGTGGCGCGCGTGTCCTGGTCATGCTCCCCAACGTGCTGCCGCTGTGGGAGGTGCTACTCGGCGCCGCGAAGATCGGCGCGGTGATCATCCCGGCCACGACGCAGCTCACCGCGGAGGACGTGGCCGACCGGCTCACGCGCGGCGAGGTGCGCTGCGTGATCGCCGAGTCGGCGGTCGCGGACCGCTTCGGCGCCGCCGGCCCGCACGTGGTACGCATCGCGGTGGGCGAGCCGATCGAGGGCTGGACGCGCTACGACGACGCATACGCCGCGCCCGCCGCCTTGCCCGCGAGCGCCGCGCCCACGCGCGCGACCGACCCGCTGCTGCTCTACTTCACCTCGGGCACCACGGCGAAGCCGAAGCTCGTGCTGCACACGCACCAGAGTTATCCGATCGGGCACCTGTCCACGATGTATTGGGTGGGGCTGCGCGAGGGGGACACGCACCTCAACATCAGCTCGCCCGGCTGGGCCAAGCACGCCTGGTCGAGCGTGTTCGCGCCGTGGAACGTCGGCGCCACGGTGCTCGTCCACGCGTACAAGCGCTTCGTGCCCGCCGCCACGCTCGACCTGCTCGCGCGGTGCAAGGTGGACACGTTGTGCGCGCCGCCGACCGTGTGGCGGATGCTCATCCTCGAGGACCTCGCGGCGCACCGGGTTTCGCTGCGGGAGGCCGTGAGCGCCGGGGAGCCGCTCAATCCCGAGATCATCGATGCGGTACGCCGCGCGTGGAACCTCACGGTGCGCGACGGGTACGGGCAGACGGAGACCACGGCGCAGATCGGCAACACGCCCGGCATGACCGTGGTGCCCGGGACGATGGGCCGGCCGCTGCCCGGTTACACCGTCGCGCTGCTCGACGCCGAGGGCCGCGCCGGCTCCGAGGGCGAGATCGCGCTCGCGCTCGACCCGCGGCCGATGGGGCTCATGGCGGGCTACCTCGACGACGAGGCGCGCACCGCAGAGGTCACCGCGGGCGGATACTACCGTACGGGCGACGAAGCCGTGCGTGACGCGGCGGGGCTCTACACCTTCGTCGGCCGCGGCGACGACGTGTTCAAGAGCTCGGACTATCGGATCAGCCCGTTCGAGCTCGAGAGCGCGCTTCTGGAGCACCCGGCCGTGGCCGAAGCCGCGGTGGTGCCGAGCCCCGACCCGGTGCGCACGAGCGTGCCCAAGGCGTTCGTGGTGCTTTCGCCCGGCGTGGCGCCCACGCGCGACACCGCGCAGGCGATCTTGCAATTCGCACGCGAGCGGCTCGCCCCTTACAAGCGCGTGCGGCGGCTCGAGTTCACCGAGCTGCCCAAGACCATTTCGGGCAAGATCCGGCGTGTCGAGCTCCGCAAGCTCGAGGCCGCGCGCCGCGCGCGCAACGAGCGCGGCGCGCTGGAGTGGACGACCGAGGATTTTGGCGAGGTCCGGGGCTAGCGCCATCCTCTGCGAGGACGACATGAGCCAGATGCGTCCAATCGAACGTTCTGCTTTCGCGTGTCCGGGGGGTTGCGATGGGCATCGGCTACATCCTCGTGAACCGAACGAAGCGTGAGAAGATCTCCTTTCTGCACCTGCCGGTAAACACGGCACGGGAAATCGCGGGTCATCCTGCGTCCGCAGCACTCTCGACTTGGTATTTGCTCAGCCGAAGCGGCGACGAGATCGCCTTCGTCGACGACCATAGCGGTCATTCGGCTGAAGGTCTACACGAATACCGTGAAATGACGGATACCATCATTGGTGAGCTGGTCGATGCCGGTATTCTCGAGGACCGCGGCGTCTCCTTTCGTGATCCGCAAGAACCAGACCTTGTTTACATCCGGGATCTCCGTGTCTGCTGGATGAACGAGTCGGCTCACCAGCACCCACGTACGGGCAATCGGAAAACCGACCTTCGATGCCGCCACGCCGGAGTCGGTGAGCGTTCAGCCGTCATGCTCGCCCGTTGAGCCGGCGCTCAATGACACGGAATCTCCCACGATCCTCCGTAATCCGGAAGAGTTGCGTAGCACCGCCAAGGACCAAAGGGAATTCCGACACAGTTCGTGGAGAACCCATCGCGGCTCTCCGGTGTGTGACGAAACCCGAGGCACTGTCGATAGCTGGAATAACTTGGTTCTTCTCGATCGTGACTATCATAACCATCACCCACGCGAAAGTGCCTCGAAGTGGTGCTGATGTAGACGAACACAGGAAGCCCGATGATGAGGCATGCCATCATGCAGCCAAGAACGATTCGAGCAACAGCCGACATCGTCTTCCGCACGGTTCTCGGGCGCTCCCCTTCTTGCTGTTCACCCATCACCACGCCTCCGGCCAATCGACGCGCAGGCACGTCACGGTATTCGGTTCGGTTGCCGACGACGTGAGCGCCCCGATCGCGCGCTCCCCTTCCACCCGTACCCCTTCCCGAGGGCTCCACGTCGCCGATTCCCCTGGCCGAACCGAATGCGTCCCACTTTGCCAGAAACCGATGACGTACGTATGCCCAGCCACCCGACATCCGAGCCTCGATGCGAGCCGCCCGGCGAACGCGCGCCCGCTCTGACCGCCGAACGCGCTGCAGCAACGCAGCCAGAACAGCGCCTCCGGCCCCGTGAGACGCTCCCGCAATCGGTCGATCGCCGCCGCCATGGCGTGGTCGCTCCCAAGGGACGCATGATCGAGCCGACTCCGACCGATCGCCATGTACCCCCACGCCCCATGTCCCCAGAACTGGATCGACCCGATCGCGCGATTGCGTGATTCCGAAATCGAAGCCGCCCACGCGAGGGCCTCCTCCCAGCTCCGTGCCCCGAGCGTCGCGTCCGCCGCCCGCAGCAATCGATGCATCCACGTTCCCATCCACCAGATCGGCGACAGGCCCATCGAGCGCGGCGCGGCGCCTTCGGCAATGGCGCCGCGGACATGCGCGCGTGGCGTGTCGGTCGCATCGAAAACAACGAGTTTCAAGGGAGATTGCTGCTCGAGCATGGTGGAGAACCCGGCGCCTGCTGGACCGGGCACATTACTACGATACATGATGAGCACGCTCGGGGGGCATCTTCCTCCAAAGATGTGGTTTGTCTCTCGAACGGTTCTGCGGTACGTCACTAGATCCGAGTTCGCGGTACGATTCGCTTCCTCGCACCATGACCCCCGTACGCTTCATCCACACCGCTGACTGGCAGCTCGGGCTTCGAGCGCACTTCATCCCGGGAGATGCCGGCGCGGTCGTGCGTGATGCGCGGCTCAAGACCGTGCAGAAGATCGGGACCATCGCCCGCGAGTTCAAGGCCGACTTCGTGGTCGTCGCGGGCGATGTCTTCGAGCACCACGGACTCAAGCCCGAGACCATCCGGCGCTCGCTCGACAAGATGCGCGAGATCCCCGCCGAGGTGCTGCTGCTCCCCGGCAACCACGACCCGCTCACGCCGGAGGCGCTCTACAAAACCGCGCTGTGGAAGAAGGAGTGCCCGCCCAACGTCCGCGTGCTCGACTCGCGCGCGCCCATGATCCTTCGCGACGGCGTGGCGCTTTTCCCGTGCCCGCTCTTCGAGAAGCACGAGCTCGGCGACGTGACCGAGCACCTGACGGCGGAGTACGGGCCGCAGGACCACGTGCGCATCGGGGTCGCGCACGGCGGCATCAAGGAGTTCCTCGCGGCGCTCGTCGACGACGAGGAGACGATCCACAACGCGATCCCCAAGGACCTCGCGGGGCGTGCGCGGCTCGACTACCTGGCGCTCGGCGACTGGCACGGGCTCTTGCAGATCGACGAGCGCACCTGGTACTCGGGCACGCCCGAGGCGACGCGGTTCAAGGAGCAGAACCCGGGGAGCGTGCTGCTCGTCGAGGTCGGCGGTCGCGGGGAGCGGCCCGTCGTCGCGCGCGAGCAGGTCTGCACGTTCCACTGGAAACAGCACGAGTTCACGGTCGAGACGGAGGACGAGCTCGAGCGGCTCGAGCGGTTCCTCGACACGTACCAGGGCAAGGACTCGACGCTGATCGAGCTGACGCTGAAGGGCGCGCCGCGCATGGAGCTGCGCGCGCGGCTGGAAAACGAAGTGCTCGCGCGGGCGCGCGACAGGTTCCGCTTCTTGCGGGTGCGCGACGAGAACCTGCACACGATCTTCGGCGACGAGGACATCGCCGCGCTGCGCACGAGCGGGTGGATCGGGCGCGTCGCGGAGCGGCTCCAGGCGGGCCTGCCCGACAAACCGATCGAGGACACGGAGCGCGCGCTGCGGCTGCTCTATCGGCTGCACAAGGAGGCGTCGTGAGCCGCGCCATCCGCCTGGTCGAGCTGCGCGTCGAGAACGTCGGCACGCTGCGCGGCCCCATCCAGCTCGGGCCCTTCGCGCCCGGGATCAACGTCATCAGCGGCAGCAACGAGGCGGGCAAGTCGACGCTCGTCGAAGCGCTGAAGATCGGCCTCTTCGAGCGTCACGCCACGAGGAACAAGGGCGTGATGGCGCTGCAGCCGCACGGGACGAAGCTCGCGCCCGAGGTGCACATCGTGCTGGATTTCGAGGGCGAGCGGCTCCAGATCCTGAAGCGCTTCCTCGAGAAGCCGATGGCCGAGGTGAGGCTCGCGAACGGTTCCATCCTCAAGGCGCAGGACGCGGACGACTATCTCCGGAACAAGCTCGAAGGCCGAGCGCCGAAGAAGTCGGGGCTCTCGCGCGAGGACATGGGCGTGTGGGGGCTGCTCTGGGTGACGCAGGACGAGTCCGCGCACGCGGACCCCGGAGGCACGCTGGACGAAGAGGTGCGCGGCGCGCTCGCCGAGGCCGTGGGCCGGCAGGTCGGCAAGGTCATGGGCGGCAAACACGGCGAGCGGATCCGCGCCAGGGTCCACGAGGAGCTGAAGCGGTTCTACACGCCGAAGACCGACAAACCGACCGGGGAGTACAAGGACGCCCTCGACCGAAAGCAGGCGGCCGACACGCGCGTGGCGGAGATCGAGAAGGCCCTGCGTGACGTCGAGGAGCTGTCCGCGCTGCTCACGGCCAAGCGCGCGCAGCTCGAGGAGGCGGAGCGGCAGCTGCCGGCGCTCAAGGCGGAGCGGGAAGACGCGCACCGGCAGGCGAACGCGCTTCAGCAGAAGGAGGCGCGGCTCCGCGAGGCGAGCGCGAAGGTCGCCGCGGCCGAAGCGCGGGTCGCGGCACGTCAGCGGGACGTCGCGGCGCGCGCGGCGCTCGTCGAGGAGGTGGCCGCGCTCGAAGGGAGCGTGGCGCGCGCTCGGCAGAACCTCGACGCGCTGGAGGGGCTGCTCGCCACCCGCGTGCAAGAAGCCGAAGAGGCGAAGGAGGCGCTGCGGCGCGCGGACGCGGCGCTCGGGGACAGGCGCGAGGCCCTCGATGCGTCGCGGCAAGAGCTCGTCCGCGCGCATACGCGGTCCGAGGCGCAGCGGGTCTCGGAGGGGCTCGCGAAGGCCGCGGCGATCGCGCTCGAAATCGAGGAGGTGGACCGCGCCCGCACGAGCGGTGGCCTCGACGCGCGGAGCTACGAGCACATCGAGGCGCTCTCGGGTCGAGTCGAGGCGCTGCGCGCGAAGCTGTCGATCGAGGGGACGCGGATCCTGGCGCGGTCGGATGGGCGCGTGTGGATCGGCACGGGCAAGGGGATGGACGTCCCCGCGCTCGGGCGCGTCGAGCTCGTGCCCGCGCAGCCGGGCCTCGGGCAAGCCGTGGTGCTCGCGAAGGAGGCGCGCTCCGCGCTGAAGGAGGCGCTCTACAACCTCGGCGTCGAGGATGTGCCGCGCGCACGGGAGCGACGCGCGGCGCGCGAGGAGGCCGAGCGAGAAGCGGAGGGGTTGCGACGGCGCATCAAGCAGCTCGCGCCGTCGGGGCTCGACGAGCTCGCCGTCCGCGCGTCGCAGCGGGCCGAGGAGCACAAACGTCTGGAAGGGCGCCTGGGTGCGGCCCTGAAGGCGCAGGAGGAGCTCGATCGTATCCGGGCCGAGCTCGCGCGGCACTCGATCGACGCGGACGCGATGCAGGCCTTGCGCGCCGCCGAGAAGCAGGTCGCGCTCGCGCGGGAGTCGCGGGGGGCGATGGGCACGGAGCTCCTCTTGCGCGCCATCTCCGAGGTCACCGTGCGCGTGGGGGACGAGGCGCCGCCCGTGACGTTGTCGGCCGGCGAGACGATCGCGCGTCAGGTCACCCGCCCGACGAATGTTTCCATTGGCAACATGGCGGAGGTCCTGCTCACGCCGCGCGGGGAGGAGCTCGCCCGGGCCACGGCGCGCCTGGAGAACGCCGAACGCGCGTTTGCCTCGGCGCTGCGCGTGCACGCGGTCGAGTCGCTGGAGCAGGCGGAGGTGATGGCGCAGGCCCGCGACGTGATCGCGCGGAAGAAAGCGGCCGTCGAGCAGCGCCTCGCCGAGGCCGCGCCGCGCGGGATCGATCCGCTGCGCGCCGAGGTGGACCGGATGCAGCGCGAGGCCCAGGCGGCCGAGACCGAGCTCGTTGCGGCGCGGGAGGCGCTCACGAGGCAGGCCGAGGTCGAGGTCGTGCTCGGCGCCAATCCCGTGAGCGCGCCGAAATTCGCGCGGCTCGTCGAGCTCGAAGAGGCCCTCGTCGCGCGCGAGGCGACGGTGGCGACGAAGTCCGCGCGTCTGCGTGGTTTGTCCGGTGAGCTCGAGAAGCGGGAGCTCGTCGTGGGGGAGCCGACGCCGATCGAAGAGACCTCCGGCGGGCCGGGGTGGACGGTGATCCCTGGGGAATCGAGCGAATGGGTGAAGCTCGAAGAGGCCGAGCGTGCGCTCGACGAGGCATTCCAGCGAGCGCAGGTCGCCGACGTGGGCGCCGCGCGAGAGCGGTGGGCGACGGCCCGGGACCTCGTCGGCAAACGAGAGAGGCTCGTCGAAACGTTGAAGCTCGTGGCCCCGGAGGGCCTGGAAGCATTGCGAGGTCGGAAACGCGCGCTCGAAGCGGCTGCAGTAACCTCGGGGCCCGAGGGAGAATCGGGGATGCCCGTCGAGGCGCTGCGGCAGCGGATCGAGGCGCTGGAGGCCGAATTGTCGCCGCTGGAGGCCACGCAGGCGGCGGCGAAGAATCAGGCGATGGCGGCCGAGAAGCTCGAGCATGCCTGCATGCACGAGGTGGGGGAGCTCCGCGGCGGGTGGAGAGAGCTCGGGACGCAGCACGAGAGGCGCGCCGAGGAGCTCGTGGCATCCCGGAGGGACGCGCCCGACGCCGCGCTCGAAGCGAAGCTCGAAGAGGCGCGGCGCGAGCTCGAAGAATCGAGGACGAACGCCGAACGCGCGTCCACGGAGCTCGCGGCCGCGACGCCGGAGCTGCTCCGCGATGAAGAGGCGCGCGCGCAGTTTGCCCTGGAGTCACACGAGGGACATCTGCGCAAATTGCGGGACGAGGTGAGCAGCTTGCAAGCGCTGCTCGCCAAAGCAGCGGCCGAGGGGCGGTTCGAGGACCTGAGCGAGGCGAAGGCGGAGCAAGCAGCCGCCGCCGAGGCGCTCGCGCGGGTCGAGCGGCAGGCGCGGGCGGCGCGGATCCTCTGGGATTTGACGGAGGAGGCGTACGTCGAGGCGCAACGTATCTTCCTCGGGCCCGTGCTGAACGAGGCCGCGCCTTATTTGAACAACCTGAGGCCCGGGACCGAGATCCGGATGACGCAGGATCTCCGGCTCGACAAGGTGGTTCGTCGCGGGATGGAGGAGGACTTCGGGCAGCTCTCGGGCGGCACGCGAGAGCAACTCTCGGTGATCGTGCGAATCGCGCTCGCGAGGGTGTTCGCCAAGGATCGGCGGCCGCTGCCGCTGATCCTCGACGATACGATGGGCTGGACCGACGACGCGCGGTTCCTCTCGATGGTGCGGATCCTGCGGGACGCGGCGAAGGAGCTGCAGGTCATTCTTCTCACGTGCCATGGGACGAGGTTCGACCGGTTGCAACCCGATTATCGTGTGGATCTCGATGAGCTTCGTCGCAATGCCGCCGCGGAAATGACCTGAGCCGCGGGGCGTGGCGCCGCCCGGTCTGCCTCGCCGATCAGGACCGCCGGCGTGCGCGGCCCATGGCGTAGGCGATGCCGCTCTGGAGCGTCCCTTTGGTCACGAGCGCGGCGAGGTCCAGGTCGAGATCCACGATCGCGCGCGCGAAATCCGGGCGCATGCCCGTCAGGACGACCTCGGCGCCGATCAGGCGGAGCGCGCTCGCCGATTGGAGGAGCGCGCCGGCCGCGCGCGCGTCCACGCGCTTCATCCCCGTCACGTCGATGATGACCGTGCGCGCCCCGTGCTGCTGGGTTCCGTGGAGGACCGCGTTCATCATTGCCTCGGCGCGTTGCGTGTCCATCGTCCCGATGAGCGGGAGCACGAGGATCTCCTCGGTGATCGGGATGAGCGGCGTCGAGAGCTCCTCGAGCCGCGCGCTTTGCATCTGGATCATCTCCTCCTGAAGCGCGGCGCGCGCGGTCTCCGCCTGCGCGCGCTCCTCGAGCTCCCGCTCCAGGCGCTCCTTGGCCGCGGAGAGCTCCTCGGTGCGGCGGGCGATTCCCTGCTCGAGGTGCTGGTTGAGCTCCCGGAGCTCGGCGCTCACCGATTGCAGCCGCTCATAAAGCATCGCGTTCTCGATGGAGATGACCGCCTGCGCGCAGAGCATCTGCAAGAACTCGAGCCGCTCCTCGGCGAACGCGCCTGCGGTGCGGTTGTGCTCGAGGTACAGGACGCCGCGACAGCGGCCCTGGTGGGTCAGCGCGACGGCGAGCACGCTCTGGGGAGCGGCGCTCCTCACGTGAGCGTCGGCCGCGAAACGCGGGTCGCGCGTGGCGCTCTCCAGCACCAGCGGCTCTTGCGTGCGCGCCACGTAGCGGACGATGGATTGGGCCAGATCCGCGCGCGCTTCGAGGGGCGTGTCGAGCCGGGACTCCACGAGATCCGGGCTGACCTGGAACCGTGCCTCGACGACCCACGTTCCGCCCCGATCGAGGATCAGAAAGCCACGCTCCGCCCCGGCATTGGCGAGGATGATGCGCATCAGCCGCTCGATGAGCTGAGCGAGGACGATCTCGCTGGAGAGCGCCTGCGCGGCGCGAACGGCGGTCGTCAGGTCGAGCAGCTTGCCGACCGTCGACCGGGCCGTGATGCTCGTCGAGCCTATTTCGACGGCAGGGGCGGGCGTGCGGTCCGGCGCATGCAAAAGGGCCCTGTATTTTCTCTCGAGCTGCGCGACCTTGACCGAGGCACCCCAGCGGAGGTAGCCATAATGGGCCTCGGTCAAATACGTGCGGGCATTCTTCGATTGTCCCCGCCCGAGGAAGAAGAGGCCGTAGAGCTCGTTCGCGATCGCCTCGTCCTGCGGGAAGCCGTGCTCGCCGGCCAGCGCGATGGCCTGCTCGTAGGCGTCCATGGCTTCACTGGGGCGCCCTTCGAGCCGCGCGATCTCCGCCGCGACGAGGGCGTGCCGGTGGGCCGTGTTCTCCGGGCAGGCGTCCGCGAGCGAGGAGAGTTTGTCCCGGTAACGGGCGAGTCGATCGAGGAGGCGCGGCCGGTCTTCGGACTTCGTATCCGGGTGAACCGCGGCGAGCACGAGGCTCGCATAAAATGGCAGATCCGTCGGCCAGTGATGCCCCACGACCGCCCCCGCGCCCTCCTCGGCGCTCTCGATGAGCGGCAGCGCCGCTTCGGGACGGTCGTGCAGGAAGAGCGTGAGCGTCTTGTACGTGAAATAGAGGACCCGGACAAACCCCATCATGACCGGATCGAGGCCCGCGATCCACGCCCCCTCGTCGAACGTCCCGTCGCTGAAGGACGTGGGGCTCTCGGTGTCTCCACGCATGCAGGCGATCGCCTGCTCGACGGCGAGGAGCTGTGCGCTCGACATCGGGTTCTGGATCCGCTTCAGGATGGCGCTGCTGCGATGCGCCTCGGCGGTCACGACGTCGAGCGGCTCGCCCTGCCGAAAGAGTGTCACCGGGACGAAGACGCACGCGAACGAGCCATAAACGAGCTCTCCCGACTGGAGGCTCAGCTGCCGGGCCCGCGCGAAGTGCGGGACCACCCGCCGCAGCGGATGCGCATAACCGGCGAACGTCGCGAACGACTGGGTCACCTTGCAGAGGAGCGCCGGGTCGCCGTGCGCCTCGGCGAGCCTGAGCCCGACCTCGCCGAAGACGCGGCTCTCGGCATAACGCCCGAGCGCCCCGGCCAAATAGAACCCGTACGACACATAGGACTGAGCGGTCGGGCCGCAATGGCCACGCGTCATCCCGCGCAAGGTCTGCGTGGCGAGGACCAGCTTCCAGAACCGGATGTCGATGCAGTACGCAGGGACCAGCAGATCAGGGAGGATCCGGGCCGCCGCGAGCTCCTCGGGATCCGTGAGCTCAGGCGACGCGAGGAGCGCGCGGGCGCCCCCATCCGCGAGGAGGTGATCGATCCGCTCGGCCTCGCGCGTCGCAATTTCCTCCGCCTCCTCCGGGGTCCGGGGGAGGTCGACGCCGAGTAGCGCGAGGCCCGCGCGCCCCGCGTCCATCGCCTCGGAGAACCGCCCGAGCGAGGTGTACATGATGGCCCGCAGGCCATACACGTCCGCGCGCTGCCACGCGCGGCCGGCCTGCCCGAGGATGAGGTCGATGAGCGTGTCGGCCTGGGCGGTGCGCCCCGCCATGGCCTCGCACTCCGCCTGATCCCGGACGAGCGAGAACGTCAGATCGTCTTCGTCGATCCACCCCTCGTCGTGGATCAGGGCGACGCCCGCCGCGAGGAAGGCCGCCGCCTCGCTGTACGCTCCTTGGCCCTTCGCGGCCCGGCCGGCCTGCAGGTCGAGCCGCGCGACCGCCCGCCTCTCTTCGCCGTCCTGGAGGTGAGCGGCGCCCGCATTGAGCTGGCGGGCCGCGTCGAAGAGCTCCTCGGGCCGCGCGCCCTCGCCGAGCGCACGACGGAGCCGCCGTCCAATCCGCAGGTGAACCCCGGCCCGGACCTCGGCGGGCGCCAGCGCGTACGCCGCCTGTTCGACGCGATCGTGCAGGAATCGATAACGTGCATTGATCGCGGTATCCCCGTCCGCGACGGCCCCGTCCGCGGTATCGAAGCCGAAAGCGACGCTCGGTACCTCGCCGTCCTCCGACGTCGGCAGGAGCAGGTAATCCTGATCCAGGGGCACGATGAACCCCTCCCGGAGCGCGGGCCATAACGAGGCGGCCACGCGGCCCGGGGGCTCGTCGGCGATCGCATGCAGCGTCGCCAGGTCGAACTCGCGGCCGACGCACGCCGCGATGGATAGAATCCGCTGGGCGCGCAGATCGAGCTGACCGAGGCGCGCGGCCATGAGATCGGCCACGTTGTCCGCGATCGGCGCCGCCGCGATGGCCGCGTCGTCCCACGTCCATCTCCCCTCGGCTCGATCCGCGCGAAAGAGGCCGTCGCGATGGAGCGTGAGGAGGAGCTGCGAGAGGAAGAACGGATTGCCGCCCGTCTTTGCCCTGAGCTGCCCGGCGAGCGTCCGGAGGCGCTCCGGATCGCTCCGCGGGAGTGTGTCCCCGAGGAGCCTCACGACGCTCTCCTCGTCGAGCGGACGGATCGCGAGCTCCGTCGGGGTCACGCCCTGCTTCCGGATCTCGCGCAGCGTCATTCGAAGCGGGTGCGTGTCGTCCACCTCGGTGTCCCGATAGGCACCGAGGAGCACGACGGCACTGCCGGCCGGGTCCGTCGTGAGCAGGCGCATGAGCCAGAGCGATGCGGCGTCGGCCCATTGCAGATCGTCGATGAAGAAGACGAGCAGGCGCTGCGGGCTGGAGAGGGCGCGGACGAAGCTCTGCATCAGCATCCCGAGCCTGTTCTGCGCCTCGACGGGGCCCGCGGGGGGGGCAGGGGGCTGAGGGCCGATGACGCGCTCGAGCTCGGGGACGAGGTCGATGAGGAGCGAGCCGCCCTCGCCGAGCGCCGCGAGAAGCGCGCTCCGGCGCTCCGCGAACCGATCCGGCGGCTCGCGGAGCACGCCTTTCACGAGCTCGCGGAAAAGCTGGGTGAACGCGCTGAATGGCATATCGCGGCGCAGCGCGTCGAATTTGCCGGCGACGAGCTGGCCCCCTCGAAGCGCGAGGATGCGCTGCACCTCCTGGACGAGCACCGATTTGCCGGCACCCGCCGCGCCCGCGAGGAGGACGAGCTCCGCCCCGCCGTGGCTCATCTTGTCGAACGTCGAAAGGAGGGCCGCGACTTCGGCTTCGCGCCCGTAGAGCTTCTCCGGAATGGTGAGCGTATCGCGGATGTCCCTGCGCCCGAGCTCGAACGGCTCGATGGCGCCGCCGGCGTCGAGCGCCGCGACGCACCTCGAGAGGTCGCCCGCGAGCGCGGCGGCCTGCTGATAACGGTCCTCCGCGGCCTTGGCGAGGAGCTTCATCACGATCGCCGACAGGACTTCCGGGATCCCGCGCCGCCGCTCGTGAGGGGGCGTGGGCATCCTCGCGGTGTGGCTGTGCACCAGATCGATGGGGTCCTGCTCGTCGAACGGCGGGGCGCCGGTCAGCATCTCGTAGATCGTGGCGCCGAGGGAGTAGAGATCCGCGCGGGAGTCCACCGTGCGTCGGAGGAGGCCCGTCTGCTCGGGGGCGATATAGGCGAGCGTCCCTTCAAGGAACGCGTGGCCCCCTGCGGGTGCGCTCTCGTGGGACAGGAGCGTGGCGATGCCGAAATCGATGAGCCGGACGTCGGAGGGGCCCTCCCCCACGAGGACATTGTTCGGGTTGACGTCTTTGTGGATGACGCCGCGCGCATGGACGCCGTCGAGGATCCGCGCGAGCGCGAGCGCGATGTCGAGGCAGGCGCGGAGCTCGAGCGGGCCGCGTCGCAGGCGGAGAGCGAGCGACGCGCTGCCGGTGTCCTCCAGGACGAGCGCGAGGCCGGCGCCGTATCGGAGGAGCGCGTGGGTCTTGAGGATGCCCGGGCCCTCCAGCATGCGCAGGATGGTGTGCTCGTGGCGTAACCTGGCCAGCTCGCGCGGGTGCGGGCGCTCCCCCCTCGTCACCTTGAGCACGACAGGAGCACCGTCGTTGTCCCGGATGCCACGGAAAAGGGCCATCCCCGGCCCCTCGTGAATCTTATCGAATCCAGAATAATTGGGGATGAAGAGCGTGGCGTCCATGGGAGAGCGTTGCCCTTTCGGCCCGAAACGTTGAGGGGGCGAGGGTTTCACAACGCTGAATATTCGTCAACGCCGACCTGTGTCCGAAATTTCGTGTTCGGGCGGCCCATGGAAGATAACGACACCGAGCGTCGCAAAGAATGCTGCGGTGCGCCACTTCGGTGAAACCGAATCCCGGTCAAACAATGTCCGGACCGCGTGATTCCATTTGCCGCGGGCGCCATGGACGGTGCTATCATATCGATATCTCGCGCGCGCTGGCTCCGTTGTGGATGGCGCATGACCGCGCGGGTTGTCATGCGCGTCGGCGCCTGCGGGATTGATGTCAACATCCGATGTCATGAGGTGACCCATGTCCGGAAAAGCTCAAATCAGGCAAAAGCTCGAGATCCACGATCTCGTCGCCAGGTTCGCCGATCTCGTGAACCGCAAGGCGATGAACGAAATGCACCACCTCTTCACGCCGGACGCGGTGCTCGACATTACCGGCTTCCAGCACATCGTCGGTCGCAATAACATCATCACGTTCCTGACCGACATCTTGAGCCTCTGGAGCGGTATCGTTCAGGCGGTCCATTCCGGCACCGTCGAGCTCCTGCCGGGCACGCACCCCAAGCAGGCCACGGGGCGCTGGTACCTGACCGAGTTCGGCGTGAAGGAGGGCGTCGATACCTATGTGGGCGGCGTCTACAGCGATGATTACGTGCGGACGGCGAGCGGATTCCGGTTCACCCGGCGTCGCTTCGATCTCCTTTACATGCGCGCCGGGGCGACCGTCACGGCCCAGGCGTTCCCCTCCGACCTGCCCTGAAGAGCGGAGCCGCCAGGACGATGTCCGGAATCGTGTCCTGGCGGCTCCGCGCGGCGGATTGTACGGTGGCGCTCGATGACGACGACGTTTTCCGCCACGACCTACAACGTGCTCGCGCAATGCTACGTGCGTCCCGATCGCTACCGGAGCTCGCCGGCCGACGCGCTCGAGCCCACCTCCCGCCGCGCCCGCCTGCTCGCGCATATCGATGCGCTCGGGTCCGACCTCCTGTGCCTGCAGGAGGTCGAGCCCGACCTGTACGCGGCGCTGCGCGCCCGCCTCGATTCGACCCACGCCAGTGCCTATGCGCAGCGGGCGGGCCGCCGCGAGGGCTCAGCCCTGTTCGCCCGTCGCGCGGTGTTCGCGTGGCACGGGCACGACGTGCTGCACTTTGCCGCGCACCGTCCCGGCGACGACGACCTCGCGTTGATCGCGCGTCTCACCATCGATGCCCGGCCGCTCCACGTCGCGACGACCCACCTGACCTGGCAGCCCGACGGCACGGCGCCCGACGAGCACCTCGGGCGCCGTCAGCTGCTCGAGCTCCTTGCCTACCGCGACGCCGCCCCGGCCGACGTCACCTGGCTCGTCGCGGGCGATTTCAACGCGGTCTCACAGAGCTCCGTGCTCGCCTCGGCCTACGAGCGCGGTCTCGCCGAGAGCTGCCGCGCGCAGCGGCCGTGGGACACGACCGCAATCAATGGCCGCCCGCGCAAGATCGACTACCTGCTCCACTCCGCAGGCCGGCTCGACCCGCGCCCCGGCGTCCTCCCCAGGCTCGGCCGCGACACCGTGATGCCGTCCGTGAGTGAGCCGTCGGATCACCTGCCGCTGACGGTCGCCTTCACCCTCATCTCCTAGCCTGGAACATCGATGCCGCGTGCCGCACCCCGAGGCGGCTCGTATTGCGCCGCTCCCGGGGGATTGTGGACCTCGAGAGGAAACCAGCCAGGCGAGCGTGCATCCCGGCCTTATCGGCATGTGACGAGCCGTCGTGTATAGTCGGCTCGCCACGGAGGAGGATACGGGTGACGAGCATTCATCTTGCACGAAGGGTCGGAGCGTCGTTCGTCGCGGCGAAGTATATGGCGTTGTTCACGCTGACTGCAGCGGTCGCATGCGGCGGCACCGACGGCACGACCAACACGACGGGAAGCGCGGCCGGCGGCATGGGCGGGGCCGGCGGTATGGGCGGCATGGGCGGGGCCGGCGGTATGGGCGGGGCCGGCGGCATGGGCGGGGCCGGCGGCGCGATGGTCGATTTCTGCGGCGACCCTCCGCCCGCGGAGAGCGTCACGTCGGACGCGGCGTGCCAGTTCACGGCTCCGCCAGGCGAGCTCGATCCCGTCGTGAAATGGCGCAAGGACACATTCGACGTCGCCCCCGGGTACAACCAGGTCATCGTGACGCCGGTCGTCGGCAACCTCAATGACGACAACGGAGATGGTCACGTCGACGCGAAGGACATCCCCGACATCGTATTCACCGCGTATACCGGCCCCACGGGATGGTTCGGCGATGGGTACCTTCGCGCGATCTCGGGCAAGGACGGCGCGGAGATCTGGAGCGTGCCCGGACCGCGGGGCGCTGCGGGCGTGGCCATCGGTGACGTGGATCGAAACGGCTCGCCCGAGGTGTACACGATCGACAATGGGGGCCATTTACTCGCGTTCGATCACCTCGGGACGCCCCTCTGGAGCTGCCCCGCCGGCGTCGGAGCGTATGCGTATCCTGCCATCGCCGACGCCGACGGTACGGGGAACGCCGAGATCCTGGCGGGGAGCACCGTCTGCACCAGTGACGGGCAGGTGATGGTGAAAACGGCCCTCGCGCACGACTGGTATTTCGGTGTCCTCGACTTCCACAGCCCCACGTCGTTCTTCGTCGATCTCGATCAGGACGGCACCATGGAAATCGTGAGCGGCGTGGGCGCGAGCCGGCTGGACGGGTCGACGCTGTGGACCGGGCCGGGCGGACATGCCGCCGTGGCCAATTTCGACATCCCGGGCGCGGATCCAGGAAAGCCCGAGGTCGTCGTCATTCATGCCGGCACGGTGTCCATCCTGCATCCGGGCGACGGAACCACGATATGGAGCCGCTCCGGGGTGCTCGACGCCCATGGCGGTCCGCCGACCGTCGCCGATTTCGACGGTGATGGGAAACCCGAGATCGGCGTCGCAGCGAGCTCGGTGTACGCGGTGCTGGATCCGGAGGACGCTGACGGGGTCCTCTGGACGGCTCCCATCCAGGACAACACCTCGTACGTCACGGGCTCGTCCGTCTTCGATTTCAATGGCGACAACAAAGCGGAGGTGGTCTACGCGGACGAGCAGACCTTGTGGATTTTCGATGGATCCACGGGCAACGTCGTCGCGCAGATGTCCGAGCACGTGAGCGCGACGTATCACGAGTATCCCGTCATGGCGGACGTCGACGCCGACGGCCACGCGGACATCGTCCTCGCGTCCAACAACGGGTATTTCGCCGGACCGTGGACGGGCATCACCGTGCTGTCGGGCGCTGGCAACGACTGGGCCACGGGCCGGCCCGTCTGGAATCAGCACGCCTACCACATCACGAACGTGGGCGACGACCTTCGTATCCCTGCGAAGGAGACGCCTCACTGGCTCGGACGCAACTCGTTCCGCGAGGGCGGCTTCAGCGCGCTCGGCGCGCTCGTCGCGCCGGACCTCGTCCCCGTCGTATTGGCGAGCTGCAGCGAGAGCTGCCCCGCGTCGGGCCGGCTCGTCTTCCGCGTGGAAAACCGAGGCGCCGGCGCCGCGCCGGTGGGGCTCTCGTGGGCCATTCAAGGCGTGGCAGGAGATGGAACGAGGACCTTGCTCGCGTCGGGCAAGCTCGACGAACCGCTCGCGCCGGGTTGGTCCTCGAAGCCCCTGGAATCGATCGTCGAGGCCAGCGCGGCCGCGGGGTTCGTGAGCCTCGTGCTCTCGGTCGACGAGGATGGCGCCGGCAATGCAATCGCAAGCGAATGCGTGGAGAACAACAACGAGCTCACGCTTTCGGCGATCTGCCCATGAACTGGCGCGGCGACGCCGATGCGCCGGGCCGCTCCGTTCAGCGCGGGCGATGCCGCGGCCTGCGACGCTCGGCGACTTGCGCGATGCCGTCGAGGATGCGCTCCAGTCCGAAGGTGAACTGCGCATCGTCCACCGCCGCCGCATCGCTCGTCGCCGCCGCCACGAGCGCGCTCATCGCTGGGAAGCGTTGCGCGTCGATCAGCCCGCCCAGCGTGCGCCAGTACGACGCGGAGGCTTCGGCGGCGCTGGTGCAGGCGCGGCGTTCCGCCTCGCGGAGATCCGCCTCCAGCATCGCCTCGTGCCGCACCCAGCCGTTGACCAGCGCGAGTGAGTCGAGCTTGGCCATCTCGGGCAGACCCGTTCCGCTCAGGCTGCTCATGCCGCGTTCGAACCACACCACCTGGTTCGGCGTGATCGGCGGTCCGCCCAGCGGAATGCGCACCACCCAGGGGTGCTTGCGCAGCACGGCCAGGTGCTGCCGCGCCCACCGTTCCACTGCCGCTCGCCATGGCTCCTCGGGCGCGGGCGGCTGGGGATGCTCGCGAAACGCCGCATCCATCATCAGCATCAACAGCTCTTCTTTGGACTCGACGTAGCGATAGAGCGCCATCGTCCCGGCGCCCAGGACCGCCGCCACGCGGCTCATCGAGACCGCGCTCAGGCCTTCCGTTTCCGCCACCTGGACGGCAGCCGCGACGATCCGCTCCAGGCTCAGCCCCGGCTTGGGTCCCTTGCCCGGACGGTCCTTCACGCCCCACGCCGTCGCCAGGCCCAGCGACAAGACCTGCCGTCCCTCGTCTCCGACCGCTTTCCCCTTCTCGCTTGACCGCATCCTGGTTCTGCGTATACCTCACTCAGTAAAGCGTATGGTGTACGCAGTAAGGCGTGAGGGATGAAAATGATCACGACGCGGGGGTGGCGGCGCCCGTGGCTGGCGCTGCTCGGATCGGTCGCCGTGGTGTTCGTCGCGTTTTCGCTGCTGCCGTATCTGTCGCTCGAGCCGGCCCGCTCCCGGGTCCCCGTCCCGACCGGCCTGCGCTGGTATTACCCGCTGCTGGTCGTCCACGTCGTGTGCGGGGCGATCGCCATGCTCAGCGGCTGCGTGCAAATCTGGCCGTGGTTTCGGCGGCGCCATCCGCGGGCGCATCGGCGCCTGGGGCGGCTCTACGTCTTCGGTGGCGTGCTCCCCGCCGGGCTGATCGGTCTGGTGATCGGCGCGCTCAGCCCCTTCGGTCCCGTCATCCGCGTGAGCAACGTCCTGCTCGCCCTGCTGTGGCTGACCTTCACCGTCGCCGGCCATCGGAGCGCGCGTCAGCAGCAGATGGCGGAGCACCAAAAATGGATGATCCGCAGCTTCGCACTCACGATGTCCGTGATCACGAATCGGATCTGGGGCGTGGCCGCGGCGATCGCCCTGATGCCACAACTGCACACCACGTTCGCTGGGAACGAGGAGTTGCTGCGGCAGGCCATCGCCGGCATCGCCGGCTGGCTCGGCTGGACGTTGCCGCTGCTGTCGACCCAATGGTGGCTGGAGCATCGAAGCTCGCGGCCCTCAGGCGAGGTGCGAGATTCGCCGGCGCCGGTAGGTGGGTAACGCGGACTCGCTCAGCGGGCTCGGGCAGCCTTCGGACGGCTCCCGACGAATGCCGCCAGGTGCTCGCCGGTCAGCGTCGACCTCGCCGCCACCAGGTCGGCCGGGGTGCCTTCGAACACGATCCGCCCGCCGTCGTGGCCCGCGCCCGGCCCGAGGTCGATGATCCAGTCGGCGTGCGCCATCACCGCCTGGTGGTGCTCGATCACGATGACCGACTTGCCGGCGTCGACCAGCCGGTCCAAGAGCCCGAGCAGCTGCTCGAGGTCGGCCAGGTGTAATCCGGTCGTCGGCTCGTCGAGCACGTAGACGCCGCCGCCTTCACCCATGTGCGTCGCGAGCTTGAGCCGCTGCCGCTCGCCGCCCGACAGCGTGGGGAGCGGTTGGCCGAGCCGCAAGTAACCGAGCCCCACGTCGGCCATGCGCTGCAGGATCGCGTGCGCGGCCGGCGTTTTCGCCTTGCCGGAGCCGAAGAAGCCGACCGCCTCTTCGACCGACATGTCGAGCACCTCGGCGATGTTTCGCCCGCCGAGCTTGTACTCCAGCACCGACGCCTGGAATCGCCGGCCCTCGCAGTCCTCGCAGACCGTGCTGACGCCGGCCATCATCCCGAGGTCGGTGTAGATCACCCCGGCGCCGTTGCAGGTCGGACAGGCGCCCTCGGAGTTGGCGCTGAACAGGGCCGGCTTCACGCCGTTGGCCTTCGCGAAGGCCTTGCGGATCGGCTCCAGCAGATCGGTGTACGTCGCCGGGTTGCTCCGCCGCGAGCCATGGATCGCGCTCTGGTCGATCGACACCACCCCGTCTCGACCGGACACGGAGCCGTGGATCAGCGTGCTCTTGCCCGAACCGGCCACGCCGGTCACCACCACCAGCACGCCGAGCGGGATGTCGACGTCGACGTTCTTCAGGTTGTGCCGCTTGGCGCCGCGCACCTTCAGCACACCCGACGGCTTGCGCACCGACGGCTTCAGGGAGGCCCGGTCGCTCAGGTGACGCCCGGTGAGCGTGCCGCTCGCCCGCAGCCCGTCGATGGTGCCCTGGAATACCACCTCGCCGCCCGCGGTGCCGGCGCCGGGGCCGAGGTCGACGACGTGGTCGGCGATCACGATCGTCTCCGGCTTGTGCTCGACGACGAGGACGGTGTTGCCCTTGTCGCGCAGCCGCAGCAAGAGGTCGTTCATCCGCTGGATGTCATGGGGATGCAGCCCGATCGTCGGCTCGTCGAAGACATAGGTCACGTCGGTGAGCGACGAGCCGAGGTGGCGGATCATCTTGGTGCGCTGCGCCTCGCCGCCCGAGAGCGTGCCGGAGGGCCGGTCGAGGCTCAGGTAGCCGAGCCCGATCTCCACGAACGAGTCGAGCGTGTGGCGGAGCGCCGAAAGGAGCGGCGCGACGGACGGCTCGTCCAGATCACGCACCCACGCGGCCAGGTCGCTGATCTGCATCGCGCAGATGTCGGCGATGTTCTTTCCCTTGATCTTGGAGGATCGCGCGCCCTCGCTGAGCCGGGTGCCGCCGCAATCGGGGCAGGTGCTGAACGTCGCCACGCGCTCCACGAAGGCGCGGATGTGCGGCTGCAGCGCGTCGATGTCCTTCGAGAGATACGACTTCTGGATCGACGGGATCAGACCCGCGTACGTCAGGTTGATGCCGTCGACCTTGATCTTGGTCGGCTCCTTGTGGAGCAGGTCGTGGAGCTCTTTCTTGGTGAACTTGCGGATCGGCTTGTCCGGGTCGAAGTAGCCGCAGCCGCGGAAGATGCGGCCGTACCAGCCATCCATGCTGTAGCCGGGGATCGTGAGGGCACCCTCGTTGAGCGACTTCGTGTCGTCGTAGAGCTGAGACAGGTCGATGTCGTTGACCGAGCCCCGGCCCTCGCAGCGAGGGCACATGCCGCCGACGCGGTTGAAGACGACCTTCTCGGCCTTGTCGGTTCCCTTCTGAAACGAGCCGACCGCGTGGACCGACGGCACGTTGAAGGAGAAGGCGTTCGGCGGGCCTACGAACGGCTTGCCGAGGCGGCTGAAGAGGATGCGCAGCATCGCGTTGACGTCGGTCGCCGTGCCGACCGTGGAGCGCGGGTCGGCGCCCATCCGCTCCTGGTCGACGATGATCGCGGTCGTCAGCCCGTCGAGGAGGTCGACCTCGGGCCGGGCCAGCGTCGGCATGAATCCCTGCACGAATGCGCTGTAGGTCTCGTTGATCAGCCGCTGCGACTCCGCGGCGATGGTGCCGAACACCAGCGACGACTTGCCCGATCCCGAGACGCCGGTGAACACGGTCAGCCGGCGCTTCGGGATCGCGATGCTGACGTCCTTGAGGTTGTTCTCCCGGGCGCCCTGGACGCGGATCAGGTCGTGGCTGTCTGCGGGGTGCTGGTTGGAGGATGCCATGTTCGGAAGCGTGTTATCGAGTCTCGACGGTTTGGGAAGAGCGGCGCAACTTGGCGGCGTACGGCAGCACGAACAAGTACAGCCCGGTGAACAGGAGCAAGGCGAGCGGGAGCAGCGGCGAGTAGGTCACCCAGGCCGGAGGCTGCCCCTGTCCCATGGCCATGGCGACGAAGTTTGCGATGACGGCCACCGTGAAGGCAATGGACACCCAGCGGTGGGTTTGTCGAATCGAGTTGTTCATGAAATCCTCGCGAGCAGGTCGACGAGCTTCCCGCCCATCATCTTCCAGCCGTAGCGCGCCCCGCCGAAGTTCTGCTTCTGGTCCGGCTTGAAGCCCGAATGCACGAGGGACAGGCGCGTGCCCGACGCCGTGGGCGTGAGCGTGAACGTCACGACGGTGTCCATGAAGGGGACGCTCCACGTGTAGCGGAGCTTCCGGAGTGGTTCGATCTCGACGAACCGGCAATTCACGGTGCCGTCCCAACCGGGGTATGCCTGCGTCTTGTACATGAACTCCGCCCCCGGCTCGAGCTTCAGGCCGACGACGGGCAGGAGCCACTCCGCGAGCAGTGTCGGGTCGGTGAGCGCGCGCCACACCTTCTCCGGCGCATGATGCAAATCGAATTCGAAGGAAATGGATTCCGTTTGTGATTGTACGGTCGTGTCGGTGAGATTCATTCGTCCATTTTCTCCAGCAGTTTTTCGAGGCGATCGACGCGCTCCACCCAGAAGGCGCGGTAGTGCGCGATCCAGTCGACGAGCGGCTTCAGCCCGTGCGGCTCCACCCGGTAGTAGACACAGCGCCCCTCGCGCCGGCCGCTCACCAGGCCGGCGTCTTTCAACGTGGCGAGGTGCTGCGAGACCGCAGGCTGCGAGATGTCGAAGCGCGCCGTGAGGTCCTTCACCGCCGCTTCGCCATGCGTGAGCGACTCGAAGATCGCCCGGCGGCTGGGGTCCGCCAGCGCCTGGAAGATCTTGTCTTCGACCACGGCCGCGCTCTGCATGCCGAACCTATAAGCCGATGCTTATGAGTTGTCAAGCGCCTGGATCGGGCCGCCCGGGACCGGCGGAGCAGGGAGCACGATCCTCACGCGCAGGCCGCGTGTCTCCTCGGGGTGATCGACCACACCTCGCAATTTTGAGAATCACGGTGGCGAACAGGCGATCACCGAGCCGGCCGAGCCCTGATAGAGCGAGCAGGGCAGACAGAGCGAGAGCTCGAATTTCATTCGACAGTCCCGGACAGGGATGAAGGAGCACCCATGAAACGACTGATCGCGATCGCCGCGCTGGCCCTTGCTGCTTGTAATGCCGAGGAAGACCTCGACGTCGACCTCGACCTCGATGACCCCACCCTCGCGGAACAGGCTGGGACGATGCCGCCCTGCACCGAGGCCAACGAGGGCGCCACGCACGTCATCACCAAGAAGCAAGGCAACATCACGGAAACCAGCACCTACGAGTGCCAGTACGGCACCTGGCAGCTGATCCGGCGCTGCACCGGCGGCACCTGCATCGATTTCTGATCTGCGGATTCGGAGGCGCCAGCGTCATCGGGCCCCGTGTCCGGCGTCGTCTCGTCTCGTCCGTGCCTGTCGCCGGTGAAGACCCTCGCCGAGCTTGACAACAGGCATCCTTTCTGCGCTTCTTTCCCTGGTCATGCCTTCGGCGCCCGATGTGCCTCGCGTTCCCGCCCCTTGGACGCTCGGCGGAGACGCTTACGTGGTCATGCTCCGGCTCCCTCCACGGCTGATCGAGGAGGGCAGCTTCGTGCCGGAGCCGCTCCGGGGGCGGGCCGAGGGCCGCACGGGCGCCTTGATGTTCGTCGATTATGCGACCTCGGACGTCGGCCCCTATCGTGAGCTCCTCTTCATCCCCTGCCGTTTCCGGATCGGCGGGGGGCTCTTCTGGTCCATCACGAAGATCTACGTCAGCTCCTGGGACAGCGTGGTGAACGGCCGGCAGAACTGGGGAATCCCCAAGGACCGCGCCGATTTCGAGGTGACTCGTGAAGCGGGTCGGGACCGCGTGCGACTCCATGACGGCGACCACGTCTTCGCCGACCTCGTCTTCGCGCCTCGGGGCCTGCGTCTGCCCGCCTCCAGTGTGCTCATGCCCGAGTCGCTCCGCACCCTCGTGCAGATTGATGAAGGCCGAGCCTTTTATTATGCGCCCGAGGCTTCCTGCAAGGTGGAGCTCGCCCGTCTCGTCGAGGCCCGCGTCGATCCCGCGCGTTTTCCGGACGTATCGCAGGGCAAGGTCCTCTTCGCGGCGCGACTATCGGAGTTCACGCTGCGTTTTCCGGTGGCGCGGGTGGAGCCGGATGGTGGGGCCTGATGCTCGCGCTGCGTCGCGTTTCGAGCGCACATCGGCGTTGGTAAACGTTCTGGAAGACGTTCTGCGAGCATGAAGGCCGCGCGTGCTCAGCGCCGCCCGAGCCGAGCCGGAGAACCCTTCACGAACTGCAGCGCCTCCTTCGGCCCGGGGAGAGTGCGGCCAAAGCTGCTTCGCGCGTCAGCCCTCGTGGGGCGCTGGGGCACCTTTCCTCTTGTCCCGTACGCTGGAGTTGTGTATTGGCGGAAGATCTGGCCTCGAACGTGATGGTGAGGGCATGGTCGTGCAGTTTGCAGGAGCGGGCAGGTCGTCAACGGCGGTCGGCGTGGGGTTCGAGGAGCGCAACCTCTCGCTGGTCGTAGGCTCCGGCGATGCGCTCGACGTTCGGCGCTTCGACGTCGCGGAGCGAATGTCGTCGATTTTCGAGGTGAAGATCGTCGCCGTGTCCGAGAACCACGACATCGACTTCGAGGCCGTCGTCGGGCAGCCGATGAGCTTCACGGTGCAGGGCCGGCACAGCCGCACGTGGACGGGTGTGTGCAATCATCTCCAGCAGATCGGCGTGGAGGAGCGCGGGCTCTCCACGTACGAACTCTCGCTCGTCCCGACGTTGTGGCTCCTGACGCAGCGGCGCAACCAGCGCATGTTCCAGCAGATGTCGGAGATCGATATCGTGCAGAAGCTTCTCGGCGAGTGGGGCATCGAGCCGACGTTGCGGCTCACGGGCACGTACAAGAAGCGCAAGTATCGCGTCCAGTACGGCGAGACCGACGAGACGTTCATCCGGCGCATGCTCGAGGACGCGGGCGTGAGCTTCTACTTCGACGACGCGGGCGGCGAGAGCCGGCTCGTGCTCGACGATGGCCCGCAGCGGAACGAGCCGCGATCTCCCATCGCATTCCGGGACAAACCAACGGTGGCGGACGCCGAGCATGTCACGGCTGTTTGCGTGGGCAGGCGCCTGCGTCCCGGCAAGGTGACGGTGCGCGATCACGATTATAGACGGCCGTCGGATTACAAGTTGCTCGGCAGCGCATCGGGGGCGTCCGGCGTCGAGGCGCGTATGGAGAGTTTTCATTACACACCCGGCGCGTTCCTCGTCGAGGTGGGCAAGCCAGATGGCGCGTCGATGTCGGACGGGCGCGGGCAGTATCGTGCCGACGAGGGGGAAGGGGCCGCCCTGGCGCAGCGACGGCTCGACGGGGCGCGAGCGACGGCGCGAATGGTCTCGTTCCAGACGAATGCCCACGATCTGGCCCCGGGTCGAGTGCTCTCGGTGCTGGATCATCCGAAGAGCGAGCTCGCGGCGGGCAAGCGGCTCCTCGTCGTGGACTCCGCGTTGTCGGGGACGAACGATGGAGAGTGGTCTCAATCGGTCACGACGGTCAGCGGGGAAGCGCCGTATCGTCCCGAGGTGCAGACGCCCGCGCCGAAAGCGGTGGGGGTCGAGAGCGCGACGGTGGTGGGGCCGCCCGGAGAGGAGATCCACGTCGACGAGTTTGGCCGGGTGTGCGTGCATTTCCACTGGGATCGCGAGAGCCAGATGGACGAGAAGTCGTCGTGCTGGATCCACGTGAGCCAGCCGTGGGGCGGAGCTGGGTTCGGGGGCAGCGCCTTGCCGCGGGTCGGGCAGGAGGTCATCGTCGACTTTCTGAACGGCGATCCGGATCGACCGGTGATCATCGGGCGGGTTTATACGAACCTGCAGAAGACCCCCTACAAGCTGCCCGAGAACAAGACCCAGACGGGGCTGAAGAGCAACAGCACGAGCAACACGGGCGGTTACAACGAGATCATGTTCGAGGATGCGGCGGGCAAGGAGCTCGTGCGCATGCAGGCGGAAAAGGACCTGAAGAAGCTGGTCAAGAACGACGAAAACGTGAAGATCGGCCGTGATCGAGAGAAAAAAATCGGTCGAGACGATAGCCACGACGTGGCGCGGGATCGGCAGCGATCGGTCGGACGGGACGAGAACGTCTCGGTGGGGCAAGATCGGACGCGATCGGTGGGGCGGGACGAGTCGCTCGATATTGGTCGTGATCAGGTGCAGAACGTCGGGCAGAACAAAGACGTCACGGTGGGGCAGGATCTGACCAAAAACGTCGGCAGCAACGAGCGTGAGACGACGGGGCAGAACCGAACGATCAGCGTGGGGCAGAACCGGACGGCGGATATCGGACTGGTCGATTCGACGTCCGTGGGGGAGAAGATTTACCTCGAGGTGAAGCCTCCGGAGGGCGAGGCGGAAGATATCGACGATCTCGGCGAGGTGATCGGCATCGAGGACGGGTTCGTCCAGGGAATGGCGAGCCTCGGTCGCGTCGGCGCGCTGGGCGGGAGCGGGTTCGCGGGTGGAGCGGTGAACGTGCTCGCGGGGCTCGCCGGCGGAGCCGGCGGCGCGGCAGGGGCGGTGGCGAATGCCATTGCAGGTGTGGCCGGCGGCGGTGGTGGAGCTGCCGGTGCGGCTGCGGGTGCCATTGCGGGCATGGCGGGTACGGCGATGAGTGCCGGTGCGGGGATGGTGCAGGGAGGAGCGGGCGGTGGCGCTTCGGCCGAGGTGATGAGCGCGCTCGCGGGCGTGCTGCAAAGCAGCGCCGCGGGTGGTGGGGGTATCGGAGGAATTCCCGGCGACGTGGTGAATGCCATCGTCGGTATGCTCCAGGCCGACGCTGCGGGGGAGGGAGGAGAAGGTGCGGCCGCGGCCGCGGCCGGAGGTATCGTCCATGCCCTCGCAGGACGGATACAGGGCGGCGCTGCGGGCGGGAGTGGCGGCGCCGAAGGCGCGGCCGGTGCCGTCATGAACGCGATGGTTGGAATGGCGCAAGGCGGGGGGACCGGCGGTGCAGGCGGGGCCGCTGGCGGGGTGATGGGCGCGATTGCGGGAATGGCGCAGGGCGCGCTCGGCGGAGCGGCCGGCGGCCTTGCAGGTCAGGCCATGAGCGCGATCGCGGG
This sequence comes from Polyangium sp. 15x6, assembly GCF_029960785.1. Lineage (GTDB taxonomy): Bacteria > Myxococcota_A > Polyangia > Polyangiales > Polyangiaceae > Polyangium. The sequence goes on from NZ_JASBQE010000044.1 coordinate 34,774, forward strand.
GGCGGCGATGGGCGGCGCTCCTGCCGGATTGGGCGGTTTGACCGGGATGCTCGGCGGTATGGCCGGGACAGGGGGGTTCGCGGGTGCCCTCGGGAAGGCGAGCTCGGTCGCATTCGGCGAAGGAGCGCTCGCCGAGCAGGCCTTTGCAGCCGAGGGCCCCGAGGCCAAGGAGAGCAAGGCGACGCCGACGAGCGTGACGATGGTGCACAAGAAGATCACCATCACCACGGGCGCCGGCGCGACGATCACGATGGACGGGGCGAAGGTGACCATCGAGGCGGATACGATCGAGTTTTTCGCGAAGAACAACATCGAGGCGGACGCGAAGCAGAAGGACGTCTCGATCCACGCGAAGACCGATATTGCTTTGAAATCGGACCAAACGGTGCATGTCGCGACGAAGAAGGGCGCGATCGTGGTGAATGCGTCGGGGGGAAACGTGACGGTCGACACCAACAAGAGCGTGCTCATGAGCGCGGCGTCGAGCTTCATGGCCAAGGCCAAGATGAGCGGGGTCATCGGTTCCAGTTGCGTGCTCGTCGATGGCGGGGACCTCGCCTTCATGAAGTCGACGAATACCCTCGTTCAGGGCACGACCTCGCTGGCGACCGTGGGCGAAAACGCGACGCACACGGGAGAGAAGACCCTCCTCGTTGCTTCCCCCGGCGAGACGAAAATCGTGGGGGCACCCGTCAACATCAATCCTGAAAAGACGCCCTAGTCATGTCCATTTATCACGCCAACGACTTCATCGTCGCGCTTCCGGACGGCCTTCGAGACAAGACGACCCATATCTTTTCGTTGACCGAGGAGGGACCCAGCGACATCAGCATCGTCGTCGCGCGGGAGCGGCCCAAGTCGGGAGAGACGGTGGAGCTGTTCGTCGAGCGGCTCTTCACCCTGCTCCTGAGCCGGCTCCCTGCGTTCCGCGTGCTGAAGCGGGAGCTGCTCCGCGTCGACAACCAGCCCGCCGTGTCGATCGAGTACACGTGGACCTCCAATGAAGGCCCGATGTTCCAGCGGCAGGTCGTTCTGTATGCGAAGGGCCCGCACCAGATGCTCCTGCTCACGGCGACGTGCCGCGGGGACAAGATGGCATCGCGCTGGAGCGCGATGTTCAATGATTTCCTCACGAACTTCCGCCTGCGAACCTGACGGAGGTCTCGATGCCCGTAGCAGCTCGTGTCGCGGACGACATCGATCATTCGAACGCGCTCAAAGGCCTGCTGATCGGGGCGGCCGTTGGGCTCGTGATCGGAATTGCCGTGGTCGCGACCGGGGGAGCCGCCCTGGCAGTCGTGGCGACGGTCGGCGCCGCCGTGACCACGGGCGCGAGCGTGGGCGAGATGTTGGGCTCGTCGGACGCGGTGAACGATCTCGTCGGGCGAGAAATCACGGGAGCCATTGCGAAAGGCTCCTTCAACGTTCGCGTCAACGACAAGCCTGCCGCGCGGGCGGAGAAGGACGTCGTCACCTGCACGGGAACGCCGGGAGATCCGTTCGGCGATCACCATGGCAAGCGGCTCGCGGAGGGCAGCGAGAGCGTGCTCATCAATGGGGCGCACGCGGCGCGCATCGGCGAGAAGATCGAGTGCGGAGCGAAGATATGCGAGGGTTCTCCGGACGTCCTCATCGGCGGCCCCACGAAGACCGTACTCGACATCGAAGACGAGATTCCGACTTACATTCGCGTGGCCGAGATGGTCGTCGGCGCGGCTGGCGTAGGGGTGGCGATCGCGAAGTATGGGCTGAAGAAGGTCATTCGCGAAGTGCTGCTCGAACAAGCCACGGGGCTCGTCATCGAGGAGGGCGCACATGCCCTCGGCGGCGCGATTTTTGGCGAAGGGTCCGAGGGGCAGGCGGTCTTCAGGGACCTGGCATCGACGTTCGGCGGGCGTCCCGGGAGACCAGGCAAACCGACGCTTGGCGGGCCGAGGGCATCCGTCTCGGGGGGCTCGAAGAGGCCGACCGGTAGGCCGACGTCGAATTCAACGAAACCCAGCACGAACGCCTCCTGCGTGAGGTCCAACAAGACCTCGCCGTGCGGCGATCCGGTGGACGTGGGATCCGGGCGTGTCCTCGACTCTGCCGTGGATCTGGAGCTTCCGGGGTTGATCCCTTTCGCGTGGCGACGGGCGTATAGCTCCGCCCAGGCGCACGAGCAGACCGCGCTCGGGACCGGTGGCTGGACGCATTGCTTCGAGCAATGGGTATTTCGTGACGTCGGCTTGACGACGTTCCACGACGCGGAAGGGCGCGATGTCTATTTTCCGGAGCTGAATCCCGGGCAGTCTTCGTTCCATCGATCCGATCGCCTCTTGCTGACGGCCATGGAAGGGGACGTGTTCGAGCTTTACAGCCTCGACGATCGGCTCACGCGGGTCTTCGCGCCGATCGAGGGCGGGGAAGCGGCCGTGCTCCGATCGATCCGGGATGCCTTCGGCAACGAAATCGCGCTTCATTACAATGCCAATGGCCTTTACCGCATCGTGGATACGGCCGCCCGCGAGATCCGCGTCCTGTCCGGGGGCGTCGACGGGCGCGTCTCCGGCGTGGAGATCCGCGTCGGGGGCGAGGTTCACGATCGGGTGACGTACACGTACTCGAGCCGAGGCGATCTCGTGGCCGCGAGCGATATGCTCGGGAACACGGTTCGGTACGAGTACGACATTCAGCACCGGATCGTGAAGAAGACGCTCAAGAATGGTGTGAGCTTCTACTATGCCTACGACGACCGCACGGACTGGTGCTGCAGGGCGTGGGGAGACGGCGGGCTGCATTCGGGCGAGATTCGCGTCGATCTCGAAAATCGTATCACGTACTTCACGAACGCCGAGGAGCCGCGCGTCTTCCACTGGAACGCTGACGGTCTCGTCGTGCGAGAAGAGACGCCCGACGGGATCCTGATCCGGACCTGCGAGTACGACAGGGATCAGTATCTGATCGCCGAGGGAAACGGCGCCGGGGAGACGACGCGTCACGAGTACGATGCGCGGGGGAATCGCGTCCGGACGATGGATCCGGCGGGCAACGTCACCGAGTATTCGTACCTGGACGACCTGCCCACGCACCGGATCGGGCCAGACAAGCTGGCCACGCGGTACGGGTACGGGTCGAAAGGGGAGCTGCGCCAGGTGGCATATCCCTCGGGGTCGCAGTACCGGCTCGAGCACGACGAGCAGGGGCGGTTGATCTCGGTCGACGACGGGGAGCATGTCGTTCGTCGCTTCGGTTATGACGAGCGGCACGATTGCGTGGTCGAGGTCGACGCGCGCGGCGCGACCACGCAATACGCGTACGACGCGCTCGGCCGGGCGATCACGCGGGTGGATGCGCTCGGGCGCATGACGCGGGTCGAATATGATCCGCTGGGCCGGGCGGTATCCATCACGGCCCCGGACGGGACGGTGACACGCCGCGAGCACGATGCGTACGGCAACGTCACGCAGGAGGTGGACGCGCTCGGCGGGGCGACCGAGATGGAGTATTCGGGGACGGGCAAACTATCCCGGATGGTGCGGCCGGATGGAACCGTTTGGCATTTGCGATACGACGGTGTCGAACGGCTCAGGCAGATCCTGAATCCGCATGGCGAGCTTTATGCGTTCGATTACGATACCGCGGGCCGGGTCGTTGCGGAGCGAACCTTCGATGACCGGACGCTGAAGTATTCGTATTCCGACGCGGGACGCGTCTCTTCGATCGCGGAGCCCGACGGCGCGACGCGCGAGCTTCGGTACGACAAGCTCGGGGGCGTCCTCGGTGACAAGACCGCGGACAGCGAGATCAAGTTCGAGCGGGACAACCTCGGCCGGTTGCTGCGCGCCGTGCTCCAGGAGCGGAGCGGCAAGGTCGTCACGGCGTTCCAGAGGGACGAACTCGGCCTCGTCGCGGAGGAGCGTCAAAACGAGCGGGCGATCCAGTATCGTCATGATCGTTTTGGCCGGCGCACGGAGCGCGTTCTGTCAGATGGTTCGACGACGCGGTACGGGTACGGTCCCGATCACGAGCTGAGCTGGCTCGAACACGATGGGCGGCGGTTCGTGCTGGAGAGGGACATTCTCGGCCGTGAGGTACGGCGCGCTGGGGCGGCCGGGGTCGAGATCCGCAATACGTATGACGTGATGGATCGTCTGGCCGAACGCGCCGTGGTGGGGCGTGGTGGGCATACGGTCTCGTCGAGGCGCTCGTGGAGGTACGACGAGCTCGGCCGCGTGGTGGAGATCGGGGACGAGCGGTGGGGCACGACGACGTACCGGTACGACAGCATCGGTCAGCTTCTCCAGGCGAAGCGGCGCTCGTATTGCGAGGTGTTCCATTACGATGCGACGGGATCGTTGCGGAAGATCTTCGAGGGGTTGAAGGGGCCGCGGCGCGGGAAGGCATGGGACACGGCGCCAGGGAATTTGCTCAGGCGCTCGGATCGGGCGGAATACGAGTATGACGCGCGCGGGCGGCGAGTAAAAAAGGTCGCGCTCGTGGATGGGGAGGGCGCGCGGGCGGGGGAGGTCACGACGTATCGGTGGGACGATCGGGACCGGCTGCGGGAGGTTTTGAAGGCGTCGGGCGAGCGGGTGCTCTTCACGTACGACGCGTTCGGCCGGCGGGTTCGGAAGGAGGTTCTGCCGGCGGCGGGTGAGGCGGGCGCGCGGGTGGTGGAGTTCGTCTGGGATGGCGATGAGCTGGCGGCGGATCTAGATAGCGAGCGCGGGGCGCGGGTCTTCGTGCACGAGCCGGGGACGTTCGTGCCAGCGCTGCAGGCCGAGCAGGGTGAAGTATTCGCGGTGGTCAATGACCACCTGGGGATGTCGAAGGAGCTGGTCGACAAGGAGGGGAGGGTTGCGTGGTCGGCGGCGCATTCGGCGTGGGGGAGGGTGAGCGAGGCGCACCGGGATGAGGCGGTGCGACGGGGGAGGGAGGTCGAGAGTCCGTTTCGGCTCTTGGGGCAGTATGCGGATGAGGAGACGGGGCTTTGTTATACGAGGTTCCGGTATTTTGATGCGGAGACGGGGAGGTGGTGTAGTCCGGATCCGTTAGATGTAGCTGGTGGGAGCAATCTGTCGGGATTCGATGGTTCGCCCATTAGTATGGTGGACCCGATGGGGCTTCAATCGGATGGAAGCAATACTACGACCCCGAAGGTATCAAGTCCCAAGCGGATTTTTTCTGCACGTGAGCTGATGCGGCGCGCTGAAGAGCCGGGGCCCTACCACAACTTCCCGGAACATTACGACCAAGATGTATTTGAACGCGGAACGCGGACCGTCACAGCAAACTTCTGGAGAAAGCCCAGGACAGGGATGAGTAATGACGCGGTCATGTATTCGTTGCCCGGGGTTTTGAACGGCAAGCAAGGAACGTTCGAGATCGGAGTACGGCCATCCGCCTCTGGGAACACAGAGGTAATAAATCACAGATTTTTCCGGCCCTGTCCGAAATAGTGGTTGGTCATAGAGACCTGGCACTTACATAACGCTTGTCCTCATCCCCTCCCTCACCTCCCTCCCCACCCCCTTATCCCTCACCATCCGCTCCAACCAAACCCTACGAATCCGCATCATCGCCCCCCTCGGCAACCCCATCTCCCCGAGCACCTCCGCCTCCATCCCCCGCTCCGCCGCCACCACCAGCCTCGCATACTCCTTCGCCCCGATCGCCCCGCACTCCTTCTCCAGCGCTCCCACATACCCCTGATCATACGCGAGCAGCATCTTCTTCTCCCCTCGCCTCGCCTCCGCCTTGATCTCCGCCTGCCAGTGAGCATGCAGCGCCTGCCACTGCTCCTCCTTCAGCTTCTCCGCCTCCAGAATCGCATACCGATCCATCTTCCCCCGCGCCATCCGCGCCGTAATCCCCGCGCATCGCTCGATCGGATACTCCTCCAGCGGTAGCTTCTCCTCCTTCGCCACCGCCCCCGCGTCCTCCGCCTTCATCACCGCCGGCGTCTCCAGCGGCCTCAGCATGGCCGGTGCCGCCGGGAGCTCCGGCACGTTCACGGGAGGCGGCGAGAGCGTGGCGGGTTCCTCCACATGCTCCGGAACGACGGGCGGCTCCAGGGACTTCGACGCGAATGGGAGCGCGGACGCGGGATCCGCCTCCGCGGAGTGCCACGGCGTCAGCGTCCCCGTTCTGAAAGCAGCGAGAGGTATCGACGACCGGTTCCCCTCACTCGCTCCGGTTGCCAATGCCGAAGTCGCACCCGGGGGCAAATCCAGAAAGGGTAAAGCCGGCGATGTCTCGCCCGGTGCCCTGAGCGGGGCGATGAGCGTCATTCCCGCTTCGTCCTCATGCTGCGCGGCGATCTCTTCGAGCTCGTCGATTTCCTCGATCTCGTCGATCTCTTCAGGCTCGAAATCGTCCTCTGTCAGACGAATCGGTGCCGAGGCAGGATCGAAGGGCAGGGGGGCCGTCGCTGCCAGCCAGTTCCCATGTGTCGTGATCCAGGTCCCCGTCTCCTTCCGGATAGGCGCGGACGACTCGTCGGAGGTCTCTTTGGTCGTCACCGTCGGCGTCGGAGGCAACGGCAAGGTTTGGCGTGCGATCTGAAAAGGCATCGTGGCGCGCTTGCGCTGGCTCACGGACGTCGGCGGGGCGAGCTGGGTCCTCGTCCCGTCGTCCTCGTTCGCCCCCGGATGATTACACGTCACGAGCACGGCCCCGTCCTCCATCGGATCCTTCAATCCGAGGATTCCCCGCCACACGAGCGCGCACGTCCCCCGATCCGTGTCGATCCACATCGTGTCACATCGCAGCCGGATCTCCTCGGCTGCGCCCCCAGGCCTCTGCGCGAGCGCGTGCGGTGTCACCGTGGCGAGCTTCGTGACGAGCTGCGGATACTCCGGATGCAGATGCTCGAGGAGGATCTGCTCTCCGACGCCGAGTTGCGCGAGTTGCTGATCCGATGGAGCCGCATTGAAAAACCCCGCGTCCATGTCCGCCGGCAGCGGCTCGGATGCCCACGTGTCCTGCCGCCAGGTTGCCATATGCCGGCGAAGCTTCGACGCACGCTCCGGCCAGCCGGGTGCAATCGGTCCGAACCCGACCGGAGGAATCACCTGAGCGGCCGCGCGCAGCGCAAGACCCACGGGCGTGAGATTCGGTACCGGTCGAAATCCCCGCCCATCGGGCGACGGATTGGCGGGGATACCCCCTGGATTCCACGTCCCCGGCCCCCCCGCAGATCGCTCCCAGCGAATCGGCATTTTCACGAAGGGTGCGGCCGCCGAGAGCCGGCCATCCGGCACCCACACCCGATCCCCGTGCACCTCGATCGCCTTGTTCAGGGGGCCCACGGACAATCGAGCGACGAGGGACGTGGTCGGCTGGCCGCGCGGCGCGTATACATGTCCGCCCACGAGCACCTCCGCGTGGCGCTTGAACGGCACACGATCGGTGGAGGAACGGAGGCTTCCTTGCGCACCGTCCGGCCAGGGATGGTCCACCTCGAAGGGAGCCTCTTGCTGCTCCGCGAGCGGGGACGTGCCAGGCTGCAGCCTGAACGTCGCCTTGCACACGACCGCGAGCGCAAATGCGCCGGGCCGAGGCTGCCAGAGGAACGAAGAGACGGAGAGAGGAGAGAATGAACGGACCTTCACAGGTCGAGTTTATCGCAACAAGCCGGGAAAGTGGAGAGTCGTGCGCTCCTTCCGCCTTGGCCACGCCAACCCGGCTACCTCACGGGGACGGACATTCTCTGCGATGGAGGCCTGGTTGCGGGCGCGTGAAGCCACGTGACATGATGGTGATTGCGGCGCCGAGTCAGCCGAGCTGAAGGAACCACCCGGCCAATCCGGGGGCTTACCCTCGTCCGATTGGATGTTCAACGCGCGACAATGATGTTGTACGTGACGTCCAAATCGAACGTCTGATCCGGCGAGATCACGATCTTCGCGATACCGGTATGAGTGGCATCGACCGGAGGGGTTTGCTCGCTACCGAGCAGAGCGCACGCCGCGATGGCCCCCTTCGGGACCTCTGTGTTCTCCCCTTGCCCCTGCTTGATCGCATATCGGAGCGCAGCTTCCAGCGTCGGCGGCTCGGATTCGGTGTATCGCTCGGGCGCAGCCGAGTTACCCGGGGCGTGTTTGTCGGGGCTACCGGGGCGCGTCCCCATCCCCGACGACGTCACGACCCGCCGCGGGTACATGTCGGTCCTCGAGCACACGCGGCTCCCGCGCTTCGCTGATCGACCCCTCGACAAGTGTCGACGGCCACGCGGCCGCGGAGCTCGGCCTCGAGCTGTCGAAGCGCAGGTTCGCGCAGACGGATCCTCCTCAGCGGGGTCGGGAGCACAAAAGTGCTTGACATTCGCGAAACCCTTACGTTTCCTGATCCTCGATACCGCTCCACGCATGCAGCGTCGGGCCGGCAGCGGGGCGCGCAGCAGAGAATCAACGGCGGCTAGGACGAGCAGACGGCTTCGGTTATTGTTAGGGTATCCGCCAGGCGGCGAGCCGTAGCGGAACGTGCATGAGCGCTCTCACAGAAGGCAGCATCATCGCTGGCCGATACCGGCTCGGTCGCCCGCTCGCGAAGGGCGGCATGGGATCCGTCTTTTTCGCGGAGCATCTCCAGCTCCGCACCGGCGTGGCCATCAAGCTCATGGCGCCCGCGCTCGCCGCCTCCGCCGACGCGCGCGTGCGCTTCGAGCGTGAGGCGCAGGCGTCCGCGGTCATCAAGAGCCCGAACGTCGTGCAGGTGTACGACTACGGCGTGGAAGGCGACTGCCCGTACATCGTGATGGAGCTGCTCGACGGCGAGGACCTCGAGCGCCGGCTCGTCCGCGTCGGGCGTCTCTCGCTCGCGGCCACGATGGACATCGTGCAACAGGTCTGCAAGGCCCTTCGCCGCGCGCACGAGCTGGGGCTCGTGCACCGCGATCTGAAGCCCGCGAACCTCTTCTTGTCGCGTCACGGCGACGAGGAGGAGCTCGTGAAGATCCTCGACTTCGGGATCGCGAAGGCGAATGGTCCGGTGCTCGCTGGGAACGCCACCCGGACGGGCACGCTGATCGGATCGCCGCAATACATGAGCCCGGAGCAGGTGCGGCGCGGGAAAGAGGTCGATCACCGCAGCGATCTGTGGTCGCTCGGGGTGATCGCCTACCGCTGCGTGACGGGCCGGTTGCCGTTCTCCGGCGAAGAGATCGGCGATCTCCTCGTCGAGATCTGCACGGATCCGATCCCTGCACCCTCGAGCATCCACGGCGCTCTCGGCCCCGACGTGGACCGGTTCTTCGAGCGCGCGCTGACACGCGACGTCGGCAAGCGATTCCAGAGCGCGAGCGAGCTCGCCGACGCGTTCGCGGCGGTGGCGATGGGCGGCGGGACCATCCCGATGAGCCCCTCGTCGCAGAATCTTGCGCTCGGCCCGCCGTCGCAGCCGGGCGCAGCGTCCTCGTCGCAGAATCACGCGTTCGGCCCGCCGTCGCAGCCGGGCGCAGCGTCCTCGTCGCAGAATCTTGCGCTCGGCCCGCCGTCGCAGCCGGGCGCAGCGTCCTCGTCGCAGAATCACGCGTTCGGCCCGCCGTCGCAGCCGGGCGCAGCACCCGTCAGCGTGCCGGGGGCGGCCTCGGGGGCGGGCGGAACGCTGTCGCCCTCGGGGCTCAGCCTCGCGCAGTCGCCGGCGAGCAAGCCGCGCACGATCGCGGTGGTGGTCAGCATCGCTCTCGCTGCCGGCCTCGCCGTCGGGCTGGGCGCGCTCGCGTGGTCGCGCTCCTCGGCCCCGAGCGCGCCTGTTTCCGAGCTGGAAGGTGAAGAAAAGCGTCCGGCGTCTTCCGAGCCCAGCCCTGCCGGAGCCGCGAGCGGCGCGGCGTCTGCGAGCGACACGGCGTCCGCGAGCGGCACGGCGTCCGCGAGCGGCACGGCGTCCGCGAGCGCCGCGGGGGTGGGCGCAAAGGCGCCGTCCGGAAGGCCCGTCAAGGGCGCGGTCCAGCCGAAAAAAGGGACCAAAACAGGCCATGATCCGCTCGACCATCAGTAGAGCCGCGCGCCGCGGGGCCCGCTTCCGGCCAGCCGTGGCATGCGTGACGTGGGCGATCGTCACGGGTGCGGCCGCGGCGCACGCCGAGCCCGTGAAATCGGATCCAGCGGCCGCGGAGGCGCTGTTCAGAGCGGGCCGCGACCTCGTCAAGAAGGGAGACTATGCTGCGGGCTGCCCCAAATTCGAGGCCGCGCTCGAGCTGAATCCATCCGCCGGGACGATGCTCAACATCGCCAAATGCCACGAGCATGACGGCAAACTCGCCACCGCGTGGGAGGACTACCACCGCGCGCGGACATTGAATCGCGAAACGGCGGGCGCCGCGCGCAAGCAGGAGCTCGACGACATCGCAAACCAGGGGATCAAGGACCTGGAGCCGCGCTTGCCCAGGCTGAGGGTGGTCGTCACCGCGCCTCCTGCCGGAATCGAAGTCTCGCGGGACGGCAAGGATTTGCCGAGCGCCGCGTGGGGTGAGGCGCTCCCCGTCGATCCGGGCAAACACGAGGTCAGCGCGCAGGCCCCGGGCCGCAAGCCTCGGACGGTCGAGGTGACACTCGAAGAAGGCAAGACGAGCACGGTCGAGATCGCGCTCGAGGTCGACACGACACCGCACAAGGGCGGTGTCCCCGTCTGGGCGTGGATCGCCGGCGGCGCCGGGCTCGCGCTCGTGGGCGTCAGCGCCTATTTCATTTACGACGATCTGGCCGCGATCGACGCTCTGCGTGAAAACTGCGACGTGAGCTACAATGGCACGTACTGCGCCTCGGGCTACGACTACCAGGCGGACAACAGGCGCAAGAACCTCGATTTCGGCCTCGCTCTGGGGCTGGGCAGCGCAGGCGTGCTGGCGCTTGGCGCCGCCGTTTATGGAATCGCGACGGCGCCTCGCTCGAGACCGACCGAGTCGCAGGGCGTCGCGGTGGCGCCCTGGGTCGCTCCCGGTGCAGCCGGAGCGTCGATTTTCGGGAGATTCTGATGGCTGCTTCGAAGTGGTCTCTCCTGTGCGCCCTCGCCCTGGCAATGGGGCCGGCCGGTTGCATCGACGACGTCGTGCCGAGCTCCTCGCTCCCGAGCTGCACGGATCTGGCGGCCACGTGCGGGCCCAAGAACGACGAAATCTGCTGCGCGAACTCGCTCGTCACGGGGGGGGCGTACGAGCGCCTCGATCTCGAACAGAACAAGTCTTATTCGGCCACGGTGAGCGACTTTCGGCTGGATCGCTTCGAGGTGACGGTCGGGCGGTTTCGAAGGTTCTGGAGCGAGTATCCTAGGAATATTCCAGCCGCGGGCGAGGGGGCTCATCCGAACATGCAGTACAGCGGGTGGGACGATGCATGGCCATTACCGCAGGACCAGGCCGAGCTCACCGCTTCTTTGAAGTGCAACGAATACTACCAGACCTGGACGGACGAGCCTGGCGATGGCGAGCACAAGCCCATCAATTGCGTCAACTGGTATGTCGCGTTCGCCTTTTGCGCCTGGGATGGCGGCCGATTGCCGACCGAGGCCGAGTGGAACTATGCAGCGGCCCGCGGCAGCGAAGAGACGAACTACCCGTGGGGGAACGCCGCGCCGGACGATGACCATGCGGTGTATTGCCCGAATTATTCGGAGGTGGATCAGGGCTGTCCGACCGCGACGCTCGCCGACATCTCCAACGTCGGCTCCAGGTCTCCCGCGGGCGATGGGAAATGGGGGCAATCCGACCTGGCCGGCAGCATGCGCGAGTGGACCCTGGACTACCACGACGTGTACTTTGAACGTTGCGACGATTGCGCCAACCTGACGAACATGATCGGGGGCCGCGAGGCGCGCGGCGGCGACTGGAACAACGACGCGGCGAGCCTGAGCTCGTTTCTCAGGATCGGCTACGAGCCTGCGGATGCGAAGAGCTGGGTGGGGTTTCGCTGCGCTCGCCGGCCGCGCTGAGGTATCAGGGCGCGTTGCACATGATGATGTGCTCGACGGCGTCGATGAGGATCTGCTCCACCCGCGGTGCCTCGATGGCTCGGGCGTCGGCGAAGCGTTCGAGATCGAAGGGCGGCGGGTTGACCTCCAGATAGGCGAGGATCTGGAGCGGATAGCCTTTCCAGCGGATCACGCAGAAGCCGACCACGTTGCGGCTCCCCGTGGCCCCGCGCAGGCCGAGGGCGAGCTCGATGCTCGGGGTGTCGTGCCCTTGATCGAGGAGGATCCGGGCCTCGTGCCCGGCCCGCCGGAGCTCGGCCGCGACCTCCTCCATCTGCGGCCGGAGCAGATCGTCGCGGAGGGCCGCGAAGCTTCGGAGGAAATCGGCCTCGTCCGGCGTCCGCCCCTCGGCGATGCGCCGCGCGTAGCGCGCGGTGAGCCGCTCGAGGCGGAGGCGGTTTTGCTCTTTCATGCGGGCGTCGTCAGGGAGCGAGGATCAGCACCTTGGTTTGGCTCGGAGCGACGGTCATGCCCCGGGCGTTGGTGCGGTTCTGCATGGTGGGGCTCGTCAATCGCGTCACCGGCGCGCCCTTGATGAGCACCTTGCGGGCTCCCATCACGTGCCGCGACGTGCTCATCACCGAGCGCGAGAGCACGCCCCCGTTGATGCCCGGGTTGTCCCCGTTGGTCATGGGCACCTTGGTGCGCATGTTGTGCGCCGGCGCGCACACGAACAGGACCTTGTAGACCGCAGAGACCGCCATGGGGTTGGCGGCGAAGTTGGGATACGGGATCGGCGTGGGCCCCGGGGGCGTGAGGCATACGTCGGGGATCGCGAAGGCCATGCCCCCGCGCTGGGTATTGGCAAACATGGGCTCCTCCTCAACCGATGTGGACCTGACCGCCGTCGATCTTGGTCAACTCTCCGCTCGTCACCAGGGTGGTTTGCGACTTGATGTTCACCGCGGCCTTGGCCGAGACCTCGTAATAGCGGGCCCGAACCTGCTCCGACTCGGCGATGAAGCGATAGGCCCGCGCCACGCGCGATACCCAGCGATCGGCCACCGACTCCACCGATCGGGCCACGGTCTTGACGTGATCGATCTTCGCGACCAGCCGATCGCCGAGGTAGCTCATGGCCTCCACGGCCAGGGCCCCTTCCCGGGCGTGGACCCGCACCTTGCCCGAGGCCAGCGTGGTCTCGCCGGGCGTGGCCATGCAGACGCCGCTCTGGGCGTGGATCGTCACCTTGCCCGCGGGCGCGCTCATTTCCAGATCGCCCTCGGCCACGAGCCGCGTCGCCCCTCCGCCTTCGCGCTCCAGCACCGCGAGCACGTGGCAGCCCTCGTCGTGGAGGGCGAGGAGCACCAGGTCCCCGAGCGCGGGCTCGACCAGGCAGCTCACCGCCCTCCGAGCCTCGTACTCACCCGAGCCCACGCGCACCATGAGGCGCTTGCCCAGGATCGCGGTCACCGTGCCCACCTCCTGGGTGGCCAGGGTCTCGGTTCGCTGTCTCGCCAAGTTGTCTCGCATCGCTCGTCTCCGTATCTCGCAAGAGGCCTCTCAAGGAGACCAACGCTCTGCTTCCAGCAGCTCCTCGTCATCGCCGAGGAGCCCGGCCCGGCTCGTGAACACCGCTCCTTCGTCGCGCGCCTGGTGAAAGCGGGCGCGGAAGAGCTTGGCGTGCGACAGATCCGCTTCTTCCACGCCGGCGTGGGAGAAATCGGCGTAGCTGAGATCGGCGCCGCGCAGGTTCGCGAGCTTGCACGCGGCGCGCTGGAAATTGGCCTGGTACAGGCAGGCGTCGGCGAAATTCGCGGCCTCGAGGCTCGCCTTTTGAAAGACCGCCTGCCGGGCGTGGAGTCCCTTCGCCGAGGCGCCGTCGAGCCGCGCCTCGGCGAACATCGCCCGCTCGGCGTTGGCGTCGTCGAGCTTCGCGCCGACGAGCTTCGCGCCCTTGAAGTTGGTCTGCACGATCTCCGCTCCGCGCAGATCGCAGCCGCTGAGATCGGCCTCGTCGAGCATGGTGAAGGACAGGTGCATCCCGGAGAGATCCTGCCCCCGGAGCTTGGCTCCGCTGAGCACCGAGAGATGCATCCGGGCCCCGCGCAGGCTGGCGCTGGAGAGGTCGGCCGCCATCAGGCAGCAGCGCTCGAGCTCGGCCTCGTCGAGGGCGATCTTCTCGAGCTCGGTCTCGACCAGCGCGAAGCGATCGAGCTTGGCCTTGCGGAAGCTGGTCTCGGCGGCGCGGCCCTTGACCACGGTGGCGATGCTCAGATCCGCGCCTTCGAAGGAGGCCCGGGAGAGATCGCAGTCGACGAACTTGGCGTCCACGAGATCGCTGCCCGGAAGCGCCGTGCCCTGCATGGCGCACTTGTAGAACGAGGTGTGGCGTGCCTTGACCCCGGTGAGATCGGCGCCGCCGAGATCGCAGGCGTTGAAGATCGACTCGCTGATCTTCGCGCCCGCGAGGTTCGCCCCCCGGAAGTTCACGCCCTCGAAGACCACACCCGAGAGATCGAGGCCGGCGAGATCGAGGCCGGCGAGATCGGCTCCGGCGATGAGCTCGCCCTCGCCGATGGCCGCGATGAGCTCGTCGCGGCTCATCCTTCTTTCCTCGTGAACACGACCTGATTCACCAGGGCTCCGGCGAAGCTCGTGCGGTCATCGCCGATCGTATGAAGGAGGCTCGCGCCGAAGAGATTTGCCTTCTCGAAGATCGCGCCCGGCACCTTGGCCTTGTCGAGGATGGCCTCCATGAGGTTGGCCTCGCGGAGATCGGCGCCGCTGAGATCGGCCTCGGCGAAGCGCGCCTCACGGGCAGCGAGCTGCGTGAGGCGCGCGCCGCAGAGCACGGCCTCGCTGAAGTCCGCGCCCTCGGCCCGGGCTTTCTCGAAGTTGGCGCCGCTGAGGTTCACGCCGCTGAGGTTGGCCTCTTCGAGATCGGCCTCCGAGAAATCCGCGCCCGGCAGCGCCGAGGTGGCGATGATGCACAAGCCGCGGGCCCGCGCTTCGCGGAAGGAGGCTTTTTCTCCGGCGAAGTCGAGGAAGCTCGTCCCTTCGAGGTGGGCGCCGTCGAAGCTCGCGAGGGCTCCCTTGCATTGCAGGAAAGTCGCCCCGCCGAGCTGGGCCCCGGTGAAGCGGGCCTCGGTGAGATCGAGCTCGAAGAACTGCACCTCGCGGGCGTCGGCGTCGGTGAAGTCGGTGCCGAGCACCTGCGTCTCGAAGAACTCGGCGCCGGTGAGATCGGCCCCGGCGAGCTGGGCACCATCGAGGCGCGCTTTGTAGAGGACCGCATCGTGGAGATTGGCGCCGGCGAAGCGCACGCCCGAGGCCTCGGTGAAGCCGAGGTTCGCCCCCACCAGCTTGGTGTCCTCGAAGCGCGCGCCCTTCACGTTGGCGCGGGTCAGGACCGCGCCCGAGAGATCCGCCCCGGTGAAGTCGCAGTCCGAGAGATCCGCGCCTTCCAGCAGGGCTTCGCGGAGATCCGCCTCGGCGAAGCGCAGGCCTTTGAGATCGGCGCCGGTGAGATCACGCCGGGCGAGCGACTCGCCCGCGGCGAGCGCCGCCTCGACCTCGGCCCGCAGCGCGGCCTTCTCGGCCTCCGAGAGCGGCGTGGCGGGCGGACACTGGTGGGCGTGGGCGCGGTAGGCTTCGAGCGACGAGGCCTCCATCTGCCGAAGCTCGCCGGCGAAGGCAGGATCGGCGATCTTGGCTTCCAGATCCGGCATCGGCGCCCCGCCTTTGCGCGCCGCCCCGGCGACCTCGCGCATCTGGGCGAGCTCGGTCTCGGCGCGGAACTTGGGCGGGCCACCACCCTCCTGCTCCGATCGCTTGACCAGGCCGTCGAAGTCGATGCCCTGCGCGGCGCAATCGCGGCGCGCCTTGGCCTCGGCCTCCTTGGCGCGGGCTTCGCCGTCCCTCTCCATCGCTCGGGCCTCGGCGTCGGCGCGGTCGATGTAGTCCGGCAGATCGTCGAGCGAGGAGGGCGGACGAGCCGCCGCGACGGGCTGCTTGGGAAGCGCCACCTCGGGATCGATCCCGGCGGCGCGGAGCTCGTCGCGGGCTCGTTCGAGATCGCGCTCCGCTCGGAGCTCGGCGCGCTTCTCGAGCAGCTCCTCGTCGTCGAGGAGATCGTCCATGTCGGTGCCGAGCTCTTCCTCGAAGAGCGGCGCGCTCGGATCCGGCGGGGGCAAGAGCTCGCGATCGCGGAGCGCGTTGACCGCGCCCTTCTCCTCGTCGAGACGTGCGGCCAGGGCCTCGCGGTAATGCTCGATGGGCTTCGGCGTATCCGCCTTCTCCAGGGCGCCGAGGAGCAGCGCCACGTCGCCGGCGTTGCTCTCGTCGACCTCGATGACGCCGCGAAAGACGGCGATTCCGCGCTCCAGGTTGGGCAGGAGGATCAGGGTCTCGAGTCGCGTCGCCACCTCGCGCAGGGCTCCTTCGGCGGTCACCGTCTCGGCCGTCTCGGCGCTGGAGACGAAGCAGCGAGCGCGAAGCCATGGGACCCGGCTCTCGAGGCGGGTCTTCCTTCCGTGGAGGTTCTCGAGCGCGATGGCCTCGCCTCCCTGGAAGTATTCGCCGAGGCGCTGATCGGCGGGCGCCACCTGAAAGGCCTCGACATCGATGTCGCTGGCAAAGCCGGGGAACTCTTTCTCCAGCCAGGCGGTGCCATAGGTGCCCAGCTTGGCGATGCGGGCTTCGAGCGCCGGATCGAGGGCCCCGAAGCAGGCCGGCGGAGGCCGATCCCGGGGCGAGGTCATCAGGTGCCGGGGATCCTCGAGGTGAGGGAGCCGGTGCACCGAGCGGCCATTCTCGTCCACCGGGGAGAGGCCCATCCCTCGAGGATTCTGCGGATACGCGGCTCCGCCAAACGCATTCTCCCAGGTCAGGGCCATCTCCACGATCGGCTCGGGGTCGGTGGGCACGCCATTGCGCCACTGCCGGGCTCCGACCACGTAAATGGTCTTGTCCACCAGGGGTTTTTCGGCGGGGCCCAGCACGAGGCGCGCGGCAACGGCCGGGCTCGGCTTTCCCCCGGGCGCAAAGGCGCTTCCATAAAGAAGAACCTCGCCGCGGGGCTTGGGCATACCCTCGTCGAGGATGGGCGGGACGCTCGCGCCCTTGCCCATCTCCTCCGCCGCCTTCTGCCACAGGGCCACCTCCGGCAGGGGCAGCTCCGGGGCCTCCAGAGGGAAATACGCGAGCAGGCCGACGCTCAAATAGTGCTTCCCGCGAAGGGTAAACACGCGCTGCAGGACCGAGAGGCGGCTGGGTTTGACGACACGCATGACGCAAGAACCTCGAAGGACCTCAGAGGATCACGAAGCGGCTGGTCCGGTACATGGTGTTGACCTCGTTCTGGATATCGGTCCTCATCCTGCTCACCCGCACGTTGGCCTCGTGGCGCTCCAGGGCCTTGATCTTCACCTCGGCAAAGGGGCCCTCGAAGACTTCGAGAATCGACCCTTTGACCTTCGAGACCACCGCACCGCTGTGCGTCTCGCGCAAGAAGCCGGTGCTGTTCGAGGTGACGTTGCCGCGGTGGGTCTCGGTGAGGTTGCCGATGTGGGTATCCTTGGCGTTTCCGTAGTGCGAGGTGGTGGCGTTCCCCCGGTGCGTCTCCTGCAAATTGCCGTGGAGGACCGACTTGGCGTTGCCCTGCTGGAACTCGTCGAGGTTGCCGATGTGCCGCGAGTTGGCGTTGCCGGTGTGAAGCGAGGTCTGCTTGCCGGTCACCGTCGACTTGCTGTCGCCGACGTGGAGCTCGGTCTTGGGGCCTTTGAGCGTCTCCGCCTTCTTGCCTTTGATGAATTCGATCTTCGCCCCCAGGAAGACCTCGTGCACCAGGGCGAAGTGCGTGGCCTGCTTGACGCCGATGAGCTGCTCGGTCTTGGCCCCGAGGAGCAGCTCCTGCTTCCAACCGCCAAAGAACTCGGACGTGATCCCGCCCTTGATATCCATGGTGGCGCCGCCGGTGATCGAAAGTTTGTCGGAGCGCTCGATTTCGACCTTGTTCTCCGACTCGACCTTGGCGTCGCCCACGGCCGTCATCTCGATATCGCCCTCGACCTTGGCCGTCATGTTCTCGGCGACCGTGATGTTCCAGTTCTGGCCCACGTTGGTGTCGAGGTTCTTGCCGATGCCCATGAGGCCGTTGTCGTCGGTCTTGACGATGAGCTCGTGCCCGTCGTTGGGTGAGCCCATGCGGATGTAGCTGTTCGAGTAGGGCGTGGAGAGCGTGACCCGCTGCGAGCCCGCGAGATCCTCGAGCTCCAGGCGGTTTCTGCCGCCGGTCTGGATGACGTTCTTGGTGTGGTTGCCGCTGCTCACCGGGCTCGGGGTGAGCACGTTGGGGACCACGCCGGAGATCACCGGACGATCGGGATCGCCGCCGAGGAAGCTCAGGACCACCTCGGTGCCCTTGCGGAGGGGAAAATGAAATCCCTCGATGCTCCCGCCGTGGGGCTGCATCATTCGCACGTAGGTGGATCCGGCGCCGCTCGGGGAGTCGTTCTCGTCGAAGTTGAACTTCACGAGGTAGCGCCCGTATTCGTCGATCTGCGCGTATTCGCTCTCGCCGCCGCCGTCGACGACGCCATTCTCGAAGCCGTAGATCCGCGGCCAGTGCGTCCGGGATTCGGGCCGGAACTGGGTGCTGGCCGGGATGGCCGCCACCTCGACGAAATAGGTGTCCTCGTGCTCGAGGCCGATGAGCTCCTTGATGTGCACATCCCCGGCCGCCTGGTTGCCCTGGTGCTGGACCTCGATGGCCAGATACTTGGTATTGAAGCGGGCGCGGGGGTGCTCCTCGAGATCGAAGGTGTGGCCGGCGCGGAGGTGCATCCGCGTGCCCGTGGCCCGGGCGATCGATTTCCGGGTGAGGAACTCTTCGGATCGGATCTTGGCGAGGCGTGCCCCGGTGTCGGGAGAGAAGAAGCGCTCGCCATAGAGGCTGACCTTCCCGGCCCCCTTGGCCGAGACCGCCGCAGACCCCGATAGATCGAGCTTCGGCCGCGCATAATCGTAGTCGCGGAGCTTGACCTCGGCGGGCATGGATCCGTGATTCATGGAGAAGGAGCGGAACGAGGCGCCGGCGCTGCGATCCTCCCCGGTCTGGGGGGAATAACGGACCGGCTTGCCCATGCCCTCGGCGGGGTAGGACTTGTCATCACAGAAGACGACCTTCTCGCCCTCCTCGGTGTGCTCGAAGAAATAAAAGATACCCTCGCGCTCCAGCCAGCGGGAGACGAAATCGAAATCGCTCTCGCGGTATTGACCGATGTGCTCCTCCACCTCGTAGCTCTGGGTGAGGCGGAATTCGTAGCTGCCGGCGAGGCCGTTGTCGTCGAGGACCGCCCGGATGGCGTCGGGCGCGCTCTTCTTCGTGAAGATCCGGCTGTGCCGCGAGAGAGCGAGGCGTGAGAAGCGAGGCACGAGCACGACGCGCACCAAGGCCCGGCCCCCATACTCGTGCACCAGATCGACGTCGCCGAGCACGCCGGCGAGCACGAAGGGCGGGATGTCGTCGCTCTCGCGATCGATCACCAGGCTGGCCGGGTCGCCCACGGCTTCGGCGAAATCGATGTCGCCGTCGTCGCTGTGAAATTGCAGGTAGACCTCGAATCGATAGGGCCGCGACACGGCTTCGGTGCCACGGAAGCCGACGACACGCGACGGGCGGGGAAGTCCGCTCGACGAAAAGGTGATGAGGTCGCGCATGGGTGTACCTTTCTCATCGCGGCGCCGAGGGGCCCGGCGCTTCGGGCGCGGAGTATAGCGATTTGGTTCCCGAGAAAAAAGACGTGATGACCTGCGTCTGGCGGTATGCGCCGAGCAGCCGGAGCGTAAACTTCGAGATGTCGTTTCACGCGGACCGGACCCGGACGATCTCTTCTTCGACCTGCGCGGCGAGCGCCGGATCGACCATCCGCTTTTCCCACCGCCGTTTCACGCGTGTCCACACGGTGCGC
This sequence comes from Polyangium sp. 15x6, assembly GCF_029960785.1. GTDB lineage: Bacteria > Myxococcota_A > Polyangia > Polyangiales > Polyangiaceae > Polyangium. The sequence continues at coordinate 54,636 of NZ_JASBQE010000044.1, forward strand.
CGGATCCGGAGCGCATCGAGCGCCGCGGAAAGGCTGCCGCGCTCATCGGCGACGACGAGGGTCGCGTAGGTTTTTACGTCGAGCGGGCCACGGATGGCCTCCCACGCAGCGATGTACGCCGCGTCGAAGCGATCGCGCAGCGCCTTCACCCCGCGCTTGACTTCCTGATCCACTGCGTCGTTCCAGCGTTGCTCCGCGGCGCGCCAGCTCTCCTCCGTGAGCCCGTGCCCGGCGAGGATCTCGGCGCGCGACGCCGCCCGCTCGGCGAGCTCCGCCGAGATCGCGGCGCAGCGCTCGAGGTCGATCCGGTCGTGCGGTGAAGGCGGGGTCGCTCGTGCAGTGGCCGCGAGAGGCGCCGGTGCCGCAGGGGGCTCTGCCTCGGGTAAAACGATGGGTGCCATCAAGGCCGGAGGCGCCGGCGTGGGCGGAGGTGCGGGAGTGACGAAAGGCTCCGGCTCGGGCGGGACGATCGGCGCGATCTCTTCGGACTCCGGGGCGAGCATCATCGTACCGGCGTCGAAGGCGGGCGCCACGATGCGCGGCGCGCTCTGACCGGACCACGGAGCGCCCGCGATCGGCGCAGCGGGCCCTACGCGCGGCGCGCCCTGCGTGCCCGGATCCGCGAAGGGAAGCGGCGACGCCGTGACGACACCGTCATCGGGCGGCAGCACGAACGTCGAGGCCGCGGCGGCGGTCTGCGCCGCGGGCGCGTCGTGACTCGAAGCTCGCGCAAATGGCAGGATCGGCCGCGTCGCCGACGCTCCTTCGTCGCCCGCGAGCACCACGGTCTCCGCGCCCTTGCCGATGACCACCGTCGCGGCGTCGTCGCCATCGACGCGGAGCGATGTCACGAGGGATGCGGGAGCCGCGGCCTGCTCCAGCCGTCGCGGATCGGGCCACACGAGCGTCTCCCCCGCGACCTCGATGCCTGCGACGAGGCGCGCGGCCGCGAGCGCCGCCTCGCTCGCGACGGGGAAGCTGCGCCGGCACACGAGCGTGCATCGCTGCTCGTCACCGTCGATGCGGAGCGTGTCGGCCACGAGATCGAGCGGATGTCCCTCGGGCACGCCGAACGGGGAGAGACCAAAAATCCTCACGACGCCGCGCGCCCCCGGCAAGCGCGTGGCGAGGCGCGGCCGCGCGGGCGAGAGCCCTTCGAGCACGATCCACTCATCGCCGCGCAGGAACGTCATGCGCTGATCCGGGGGCGCCGCCTGGAAATACGACCAGTCGAAGCCATCGGGGATCTCCGCGATCGCGCCCTCGAGCGCCTTGCGCGGCGTGGCTCCCAGGAGCCGCTTGCGCGCGGGCCAGGCACGCGCGATCGGGCCGAAGCCGGCAGGGCGAAGCGGCGCGCCCGGATCGGTGATGCTCGCCTCGCCGGCGCCCTGCGCGATCCCGAGCGGATTTTCCTCCCCCAGCGCGCCGCTCCACGCGCGCTCGTAGACGACGGGCATGCGCTGAAAGCCCGCCTTTTCATGGGCCACGAGCCGTTTGTCGATCAGGAACCTCGTGCCGTCGAAGACCGCGAGGCGCAATGGCAAAGGCTGCGCGGCGCGCTCCGGGGGCGCGTGGGCGTGGCCCGTGAAAAGCACATCGGCGCGGCCCAGATACGGCGCCACGTCCGTGGTGAACCGAACGCTGCGGCTCGGGTTGTTGCCGTGATGGACCTCGGCCCGCAGGATGGGCTGCGGATCGGCGCGCTGCATATCGGCGTCGGGCACGAAGGCGAACGTGGCCTTGGCGATGACGGTGAGCTGGAGCTGCCCTGCGGCGCGCCACGCAATGGCAGCGGCGGCCGACGCCGGAAGGGCGATCACATCGGCGATAGGGCCGCTCTCACGCACGGGTCGAAGACCTATCACGGCGGCCTCGACCCTACAACGACGATCCTGTCGGCGCAGGATCACGACGCCACGCTCGGTGCCGGCGTGCCGACCCGAAATGAATTGCGAAAGCGGTCGTCATCGACGAATCTTCGGTCGAGTCAGCCCTATGGATTTCCTGGAAATTTACGCTAAACACGCAGACCGCTACGACGAGCTTGTCAACGCCGAGGACGTGGACGCGCACCTGCTTCCGGCGATTCAGGCCGTAACGCCCCTCCAGGGGGAGAGTATCCTCGAAGTGGGCGTGGGGACCGGCCGCATCACTCGGCTCCTGGTCGGGGCGGGCGCGCGGGTGGTGGGTTTCGAGAAATCTCCGGCCATGTTGGAGGTGGCGCGCAAGCACCTCGGCGCGCACGGGGACGGCTGCCGCCTCGAGCTCGGGGACGCGCAGAGCCTCCCGGTAGAGTCAGGCTGGGCTTCCGCGGCCATCGCAGGCTGGGTTTTTGGACACTTCCGCTACTGGATGCCCCAAGACTGGCGGGAGAGCATCGGCCGCGCGATTTCGGAGATGCGGCGCGCCCTACGTCCAGGTGGGGCACTGATCATCATCGAGACCCTGGGCACGGGGCGCGAGGTGCCGGAGCCGCCCAATCCAGCGCTGGCCGAGTATTATGATTGGCTCGAGAACGAACTCGGGCTCGTGCGTGGTCACCTGCGGACGGACTACCTGTTCGACAGCGTCGATCAGGCCGCCGACGTCACTGGTTTCTTCTTTGGAGAGGCATTCGGCGCGCTGGTCAGGGAGCGAGCGTGGCGCCGCATCCCGGAGTGCACCGGGCTGTGGTCGCGGCGCTATGAGGATGCGGGCTCGCGGTGATCCAAGACCAGGGCGAACTCCCGCAGCAGGGGCGGTGTCGTGAATCGATATCCGAGAGAGGTTCCGTCCGAAGTCGCCCCCGAGGTACAACGGACGTGAACACGCGATGAACCCCCTTGCGTTCCTTCGCGCCTTTGGGGACTCCGCGCAGCCCGAGGCCTGCCTCGACGAGCTCGACCAGAGCCCGGATTGGCCTGCGGAGCTCGGCGTATTCCTCGCCCTCGAGCTCCCGCCCCTCGGCGACGACGCGTGTGCCCTGCCTTCCCTGGAGGGCCTCGCCCTGCGCGTCCAGCAGACCCTGCGCCGGCGGTTCGGGCCCGAGCCGTTCGAGCAACTATGGCAAGCCGCGAGTTTGTTCGACTTGCCGAACCACACGTTCACGAACCAATGGCCGACCCACCATTTCACCACGAGCAAGACGACCGTCGCGCGTCGTATCCAGGCAGCTGGCGTCCACGCCCGAGCGCTCGTTCCTGCTTTGCGAATCGAGCCTTCCCTGCTCGCCACCTTCGGCGAGGTCGCCGAGGTCGCCTGGGTTCAGTACAAGCTCGATACGGCGAGCGGTTTGTTCGAGATCCTGCTCGAGGCACTGCTCGCATCGGACGAACGAGCATGCCGCTTGGACATCGCAGCCTGTCATTTCTTCCTCGGGATGATCCACCGGGCCACGCGACCCGAGGACGCGGAGAACCACTTCCACCAGTTTCTGAAGCTCGCTCCGAAGCGATGTCCCGACAACAACTGGCCCATCAACCCGGGGTACATCCCCTCGATGCACCACAGACCGGGGTCGGTCGGGGCTTGGGCCGAGCTCGGGCGAATTTCGAGGCGTCGTGGCGACGTCGGGCAAGCGCGGGCGTATTTTCGGAAGGCCATTGAAATCGACCCACGAAGCCAGGAAGCTCCCTACCGAGAGCTCGGCGAGATCCACGAGGCCGATTTCGACCTGCGCAAAGCCCTCCGCGAATACCGGAAGGCCCTCGAGGTGCGCTCCACGGCGTTCATCGGAGACCCTGGCCAGTGGCGTGTTCTCGAGCGCCCCTATCGGCGAGAGCTCGCCGAGTTGTGCATTCGAATGGCTCCCCACGTCGGGCATCGGGAGGCAAGGGACCTCCTTCAACGAGCCTTGGCGCTCGATCCCGACGATGCGAGGCGATGGCTGACCGAGCTGGAATCGATCTTCGAGGACGTGCCGCAGCTCGATCGTCAACGACAGCTCTGCACGCATGCCCTCGGGCTCGTGGCGGACATCTCCCGAGACGGGGCGGCCGAACACGGCTACCGCGCCGAGGTCGACGAGCGTTTTCGCGCTTTTTTTTCATGGAGATCGCCGAGAGTTTTTTCGGTGAGCGGCGGGGCTACACCCGAGCCCTCGCATGGTATCGAAAGGCGAGGCGTGTCGGCGGAGACAGCCCCGAGCTGCTCCTCCGTCAGATAGAGGTCGTTGCCACCTACCAGCGCGACCATTGGCAGGTCATCGTCCTCTGCGACCGCCTTCTTTCGATGGTCCCCGACCATCCGCAGGCACGCCGATTCAAGGAACAGGCGCAAAAGGCGATCGGGCCTCGCGGATGACGGAGCGCCGTGCGGTTCGTTTCGTCGCGACGCTGCACGTGGTACAAGGACGAAGGATTCCATGGAGGGTCGCATGAGCACACGGGAAGCGTCGCCGAGCGAGGACCTCTTTCTGGGCTGCTTGCTCGGCGGAGCGCTGGGCGATGCGCTGGGATATCCGATCGAGTTCGTCCGATCCGAGAAGCAGATCATCGAGCGGTTCGGCGCCACGGCGCCTCCGGACCTCTCCTACGCGTCGGAGGTACGCGTCTCGGATGACACGCAAATGACCCTCTTCTCCGCCGAAGCCCTCCTGCGCGCGCGGAGCGCCGGCAGCGGCGCGATCGTGCCTTTCGCATTGGGCGCCTACCAGCGGTGGTACGTCACGCAAGAAATGGCGCCGCGTGATCGCGTACGACACCGCAGCGGCGAAGGATTGCTCCTCGCGGATCCGCGCCTTTACGCGCGCCGCGCACCCGGACAGACGTGCCTGAGCGCTCTCTCGTCGAGCTTCACGCGCCCCTCCATCGCGACCATCGACGACCCTCCGAACGGCAGCAAGGGATGTGGCGCCGTGATGCGCGCGGCCCCCTTCGGGCTCGCGGCGCGCACCCGTGAGGATGCATTCGTCGCCGCGCGAGACGCCGCTGTGCTCACGCACGGGCACCCCAGTGGTTATCTGTCTGCCGCGTATCTGGCGGCGCTGGTGCACGATATCGCGCAGGGCGCGACGCTCGAAGAGGCCATGGGCCTGGTCGATGCGCTCTTGATACGCGAGCGTGAGCACCAAGAGGTCGCGGCGGCGCTGGCTCGCGCGCGAGCGCTCGCGGCGGGAGGCGCCCTGTCTCCTTCTGCCATCGAGCAGCTCGGAGGGGGCTGGGTCGGGGAAGAGGCGCTCGCGATCGCCATTGCATGCGCACTCCAGGCGACCGCGCGCGACGTGGCGCAGACCTTGTGGCGAGCCGTCGCGCATGGCGGCGACAGCGACAGCACGGGGAGCATCACCGGCAACCTCGTCGGCGTCATGTTCGGCGCGTCAGCGCTGCCGATGCAGTGGCTCTCGCAGCTCGAATTGAGGGACCTGATCGAACGCGTCGCTCGGGATCTCCACGCGGCGGCCATGGGGCGCGGCTGCCCTGATCCCACGGATTATCCAGCGGCCGATGGAGTCGTGCGTGTTCCGCGCTGGAACGCGTAGGACGCGACAGGCCGAGCTCGGCGGGCTACCCGTCGAACCATGGCGCTTGGCTGACGGGGTGCACGGGCAGCGCAAGCGGCAGTCGGATCTCCGTCGACCCTCGGTTGAGGCTCGCAGCTAGGCGCGTCGTCCGCCGACGGCAGCGTGCAGCCGACCGAGCATGACCCGCCCCCGCTCGATGAGCGCTTCGTGCTCGGCGGAGAGGACGAGCATGCCTTCGTCCTCCACCGCGCCGGGGATATGAGGCGCGAATTCCTCGGCGAGCCCCTCCTCGGCGATCTCAGCGAGGTATTCGGGCTCTTCGGTGCAGCGCAAGGCGGATATGGCGCGGCGAAGTTTCGGGACGGAGCGCTCCTTCAACGCCTCCTCGGCTTGACGGAGCGCCGCCTCGATCACCGACGGAACGAGCGCCGGCCAGTACGAGCGCAAACGCTGCTCGGGCGTCTGCTGCTTTTTCTTCGCGAGCGAGACGTAATTTGCGAGATCGCGGAGCTGCTGAGCAATCACAGCAAATCCGCCGTTCGAGGCCTTCCGGCGCAGCGATCGGAGCTTCGAGCTCACCGCCTCGAAGTCGTAGCCGGCAAAGCCTGCATCGCGCGCCGCATGGTAATCGCTCCAGAGTCGACGGGACTCTTCTTCAAAGTTTGGGGGGACGTCCGGTTGCTTCATCTACGTCATGAGATACCTCGGCTCCGCCGGAGTGCCATGAAGGTCTGGAGCTGATGTTCACGCCCTCGTACGCGTGCACGAGCCGAAGCGCCACGGCTACCTCCGCATGGGAATTCTGATAACCGCCAGCGCCATGAATCACCGATTCCGAACGGGGGCCAGTGAATGATCAGGACATCGATCCCCTCGGGGCGAGCTCGTCGAGATCCCCGAACCCGCACAGGTATCCCGCGTGAACGAGCACGTCGCCTTGCGGGACCACGAGCTGCGTGTGATGGAGGTCGAACTCTTTCATCTTGGGCAGCGGGTTGGACGGGAACCAATGCGCCCGCGAAGGCGGGACGAAGGGTCGTGGCACGACGCGGGAGGCCGTGATCACCGCGCGCCCTTGCCACGCATCGTAAGAACGTGTCCTGAACGGGCGGTTGCAGGGATTGCGGTGCTGGGTAGCGTGTCGCACTACGGAGGCATGTCGACCCAATGACGCGAGGGGCGCACCCAAGATAGGTGATCCGCAGTCCGAGGCGGTATGCTTTGATGGCGAAGATGGCGGGTCGTTCCCCTGTCTGCCTGCCATGCCGTCCGGAATGAGAGTCGGGCAAACCCTCGTACAGCGCTTTCGCCTCGACGCAAAGGCCGAAGCCGGCGCCATGGGGCAGGTCTACCGGGTGCTCGATCTCGCCACGGGTGACCGGGCGTGCGCTCGACGTCGCTTCTCGCATCACGAACGTCATGGAACCGAGGCTCCGCCGGGCCCTCGCCGAGGCGCTGTCCGAGGCGTGAATCGTCCTGACGCCCTGGACGTCGTTTTCCTGTTTGCCACTCCCGACGATTTGGGCTCCGATTTCACCACCGGGTTTTGTCCTCTATTTTCACGAACCTGGAGGTGAGGTCATGCTCGAACGGCCGAGTTTCCTCGTTATCACGACCCGTTCGACCCCGCCTACGTCATGCCGCTGTACCGAAGTCGCTGCGGTGTCGTTGAGGGTCTCGTTGATCTTGGAGATGAGCTCGTCGAGTGTCATGACGCGTCCGAGAGGGACACCCAAATCATCCCTCGTCCTTGGGGCGGCAGCACCTGGTAGCAGCTTCTGCGACGACAAGCACTGGGCCGCGCCGGCGCTGGGACGGAGCGCTTCCGCCGCCATCTCGTGCAATCGTCCTCGCGAGAGGTGGCGAAGAAGGCGTCGGGATCGAGGGGCAGTCCCCCCGCGCGGCCTTCCCTGTGTCGTCGCGATCCACAGGTTCCCCTGCTCATCGCCGACGCAGGTTCGACCCGTGGCGACGGCAATGCAGCGAAACCCGCACGCCAAGGGGAGCATCGCGAGGCAGCCCGGTCCACGATTCACGTCGATGTCTGGTACGCCGATGACGACAAGGTCGAGGTCGCGATCGACCGGGACGACAAGAAAAAAACATCGACGTCCGCCGGGAGCATGTCGACGTCCGCCAGGAGCGTGTCCACGTTCGCTGGGAGCATGTCGACGTCCGCCAGGAGCATGTCCACGTTCGCCGGGAGCATGTCGACAAGCACCCAGGAGCATGATGACGACCGCCGGGAGCATGTCGACGACCGCCGGGAGCATGTCGACAAGCACCCGGGAGCATGACGACGACCGCCGGGAGCATGTCGACAAGCACCCGGGAGCATGACGACGACCGCCGGGAGCATGTCGACGACCGTCGGGAGCATGTCGACAAGCACCCGGGAGCATGTCGACAAGCACCCGGGAGCATGACGATGACCGCCGGGAGCATGTCGACGACCGTCGGGAGCATGTCGACGTCCGCCAGGAGCGTGTCCACGTTCGCTGGGAGCATGTCGACAAGCACCCGGGAGCATGACGACGACCGCCGGAAGCATGTCGACGTCCGCCGGGAGCATGTCGACGACCGCCGGGTGTGCAACCGGAATCTTGGGATTCGTTCGTGGAGAAACCGAGGTCCAAGGTGTCCGCTGGGAAGCTATCAGCGACGTACGACTGTCCGGGGGCGGAGGCGTAGCGGGAGATTGAGATCCGCTATGGAAGAGGCAGCTGCATCTCCCGCTCGTGCTGCTGCTCGGCCCTGCCGAATACCATCCTTCGCGCCATCTCCCCTCGCTCCCGCGCCGTTTCCCGTCCCCCGGCGATCACCCGATCGAGCTCTTCGAGATGGACCGGCTGGAGCACGATCGACGCCCGCCCCCAGCCGTCGAGCGGATCCCCGAGCTCGATCCGCGCCGGCCGCGCCTCGTTCGCTGCCGTCGGATACAGGATCGTCGCCACGCCGCCCCGCGGCTGGCTCAGCGCATACATCGCGAGCTGATACAGCATGTCGCGCGGCAGCTCCCGCTCCCACAGGTCACGATATTTCGCGTCGAGCAGAAGGCTCTTTCCGTCCGGCGTCCTCACCGCGAAATCGGGCCTCGGCCGCGGTGCGCGCCGCCGTCTCGGGTTTTCCCCCGGCGCGTACCGCATGAGATCCTTCAGCGCCTGCTCTTTCATGACCCCGCAGCCCTCGAGGTTGTCTTCGAGAAACCGCTCCAGGAGCCGCTGGAAGAATCGGTTCATGTCCAGCAAGAATCCCGGCAGCACGAAGGGTTCGTCCGAATCCTCCAGGGCCGGCGCCTCGCCGTCCAGCAGCAGCCCGATGAGCGTGAGGGCCGGCGCGTACGCCGCCGCCATTCGATCGAGGCCCTGCTCGGCCTGCGTGACGAGCTGCCGGTGCAGGGGGCGTTTTCGGACCGACACGGCGAGCGCGTCGGCGAGCCGCCGCAATTCGATCTTCAATGCACGATCGAGCGCCATCCCCGCCGCGAGGTGAAGTCCGCCGAGGAGCACCTGGTTCAGCAGGCAATCCGCGAGGCGCAGGTGGTGCCTGCAAGGCAAGCTCCCGCGCAGCACGCCGCCCTCCCGCGCGATTCGGCTCATGTCGATGCGCCCTCGCGGACTCGAGAGCGACTCTTCGACGGCCACGTAACGCCGGTCGAGCCCACGGGCGAGGAGCTCTCCCGCCTCCGCGAGGAGCTGCGAAGGCAAGAGGTCCTCGAAGAGGCTGCCGCCGGCCGAGAACGGAGCCGTGGGCATGGTCCGGAGCTCGCGCAGGCGGTATGCATGGCGAAACAGCCGTGCGAAGGGCTCGCGGCCGAGCTTCGGCGCGATGGTGACCGTCAACGCGCCGAGGCGGAGCTTGCCGACGTACGACGTCGTCTCGATTTCGAGGCCGCGCGCGAGCTCGCGCACGACGAGCACGCCCTCGCTCGTGAGGCGCGCGGCGAGCGCGCGATCGGCCGCGTTCGCGAGGCGGAGACCTTCGAGTGGATCGCCGGGGGATTGGCCCGGGGATCGGCGCTGCCATTCCCGGAGGTGGATCACAATCGAATCGCTCACGGCGTTTCACCGGGCGGATCGTCGCCCTCGTCCTCCTCGGTGGTGTTCGATTCGGCATCGGAGCGCGTGGCCACGCCCGTCGCTTTCAGATCCGGCGTCGGGAGCAGCAGGGCATCGACGAGATCATCCTCCCGCCCCGGCTTGAACAGCTCCTCCTCGATACCTCGCTGTTCGCGCTTCACCAGGCTCCCGCCCAGAATCTTCTCGAGCGCCTCGTAATCCTCGTAGCAATACTCCTCGAGCAGCGGTAGCAGGTCTTCCCGCACGACCTGCACCAGACGCCGAACGTCCGTGAGCGGCCCGCTCCCGTGCATGAAATAGGTGTGGCCGACCTGTAGATTGCGCGCATCCCGCTTCACGTGCTGGAGGATCCGCTTGTTGAGCTCCATCAGCCAGGGCCCGAGCGGGAGACCTTTGACGACCGCGTCCCCGAGCGCGTTGCCGTCCGGCATGAGCTCGATGAACCCGAATCGCCGGCGCAGGGCCGCATCGAGCAGGGCGATCGAGCGGTCCGCGGTGTTCATCGTCCCGATGACGAAGACGTTCTCCGGTACGGAGAACCGCTGGCCCGAGAGGGGCAACGTACACTCCGTGCCACGCTTGCTCTTTTCCAGCAGCGTGAGCAACTCGCCGAAGATGCGCGGGATGTCGCCGCGGTTGATTTCGTCGATGACGAGATACACGGGTTTCCGATGCCGACGCGCGTCGTCACAGAGCCGCTTGAACACCCCGTCGCGGCGCTCGAAGCCGAGCGTGCCGGCGCGTTCGACCGGGCGAAATCCTTCGAGGAAGTCCTCGTAGCCGTACGCGGGGTGGAACGTGCACGTCATGACGGCGGATTTCAGCGTTTCTCTTTGCTCGTCGGTCAGGTCGGTGTGGGATCTGCCGAACCACGCGCGGGCGGCGAGCTCATTCGCGGTGCGGAGCGCCCAGTAGGTTTTTCCCGTGCCCGGAGGGCCGTAGAGGATGACCTGGCCCTTGCGCAGGAGAACCTCCTCGATACGTGCGGGCATCTCGTCGAGCGGGCGCGGGGGCGCGGTCAGGGGCCTGTCGTCGCCGGCGTCGCCATCGACCCGAATGATTCGGTTTTTGGGGATCCGGCGCTCCGCCTCGATGAGCACCGCGGGCTTCGTCAGCAGGTGGACCGTCGTCATGAGCCCATCCCGCTCGGGCATCTTCCACTCATCGATGGACAGCCATTCGACGGGACGCCGATGGCAGAACTCGACCCCCGGCGTGTACTGATAATCCCCCTTGATTCGACCGATCCCGAGAACCGTCTCTCCGTCGGCCGCGAGCACGAGGTCTCCCACGTTCATCGTGGTGACGAACTTGAAGATTTGATTGGCCGATCGCCCCAGCGCTCTCGGGTCATTCGAGTAGTGCTTCGCCATGAGCGCCTTCACGCGCTCTTTTCCGGCCTGGTTGTGCTCGATGGCCGAGAGATCCTTGAGCCTCGGCCAGCCGATGGCCACGAAATTCCCGTGGCGCATCGCCGGCCATTCGTCCCGACGCTCGTTGCCCGACGACGTTCCCACCCGGTAGTACCAGTGCAGCGAGCCGTGCCGCTCGTTCAGCAGACGCGACAGATGGTTCACCGGCATCCCGAGTTCCCGTGCCATCGGGATGAAAGCGCCGGCCGCGACATACCGACCCTCCGTGAGCGGAGGCTTTTGGAGCAACTTGATCAGGTGAAATCGCTGATACTGCGGGGCGTGATAATCATCGAGGAGATCCGGGTACAGAAGACTCAGGTACTTGTGCCCCCACGCAGTCTCGGCGATGTCGGGCGCTGCGCGCTCGATCTCCTTCTGGAGTGCCTCGTAATCGTCTCCGCCGCTCGCACGGAATCGATCCAGCACCGCCGCCGCCGCGACGAACTGGTCGCGGTGCGAGCGCGCCATCGAAATCGCGTCCTCCAGCGAGAGCTCCTCCTGCTGCACCGGGCTCCCCGTCATCCACCGGCCCGTCTCCTTGCGCTTGTACAGGCCGAACTTGAGCGCACTCCCCCCGGCGATGCTCCCGAAGATCGCCGGCAGCTCCGGGTCGTTCTTGAACTCGAGCCAGTAGACCAGGCTGTCCTTGTTCCCGTGCGCGTGCAGCGTTTCGAGGAGCTCTACGCCGTCGAGCCGGCGCAGCGCCGCGGGGCCGAACTTCGCTGCGAAGGTGTCGTAGTAGCGCCGGAGGTCGGCCTCGGAGGGGAGGGAGCCGGACTCGACGAGCCGCGCGTGATCGCGCTTCAGCTCGTCGGCGAGGGTGGGGGCGAGAAACATGGTGAGTGCAGGCTAGCGCACACCGTTACGTCCTGGAAAGCCCTTCGTGTTTCGTCACGCGGGCCGTTCCTGGTGGGATCAGAGGGTTTGCCGCGTCCGGACGTCGGAGGGAGACGGCTGCGCATGGAGATCCCATCGACGCATGATGTTGCGGTCTATGGGAGCAACTCAGGCGACTGGCGTGACGGTGTCATCGCGGCGCTGGCCGCGGCGGGCCTGTTCTGGTTCGACCCAACCCATCCCGCTGAGCAACAGTGGGGCAACGGGTTCCGAGGGTTCGGCGGGGCAGCGCGGTAGGAAGCGCTAACTCAGCGGAATCATTTGCACCCCGGCAGGAACTGGACCTGCGACGTTCGGGTTAGGAATCCCCTTCCAGGGCGTTCGGCTCGCCCTACGAAATACGCTGTTTCCGCAAGGATTCTCGCGGGTTGTAAGTGGCCAGGAGAGGACAGGTCTGGACACGAGATTTGGCAGAGATTTGGCACGGGAGTCTTCTCGACAAGGGCGTACGCAGGGATTGGGACGTGTGCCCGGCCTTGCAGCTGGGGTGGGTCCTTGGCTTGCTTGCGGTGACGGGCTCGCCCTTCCTTTGCGATCACCTGGGTACGCCCCCCATCATTGCCCCAGGAGCGCGCCATGCGACCGCTGAGCGGCCTCGGTCGGTCTCGAAGCGCGATACGCTTGACGATCACATCGGCACCTACCCAACCTTCACGAGGGGGTGTCCCGGCCAGGGGAGAACGCCATGCCCGGAGCGAAGGGGGAGGCACTCGAGCGGGAGTTCGCCGCGTGGATGGTCTCCATGCTCCATTACACGGCTGCCACCCAGCGTGAGCTGATCAACGGAGAAGTGGCCAAGCGACCTTATGAGGTTGACGTGCACGGGGAGCGCTTCAGCCGGCTCTGGTATGCGCTGCACATCATCGGGGGGCTCCTGTTCATTCTGGCCGTCGCAGCCTACCTTCTACCGGATGAGCTGGCGCTGGTAACCGGCGCAGTCGAGGGCACCGTATCCACTATCTGGCCCAGAGCGGCTGGCTCAGGAATCCTCATGCTGAGTATTGCCGCGTTCGTGCTCGCGATCCTCGGAAAGAAGCGCGCCACGACCCACGCATGGGTAGAATGCAAGAATCGCAAGACAAGCGTGAAGCGCGCCGATATCGAGAAGCTGAGTGGCGCAGTTCAGGATGTCCGCCACAATGCGCGTGCACCCTGGAAGCCCGACGAGGTGATCATCGTCAGTGCCGGGGGGTTCGACGACGATGCCCTTTCCCTCGCCGATACGTATGGGTTCGTATGTTATCAGCGGAGCGGCAAGTGGTTCGCGCCAGTATAAAGACGCATGTGCCTCGACCTCGAGACGCTCGGCCTCCGGCATCGTCGCGCTTATGACCTGCGCCGGACGATGATCTCGCTCGCCCGCACAGACAGGGCACGCAAGGACCTGCTCGAGCTCTGCATGCACAACCCGCACAAAAAGCAGAGCACGATCGACATCTATACCGAGTTTCCCTGGGACGCCCTCTGTGCCGAGGTCGCCAAGCTCAGGGTGAAGCGCGTCGTGCTCGCTCAGGTCGTCCCGCTTCCCCTCGCCAAGGTCGCCGGGGCGCCGGGAATCGAACCCTGGGATGCGGGATCCGGAAAGTCCTTGCGAGACGCGGACTTGGTCCTCGAAGTGCCGGAGATCGCTCAGGAAAGTTCGTTCCGCGGCGCCACGCCTCGTGCCGGGTGAGTCCGTGGTGTGGTGCAGGGTCGCGGCACATGGACGGCACATGGGAAAAGGGCGCTGGGAGTAACGTGCCCGAGGCCAAAATTGGTGGGGTGGGGACGGACGCGACCGTGGCTTCCATCGACCCGAGCCGTGCGGAGTTAGCTGCTTAACGGCTCAACGGTGCACCACCTGTGAAGAATATCTGAAAGTGCCGCCGAGGCCGTTCCGACGGAGCGCAGGGAGCCGTGCTGGAGCGGCGCGCCACCGACGTGCGGGCCATCGTACGTGGGCTCGAACCCCGATGGGGACACGCACAGTTAGGTTGGGCGAGATCGAACGAGGCGAGGATCTTCGATCCGACCTGGACCACGCCGAGCACCTCGGGGTTGGCGCGCCATTCGGCGATGCGCGTGACGGTCTCCAGGATTGGTGCAGGAGGGGCGCACTACGATGATCCGGGGATGGCGAGGAGCCCTGTCGAAGTCACCCAGGGAACCGGGGCGAGGACCCGAATTTGTGCAGGTCCACGAGCCCCGTCACTGATCCTCGCTCCAGGTCGGGGCTACACGAAAACCAGCTCCCCGAAGGCTCGTATGGTTCTCTTGGAGAAGCGCAGCTCGGAGCGGCCCCGTCTGGGTATCTATGCTCTCCCGGATGTTGTCCAGGCGCGGCTCCATGAAATCCCTGATGGCCTGCTCCTTCGTTCCCCGGAGAACGGCGAGTGAGCGATTGTATTCGCCCTCTTCGTCCTCGAGGCCGCGAACCAACAAGGCGATCTTGGCCACTCTTGCAGCGTCCATCCGGACGGTTGGAACGACCCGGGTGCCGTCCGGCAGCGACATCCCGGCCCCTCCGCATACTGCCCAGATCACGCGACGCTGACCAGGCGGAACAACGATCCGGGAGAGCGAATAATACGCCTGATGCTCGCTGAGCTTGCCGTTCTGCTGATCCTCGTACCCAACGAGGGTCGTGCCGTAATCGACCCGGAGTGGCGCGTTCCTCGGCGCGTGCACGCAGAAGGCACCATGGTAAAGAATCCTGGTCAGCCAGTAGGGAGTCTGCGTCGTCCCGCCGTTGCAATCCGGGACGATGTTCCCGTCCATCACGGCCTGGCTTGGCTTGGATTCCGCTGTTTCCGACTGGTAGGCCTTGGAGTTCGCCGAGGGAACAGCCGACGTGTCCGGTTCGGCAGCGGGCGCGGGGACCGAGGCCACCATCTCGAGGACCAGGGCGAACCCGAAGCATCCTCCAAGTGTCCCTCTCATCGTCTTGTTTTTCATGACCTTACTCCAGCATCGCGCTGCAATCACGCGCCGAGGCCTCAGGCTGGTCGTACGGCAAGGTCGCCGGGATACGGCTGCAGGACGCGCCTCCGTCGAGGAACCTCTTCGCGACCCCGAGGCACTCGTAAAAACAAAGCGACTGGAACTTGCCGCACACTGAGACGGCACAACGATGCAATTCGTTCTCCGGTTGCTCGTACCACTTCGGCGGCGTCTCCCTCGTCACCGCGCTGCTCGCGGAGGATACCTGGGCGTAACCCGTGAGCGGTGCGACTGTCTGCGGAGGTTTGAGCCCGCGTGGGCGCACGTTGGTTGCGATCTGCTCCAGGTCGTCCAGGTCCACCCGCTTCTTGCGCGCGATCATCTCCGCGACGTCGCGCCGGAGGGGCAAATTCCGCCTCTCGTACAGGACTCCCGCGGGCGTGGCGAGCGCTCGGGGCAGCACGATCCTGGTCTTCGGCCAGAGCGTGCCGCTACCGAACGGCTTGATAGGCTCACCAAGCTTTCTGGCATCACGCGCATATTTGTCGTACGCTTCCCGTAAAATGGTCTCATTGCTCCTGAAGATCAGTCTGAAAGCAGCCGGATCCCCGTAATATTGCGTTGCCACCACGTAGAGCGTGTCGGATTCGTTAATCTCGTAAATGAGTTCGTTCGTCTGGTCTGCGCTCGCCACGGTGCCGATGCCGGCGACGAACATGGCAACCATCGAGGCGCGCTGAAACATCCTCATCCGAATCATTAGTCTCCGAAACCTCCCATTTGGCTCATTTGGCAACCGATACGACTTCGCCTGACGCCTCGTTCACCCAGTACACGCGGGTCGCGTCGAGCGCGATCCCCATCGGACGCTCCTGGGCGGACGCGAGCAGCACGGGCTCCTGCTTCCCATCGAGGCGTGCCTTCTTGACCATTCCGCCGTCGTTCGTCCAGTACACCCACGCCTCGTCGACGGCGACACAGCGTGGCCCAGGCTCGTTCGCCGCAAGGATCTCGATCGGACCGTCTCGTCGCGCGATCGATATGGTCCCAGATCCATCCTTTTCACGCGACCAGACCACGACCTCCTCGCGAGGGTCCACGGCCACGGCAAACGGCCTCTCCTGGTTCTCGGCGACGAGCCAGGCTTCACCTCGCTCCTTATAGGACCAGCCCCAGATGCTGCCGCCTTTCTCCGTTCGCACGAAGTAAATGCCCCGACGCCCGGTCGCAAAGCCGAAGGGGTTCGGGTCGGCGCTGTCGTACTCGAGCAGCGGCTTCTTCCCAAGCTCTTTACGCGCGCTGAAAAGTGTTCCCTTCCCGGTGGTCGCGTTCTGGAAGAGGAAGAAGGCGCCGCCTTCCGAGGATGCAAGCCCCGCAATCTGTTGCTCGGGGTGGAGCCATTGCACCAGCGATTTTCGCGTGGCCGTGACGGAGTCGATCGTGACCAAGCTCTTGGATGACGTGTCCGTCCAGTACCAGCGGCCGGTGTCGAACGCGATGCGTGTCGGTGCTCCGCCCACGGACATCGGCGCTGCGACGCCACCGTCTTTGCGCATGCGCCAAGCTTTTCCCTGCCTGGGAACCGTCCATGCCACGATGCCATCCACGTCGTCGTCCACGGCGACACTGAGTGCGCCAGGCTCGTACCTCCCGAGGACGACCGGCTTGCACCGCCCGCCTTCCAGGGCCTCCGGCTGCGCCTGCGCGTCGACCTCGCACCCATCGGCGGGATCGCCGTTGCAATCGTGACGCCCGGGATCGCAGTTAGCCTTGCAGATCCCCTCCTGGCAGGTCGAGCTGTCGCCCGCAATCGTGTTGCACCCGCGTCCGCAGATGCCGCAATGAAGAGCGCTGGAAACGACGTCCGTCTCACAACCAATGGTCAAATTGCCATCACAATCCATGAAACCTGGCTGGCACGTGGGTGCACACTGGCCAGCAACGCATGCGATGTCACCGTGCTGGTTCGTACATGCGTTGCCGCATTTACCGCAGTTCGCGGGAGCTCCGAGATCGGCCTCGCAACCGTTCGCTCGTTCCCCGTCGCAATCGGCGAAACCTTCAGCGCATACGGGCGCACAGAAACCACCCACGCAGCTGGTTGAGCCGTGCTCGTTGATGCATCGTACCCCACAAGCGCCGCAGCTCTCGACGCGCGTGAGATCCGTCTCGCACCCGTTGAGCATGGCCCCATCGCAGTCACCCTTTCGTGGATCGCACATCGGCGTGATGACGTCCGGGCGTGCGCTGGCGGTGACGAAGACTCCCGCGATGACGAGGGAAACCGCTGCTCCGCCGGCCCAAATACTCCGCTTGGAAACGGGTCGCGCCGGAGCTGGCGGCGAAACACTCGAACCATCCGGGAAAGCGTCGAAGGCCGCGCCAAACTCGGCAGCCGACTGAAACCGCATCTTCGGATCTCTCTGAAACGCGATACGAAAGAATGCGTTTACCTCGCTTGGAAGATGCGATATGGGCGGCGGTCCATCGGTGGAGAGCAGAACGAGCCGTGCGACGTCGACGTGCGCCGCTCCTGCGAACGGCGACTTCCCCGTGAGAAGCCGATAAAGCACAGCCGCGAGGGACCAGAGATCACTCCTGAAATCGACGCGATTGGAATGGTGCCATTGCTCTGGGCTCATGTAGCTCACCGTGCCCATCGCCATGTTCTCTTGGGTCAGCTCGTCGTGCTCGCTGACGATGATCTCAGTCCCGGGATCTACCATCGGCTCGACGAGCTTCATCAACCCGAAATCGACGATCTTGACCTTGCCCTCGATGCAGTAGATGTTCCCCGGCTTCAGGTCACGGTGAATGACGCCCGCCGCATGGGTCGCATGCAGCCCTTTGCATAGCTGTCTGCAGATCGACTTCACCGTCGGCATCGGCATGGGCCCCTCGCGCTCGAGCCGCTTCGCGAGGCTCTCCCCCGTCAGGAGCTCCATCACCAGGAAGGGAACCAGCTCGTCGCCATACTCGAAGCACCGGAGGACGTACTCGCTGTCGATCAGGCAGAGCGCCTGCGCTTCCCGGCGGAATCGCTCGAGATCATCTGGTGCCTTTGTTCTCGGGATCTTAATCGCGACCTTCAGGTGAAGCTTCGTATTTATCGCCTTCCAGACCTGCCCGAAGGCTCCCTCACCCAGCTTGGAGATGAGTTCGAACCGACCGGCAAACGTCTTGCCGGGACGGAGGTCGACCGACTGCACGTCATCCGTCGGGAGCTTGATGGTGGGCGGGCTGGTGTCTTCGCCAATGGCCGTGCTCATGCTCGCGCCCCAAGCTTGCAGCAACGTGACGGGGGGGGCCAAAATTTCGAGTCACTCACAAAACCGGGCGCCAGATGACGTGTTCCTGAGAGTGGTCCAGATACGCAATTCTGCGTATAGACATCCGGAAGATATCGTGCATGCGGGCGCCGACCCTCCCGATCCCCCGTGACTCGGTCGACGATGGGTGAAGAGCCCCACGACTCGTCGCTCGCGCAGCTAGTTTCCTGCATCCGATGAATTGCGGATACCCATCTCGCCGGGCGACTGCGACCATCCTTGCCATTGCACGCCATTTGTCTGTGAGCTCGGCCCCTCGAACGGGCAGGCTCGTCACAAATGTAGTTCGGACGGGAGGCATCGATGCGGTCCAATTGGGCGAGCGGCCTGGTCTTGGCATTTGTCGTTACGCTTGGCACTGCATTGACGGGATGTGAGGACGGGGGCCCAGCTCCCGGCGGAATCGGCGGCCAGGCGACAGGCGGAGACGGTGGAGGTAGCGCTGGCGCCGGGGGCCAGGGCGGGGATGCCGGGGGAGCAGGAGGCGCCGGCGGCAACAGCACCGGCGGCAACGGCGCCGGCGGCATCGGCGGCAGCGGCGGCAGCGGCGGCAGCGAGGGGCCATGCGGAGATGGAATCGTGTCCGGCGAGGAGACCTGCGACGACGGCGCAATGGTTCCTGGCGATTGCTGCTCGACGACGTGTCAGATCGAGGCCACCTGCGAGATCGAGCCCAACGATGAGGCCGCGAGCGCCAATTCCCATGCCACGCTCGCCATGGGTGGCACAGCCGTCAAGGGTCTCGTCTCCAGCAACGGAGACGAGGATTGGTTCGAGTTCGTGGTCCCCGCGGGCGCGAAGGGCGTCGTCACGGTGGAGACGCTCGACGGGTATGCAACGACGTGCTCCTCACTGGCGCTCGACAGCCAGCTCTCCTTCCTCGATGCGCAGGGGGCGCTGCTCGCGACGGACGACGATGGGGGCGAGGCGTTTTGCTCCAAGCTTTCCGTGGGTCCGCTGTCGCCCGGCCCGTACTACGTCGAGGTGAGGGCCAGCGAGCAATCGATGGCCGCGCCCTTCGACTACACGCTCTCGGCCACGCTCTCGATCTTCACGTGCGGCGACGGGGCCTGGGACGCCGTCGTCGGCGAAGGCTGCGACGACGGAAACAATGGCAATGGGGACGGCTGCGACTCCACGTGCCAGGTGGAGGTCGGATACACTTGCGCCGGCTCGCCGAGCGCGTGTGTCGCGGGGTGTGGCGACGGGGTCCTCGTGCCTCCCGAGGGGTGTGATGACGGCGGCAATGTCTCCGCCGACGGCTGCAGCGCGGTTTGCGTGGTCGAGCCGGGGTATACCTGTTCGCTCCAGCCGAGCGTCTGCGTATCCGCCTGTGGCGATGGGGTCCGCGCGTCCGGCGCGGAGACGTGCGACGACGGAAACGTGACGGCCGGGGATTGCTGCAGCGCCGCGTGTGAGCTCGAAGCTGGGTGCGAGGTGGAGCCGAACGGCGAAAGTGGAATGGCAAACCCCTTCGGCCAGCTTGCACTCGCGGGGAAGCTCAAGGGCTTAATCGCTCCTGCTGGCGACAGGGATATTTTCGCGGTCACGATTCCGTCGGGGAAGAGCGGAGCGATCACGGCGGAGACGATCGACGGGTTCGCGACGACGTGTGACTCTTCATCACTCGATAGCTACGTCCAGATCCTCGATCCCCTAGGGTTCGTCGTGACCAGCGACGACGATGCCGGCGCGGGGTATTGCTCTCGCGTGACGACGCCAGTGCTCCCTGCAGGCGACTACGTCGTCTCGGTCACCGCATCGGCCGGACAACCCGCTGCGACGTTCGATTACACGTTGTCCATCGACGTCCAGCTCTCTGCATGCGGCGACGGCGCGCAGGGGCCCGGAGAGGAGTGTGATGACGGCAATACCGTCGGTGGTGACGGCTGCAGCGCCCAGTGCAAGCAAGAGTTGCCCGCCGAGAACGAACCCAACGACACCGCGGCTCTCGCGAGCGGCCCGTACGCGCCGAACGTGGTGCTCCGGGGCGCTGTATCACCTTCGTCCGACGTGGACTATTTTGCCATTACGTTGCCGGGGCTCGGGGACCTCTCCGTGCAGACGTTCGATGCGTTCGGGCCCGGGAGCTGCGCGGACATCGATACGAAGACGACGCTGGTCGCTCCCGACGGCGCCACGATTCTCGCCACGGACGATGACGGCGGCCTCGGCGCGTGCTCGTGGCTCGAGCCGTTCTCTGCGCCGGCCTTGCGCCGCCTGCAACCTGGTACCTACTTCGTCCGCGTCGAGAGCGGAAATGCGAACATCGTCGACCCGTACAAGCTCGCCGTCGAGCTCCTGTCCCTCTGTGGCAATGGCGTCGTCGAGGGGTTTGAGCAATGCGACGGCGGTATGCTCTGCGATTCCACGTGCCGCAACAAGGCCGTATGCGGAAACGTATCCATCGACAATGGCGAGACCTGCGACGACGGCAACACGGTCGCCGGCGACGGTTGCAGCCCCATCTGCCAGCTCGAGGGGCCCGACGTCGAGCCCAACAATACCTTTGCGCAGGCGGATGCACGCGCGCTCGATCCGACGCCCGCCTTGATCACCGGGGACAAGGTCCTCGCAGGTTCGATCGGCAATGTGGCGGACCGGGACGTCTTCAAGATGGTCCTCGCGGCGCCCTCGGTCGTGCGCTTCGAGGCGTTCGACGGGAGCGGCGTCGACTGCCCCAGCGATACGACGACCATCCGCCTCCTCGATACGGCAGGCGTCGAGGTCGCCATGGACGATTCGAGCGGCATCCAATCGTGCGGCGCGCTCGTATCGAGCCTGCCGGCAGGGACATTCTATGTTCAGGTCGAGGAGACGGGCACGGATTCGACGGTAACCGAGTACAGGCTCGAGGTGAACGTCCAGTCGTCCGGCGGCAGCGAAAGCGAACCGAATGATACCGCCATGAATGCGAACGTGCTCTCCGGCTCCGATGTGTTCATTCTCGGCGGGCATCAGGCGGCCGGCGATATCGATGTGTATAGGTTGACTGTGCCTCCGGGGAAATCGATTCGTGCCGAGGTCATCGAGGGAGGCCTGGAGACCTGCGAGTCGGACGAGGTTGATAGCCGCCTCACGTTGTTCGATGCCGCGTGGAATGAGCTCGCGGACGATGACGACGACGGTCGCGGGTATTGCTCTCTGCTTGACGGCTCGGGGAGCATGCCGCTCGATCCCGGCGCCGCGTCGCTTGCGGGCGGCTCGTATCATCTCGCGGTGCGGGCCTCGCAATACGCGTCGCCTGCCACGGCCGCGGAGTTCGACTACCGGCTCGTCGTGACCATTCGCTGAAGCTCATTCCACAAATTGCATGGAGGAAGGTTCATGAACCGACATCACCACCTCACGTACGTGTTCCGTCCCGCGGCAATACTCGTCTCCGCCCTGGGGTTGTCGAGCTGCGCATCGCCGGAGGCGGCCATCGAGATCCCCGATTCCGCCACGCTGGCGGAGGACAGCCGGTACATGTCGACCGTCTTCGAGGCGCAGCTCGAGACGGCGCGCCGGCCGTACATGAATATCGACCTGCGGGACGAACGCCAGTACAGGTTCGTCAAGAATCGCTTGCTCGCCTCCGGCAACACGCCGGAGAACGCACCGAAGCTCTTCGAGCTGCTCGAGCGCGGCCGGCTGGGCGAGCGCCCGAGCGAGGTTACGCCGCCGAGCGTCGGCGAGATGCCGGGGGAGCCCGTGCACACGGAGCCCGTGAGCAGCGCGACCTCGGCCCTCGAGACGAGCTGGTGCGGTCATTTCCTGCTCCTCGAGGAGAAGGTCAACGTCCACATCTACAAGAACACCAAGTTCATGCCCGGCGTGGTCATGAGCTGCTTCGACGGCTCGTCCTACAGCTACGTCGACGGCATCGCGTACCGGACGCCAGATCTCGAGGGGACGACCCATGCGGTCCTCGCGGCGCCGCCTCCGATCGAGCAATACAACGGCGGGCGAAATGTGACCCTCATGTTCCCCGAGATCGATTTCGGCACCTGGGACGATCCGAACAAGATGTTCGTGCTCGATTCACTGGCGATCGCTGAGAAGAACGGCGTGCAGCACTTCACGTACGCCACGGTGAAGACGGTGGGGCCAGGGGGTGCATTCTCGCAATCCACAACGGACAAGACCTACAAAGCCGTGCCGACGATCACCATCGAGCATCCGACGAACGTGATCAACAGCAACGCAGATCCCTTGTACAATGACTTCTACGCGGGAACCAATAACTATGGGCGCAACCCGTACGGCCTCCGGACCTACTACAATTACCCAGACAATGACGGACGCGTGCGCATCTGTCTGGAGCGCGGGTATGCATCGCAGATCTACGGTCAGCTCGATTGCGACTACGCCACCGTGCAGGAGACGAATGGTCAGCTCTTGCCGTTCAAGTATCCGTATACAGGTGTCGCTGCAACCAACCTCACCTCGTTGCTCACTGGAAAGCTGACCATGAATGGATCGGCGTACTGGCAGGCCGCGCCAAAGTACGAGAATAACACGCGGTACGTGCCCATCAAGGGCACGTACCAGCTCTACCACCCCGGCGGCTGCACCATCGAGTCGTACATCCCCGCCTTCACGCAAGCACAGCTCGTTCTCCACGAGGATGGAGGCTTCTGCAATGGCGGCTACACGAACGATACAATTGGTACCGGTCTCTCGGATGCATTCTCGGATCCTGATGTGTCGGGCGCCAAGAGCTCGTTCAACATGCTCGGAAACTTCGGCGGCAACTGCTACCAGTCGAACAACAGCAAACGATCGCACCTCTACATGATGGTGTATGCCAAGACCAAGGGGCCTCAGCCCTGCGGGAACCGGTACTCCACGAGGAGGGTGGCGCCGGTCGATTTCCTCAAGACGTGCTTCGCCGAGGGCACTGAGATCCGTCGCGCAGACAATACGTTGTTGCCCGTCGAGAGCTTCCGCGTGGGTGACAAGGTGGTCGCGAACGATCGTGGCCTCGTCCTCACGGTCACCGGCGTCGTCACCGGCGGCGAGAGCAAGCCCCTCGTGAACCTGTACGATAGCCACGGTCACGATCTCCTGGTCACGGAGATGCACCCCGTCATCACCACGCGGCGGGGCATCGTGAAGGCCGGGGATCTGACCGAGGGCGACGAGGTCATGACCGAGAAAGGTCCTGCCGTGCTCATGTCGGTGCAACGCGTCACGTACGACCGGACGGTGTATAACCTCTCCCTGGGAACCCCCGAGGAGCTCGCGCGCGCCGGCAAGGAGAACCGGACCATGTTCGCCGAAGGGTATCTGGTCGGCGACAACGAAATGCAATTCGAGATCGAGAGCGCGCCGAAGCCGCGCCCCGATCATGTCGCGTCGGAGTGGGAGCGCGATTACCGGAATGATCTGGCCCGAGGGGCCGTCGTCGAACCTCGGGAGGCGGCTCGTCCGTAGCCACCGGACAGAGAGGAGGAGAGCATGCGACGACTCGAACCATTTTCTCATTTCTGGCGAGCGCGCGTCGTGATGGCGCCGCCGGCGCTGGCAGCCCTGGTGCTCGCCGGCTGCGGCCCAGCCGAACCCCCGGACGATCTCGATTTCCCAGGGCTCGAAGCTTCCTGGAGCCCCAGCGACCTCGTCGCGAAGGACTGCATTCGTGTCAAGGTCACGGAGAGGAGCTTGACGGAGCCCCTGGCGCCCGAGATCCCCGTCGCGGGCATGCGTGTCCTCGTGACGAGCGACGAATACACGCACATCGGCGGTTCGGTCTTCACGGGCGCCGACGGCTTCGCCGTAGTCGAGGTCAAGCCCTACACGAACGTCAAGCTTTCGCTCAGCCATCCGGCAGGATACAAGGTGCTGGATCCGTTCTCCCTCACCGCGACCTCCACGGCCCCCATCGTGGCTAAATCCTATGCCGGCGCGGGGTTCTCGCTTTGCGATGCAGCCGCCGTTGCCGTCACGTTGTGCGGGAATGGCGTCAAGCAGGGCACCGAGCAATGCGATGACGGAAACTCCGTCGACAACGACGGTTGCACGAACCGATGCTCGTCGGCCAAGTGTGGTGACGGCATCCTCCAGGCAGGTGAGCAGTGCGACGACGGCAACTTGAGCAACCTCGACGCTTGCACCAGTTCCTGCAAGTTCGCGGTATGCGGTGACGGGTATACACAGCCCGGCGAGACGTGCGACGACGGCAACTCGAACAACAACGACACGTGCACCACACTCTGCAAACCGCCCTCTTGCGGTGACGGTATCAAGCAGGTCGCCGAACAGTGCGACGACGGCAATACGAACAACGACGACACGTGCACGACGCTCTGCAAGTCGCCTTCTTGCGGCGACGGCATCAAGCAGGCTGCCGAGCAGTGCGACGACGGCAATACCAGCAACACAGACGCCTGTACGAATGCCTGCAAGAACGCGAAATGCGGGGACGGGTTTGTCCAGCCGGGCGAGGCATGCGACGACGGAAACGGTAACGACGCGGATGCATGCTCGAACACCTGCAAGCTCCCTGCGTGCGGGGATGGCATCGTGCAAGTGGGGGAAGCGTGTGACGACGGGGATCTCGACAACACCGACGCCTGCACCACGCTTTGCCAGCCCCCCTTTTGTGGTGATGGATTCCTGCAGTTCGGCGAGACCTGCGACGACGGAAACACGAACAACAACGACGCGTGCACCACGCTCTGCAAGCCGCCTGCTTGCGGAGACGGCATCAAGCAAGCAACGGAGCAGTGCGACGACGGGAACACGAACAACGACGATACGTGCACCACGCTCTGCAAGCCGCCTACGTGCGGAGACGGTATCAAGCAGCTCACCGAGCAGTGCGACGACGGGAACGCGAACAACGAGGATACCTGCACGGTGCTCTGCAAGCCGCCTACGTGCGGAGACGGTATCAAGCAGCTCACCGAGCAGTGCGACGACGGGAACGCGAACAACGACGACACGTGCACGATGCTCTGCAAGCCGCCCGCGTGTGGTGATGGGTTCGTCCAGCCCGGCGAGATCTGCGACGATGGGAACACGAACAATGGCGATGGCTGCAACAATAGCTGTGTTTCTCCTGGCTCCGCGCTCGCGACCGGCAACTACAACGGTGCGTCCAGCGGGCAGGATCAAGGGTTCGCCATCGCGAGCGACGCCGCAGGCAACATCCTGGTGACCGGCGTCGAATCGGTCGTCGGGCAAGGGCTCAACATCTGGCTCGGGAAGTTCACCCCCAAGGGCGGCCTGCTCTGGTCCACGAACGCCAACGGGGCCGCCAGCGGGAACGACTATGGGTATGGCGTCGCCGTCGCCCCTTCGGGGGATCCCGTCGTCGTCGGCGCGGAGGCGAGCTCGTCTACCGGCCTTGATATCGTCATCCGTAAGCACAGCGCGACGAGCGGCGGAGTCCTCTGGAAGGCGACCCACGCGCTTCCCGGGGACGACATCGGATACGACGTTGCGGTGGATGCGTCGGGGTTCATCGCGGTCGTCGGATCGGCGTCGGGTAGCCCCGCGTCCTTCTGGATCGCCAGGTATACCGCGACGGGGACCCTGAGCTGGATGAGGAACTACGCCGCCTCCTCGGGCTTCGCAATCGGAAAGATGTCCGTCAGCTTCGACGCAGCCGGCAACGTTATCGCGTCGGGGTTCGAGACGTCGCTCTCCGGCGGCGCGGACAAGATCTGGGTGATCAAGTACGCCGCGAACGGGACGCTCACCTCGGCTATGACCTTCAATGCGACCGGCTATCGTCCCAATGCCGTGACCGTGGATGTGAATGGTGACGTCATCGCGAGTGGCTACGTTTACGTTAATGGCCAGGACGAGAACGTCTGGATCCAGAAGTACACCTCCCAGGGAGCTTCGATCTGGTCGAGCACGTGGAACGGCGCAGCCAACTATTGGGATCGAGGCAACGACGTGGCCACCGATTCCGGGAGGAACGTGCTCGTCACGGGCTATGAGTACGTGGTGGGCGAGGGGATCAACGTCTGGACGCGTAAGTTCTCGCCGACGGGCATGGTCCTGTGGACGAACGGGTACAACGGCGCCGCCAACGCGAACGATTACGGAATGGGGATCGCTGCCGACGGGGCCGACAACGTCCTGGTGACGGGATACGACGCGGTGACCGGCCAGGGCAGCAACGTCTGGCTGCGGAAGTTCGCCCCCTGAAGGGACCTGCCTCGAGGTTCTGCTCGCCGAGGCGCACGCTGCCGGCAGCGTTCGCCGCGATCTCGATACAACCAACCTATTCTTGGCCCTGACCCCCGACGGAGGGACCAGCGGCACGCCCGGCGCCATCCAGGCCGCCGGAGACGCGCCAGGAGGAACCTCGCCTTGCCCAGCCTGAAGGAGGTTTGGCGCGTCCTCGGGTTCCTCGCGGGTCATCGCACTGGAGGGACTGCCGCCGCCTGGATACAGCCCGACCCTCCGAATGGCCTCCCACTGCGCTCTGCCGGATGCACCCACCCCCGGAGAAACCCGGGAAAAACGCTTCCGGACCGCAGGCATGGCTCCTGCACTGCCGCGGGGCATCCCTGCCGCTCGATCTTCATTGGGTCGGCGGCTCTACCCTGCGAGCAAGGAGTTTTCCCATGCAGCCTCCGCGTTGGTTTGAGGTCAAATGTCAGCCGCCCTGGCGGGCCGCGAGGAAAGAATCGCGTCGCATCATCCTGCTCCCGGACGGAAACCATCGCAAAGGCGAATCCGGTCGCGATTACGCCGCCGGAGCCGCCAATGTCGTCGCCTGCACCGAGCACGTCGCGCTGCGCGGCGACGTGGGAACACTGCTCGTCTGCATCGCTTCCCGTCAAAACGTCGACAAGAGGCCGGAAGCATTCTTCGACGTCGTCGCCGCGCAATTCGAGTGGTTGCGTGCGGAGATCCAGGAACACGGAGCGCTCGTTCAACGCGGGATTCGCTCCAGCGTGCGCGGTAACCTCGCACGAATGCGCACCTCGGGGGGCTCCCGGGCCAGGCTCGTCGCTTGCATCGAGGCGGCCTGCGAGGCGACCAAGTCTCTCCCGGAGCCACGGATGGTCCTCGAATTCTGGATCGACTATCCGGACGAGCTCGCCTGGGAGCGGGATGTCGATCTCGTCCTCCGGACCGGCGCCGAGGAGCCGGACGTCGTGCGTCCCGGCTTCTGCCTCCCTCCTTTCGTGCCGTGCGTCGCGACGACGACGTTGTGGCCCGACGCCCGTCCCGAGGAGATCGGAAACCTCATCGATCGAGGTCTGCGGGACGCGCCGTCTCATTTTGCGCCCGGATACGACCTCGATCAGGTGTTCGAGCTCGTTCAGTCGCTGCCGCGCTCTCGCATACCTGCGCCGCTGCGGCTCACCATTCCCGTCTGCGCCTCAGCAGAGGAGGTCGACGCGAGGCTGGAAGCCCGCCACGCCGATCCGACGAAAGAGCCCGCCGTGGAGGTGCGCCGCTTGGACGCGCGCGAGATGCGTGGCCACGAGCGCGCGCTCGTGGACGATGCCTGGTACGCGATTCGAATTGTCCCCGCGGCCCGCTGGTCCGATTGCACGACCGAAGACTACGACGCGGTCATCGCCCCGGGTCAGGCTGCACAGAACATCCTCCTGGCCGCGCCTGCCACGGCAGCGGCGCCGGTCCATCCGTGCGCTCCCACGGCGGAAGGCATTCTTCATGCGCTCCGGCGCGCGGTTCGTTTCCCTGTCGCGCACGTCCTTTTGCAGGGCGCGGACAGGAGTCTAGGGCCATCGATCTCGGTCGAGCCGCCTTGGCCCGCCGAGCTCCTGGACCTCATCGAGGTGATGGCAGCGAAGCCCGAGCGCTCCATCGAGCAGATCGTGCGAGCGCGTTTGCCCAGGGACGCCGACGCGGACGCCGAGCGTGACCTGCTCGTCGAGGCCATGTCAGCGCGGGTGCTCGGCGAGGCGCTGTCCGAGGGGCTCCTGCTCCCGGATCGAGCCTTGCGCCAGGGAGATCGCAATTATGCGTACACGGGCGCATACATGATGCTCCGCGTGCCGGACGAGGCGGACCCGACGGGGGAGGGCTGGGAGCGTTCGGCCGAACTCGCCATTCGTTGCATGCTCGCCATCTCGGCAGGCGACAATGGTGTCTTCGATCGGGTCCTGCCTGGCGAGACGCCGGAGGCATGGCGCGCGCGACTGCATTCTGCGACGGAGCACCTGGAGGCGATCGCCCGTGGAGATAGACCTGCCGCTCCCCCGGTCGGGCGGGGCATGCGGATTGTCGACGCCATCGGCAAGCAATGGGAGAGCCTCTTCGCGCGCCACGCGAGCGCAAGCGGCGCGCTCGCGCAGGCCTGCCGTGACGCGCTCGTACGCCATTATCGGGCCAACGCGCTCGAACGCGCGCCGGACGTTGTCGACAATCCACTCGTGCGCCGGCTCGGGTTCGGCGGACCTCCGCGAAAGGAAGCGATCGAGCAGATCGAGGCGAGGTATGCGTCCAGGGCGCCTGGCCCCGTCGGCGAACGAATTCGGCTCCTCCTGCGCGAGGATGCGAGCGATCCTGCCCGCTTCGCCGAGCTACGCCGCGAGCTTCGATTGCTGCTGCACGTGGCGGACACGGCGCCGACCATTGCCGTGGAGGTATTATTTCTCTTCTGCGGGCTCGCGACGCCTGCAGAGCACGTCCACGAGGAGCGCTTGCGAGCCTTGATCGAGGTCGGACAGCTCGCCGACCATACCTTCCGGTTAGCGAACGACTTCGCCAGCCTGAACCCGAACGGTGGCGATCGAGACCCCGGCAAGGAGAGTTGCCTGTCGATTCTGATCCCGAAGGGCGTTTCGGCCTCGAAGTACGCGGAGGCCCGGGAACATGCGCGTGCGCTCGGAGAGAAGTACCTCGCGTGGCTCGAGGAGCATCTGGGGCACGCGATGGCGAGGCTCGCGTCCCCGTGGCCATCCATGGCGGAGAAAATGACGAGAGCCGTGCACGTGGGCCGAGGCGTGTACCGGTGCGCGCACTACACGACCCTGTCATCGGAGGGGATGCTGGCGCTCATCGGCAAGGTGAGCCGGGCGCGGCCCCGACTCGATCCTCCAGCCAGTGGGAGTTCTGCGCGGGGCTCGTCCGCGTCGCTCGTGGATGCCTTGCTTCCCCTCACGGGAAGCGGGTAGATTGGCGTGACAAGGAGCACCATGGACGATCGTCAGCGAAGGGCCTTGCGTCGTGCTGCGCAGATGTTATCGAGGGTCGCCGCGGGGGACGACCCCACGGTGATCCTCGACGCCCTCGCGCAGTGCGTCCCTACCGTGGCGGGCCTGCTCTCCGTGGTGCGCAGGGACGCACCGCAGCTCCTCATCAGTCACGCGATGCGTTTGCCCACGGAGCTCCTCGAGGGGTGGATGAGCACGAGCTCCGAGCACTTGGAGCCCGCGCTCCGCCTCGTCCTCGAGGCGAGCCCCGGCGGCTTCTGGCGCGACGCGGATGCCATAGCAGGGCCCCTGCGTGACGGCCTGGAAGTGCTCCAGGCCCTCGACGCATTCGGGCTGGGGGAGGGGGCCGGCTACAAGGTGCATCAACGGATGGTTCCCGGCCGCGGCACGGAGCACGTCATGCTGGCGCTGCTCACGGAGAGAGGCACGCAATTCCCGACGGCCGCGCCCTTGCTTATGGAAGCATTGGTCGACGACGTGCGGGACGCCGTCCATCGAGCCAGTTTGCCCCTGGTGGCGTCGCGTTCGATCCTATCTCAGATCGTGGAAGAGCAGAGGCTCGGGTACATCTGCCTTGCCCGAAAGAGCGGCGCAGTCCTGGAAGTGAACCAGAGGGCACTTGACCTGATCGCGCGATACCATGCTGGCAGGGCTACCCAAAGCCGCGGCGCCCTGCTCGATTTCGTGAGCTCCGCGCAGCGGCTCACGGCCGGCGGCGGATCCTGGCAGGTCGGTCATCCCGATCGGTTTGCCGCGCTCGAGGTGCACGTGCACGTGCTCCCCAAAGAAACGCACGTGCTTCACGAGGATGTACACCTCCTGTCGATGCGGGAGTGGAGCCTGCCGAGCAACCTGCGCCCTTGCCGTGCCGAGAGCTCGCCCATTCTGGAGAAGCTCCCCGAGCGCAAGCGTGAGATTGCGCTCCTCTTGGCTCGCTCCAGCCTTACCTACAAGGAGCTCGCCTACCAGCTGCACATCAGTCCGAATACGTTCCGCACGCACGTTCAGCACATCTACAGCTTGCTCGGCGTGCAGTCCCGCGCGGGGCTTACGAAGCTCCTAAACGACCGAGCCTGACGAGGAGGAACAATGAATCGAGGGGACGACGACTCGACGAATACGATAGTGCCGTCGCCGAACGGATTGACGTTACGAACTAATAAGATTCGCGTCGAGGTGATTCAGGGGCCCCAGGCTGGGGAGATCCTTGAGCTCCCGGGCCCCGGGGTCCGGATCGGTAGCGGCGCCGACTGTGATTTCAAGGTCAAGGACCCAACCGTGAGCCGGCACCACCTGACCTTGCGGATCGAGCGCAACAAGATCAGGATCCTAGACGCCGGTAGCCTCAACGGCACCACCGTTGACGGCGTTCAGGTGCGGGATGGTTATGCACGTCCGGATTCGTGTATCACGATTGGCCAGACCGTATTCCGACTTTTGATGGTGAACACGCTCATCGAGCTGCCTCTCTTCCCTGGTGAATGCTTCGGGCACATGCTCGGAAGAAGCACCGCGATGCGGGCCATATTTGCCGTGCTGGAACGCGCGGCGGCCACCGACGCCACGGTGCTGATCGAGGGGGAAACGGGGACGGGGAAGGAGGTGGCCGCGAGAGCGATTCATGAGGCCAGCCCGCGGGCCAAGGGGCCTTTCATCGTGCTCGACTGCTCGACCCTCTCCCAGGAGCTCGCGGAGAGCGAGCTCTTCGGGCACATCAGGGGCTCATTCACCGGTGCAACGATGGATAGGCCTGGAATCTTCGAGGAAGCCGACGGAGGAACGGTCTTCCTGGACGAGATCGGGGAACTCCCGCATGGCCTTCAGCCGAAGCTCTTGCGGGTGCTCGAGAGCCTGGAGGTGCGTCGCGTGGGAGCAAATCTGCCCAAGCGGTTCGACGTGCGCGTCGTCGCCGCCACGAACCGGCCGCTGTCCCGCGCCGTCGACCTCGGTGCGTTCCGCGAGGACCTGTATTATCGGCTCGCCGTGGTCCCGGTGCGTCTGCCGCCGCTCTCGGAGCGCTCCGAGGACATCCCAATGCTCGTTCGCCATTTCGAACAGGAGCTGTCGGCGCGCATGCGGTCCACGCATCCGCTCTCGCAGGAGGTCATCGACAGTTTTTCGGGTTTGACGTGGAACGGGAACGTGCGAGAGCTTCGCAACGCGGTGGCGCGCGCCCTCGCGTTCAGGACCAGCGAAGGGTCGAAGAGCAACGAAGGGTGGGAGCCGGATGTACAGTCTCTCGGCATTCGCCTGGACGAACCGCTGCTTCACGGCCGCGATCGCGTGGCCCAGGCATACGAAAAGCACTACCTAAGGCTGATGCTCCAGAAGACGGACGGCAATGTATCTCGCGCAGCAGAGCTCGCCCGCGTGGGACGGAAATTCGTACAGATGGCGATGAAGCGGTACGGGCTTCGAGGCGACCTAGAACCATGATGTAGCGGGCGATGCTCGCGCTCTTCGGGGCAGGGCGGGGGCTCCTCGGGTCAGGACGTGTCAAGCGATAGTGACCTCTGCCGGTCGGCTGCCGCGCGCTGAACCGTGCGCACGCTGGCCTCGACGCCGCGCTGCCGTAGCTCTCGCGCGACGACGGCACACGGGTTCGATGCAGCGTAGCGTTCGCCAACCCCTAAAGAAGAGCCACGAAAACAGCCTCCTGCGTCAGGAAAGTTGTGTGTTGTCTGGATTATATCGAGAGGACGTCGCGTAGGGTTCGTCCGGGCCGCCGCTGCAAACGTCAAGTTCAACAGGGGGCGGGGCATCCCCGTCCCAGGCCCCTAGTTCTCGTAGACCTCCACCTCGTTGAGCCTGACGTATCCGGGCTGCACGACGGAGCCGAGCAGTCCCATGACGCGCAGCTTCGATGCGCTTACGCTCTGGAATGTATGCGTGCGGTGAGCCTCGGTGTTGCCAGACACGGTGACCAAGGGTAGCCATGCGCTGCCGTTCCAGTATTGCAGCTCGTAATTCTGCACCTCGTAGCCCATGGTCGTGTACAGCTCGACACGCGCAAAGCTATGCGCACTGCCGAAATTCAGCTCGACCCACTGTGGCAATGAGTTGCCATAATCATTCGACCAGCTCGTGTAGCCGCCGAGCGCCGTGCTGGGGTCTCCATCGTTGATGCGCTCGGGGTGGTAGCAGTGCACGTCGCTGCCAGAGCAGAATGTGGAGGACGCCGATGTGCTTGCCCCGAGCGCCAGGTTCTCACTCGATTGACCGATATGCACGGTACGCGCCGTCGTTCCATTGAAATTTCGACCATGCTCGTCGGACAGCGCCGTGAGATTCATTGTATAAGACCCCACGTTGCCCCAGGCCCCCGTGACGTTGGTCCAGGTTTGGGCGGGACCGCTGAAGTATGCCGTTGTGTCGTTGCCCCACGCGAGAGCGTAGTTGACGCTGTCTTCGTAGGGCCAGCAGGGCCGCATTTTCGCGCCATATTGCGAGGATGCCCCCGTCGAGGCAGTCGCCGGACCGCTCAGCATGGGCTCGATGGCCTTGGAGCCAGCGAGGTCCCAAAATGCGATATGGTTGCGTTTCGATTGCCAGAGCTTCCACCGCTTGGGGGTGCCACCGAACGCAGCTGCTTCCCCCGTGATGCGGACCTGCCAGTCCAGATCGAACGTGAGCGCATCAACCGTCTCGTTCTCGCCGTCCTCGTTGGCATCGCCGCAGTTATTGCCATAGTAACCCCAGAGATCGCCGTACACATACGGACGAACACCAGCCTGGGCGTATGCGAGCTTCTCGTCGTACAAGGCAGCACGCACCGCAACTTGTGCCCAGACGGCCGGCTTGACACGTCCCTCCGCGCTGGCTGTGACGGTCGGAGTTTGCGATGAGCCCGAAAAACTGTAGCTTCCGGTGCCAGAGCACTCGTTGAGCGTGCACTGGTAGTCAAAGTTGCCGCTGGCGGTCTGCCCGGTGTTGTACACGAGTGTCCCGGTAGCGCTCGCCTCGAGATCGAAGCCGACGGACACCGGCAGGCTCAAGGGGATTCGGACAGGAACCGGCCCTACCATGAACGTGAGCGCACCCAAGGACGGCTTGGCGATCTCCGTTTCCCAGGGCTTGGGTTTGTAGGTGAGGGTTCCCGTGAGGCTCAGGCTGGGTCCAACGACTGCGTTTCCGTACGCCCGCGCGTGCTCGAAACGTATAGCGTACGGGATGCAGGCGCCGAAAATGGCGTATCGCTTACGCTCGACCTTGATTTCCACCGTGGCGGAGCCCTCGACATTGCCATCCAGGGCCAGGGTCCCTGTGAAGCCGGAGCCGAACTCGTGGGTCGACGTGAGGACGGCACTCAGATCGACCGCCTTCGTCATCGTCGTGGACTTGCTGCTGCATTTGCCGAAGAGCTTGGCACCTCCCCGCGCATCGGAGTCGACGTCACCGGGCTCGGCAATCGCCTGTAAGGCAGGCGAGAGCGCGCCGGCTTTCTCCGAGGCCATGATCTCTTTTATGGTGTCTTCGCTCACGGAGTACACGACATCTCCGTCCACACCACCTGCCTCGAGCTCCAGCTCGGATTTGACTCCATCGTCGAGTGGCGAGGTGGCAATGCCAGCTGCGTTACGAAGCACGTAGACGTTGCCATCGAAATACTGCCCGCCGCTATCGAGCGCATACCCGCTGATACGGAGCTTGGACCATCCCGGGCCAGAGGCGAGTATCGTTTCCGTGTAGTGATCCGCGACCCCGGATTCAGCGGGTGCGCCCTTTGTCCCCAGTCCATCCGGACCAGTACAGCCGGAGGATCCGACGAGAGCGACCATGGCGATGGCGTAACCAATCGATTTAGCAGGCATGAGCTTCACTCCATTCATCTCATTCGCCAGCATCGCCTGTGGTCCGTGCGCGCAATGACGCGACGGGCGATGCCAGCGGCGGCGCCCCCGAATTGCACGGGGCATGCCGAGCGTGATGGCGCGGAAAATCCCTGCCTCGGCGAGATTAGGTGCGTCCACGTGGACGCACTTTTGCCCTCCGCAGGAGGCGGAGTGGTACCCAATGAACGCACCTCGGGACGGCGCGATTGGCTGCTCGCAGGGCGCGTCGATGATATGTGATTCCGGGAAAATTTGTAATTGCGCCAGACACACGACGGCTCATTGGCTGCGATCACGGCACGCACAGGCTATACCGATAATCCACGCACAGGCGCGTCCCACGGGACGCACTGCGGCGCCTGCGAAGGCCGAAGCGGATCCGGACGGATCCAGCATTTTTAGAGATATGCGCGTGCGTGCTCCGGTAATCCTGTGGTAGCAAGGTCACGATGAGTTCATCCGATGAACGATCTCAGGGCAAGGGAGACGGTAAGGGAGACTGGACGCGCACGGCTCCCTGTCATGACGAGCCCATCAAGCTCCGCTCTCGCAAGGTCTGCGTCGAGGTCGTCCGCGGCCCCGCCCAGGGCCTGAAGGCCGAACTCCACGGCCACGGCGCCCGAATCGGAAGTGGCCCGGGGGCAGACCTCATCCTCCCCGACCCGACCGTCAGCCGCCACCACCTCACCGTGCGCATCGAGGGCGAGTCCATCCGGGTCGTCGACAACAAAAGTCGTAATGGTACCGTGCTTGACGGTGTGCGCGTCTTCGACGCATACGCCCGACCTGACGCCACACTCCTCCTCGGGACCTCCATGCTGCGCCTGCGCATGCTGGATGAGGCCATCGAGATCCCCCTCTCCGCGAAAGACCGCTTCGGA
Source organism: Polyangium sp. 15x6 (assembly GCF_029960785.1). Lineage (GTDB taxonomy): Bacteria > Myxococcota_A > Polyangia > Polyangiales > Polyangiaceae > Polyangium. Next base: position 89,560 of record NZ_JASBQE010000044.1, read on the forward strand.
TCCATGCTGGGTCGCAGCGTCGCCATGCGTCGCCTATTCGGGTTGCTCGAGCTCGTGGCCCCCACGGACATGACAGTCCTCGTCGAGGGGGAGACGGGCACGGGCAAAGAGCTCGTCGCCGAAGGAATACATCGGCACAGCCGCCGCGATAATGGCCCCCTCGTGGTCTTCGACTGCTCGGCTATCCCGGCGACGCTCATCGAAGGGGAGCTATTCGGCACCCGAAGAACCGCCTATACCGGCGCGGGAGACCGTGGCGGCCGCTTTAAAGAGGCGCATGGAGGTACCCTCTTCCTCGATGAGATCGGCGAACTGCCCCTCGAGCTTCAGCCCAAGCTGTTGCGTGCCCTCGAGCGCCGCGAGGTCCGCCGCCTCGGTGACGATGAAGTCCGGAAGGTCGACGTCCGCATCGTCGCCGCGACAAACCGCTCTCTCAACGTTGAGGTCGAGCGAGGTCGATTTCGGGAGGACCTCTACCATCGGCTCGCCGAGGTCGTGGTTCAGGTCCCGACGCTTCGCAATCGCCTCGACGACATTCCGCTCCTCGCTCGCCATTTCGAGGCCGAGTTCCGCGCACAGAGCCCAGAGAGTCCCCCTCTACCCGACACGACCATCGCGGGCTTTCAGCAGAGGTCCTGGCCCGGAAACGTGCGGGAACTCCGGCACAAGATTCGGCTCGCCATGCTGCTGGGCGCCGAGCGTTCGGAGGGACCGAAGGAAGAGGTGCACCTGGCGCTCGAGGATATCCCCGTGAACCTCGACGAGCATCTCTTCAAGGGCATAGATCGGATCAAGGAAGGGTACGAGCGCGCGTACATTTTGAAGGCCCTCGAGAAGACGAGCTACAACGTCACCCACACGGCCGAGCTTGCGGGCGTGGGCCGCCGGTACATCCAGCGGGCTATGGAGCGTCATGGCCTGCGCAATCTTCGTGGACCCGGGGGCAGCCAGGGCAGCGGGGAGACCGTCGTCGACTTGCGCTTCTGACATTGGTGCGTCACATGTCGGACGAGCGGGACGTTCAGTTCGTTGGTGTCGGCAATTCTCTAGCCGACCGGTACGTGATCGAGGCGCCGATCGGGAACGGAGCATTCGGCTTCGTATTTCGCGCGTGGGACGGCGCACGGGCACGGCCCGTGGCGATCAAGGTCCTCCGTCCCGAGCACGCGGCCTCCGGGGAGGCTCTTCGCCGGCTCGTCGCGCGCGAACTGCGCATGCTCGCGCGCGTACAGGCGGTCGGGGGCAGCGCGCACGTGGTCAGCCTCATCGAGTCCGAGTTGCGCTGGCACGATGGGTTGCCGTTCCTCGTGCTCGAACTTATCGAAGGGCCTTCGTTGCGGGAAATGCTGGAAGAAACGGGGCCATTGCCGCCTGCAGAGGCCGCGCGCCTGGGGGCGGGCATGGCCCGAGGGCTCTCTGCCCTGCATGGGGTGGGCGGGGTTCATCGTGATCTCAAGCCCTCCAATGTCCGGCTACGAGGCGGGCGGCAGCCTGTGCTCGTCGATCTGGGTATCGCGCGTGCCCTGTGGGAGACGCAGGTGATCACGCGGAGGAGACCCGCTCCGATGACGCCGCGTTATGCAGCTCCGGAGCAGCTGGCGGGTCGACCTGCCTTGCCGGCCGCGGACGTGTACGCACTCGGGGTATGCCTGTTCGAGATGTTGACGGGCCACGTGCCGCTCGCAGGCGAGACCCCTGCGGAGACGCTCGCGCTGCGACGAGCTCCGCCATCTGCGCATTGGCGCGCGCTCGCGCAGGAGGTGCCTGGCTGGCTGAGGATCCTCATTATGCAATGCATGCAGCCCGACCCGGCTCTGCGTCCTACAGCGCGGAACGTCGCCGCGCGGCTGGCGGCGTCGAGCGGCCGCACCGCGCACGGGCGCACGCCCTGGGCTTGTGCTGTCTCCGCTGCGGCGCTCGCTTTGGGCGTGGCGAGGCATCAAGCGCTCGCCACGCCGAGGATGTGTACACCACTCGAGGTGCCCATCGAGCAGGTTCACGTCCTCGGCAGGCAGCCTTCGAGGACGGCGCCCTCCTGCGGGGCCGAGTTTTATGTGATCCGCAGAGATGGGACGCTCGACCCGCCCCTGTCCTTCCAGTATCCCTGCTTGGATTCACCCATGTGGACGGACCTCGATCGTAATGGCGAGCTCGAGCTCACAGGCTGGGTCGGGGACACGTGTCACAGCCAGCGCATACGCCTCTGTGCAGAGGGTGGAGCGAGCGTGCGTGCGGCCCCCCCTTGCGGATTGCCACGCATGCCCGCCAGTGTGATGAGCAGAATCTCTCGAGGAGACGTGGATGGCGATGGTCGCCTGGACGTCGTGACGTGGAGGCAGTTCCCCGGCAACGCGGGGCGTCCCAGGATCTTCGTGGGGACCACCGTGCTCGACGCGATGAACGAAGGCGCCGTGCTCGTGGAAGATGCATTCGACCTTTCGGAGATCCAGAGCTACATTACCTCGCCGACGCGGACGCTCGGGGACGTGGATCGAGACGGCTGCGCGGACCTTGTCGTGGCGAGTTACGCAAGCGGTGGGGTCAGCCCCACCAAGGTGTATCTGCTATCCGGCGACTGCGCCGGCAGATTTGCTCCGAAAAGCGACGTCCCGCTCGGCCATGCGCCAGGCCTCGTCGCTGAGATACCGATGCCGGCGAACCAGGGTGACCTCGGAGACGTAGACGGCGACGGCCTTCTCGACCTCGTGCTCGCGCCGGATGACGACGGCGACCCCGGGCAGGTCTGGCTCCTGCGCGGCGATGGACGGGGGTTCCGCCCGCCGGAGGCGGCATTCGATGTGTTACCCGCGATCGAACACGGTCAGGACCGGGGCGGGAGCGGCGGCCTCTCCCTCATCGACTGGAATGGCGACGGATTGCTCGACGCAGACGTGACCTATGATCCAGTGCCACGGACCACTGCGGACATGCCCGCCAAGAGAGACATTCATCTAGGGGACGGCACGGGCCGATTCGTCATGTCGGCAACGGTATCCGTGGTTATACCGGTCCGGCCGCCGCCTTCGGAGCGCTCGCGATGAGCTGGACCGAGCCCAGCGGATATGCGCGCACGCTCCCAGTCCCTGGACGCGTAGAGCCATGCTGCGCGTCCGGGAATGTCCTCGCGGCCCGTTACGTGCTCGAAGAGGTGCTGGGCGAAGGCGTCGATGCGCGCGTGTTCGCCGCGCTTGACCTTGGGGCGGCGCCACCGCGGCGAGTGGCGATCAAGCTCGCCCTCGAGGCGCGTGTCGAGACCCGCCTCCGGCTGGCTCGTGAGGCCCGATGGCTCAACCATATGCAGAACTGCACGGGTGTGGCACGGCCGATCGAGCCGGAAATCAAAGAGCACGAGGATATCCATTTTCTCGTGCGGGAATTCGTCCCGGGGCCGACCCTGCGGCAGGTTCTCGAGCATCGGCGCGTACTCCGCGTGGACGAGGCGGTGCGTATAGGCATAGCCCTCGCCCGCACGCTCTCCTCGATACACGAGGCGGGGATCGTCCTTCGGGATCTCAAGCCCGAAAATATCGTATTGCGGGACGGCCACGAGCCGATCGTCATCGACCTCGATCTCGTGACCCCGATCGAGGGCGGCGAGGTCGACGATCCCGATATCATGACACCTGCGTATGCCGCGCCGGAGCAACGTGCAGGCGAGCCGGCCGCCCCGGCAAGCGACATCTACGCGTTGGGCTTGATCCTTGCGGAAATGGCCGGCGGCTGCGCGCCCGTCGCGGGCGAGGTGGAGCCGCGCGGCCTCGCCCGGTGTCTCGCGCGTGTCGTGAGGGACTGCCTGGCGCGTGATCCGCGTGCGCGCCCCAGGCCGCACGAAGTGGCGCGCGTGCTCGATATAGCGCGTACGGACACGGCGCGGAGGCGGCGCCGGGGCGTCGGGGTGACGATGTTGGGGTTCGCAATGGTTGCGGCGATCCTTGCGCCCTTCTGGACGCATCTCTCGCCACGCCGGCCCGTGGCGCTCGCGGAGACCGATTTTCTTCCTGGGTTTCTCGCACGCGGCGGCGCATATGTATACTGGACAAACGGTGGCGGCGTCGTGGCGCGTGTGAAGCGCGAAGGGGGGACTCCCGAAGTGATCGCGCGGGGGCCAGCGCTATGCGCCAGGGCCGTCGCGTTCGCGGCATCGGGCCAGTTGTATTGGAACGATACGGATGGCCAGTTATGGGCTTGGTTCGGCGGCGTTCCGGTCGAAGTCTTGCAGCGGCCCAGCAAACTGGCCGGTGGCATCGCGGTCGGCGAGGATGGTGCCGTCTTCTACACGGGGTGGCAGAGCGGCGAGATCCTGCGGGTTGATCCGCGTGGCAAGAACTCCCTGCAGGTCCTCGCTGCTGGCCAGAACCGACCGTATGACGTGGCAATAGACGAGGCGCACGTGTACTGGACGAATCAGGGTGGAACCGTGGCTCGCATGCGGCGCGAGGGGGGTACGCCGGAGGAGCTTGCCTCGGGGCAACCATGGCCGCAGGGCATCGCCCTCGATCAGACACATGTGTACTGGGTGAATCAGTCCGGCGGTTCGGTGATGCGAGTGGCCAAGGCCGGTGGAGAAGAGCAGGTGCTTGCAATGAGCGCGGTCGGCCTGGAAGGTATTGCCGTCGATGATATGCATGTGTACTGGACGAGCCCCGAAGAGGGGCGCGTATTGCGAATACCCAAGCAGGGCGGGGGGGCCGAGGTAATCGCGGATGGACAGGACAACCCTTACGACGTACTCGTCGACGAGGAAGCCGTTTACTGGACAAACCGCGGCGAGCGTGGCCAGGTCATAAAATGGTACAAGTGAGGGAGCACGATCACCGATGGTCAGGTGCTTTTTCGCTGGCCAGCTTTGCTCTGCACGCGCAGCGTCAGATTGAACGCGGTCCGATGAAGCTCCTCCACGAGAGCGGCCCGCTCCGTGGACGTCATGGCAACCCCACGAAACGCCTTCCGCACGCCATGCCCGCCGATCTCCCCCTCGTGCACGTAGACGCGCCCATCGCTTCCGAGCGCGAGCCGACCGATCACGGCCCACGCGAGGAGCTGGCGCACGCCGTACGCCGCCACCTCGCGAGGTTTGAGGGCATATCCGACGAACACTGCGCGTCCCTCATCAGGAGGCGAGCCCTCCTCCGCGTGAACGTACACGACACCATCGCTTGCGAGAGCGAGCTCCGTGGGGATGCGCGGTTCCGGATTGGGGTGGCTTTGATCCATGTGGGTCCTCTCCACGTTCACGCCCTCACTCGGAGCACGACGTGCGTGATGTCCAGCCGGAGAATGGCAGCCATCGGATCGTCACTGTCCTTCAGAACGAGCTCTACGATCCCCTGGTCCTCGAGCCGTCTCAACACGGGTGCGATGCCTCCCGCATGTCCGAGATGACAGAGGGAGTCCTGCAACCGCTGCATCGAGATCCTGCCATCCCGATCAGGGCGCATCCGAGACAGCGTGAACTGCACGATGAACTCGGCGTAGGCGTCGTCGCCCCGCCGTCGCGCATCTAGAGCGCGGTAAGCAACGTGCACCGCGGCCCGCTGATAGACGCTGGGGGCCCGCAGAAGGGCGAACAGCATGTACTCGCCGTGCTCGTCGTGTCCCACGGCCCCCGCAGAGACGCGCGTTGCCTCGGGGGAGCGCGGCGGCGGGATCGGCGGAAGCCGTTTCCACAGCGGTGGGCTGCCGAAGGCGTCCGCGAGCGTGGCGAAGAACCGCGCCCACCAGGGTTGCCGACGACTGGCGACGGGGACCACGCTGCTCTCGGGGGGCGCGTTTTCGTCGAAGACGCGCGGAGGATCCACGCGGGTATCGCGTGGCAGCTCCGGGTCATCATCGAGGGGCGGCCCCCCTTGGACGGCGGCGCTGGGCGGCGCAGTGCTCGCCCAAGCAGGAGCCATCCCAGCGCCGCCGTCCAAGAGGGGCGCCCCCCTCCATACCTGCGTTTCGGGCTCCTCTTCGTCGCCTGTCGGAACCGGCGTTAATCGCTTGCTCGCGGGTAGCATTGGTGCTGCGCCTCCTTGATGCTTCATCCGCCGTCAGCCGCGCTCGCGACGCATACGGAGACAGGATCTTCACTGCATACGCCCGTCGAGCACTCGGTCATCGGTGCCGCATTGATGGGTCGACAGATCGAGTTCGTGCAGGTCCACGTGTGGCACTCCGTTCCGGGGCCGCAGTCTTCGACCTCCTCGCACAGCGTACAATCGGGCAAGTCGGCAGGGCAGATGAGGTCGGCCTCCTCGATGTCGAGCGCTTCTTGGCAGCTTGCGGCCAACAGCATGGCGATGAGCGCGGACGACGTCACGAATACCGACGCTCGAGGCCACTTCCCGATACCACGCATGGAATGCTCCTCTCCAGGGATGACACCCTGCAATTCGGACGAACAGCAAAGGCGCGCGTCAACCGCGTACGCGCCAACCTCACTCGCCTATGCGCTCTCCAAGCGCGATCATGGCTTGTCGAGTATAGGAGTCACGTTGCTCTGCGAGGCGACTCTCGGGGTATCTCCTGGCATGCTCGCGGAGCAGGACCAAGGCGCTCCTTGGCTCCTTGCGGACGAGAAGCGAAGCTGCCTGCTGCAACATGTTGCGCTCGGTCTCTCGGGAATCCTCGAGCTGCTGCTCGGTGCGTTTCCGCGGGGACGGGCGCCGGGACGTGGTCGAGGCCAACGGTGTCGTGACCGGCGGCGGCGACGGTGGACTGTGGAGGGCCTCGGCGGCACGCGCAGCAGCGGCAAACTGGGGGGCCTCGGGTAATACGGGGTGAGGCGCGGATGGCAGCAGAAGCGGCAGCGCGGCAAGGGCGGGCGCGAGACGTCGCCACGGCGAGCGCGTAGAGGGCTCGCGTCTCGGCATCGCCCCTGCAGGCTCGCGGGGCTCTATGAGGCCGAGGATCTGGTCGACGTAGCCCCAGATACGAACCCTCGAAAACAGGAGAAGCGCGACCACGGCGAGCGTCGCCGCATCGAGCGCATCGAGGTCGTCTCGCTCGCCGTGGAGACGCTCGTAGATCTCTCGAAACTCGGCCCGACCACGGCTCAAGGCGCTCCGGACCGAGCCCTCGTATACGCCAGTTTCGGTCGCGATCGTCGCGGTCGTTTTTCCCTCGATGTACACGCCCACGAACGCCGCCCGATTGGGCCCATCCTCCATGGCGTCGATTGCCTTCGTGATGAGCTGCCCCTTGATCAAGCGTTGCTCGGCGAGTAACTGCTCGTCGGCGAGGCAGGGCACGACATCCTCGGGTAGGAGCTTTGCGTGGATCTGGCGTCGTCGATAATTCAGCAGCTGGTTATTGGCTGTCGCGAGGAGCCACGCGCGTGCTTCACCGGGGGGCGCCGGGATATCGCTCCTGTGCTCCCAGGCAGCGATGAAGACGAGCTGGACGACGTCCACGGCGTCGCGGGGTGGAACGGCCTTGCGTAACAACCAGGCCAGGACCGCCTCGAAGTGGTCGCGGTACAGGGCCGAGAAGGCGGCCTCATGCTCCGGTCGGTCCTGAGACGTCACACCCCCCTTATGTCGTGAGGGGTAGGTTTTGTTGCACGGGGCCGAAGAATTTTTACGGCTGGCAGCAGAATGTGATCGGACGTACCGGGACAACCGTTCCTTCGAGCTCCCCACCACCGGCCGCGCACATTCCCGCGTGGTACGTGACGTCGGAGATGGACTTGCTGCCGAGGGGTTGGCCCTTCAGGACGATGTCGTGGCACGAGGGCCCCACGGACGCTGCGGTGACCCCCTGGAACACGGGATCCGTGCACATCGCGTCCTTGAACACGGAAACCGTCGCCGTGCACACGGCATCGGTTGGCGTGCCACACGTGCAGGCCGTGCAGGTTCGCTGATCGTCATACCCCTCGTAAAACACGAACTTCTTCGTGTAGGACTGCCCTGGGCACATGACGTCGTCCCGCGCGCGGATGCACTGGCGGAACCCGGCCTCGAGGTCCGCGGCGGGCACGCAGATCTCGCCAGGATCCTGACATCCCGCGAGCGGCGGGTTCGTGTAGCCCTGGCAGGAGATCGCGGCGAGTCCCCACGATACGCCCGAGAAGTGCTTCACCTTCGGCACCTGCGGCAGGTCGGGTTCGCATTTTTCGTCGAGCTTCGTGAGTGCTCCAAGCATGAGCGATTGGACGCACGGAACGCCGCTCCCCGGAGGGCACTGCGCCTGCGTAGCGATGGAGTTCGCTGCCGTGCAGGAGCCGTCCCAGTCCGGCGGAGGATCGAACGAGGTGCCTACGGCCCCGGAGTAGCAAAGACCGGCGTGCGCCGTGAACGTCTCCGGTAGCCCGCAGGAGCCCGTGGAGGGCTTGCAGGTGCAGGGTTCGCAGTCGTCCGCAGGGACGAGCAGGTCGGCGTGAAGGAGGTCCTGCCGTACCGGTGCACGAACCGGGCAATCGGGGATCTGGTTGGGCGGCCCGAACCAGAAGAGCATCGGTAAATCGAAATCGGGATGGTTGATCGGAGCGCAATCGCCGCTGCAACTTGGGCCGGCGTCCTCCTCAAAGGCATCGGGCGAGTCGCCGTCGTTGCCGGCATCTGCCTCACCGGCATCGGTGCCTGCGTCCTCGAAGGGCCTCTCGATGACGAGCTCGGTCACGTAGCAACCCCCCGCCCCGGCTACAGCCACCGTTGGCAGAAGGATCGACATCGCGATTCGATTGGTTCGGCGGGCCATGCCAACAGCTACCATACGTCGCTTCAGTGCCGCAAGATCGATCAAAACGGCTTTAAGACCAGCAATGTCCCAGTCAACAAGACTGGGTCGGAGGACCAAGTGAACTGCCCTCTGTCAACGAGAAGCGCTTGCGTGACTGGGATCGCGACGTCCAGTTGTGCTCTGCCGGATATACCACGCAATATCGGGAACTCGTACGCGAGCCTAAATGCAGGCGCAACGAACGGAGCTCGCGTCAACCGCATCCGGACGTTGTCCTCCGGCGCGGCTTGATACACCCCTCCAGTAAGCGCGAGACATACCGAGAGCGGCCGGAACGCACACGCGAACAGCCCGCCGGTCCATAACGAAACGTCAGCCGGAATGGCTTCCGTGCTACCGGGCACGTCGGCAAGACCGCGGACCTCGACGCCGAAGGTCCACAGGCCCGCTCGCAGCCCGCCCCCGACCGTGGCCCCCAGCGCCACCGGGCCCGGCGTCGCGAGACCAGCGATCGAGAAGCCGGCGAAGATCTCGCCGCGCAGGGGGGCCCCGGGGGCATCAGCCTTGGACGAACCGTGCGACGACCGCGTAGCGGCCGGTAGAGCCGCGGAGGGGGTCGGCGCGGGCGGCGGGGGCGGGGCGGGAGGTGGGGACGCCGAGGGCGCGGGCGGCACAGCCTCCCTCACCGGCAGATCGATCAGGATAGGCTCCACGATCGAACCGACGACGAAGTCGACATCCTTGAAGATGTCGGTGCAACGGCTGATCGGAGACTCGAGGGTTCGCGTTCGGATGCTCTCGCCCTTGGTCGTGACAATCGTTGCGCGAAACCCATGCTCCGCGCGCTCGATCCGGACCGACAACGTCTTCGGGTCGTTTGCATCGAAGGGGTCTCGGCCGATGCGCTCGATGATCGAGTTGCGGAGCGCCCGTTCGTCGGGACACTCCTTCGGCGCCTCGTAGACCAGCCTATGGGGGACGACGACCGTGGCCTGCGCGCGAGGCGCGAGGAGGCAGCCCACCGCCCCCGTCGCGATCGCCCAAGCCCATCGGCGCACCCCGGACCCCATCGGCGCGGACGGTTACCAGGACAGGTCGGTGCTCCGCAAGGGGCGGCAGCAAGGAAAAACCGAACGGTTCGTCCGGGGCCGCACGCACGAGCCCCAACCTCCGGGCGATCCGGCACTTATCTGATGTTGGCGTCGAGAAAAAGGCGGAGGAGAGGCGCCCACGAGGTCCGGCGATGGGTTTGGGTTTTACTCGGTCCCGTTTCCCGGTGCTGCCGGGTGGGTGCTCACGAGTCGATGTGCACGGAGCGTGGGCGCATCCTCCTGGACAAACGTTTGTCCCAGGCAAGTCTGGATGTCTAGAGCGCCGAACGGTTCGATCCTCCCAGGAACTACGCGGCGTTGGCCATGTCGCTGCGACGCTGGATTACCTCGAGGTTCAGCATGGCGGCATGGCGTCTCAGGTCGAAGAGATTGTTGCGTAAT
>NZ_JASBQE010000045.1 GCF_029960785.1 Polyangium sp. 15x6
CTTCGCTCCGCAGTACGCCGACGTCGACCTCCACATCTCGCCCTGCTTCGGGGTTTGTCCACGGGACATGCCCCCCGCCTTACACCATCGCGCGATGGTTTGGTAGAGAAAAACACCAGCCATCTAGGCGGCCCTCGGGCCTGCTTCCGTTTCTTCGCCAAAGATACGCGGCGCTCGATCCACACGTAGCCGCGCGAGATGTAGCCAGAAGGCCCGGATCCGCGCGCCGTTCTCCGGTGCGGAAAACGAGGGGACGGCGTGGCCCTCGGCGCGTGCTCGACGCTCGGCGCGCGTGCTCGGCGCGGCGCAGCCCTCGGGGCGCGCTCGACGTTCGGCGCACGCGTTCCGCCTTCCATTACCGAACAAATCGCGCCCGAGCAGTTCCACGCCCGCGATTTTGAGTTTTCCCCGCGCGCGCTCGGCACGATTTCGCGAGGTTTACACGTGCTCGGCGCGTAGCCGAGGGACGGCGCAGCCCTCGCCACGAACGGCGCAGCCCTCGGGGCGTGCTCGACGCTCGGTGCGGTCGTGCTCGATGGCGCAGCCCTCGGGGCGCTCGGCGCGGCCGTGCTCGACGGCGCACGCTTGGCACGCTCCAGGGCCAGCGCGAACGCCGGATCACTCTCGACCTCGCGCGGAAGGGATGGAGCGCGCTCGGCCTTTAGCGCAGCAATCGCCGATCGAAGCGCGCCCTTTGCAACGTCCTTCACGGCGTCTCGCCTGCTTCGGTCCTTCAGGAGGAGCCCGGCCACGATTGCGCCGCCCGCTAGAACCAGGCTCGGAACGATGCGCGCGCCCCGCTGCTTCGATTTCAGATCAAGCGCCATCGAGACAGCCTATCGGCCCATTTCCAGGGGGCGCAAGGCGCAAGGGGGCGCGGCGCGATGAAATGTACTCCGCGCGGAGTACATCCCCCGGCGCAGCCCTCGGGCGCCTCGGGGGACGTATACGGCGCAGCCCTCGCGGGGGGGCGCGTCATAGCGTCCGGAGAGGGGCGAAAAGGTACTCTACGCGCGAGCGGTACTCTACGTAGAGTACCTGAAGCGCGAATCGCCCTACTCTGCAATGATTCCGGAAGGTTCCCGTCACTTCGGCGAGAGTCAAGGGCTCCCCCTCAATTGGTACTCTACGGACACCGGACGGGCGGCCGTACCGTGAGTTATTACACCCCTCCGGAGCGAGTTATTACAGTAAGAGCGCTCGTCACTGACGCGGCGCAGCGCTACGGATCGCGAGGGCCCTCGGCACGGTCGCATGTGCGGCGCGTTCACGCGCCGCGTGTCAATGGGAGAAAGGGAGTCAAGGGGCGAAAGGGGGCGCTTACGTGTGACGTGTGATCTGTGGTCCGTGTGATCCCCTCACACACCCACGCGATCACACATCACACGGGGTGCCACGCTCGGCGCTGCGGATCGGGCTTGCGCGCTCGGCGCGGTCGACGGCGCAGCCCTCGGGGCGCTCGGCCCGGTCGTGATCGACGGCGCAGCCCTCGAAACACGCCGCGCGAATAGCTCCACGCCTATCGTGTCGAAATCGCGGTACTGAAGCCTAAATCTTCACTCCCTAGAAACGTCACCTTCCCGCCGAGTTCGTGCGCAAGCGTTCCAAGATCAAGCGGTACCAGTGCCAGCGCATAAAGAAGAGCTTGCACTGCGTCGTAGCCCCAAATGGCCCTTGATGCGACGCGTTTCCCTGGTCCCAAAATCTCGACCAGAACAGACCAGTTCTGGTTTTCGCCGATGACCGGAGCGTGGATTCGGACAAGAACCCGGCGCCCCCCACGTTTGCCATGCGGCGTAAACCGCAATGACCGTTCCGCGAACACGCTTGTGTCACTCATATAGATCACTGCACCGTCGATAGCATTTGGAGAGGTTTTCGTTCGCTCTTCTCCAGCAGCGCTCCCGCCGTTGTCCTTGCTTGACAGGGATCTTGTGACACTTGCGGTTCTCTTCGGACCATGCCCTATCACACTCGCGCTTGCATATCGACGATGGGCCCTCATAGGCGATGTTTTTCGGCGCGACTGCGGGACGCGCAATTGTAGGTGATTCTGGCGGAACACTGGCCACCCCTGACGCAATGCCAAGCGAGCCGTATAAAAGCAATGCTCCTAGCCCCAAAATCAACTTTGCCATGATCGGCCTCCATGCCGCACATGCCCTCCCGCGGCATGTGTACGCTACAGGACGGAACTACGACACGTCCAGAAAGTGACAATCGGCGCGGCCCTCGCGCCGCCTGTCTTGGTCGTGACGCTCGGCGCAGCCCTCGGGGCACTCGCGACGCTCGGCGCAACCCTCGGGGCGCTCGGCCCGGTCGTGCTCGACGGCGCAGCCCTCGGGGCGCTCGGCCCGGTCGTGCTCGACGGCGCCCCCTCGGGGTCACGTTCTGGTTTGATGCGGTTGGTAGGCCCATCTCCCACAAATCGACCCGGCCGGCGCTAACAACCACCTCCCGACCGAGCATGTAGAGAGTGGAGACGGCGAACCTCGCCGCTCGCGATGCGCTCGCATGGGGGCCCGTCGTGAGGGGGACGTCGGCCGTCTCTCCCATCCCGGCCGAACGGTGGTCCTCCTGGTCGAAAAGGCGCCTCCGTTTGGCTCGGGTGGGCTTTGTCGCCGATCCGAGGTGGTTGCGCCGCAAATGGTCACCTCTGCTTGCGCGCTGAGTGCGGCGCAATCACCTCGGGCCGGTGACACCACACGACCGATGGAGGGAGCATGGATGCCGCGCTCGATGGCGATCAAGAGGACGTTCCGACGACGCATGTGAAGGAGCGGGCGAGCCCGGACCAAGAAGAGGATCCGGTGAGTGTTCCCGCCGTGCTGACCGACGAGCAGCGCGATCGGACGCTCGTGTGTCTGGACGCCTATCTCCGCCAGCGCACGCCGCAAAAGGCGGCGGATCTGCTTGGATTCCCGATGAAATACATCATGGGCGTCTGCCGTCGGGAAATAAGGCCGTCTGTCGAGTTTGCCGCCCGCGTGGCGAAATGCAGCGGCATCGAGCTGGCGGCCATCCTCACGGGCCGATGACGTTACGAAACGTGTAAGCGTGCGTTCGTGTTGCCGATGCGCACCTACTCGTCCGATCAGGTATTATGTGAGGAACCATCCACAATCAGCAAAATCGACCGGCCCCGTCGGTACGTTCTCCCTCGTGGTAGACATATAGCCAGCGTGACCAGTCTCGCGCACGTCTCCCCCGATCCCCCCTCCGGTTCCCGTCCGCGCCTCGCCGCGCTCGCGGCGCTCCGTCCCGTCATCTTCGCATGGACGGGCCGCTGGGTGAGCTCCCCGGCCGATCGCGACGACATCACGCAGGACGTCTTGTGGGAGGCCGCGACATGCCGCACGGGCGCGGACATCCCGGACGACGAGCTGCGCCCCTGGCTGTTCGTCATCACGGCGCGGCTGGCCTGCAAGTACCTACGTCGCGAGAAGCGCCACGCCTCGGGCGGGGACGTCTCCCCCGAGGAGATCGTGTCCCCCAACGTCTCGCCCGAAATTGCGGCCGAGCGCGCGGAGTTCCTTCGGTTCCTACAGGACGCGCTTGCCAAGCTGACCCCGCGGCAACGCGCCGCCTTTATTGGTTACGACATCGAAGAAAAGTCACACGAGACAATCGCTCGATCGCTCGGCATTTCGGTGACCTCGGCGCGGAATGCTGCCTGCGAAGCGCGGATGCGGCTCTACGCGGCGCTGTGCGAGCGCGACCGCGACAGGCGCGGTGTCCTTCCGCTGCTGCTTCTCTTCCTTTCCGACCGTTGGTGGCGCGGATCGTCGGGCGGGGAATCGTCCGAGGGGTCGTCCGGGCGGCGGCTGTTCCCTTGGCTCCCGTGGTCGCCGGACAAGATTGTCGGGACGGTTTGGGCGCCATTGGTGGGCGTGCTCGTCGGAGGGGCGGCCGTTGCGGCGTGGTTGCTCCCGTCGGACGATGCGCCGCGCGTTCGCCACCTTCACCTCGCGCCGTACGTGCTGGTCATCTTCCGCGATCACACACAAGAGCCCGTCGCCTCCATCGAGCCCCCTCCGCCGGCCCCCGCTCCGGACCCGGATCCGGCTCCCGTCCGCCGTGCTCCTCCGGCCCCCGCACCTTCGCCGACCTTGACGCCCGAGGCAGAAGAGGCGCTCGACAGGCTTTTCCGCGGGGTGAAGACCTACGACCCCAAAGAGGGGCAATAGCCGAGAGTTCCGCGCGTTATCGTCCCGGGGTTCGTCCTTCACGAACCCCTTGCTGCTTTTGCTCGGTTTGTCTAGAGTTTCGTCATGCGGACGGGCTGCGTCGCGATCGTCGCGTTCCTCGGGGTCCTCGGGCTTGCTGCGCCCTCGTCGGCGGACGACGCGCCCCCGGTTCACGAACTGGATCCCGAGGCGATCCGAGCCGCCGCGGAGGAAGCCCGGTTCGGAGAGTACGTGCAGCGAGGCGACCGGGCGCGGGCCTCCGGACGGATGGCGGATGCGGTGCTCGCCTATTCGGAAGCATTGAACATCCGGCCGGATCCGTTGATCGCCGGCCGGCTCGGGATCGTGCTCGTCGAGCTGGGAAAGCCTGCACGGGCGGCCCATCTGCTCCATGATGCCGTCAACCGTGATTGGCGTGCGAGGCCGGTAGAGCGCGAGCAGTTCAAGACCGCTTACGACGCGGCGCGGGCTGTGGTCTGCATGCTGGACGTCACGATCTCGCATGTGCCGGAACGGACTACGCTCGATGGCGACCCGATCAATCCGAAGCATCGCACGGGATTTTTTATATTCGCCATGCCCGGCGAGCACGAGATCCGCGCGAGCCTGACAGGGTACCGGGACGGGCGCGCCGTTTTCACGGCGTGCAAGGGCGGGAGCATGGACGTCCCTGTCATGCTTTCGCCGCTCCCCTCGGATACATCGATCGAGCCCACGCCAGCGCCCAAGCCTCCCCCCGAGCCGGCCGCCATTCCAGCACCCCCCGGTCTCCCCGAGATACGCCTAGAGCCGCTCGGGGATCCACGTCTAGGCATTGCAGGGGCGGTAGGGGTCGTGGATGGGAAGCCCTTGTCGAAGCAGGAGGATCCGTATGCGTACGACGATCCTTCGGGGGGCGATGGGAAGAAATCGGGCGTGAGAGGATCGATCGGTGCGGGGCCGGTGATGGTGCTGGGGGTGGCGTCATGGGCCCCCGCATTTGGTGTCGCTCTGTCGGGGGGGCTCCGTTTCGGCTCCTTTTCCTTGGGCGTGGAGGTCCGTGGCGCATGGCTACCGTTCCAAGTGGGGGACGGCCCGATCAGTGCAATGACAGCGGGCGGCACCGTTGCCATTTGTGGGCATTGGCGCTGGTTTCTCGGGTGTGGCATCGGGCATCTCGGGGTTATGCGGCTGGATACCACGGCGGACAGTTTTGTGAATTCAGATTTTGTACGTGCGAAGCTCGGGGGCGGTGTGCGATTGGGGGCGGAGATCCCCTTGTCGGGACCGTTTGCCGTGATCGTTGCAGGCGATGCTCTCGCTCTCACGAGTGGCACGCGCGCTGCAATTGGATCGCAATTGATCGTGGATCAACCTCCGGTCATGTTAGCTGGCAACCTACTTGGAACCTATCGATTTTGAGTGTATACTATGAACTATAGTGCAAACATTCGGAGTAAGGCGCTGGTTGCTGGTGGATTGCTCCTGTCAGCGCTCCCGGTGTGGCTGCTCGTCCAGGGCTGCGGCGCGCCTGGGGAAATCGACATTTTTGAATGCAATCCAGACGCCTACTTTCCGGACCCTCGATGCCTCCCGGACGCGGGCATTGACGCATCCGATGCGCATGACGCCGATCCACAAGCCGCATGCGAGGCACAAGGCGGGGAATGCGTCGAGATCCCCGACGATTCCGAGACCCCGGCAGGTTTCTGGAGCCACGTTCCGTGGCCCATCTGGATCGGTCCGGCTGTGGACATGCCGAAGGGGTGCCCCTTCGTGGGGGGCGAGCAGTTCAAGCTCTACGCCGGCCTCACGGCTCCCCCCATGCAGTGCGACCCCTGCGAGTGCCAGAAAGCCACGGGGCAATGCAGCGGGGTTCCGGGGGAGATCACGATCGGGGCTGGTATGTGCGGCGCAGTGGGGGTGCCGTCGCTCCCTTTTGACGGTCCGGGGGGGTGGGATGGGACCTGCACGGGCGCGAACGCGTTGCCCGCGGGTGCGCAATGTCCCCCGGGGAGCGGCGTCCCGTGCGCGCAGTCGATCACGTTCTCGGCGCTTCCGCCTCCGGTCAACGAGAAGTGCGACGTCAAGCCGTCGCCCATCATCAAGGCGGGTGGGGCCAAGAGCACGGAATGGGAGACGGGCGCCCTCGCCTGCCGGTCGAGCCTCGACACGTCGCTCTGTGGCTCGGGGGATAAGCTCTGCGTTCCGAAGGTGCTCTACCCCTACCGTCAATGCATCTGGCAGAAGGGGAAGCATACGAAATGCCCCAAGCCCTACAATTGGGAGCTTCCCCGGACCATGTACCCGGTTCAGCCGAAGGATTCGCGCGAATGCACGGCATGCACGTGCGGCGCGCCGCAAGGTGGCGCATGTGTTGCCACGTTGCGGCTGTTCGATGATGGGGCGTGCGCTTCGGAGTTCCTGAAGCAGCCGATTTCCTCGCTCGGTGGAGACTGCGATCCGATCTTCCCCGCGGGCCGCGCGATGGGCGGGAAGGCGGTCACGGATCACGCGTACATCGCGGGGGTGTGCGAGGCGGGCGGGGGCGAACCCATCGGCGAGGCGGTCGAAGACGACGAGAACGCAGTGACGGTTTGTTGTCGACAATCGTACATCTTTGATGAGTAGGCACGTAGATGGCGGCAGGTGGTACCGCGGCGATTCTTGGGCGCGCCGGTGGGCTGCGCCGTCGAGCATGATCATGCCGAGGGTCGAGAGCACCCCGAGGGCTACGCCGTCGAGCGCGACCACCCCGAGCGCCCCGAGCGCTGCGCCGAGCGCCCGGTAAGGCTTCCACCCGCGATCGGAGGGACCATGCAAATCCTGTTGAAGATCGCAATCTTAGTCCTCTCCCTGGCCTCACAAACGGTACACAAACAGATTTCGCTTGCCGCCTCCGCTCCCGCTCCCGCTCCCGCCTCCGCGCCCGCTCCCACGCTCGCTCCCGCTCGAACGCTCGGAGACCCTCCGGCGCCAGAAACGTGCTCGTCCTGAAGGGCTGAAGCCGCGGCCCACAGCCTTCGCCCGCGCTTCCGCGATGCGCGTGTACGGATTTCGATGACGTGATCACGCTGCGCCTCGTCTACGGACCAGTGCCCGTCGTGCCTGGCGCATGGCGCGTAGAAAAATAAAGGCTTACGACAATGAACTTTGAACGACAGAGCTTCTGGCCGCTGCAGGGACGCATTCTAGGTCCGGTCATGATCGCAATGCTTGCCGCTTGCAGCGCCAATACTGCGCCCAGCGAGGGCGTGTCCGCGAGTGCCCCTGCGCAGGCGGCGCGGGGAGACTCGGCGCGGATGCCGAAAGATCTGCGCGCGGCCTATATCGCGTCCGTGCAGCAGGAGGCCTCGGAGAGGTATGCCGCCGTGGCGCTCTCGCCGGGGCTCTTGCGCGCAGAAAACAAGGCGCAGCGGTGGGTGACGACGCTCGACGACGCGGGCGTATCGCTTTCGCCGGACGACGGTGCGTGGACGTTCGGAATGCGCGCGACGGGGCTCGGGTGCGAGAGCCAGGTGACGGAGCTCGGCGCGACGGAGCCCGCGGCGGAGGGCAATCGGGTTCGTTATGCGCGCGACGGGCTGGAAGAATGGTACGTGAATGGCCCGCTCGGGCTCGAGCAGGGATTCGTGCTTCGGGCGGCTCCCGCGTGCGCCGGGACGAAGGTCGTGGCGATCGAGCTCGGTGGGGATTTGCAGGCGGAGCTCGTGGACGAGGATGGCGATGGCCTTGGGGAGGCGCTTTCGCTGCGGGATGCGGAGGGGCGTGCGGCGCTCGGGTATACCGATCTGTACGTGAAGGACGCGGCGGGCAAAGTGTTGCCCGCGTGGTTGTCGCTCGATCGGGGGCGGGTCGTGATCCACGTGGATGACGCGGAGGCCGTGTATCCGGTGGAGATCGATCCGCTGGTCGCGGTGCAGCAGGCACAGCTGCTCGCAAGCGACGGGGCGGCGCTCGATTATTTCGGGTATTCGGTCGCGCTCTCGGGGGACATGGCGCTCGTGGGCGCGTATGGGCACGACGAGAGCGGCGGTGCCTCCGGCGCTGCCTATGTGTTCGTGCGGAGCTCTGGGGCCTGGACCCAGCAGGCAAAGCTTCTGGCGAATGACGGGGCGGCGGGCGATTCTTTCGGCTATTCGGTCGCGCTCTCGGGGGACACGGCGATCGTCGGGGCGCGGGATGACGACGACAAGGGCGATCACGCCGGCGCTGCCTACGTGTTCGTGCAGAGCGGCGGAGTCTGGACCCAGCAAGCGAAGCTCTTGGCGAACGACGGGGAGACGGGGGATGGGTTCGGCTATTCGGTGTCGCTCTCGGGGGACACGGCGCTCGTCGGGGCGATCTTCGGCGGCGAGAGCGGCGTGGATTCCGGCTCGGCCTATGTATTCGTGCGGAGCTCTGGGGTTTGGACCCAGCAGGCAGAGTTCGTCGCAAACGACGGCGCGGCGGACGATCTCTTCGGCTGGGCGACGACGCTCTCGGGGGACATGGCGCTCGTGGGGGCGGTCTGGGACGACGACAAAGGCAGCGACTCCGGCTCGGCTTATGTGTTCGTGCGGAGCTCGGGAGCCTGGACCCAGCAGGCAAAGCTTTTGGCGAACGACGGAGCGACGGGCGACAGTTTTGGCGTGTCGATCGCGCTCTCGGAGGACACGGCGCTCGTGGGGGCGTACCATGACGATGCCGAGGACCCGAATTCCGGCTCGGCTTATGTGTTCGTGCGGAGCGGCGGGGATTGGACCCAGCAGGCAAAGCTCGTCGCAAATGACGGCGCGGCGAGCGACCTTTTCGGCTGGTCGGTCGCGCTCTCGGGGGACACGGCGCTCGTGGGGGCACAAGGCGACGACATGAATTCCGGCTCGGCTCATGTGTTCGTGCGGAGCGGCGGGGATTGGACCCAGCAGCCCAAGCTGTTCGGGTCGAACGACCCCTCGTCGGGGATCCGGTTCGGCAGTTCGATTGCGCTCTCGGGGGACACGGTGCTCGTGGGGGCGGACCTCGGCCAAAACATGACCGGCTCTGCTCACGTCTTCATCCTTTCGGCGAGCCAGCGTGGCGCTTGCATGACCAGCGCAGAATGCGAGAGCGGGTTCTGCGTGGACGGCGTCTGCTGCGACACGGCGTGCGGCGGAGGCATAATGGGCGACTGCCAGGCGTGCAGCGTGGCGGCGGGCGCGGCGATGGACGGGACGTGCGCGCCGCTTTCGGCGGGCACGGTTTGTCGCGCTTCGGTGGGTGTGTGCGACGTGGCCGAGGCCTGCGACGGGGCGGCGAACGATTGCCCGGCGGACGCGAAGGCTGCGGCAGGCACCGAATGCCGCGCTTCGGCGGGCGCGTGCGACGTGGCAGAGACCTGCGATGGGCAAACCCTGGATTGCCCTGCGGATGGATTCGCAATCGATGGAACACCCTGCGCGGCGGGCGCCTGCGAAGGCGGCGTGTGCATGGTCGGCGAGGGGGGCGCAGGTGGCGCAGGTGGCGCGGGTGGTATGGCCGGCGCAGGCGGCGCGGGCGGCGCTGGTGGTGGTATGGGCGGCGCGGGCGGCGCAGGCGGCGGAGAACCCGCCGACGACAGCGGCTGCGGATGCCGGACGGTATCGCAGACAGGGAACTCGCCCGCGCTTCCCACGCTGGCGCTCGGGATCCTTCTCGCATGGCGGAGGCGCGCGCGGCGCGCGTGATGTGCGTTCGGCCCAAGACACTCAACGAAAGGCTTACGACAATGAAGGATGAACGACAGAGCTTCTTGCCGAGGCATGGTCGTATTCTCGGCCTGGTCATGATCGCAATGCTTGCAGCTTGCAGCGCCGATACTACGCCCGCAGAGGGCGTGTCCGCGCCCGCGAGCGCTCCTGCGCAGGCGGCGCGGCGAGGTTCGGCGCCGATGCCGAAGGACCTGCGCGCGGCCTACATCGCGTCGGTGCAGCAGGAAGCCTCGGAGAGGTATGCCGCCGTGTCGCTCTCGCCGGGGATCTTGCGCGCGGAGAACCACGCGCAGCGGTTCGCGGCGACGCTCGACGGCGCGGGCATTTCGCTTTCACCGGACGACGGGGCGTGGAAGTTCGGAATGCGCGCGGCGGGGCTCGGATGCGAGGGCCAGGTGACGGAGCTCGGCGCGGCGGAGCCCGCGGCGGAGGGCAATCGAATTCGTTATGAGCGCGACGAGCTGGAAGAATGGTACGTGAACGGGCCGCTGGGGCTCGAGCAGGGGTTCGTCCTTCGGGCGGCGCCCGCGTGCGCCGGGACGAAGGTCGTGGCCATCGAGCTCGGCGGGGATTTGCAAGCGGAGCTCGTGGACGAGGACGGCGATGGCCTTGGCGAGGCGCTTTCGCTGCGGGACAGCGAGGGTCGCGTGGCGCTCGGGTATACCGATCTGTACGTGAAGGATGCGGCGGGCAAGATGCTGCCCGCGTGGTTGTCGCTCGATCGGGGGCGGGTCGTGATTCACGTGGACGACGCGGGGGCGGCGTATCCGGTGGAGATCGACCCGCTCGTCGCGGTGCAGCAGGCGAAGCTCGTCGCAAACGACGGGGCGGCGAGCGACTATTTGGGCTATTCGGCCGCGCTCTCGGGAGACACGGCGCTCGTGGGGGCGCCTGACGACGACGACAACGGCACGGACTCCGGTTCAGCCTACGTCTTCGTGCGGAGCAATGGCGTCTGGACCCAGCAGGCGAAGCTCCTGGCAAACGACGGGGCGGTGAGCGACAATTTCGGCTTTTCGGTCGCGCTCTCGGGGGAGACGGCGCTCGTGGGGGCATTCCGGGACGACGACAAGGGCGGGCTATCCGGCTCGGCCTACGTCTTCGTGCGGAGCAATGGTGTCTGGACCCAGCAGGCGAAGCTCCTGGCAAACGACGGGGCGGTGAACGACGAGTTCGGCTATTCGGTCGCGCTCTCGGAGGAAATGGCGCTCGTGGGGGCTTTCGGGGACGACAACAAGGGCTCGGCCTACGTCTTCGTGCGGAACGGCGGAGCCTGGACCCAGCAGGCCAAGCTCGTCGCGAGCGACGGAGCGGTAGAAGACTATTTCGGCCATTCGGTCGCGCTCTCGGGCGACACGGCGCTCGTAGGGGCGTACTGGGACGACGACAAGGGCAATAACGCCGGCTCGGCCTACGTCTTCGTGCGGAGCAATGGTGTCTGGGCCCAGCAGGCGAAGCTCGTCGCGAACGACGGAGCGGTAGAAGACAATTTCGGTTTTTCGGTCGCGGTCTCGGGGGAGACGGCGCTCGTGGGTGCGTATGGGGATGACGACAAGGGCACGGAATCCGGCTCGGCCTACGTCTTCGTGCGGAGCGACGGCGCGTGGACCCAGCAGGCGAAGCTCGTGGCGAACGACGGGCAGGAGGCAGACCTCCTCGGCGTTTCGGTCGCGGTCTCGGGGGAGACGGCGCTCGTGGGGGCGTACAGGGACGATGACAAGGGCGCGTATTCCGGCTCGGCCTACGTCTTCGTGCGGAGCAATGGTGTCTGGGCCCAGCAGGCGAAGCTCCTGGCAAACGACGGGGCTCTGAACAACGAGTTCGGCCGGTCGGTCGCGCTCTCCGGGGCCACGGCGCTCGTGGGGGCGTATGGAAACAGCGAGAAGGCCTCGTACGCCGGCGCGGCCTACGTCTTCGTCCTTTCGGCGAGCCAGGGGAGTTCCTGCATGGCCGACGCAGAATGCGCGGGCGGGTTCTGCGTGGACGGCGTCTGCTGCGATACGGCTTGCGGCGGAGGCGCCACGGGAGACTGCCAGGCGTGCAGCGTGGCGGCGGGCGCGGTGGTGGACGGGACGTGCGCGCCGATCTCCGCCGGCACGACGTGCCGCGCCTCGGCAGGCGCGTGCGACGTGGCCGAGACTTGCGACGGGCAAACCCAGCAATGCCCTGCGGATGAATTTGCAGCCGATGGAACACCCTGCGCGGCGGGCGTCTGCGAAGGCGGCGCTTGCATCGACGGCGCGGGCGGTGCGGGCGGCGCAGGCGGTATGGGCGGCGCAGGCGGTGGTATGGGCGGCGCGGGCGGCGAAGCGCCCTCCGACGATAGCGGCTGCGGGTGCCGGACGGCGTCGCAGACAGGGAGCTCGCCTGTGCTTCCCACGCTGGCGCTCGGGCTCCTTCTCGCATGGCGGAGGCGCGTGCGGCGCGCGTGATGCCCTTTCCTCGCGGGTGAGGCAGCGGCCGGCAGCTGCTGCCTCTGCCGTTAGAATCGACCGACGAGGCCGAAGGTCCACGCGGAGCCAAATTCGCCTTTGCGGGCTCCCGGCAGGAGCTGGGGCGCGAGGTACGGCGCAAATGAAACCTCCGTTCCCTTGGGTGGCTCGGGCTTCACGGGCTCGTTCGCGAGCCACGCCGCGTCGACGATCGTGCCTGCCACCCCGAAGAGAGGCACCATGACGGCAACGGCGGCGTCGCTCAGATAGCAATCGGAGCCCTCGTCCGCACACTTGATGGCATGGTAGCCGAACAGGGTCCCCATCCCGAGCAGCGGTGATAGCGACTCCAGGGCGAGGCTCACGAGCGCCGGCCGGCTCTGCCGCCTGTGCGCGAAATGGACGATGGGCCCGGAGATCGAGCGGCCGGCATAACCGATGAACATCACTGGATGTTTCGTGCTGAGGCCCACGATGCCCAGGACATCGAAGGCGAGCGTCGGCAGGACGACCTGCCAGGCGTACGAGCGGCGCACCACAGGCGGCTCCGGCTCGGGAAGCCTGTAACCAGCCATGACCTGGGGCGCCGGCGCTGGCTCGGCCCGTGCGCCCGAGCTCGAAACAAGAATCGCCAGGGGAAGCCCGAGCCCGACAAGGAAGCTGGATTTGTTCATGGACGCTTCCTGAACCACGCCTCGACCCGCACATCAAGCTGGAACACACCCTCGGTATCCGGCAACGGCAGCGGTAACGCAAACTTTTAATGGCAATGCCAGGCGCGTCACGTACCTGGGGGTTCCTACAGATTCCTTCGCGTGCGTAAGAATTCGCTGGCCATTTCGACCCCGGTTCGTGTAAGGATATTTCGAGATGACGAGCGATGCGCGTGGGGACGCGCAGGGGCGGATCTTTCTGCCATTTCACGGGCTCGTGCCGAGGGAGCAGGAAATGAAAAAGTTCACTACGCTGGCGCTCGGCGCCTTCGCTGGGCTGGTTTGTTCGCAAAGCGCGCTGGCTGCCGAGAGCGTCACATTCGACGACCAGATCGTCATCACGTCGGCGGACGGAACCGAAATCGCCGCCAATCTCTTCACCCCTGCCGCGACGAGCTCGAATGCGTCGCTCCCGGTGATCATCTTCATCAATAGCTGGGCGCTCGAGGAGCACGAGTACCTCGCCCAGGCCTTCGAGTTCGCGCAGGACGGCTACATCGTCCTGAGCTACAGCGCGCGCGGCTGGGGGCAGTCGACCGCGTTTGCGACCGTAGGCGGGCCCGAGGACATGGAGGACCTGTCGGCGATCATCGACTGGCTCGACGCGAACACGCAGGCCGACATCTCGAACATCGGCCTTTCCGGGATCTCGTATGGCGCGGGCCTGTCGCTGCTCGGGATCGCGAACGAGCCGCGCATCAAGACCGCGGCCGCGCTGAGCGGCTGGGGCAGCCTGTCGGACGCCCTCTACGGCGCAGATACGACGAGCCTCGCGTGGGGCACGATCCTCATCGGCTCGGGCTACCTGCTCGGAGAGATCTCGAGCGACATCCCGGCCTACTTCGCCGATCTGATCGCGGGTTCCGACGTCTCCGAGGCGATCGCCTGGGCCAACGAGCGCTCCCCCCTCACGCACGTGGACAAGATCAACGCCCGCAATGCCCCCGTCTACATCAGCAACAACTTCGGCGACGAGCTGTTCAAGCCGAACTCCTCGCTGAAGCTCTATTCGCTCCTCACCGGCCCCAAGCGGATCGACGTCAACCAGGGCATCCACGCCAGCGCCGAGGCCACGGGCTTGCTCGGGCTGCCGAATTACGTGTGGGACAACGTCCACGACTGGTTCGATTTCTGGCTCAAGGGCGTCGACAACGGCATCACGGAGAAGCCGCCGGTCACGATGGAGCTCCAGTCCTCGAACCAGCGCGTCGCATTCGAAGGCTGGCCGAGCGGAAGCGTCAGCACGAAGACCCTCTACCTGGGGCCACGCGGCTTGATCGGGGACGGCTCCTTGCGGAACTCTCCCAACACGTCGACGTACACGAATTCGATCTGGTCGGGCGCCGACTCGATCGCCACGACGGGCATCCCCATCCTCTCGGCCGCGCTCGACGCGCACATCGATCTCGGGGTTTCGGCCTGGTTGCCCGCGGCCTCCGACATCAACTCGATCGTCTATGAGACCTCGTCCCTGAGCTCCTCGCTCAAGCTCCGCGGCGTCTCGACGCTCGACGTCTGGGTCTCTCCCTCGCATTCGAAGACCCAGGTCGTCGCCTACCTCTACGACGAAGATGCCTTGGGCAACGGGAAGCTGATCTCGCACGGCGTGAGGACCCTGCACAACGCGAAGCCCGGGCAGGACGTGAAGCTGTCCATCGAGTTCGTCGCGGCGGGCTACGACGTGCCGGCCGGGCACCGCCTGGCGCTCGTGCTCGACACCGCCGACCCGCTCTATCAGCCGGCGACGCTGGGCGTGGAGCAGATCAACATCCGCTACAGCTCGTCGAAGCAGTCCGTGCTGACGCTCTCGTACGACCCCTGAAACGGCAGAGGCCCGCGGCCGCGGGGAAGCGAGCCTCTCGTCATTGGCTCCGGCTCGCCTTGCCGGCCGCGCGTGCAAGCTCGTCGACGATGGAGAACCCCTCCACGCGCAATGCGGCGCAGGCCGGATCGGTGGCCAGGCGAGCCACGTTCCCGACCACGCACCGAAATTCGTCGCATGCTTTGCCCGTGCAGGCGAAACGACCGTCTCCCGCCTGGGCGAAGGCGCCATCGCCGCGAACGCCCATCGTGAGCACGAGGACGCCATTGGGGGCAAAAACGTCGATGGTATCGAGGTCTCGCCCGAAAACGAAGAAGCGACCCTCCGGATCCGCGCCGAAATTATCCTGCCGCGACAGGGTGGTGAATGACTCGTAATGCGGTTCGGCGCCGTCCGTGGCGGGAAGGGTCACGATCGTGACGGAGGCGCCGGATTGCTTGGGTAGAAAATCGTTTCCCACGATCCAGAACCGGCGCTCTTTCTCCAACCAGCCCATGGGCAAGTCCAGAGGATAATTCGTAGCCCAATCCGGCGCCGGGAAGCTCCTCCACACGTTCCCGGTGGACAGATCGATCTCTTCGAACGAATGGTTGTACCTGATGCTCGAATCCTTCAGGTGCATCGTGAAGGCCGTCCGGCGCGCGCTCGACAAGACCAATCCGCGATAATCATTCTGGGCGCGCGGGTCGTTGCAGCGATTCGGCGATGGTGCACCGGGCGCGCAGCTCCGCAGGAACACTTGCCCCGTCCGCGTGTCGACCCACTGGAGCCCTTGCTTCCCGCCGGCGATCAGCATCTGGGGACGCCCGGCATTCTCGAATGTGACGAAATCGGGCCTGAACTGCGAGACCGCAGAGATCTTTTGCCAGGTGAAGCCCGGTTTGTCCGGCCGGCGCTTGCCGAGCGAAAGGACGTACTTGCTGGCGTCGAGCCCCGCGTACGTCGCCATGAGCGCCTCGTTGTCGCGGCTGAAAATGACACCCTGCCCGGTCTTCGCCGAATCGAACACGAAGCCGGTGTCCTCCAGATGAAAAATCTTCTCCTTCGTGTACGCATACAGATCCGAGCCCGAGCCGGCGAAGAGCACGTGAGTATCCGCCGCGCCGGGCGGCGGGGGCAGCGGCGCGGGGAGGCTCGATCGGCCCACATCCATGGAGTAAGCCTTGGGAAGCTCTACCTGGGCGCCGACACGCTGGGTTTCTGAGCTCCATACGATCCGGTGGCCCCCGCCGATCCAGTTGAATTGGCTCGTCACCGGATAGAAGTCATTCGTTCTCTTGTACTTGCGCGCGTCCGTCAGATGCTGCTGCAACTGGCAGGCGCTCGCGTCCTTGATCAGGCGAAAGCGCTGGGAGACGGCGACGTCTGCGCTGAGCTGGCTCTGCTCGTCGATCAGGATCGAAGGCCTCTCTTCCGAGCCGCCTTCCGCAAAACGAGCGCACGACGCTACCACTCGCCCGACGATGCGCCCCACGTCGTCGAACACCAGGAAGTGGTGGGACCCCGAGTGCGGATACTGACCGACGAGCGTATAACGCCGTCCTGGCGACACCTCTTGATAGCCATGGTTGTACCACGAGAAACCGAAGTCCGTGAACGACCATGCTTCCGCAGTGCCAAGCGCTCCCGTACGCTCGTCGAGCGCGACGACATGGCAGTTGGTCTGGGAGCGCGCGTTCGTCGGCATGCAGCGGGTCGCGAAGAGGCCGCGCGGGCTCAGCGTCAGGAGGTCGTCATTTTGGGTCGACCCCGCGCCGGTTTGCACGTTCGGCATGGGAGGCAGGGTGCGCGACCAGATCCGTGCGCGCGTGGCGAGGTTCCACCGTTCCACCACCCGCACCGATGGTGGCAGGATCATGTGTCCCTCCCAGGCGGTTGCGGCGACCGAAGAGAGAACAATGGCATCGGCGCCATTCGAGGTGAGCACGATGCTCCGCGGGTCGAGGCTGTTCACGGGAAGCGATGCGACGGCGACGAAACGCCCCGGATCGACGGCCTCGCTGGAGCTCTGCCTGTCGAGGAACGTCAGATAGTTTTCCCTTGCCCAGACCACCTTCCGCCCTGGTAATGCCAGGAGGTGTGCTCCCTCCATGCTCCACGGCTGAAATACCGCGCTCACCGGAGGCGCGGCCGGTGGGATCGGCGGTGTGACGAGAGCGTTTTGCGCGATCGGTGGCGTGGTGCTGGTGCTGCTGCCGCAGCCGATTGTGACCAAGCCGGCAAAGAAACCAAGCCATCGTCGAGAGGTGAGGCCAAGGAAAGAGCTCACCCGGGCCGTAAACCACGGACCGTCGTGCCCGTCAAGGCAGCGGCAGCGGCAGTGGTAACGGAATCCCTCCGCCGTCCCTTCCCTCCGGCCCGATCTGCGTGTAGAACTCCCGCGTGTCCGCCCGCTCCCCGCGCCCCGACGACCGAAGGCTGAAGCGCGTCTCGCGCCTGCTTTTCGCGGCCGCCCTCGGCCTCGTCTGCGCCGCGCCCTTCGTCACGGGCGAGCTGCCCATCGCGGAGGCCAAGGAGGCGAAGGGCAAGGCCAAGCCCAAAGCCGAGAAGAAGGCCCCCGCCGGCAAGGGTGTGTTCGAGCACGGGTGCCGCGTGCAGAGCCCGCAAAAATTCCTCGAGCGCCGCACGTTCGTCTCGAAGGGCGTGCTCGACGGCGGGAAACATACGAAGGCGGTGCAGTACCTCGCCACCCATTATGGCAATGTCGGTGACGATCTCACGCGCAAGCTGAACCCGAAAGGCGCGCTCGCCCAGGCCGTGACCGTGCAGTTCATGGGCCTCCCCGTCTCGGTGCACACGAAGGTCGCGCCCGCGCTCGCCTGCGTCGAGAAGAAGATCAAGAAGTCCTGCACCGGCGCCTCGAAGTACACCCCGCGCGCCCTCGGAGGATTCCGCGGGGCGAACACCTACCGCGGCATCGAGATTTCGAACCATCTCTTCGGCATCGCGCTCGACATCGACCCCGACAGAAACCCCTGCTGCGGCTGCGTCGACCCCTGGCCGAGCCACCCGAAATGCAAGCAGAAGTCGCGCTCGGCGTACGACCGCGCGGCGATGCCGAAATGCTGGATCAAGGCATTCGAACGGTTCGGGTTCGACTGGCTCGGGCACGACGCGCTCGAGGATACGATGCATTTCGAGTTTCTCGGGGATCCGGACAGGATCAAGAAATAGGCGGGATCAGAGGGTGTTTCATAGGCGCGCAGCTGCCTGTGAAATACCTTCTCAGAGCCCCTCGCAGGGATCCTCCCCTGCCGGCGCATGCGGATCCGGCGCGCCCGTCCGGCACGCCTCGGCCTGATCGATGCACGCTTGCAGGATTTTCGACCATCCCGTGCGTTTTTCGAAGGCCGTCGCGCGGTACGCATCCATCAGCGATCGCCCGTTCTCCCGGAGCAAGAGCTCGAACGGATTGCCCCAGAGCACGCTCAGGCCGCCGAGCCGCGTGCCCGTGCTCGGCTCGACGCGCTGGGCCTCGACCACGAACGGGCTCAGCGCGTGGAAGCCGGAGAGGCGACGGTACTGGCCG
This sequence comes from Polyangium sp. 15x6, assembly GCF_029960785.1. GTDB lineage: Bacteria > Myxococcota_A > Polyangia > Polyangiales > Polyangiaceae > Polyangium. Next base: position 18,371 of record NZ_JASBQE010000045.1, read on the forward strand.
CCGTATTGCAATTGCTCGCCCCAGGGCTCTTCTCGCGTCCAGAGGTGCGGCCGGCCGATGACCGAAAGCACCTCACGCGCCGCCGCCGCCACGTCCGTCCCGACGATCACCGAGCCCGAGCCGCCGGGGCCGCAAAACGCGGGATCCGCGAGCCGTTCGAGCAAGGCTACGAGGTCGACCGACGCGTCGGACGCGGTCGTGCGTGACCGCGTCGCCCGCCGCGACCGTCCCCCGTGCGACGCCGACGCCGCCGATGCGACGATGCCCGCGCCGCCGCAGGCCTCGGCGAAGATCGACGTGACGTCCGCGCAGGAAAACCCGCGAGGTCGCTCGCGACGCACGGCCGTGACGAGTCCGGCGAGCGCCTCTTCCAGCTTGCCGACGCGGCGCAGATCGAGCCCGACGCTCGTGACCGAGGTGCCGACGTACGCGCGCCCCGCGGTCGAGACGCCCTCGATGTAGGCGCGCACGTAATCGGTGACGACCGCCTCCACGAGCATGCGTGGGCTCGCCGCGGGGCGATCCTGCGCGATGTAGCGGAGCGCGCTGTACGGGTGGCCGGCATCCGGGACCGTCTCGCGCGAGGCGATCAGGTAATCGGCCGTGCCCGAGAGCGACGAGGCCACCTCGACGGCGCCCATGCGGCACGTATCGAACGCGACCACGTCGATGCGGTTCGAGGTGCCGAGCCCGCCGAGCCCGGGTTTCGTGCGGATCTCCGTCTCGATCACCTTCGACGCCTCGCCGAGCGCGGCCGAGAGTCCCTCCAGGGACAATCGTTTTCCTTCGCCCGAGGTCGCGTCGTCGGCGATGCCCGTGAATCCGTCGCCGTGGCCCGTGAACGTGACCCAGTAATGGCGCGCCGGGTACATCCGCACGCCCTCGACCAGGAAGTCACGCAGCGTCGCCATGTCGCTCGTATCGGTCTCGCCGAGGACCATGACGCCCGGCGCTTCGTTCTCCCGGCCCGGCGGCCTGATTTCCTCGCGGTAAATCGAGTACCGCTCGGAGGGGCGGGGTTTGCCGTCGTCGCCCACCTGGAACGGCGCATAATCGCGCTGCACCAGGATGCGGAAAAGGGCGCTGCCGCCGAGGCCGTGCTGCCATTCGAGCGCGTCCTGATCGAACGCGGCGACGAGGTTCTGGTCGTGATCGTCGTTCGCCGCGAAGACGAGCCACGTCCACTCCGCGGTCCAGAGCGAGGGCGGTCCACGACGGAGCTCCGCGCTGCTCTGATCGACCGCCGGCGCCGTCTCCATGGCGCCCGCCGAGGGGCCCTCGGGGGCGCACGCCGCGAGAGCCGCGGCGAGCGCCCCGAGGGCGATCAGGTGCATTTTACTCACGGTCGCGGTGGTCCTACCGGCCATTGCGCGAGATGCGCAGGATCTGCTGGAGCGCCACGTACGAGATGTGGGGATTGTCGCCGCGCCCGCCGGTGTCGTCCCCCGCTTCATCGCTCGCGTCCGGGAATGCGGACATGTAGATGAAGTCGGGGTGCAGCTCCTTGCTGTTCGGACCGACGCCCGTCGGCGAGTCGATCCACTCGCCGCCGAGGATCGTGCCGCGCCCGTCGAGCTCGAGCACGTAATGGAACGTGACCTCGGCCGTGGGGCGACGGCGCTGGAGCGGCGGCACGAGGAGCTGCTCGATGCTCGCCGCGTAATTGACGAGGTAGACGCTCGTGCGGATCCGCGCGAACCGGATGGCGTTCTCGTTCCACCGGTATGTGCGGCAGCTGCCCGCGGGGCCATTGCCGTTGCAGACGAGCTGCGAGGCGCGACGCTCGTCGATCTCCTCGTTCTCCTGGACGCGATAGCGCACGATCGGGAAGGTCCAGACCTCGTCGCCGTATGCGTAATCGAGGACGAACGGGAGTTTTTCGCGCGGGCCGCCGAGGTTCGCGAGCGCGGGCGCGCCGCGGCCCATGAGGCCCGTCAAGGCGATGTGCAGCGCGCCGGGGTTCAGGTCGCGGCACGCGGGGTTCGTCGGCCGTCCGGCGCTGTCCGTCGTGATTTCGTCCTCGGGGACGTTGCAGCGGTTGCCGGCCATCGTCGAGGAGTCGTGGAAATAGACCTCCGAGAAGAGAGCCTCGATGTCGGCCATGCGGAAGAGCACGCAGGAGCGATCGCGCCCGCCGTTGCACTCCACGATGCGGCCATTCTCGCGCCGGACGCGCACGTCGCGCATGGGCGCGCCGTCCTTCTCGGCCGTGGAGTAGGACGACCAGCCATTGCAATGGCCCCACCAGTCCTCGGGGACCGTGCTCTGGTAGGTGCCGTGGTTCAGGAGCTCCCACGCGGTGGCGGGGCCCACGACGACGATCGAGGGACGAACCCTGCCCGAGCTGCGCTCGCGCTCCGGCCGGCGCATCTCCTCGTTCGTGAATGCGCGGACCTGCGGGAGGCGCTGCGCCTCGCCCGGATTCATGAGCAGATCGTACTTTTCGACGGGCGAGAGGTTGTCCGGATCCGAGCGGAAATCGCTGTAGTCCTTGTTTCGCGAATTCCAGCGGTCGGCGATGCCGTTGTCGCTCATCGGCCACCAGCTCGACGGGAAGATGGGCCGCGAGCTCTCGCCGACATCCGGTCCGGATTGCAGGCGCAGGAGCGCGCCGCGGAGCTCGGGGTGCAGGCGCGCCGCCCGGTTCGTGTCGTTCATGGGCTCCCGTCCGGGCGCCCGTGGGATCAGGATTTCGTGGGTTCGGTAATACCCATTCGACGCGAAGTCTTGCCGGAGCCGCGGCTCTTGCGCCGAAGTCACGCGTTGCGCGCCCAGGAGCGCGAGTACGGACGCAGCCAGAATGATAGTTCGAGATTTGTTCATGGTGCTCATCGTCCTGCCGAGAGTGGCGGCCGTCCGAACACCACTGCAGAGCCCGGGCCAGCGGACTCGGCTGAGAGCGTAACGTTTACGCTCGCGTCGGCGGCGCGCTGTGCAGGCGGAGAGCGGTCGTGTGGGGGCAGAAGAATAACGGAGAAACCCGGAAACTTGCTGGCCCGGGTCGCGGACGCCCGCCCGTCGAGGGCCCCGAGGGCGTCGAAATCCTGCTCTCACGTCACGGAGCGCTCGCGGCGTCGTCACCTGAACGGCGGACGATCGTAGAAGCGAACGGAGAAGGAGTTTTTCGAATGCGAAGGATGACGGGGCTCGGGATCTCTTCACTTCTGTTCGTCGTCGCCTGCGGGGGCGCGGCCGCGCCGGCTGCCCGCGAGCCGATCCTGGCGAGCCCGTCGCCGCAGATGGCCGTGGAGGAGGGGCCCGAGGCCGGCCGCGGCCCGGACGGGCCAGTGACGCCGGAGGAACGTAACGCGGCGATCGAGGCGCTCCTCGAGAACCTGGATGCGCGGTACGTGTTCCCCGAGAAAGCCAAGCAGGTGCGCGCCGCAGTGGAGGCTCGACGCAAGCGCGGCGAATACGACAAGCTGACCACGGGGCAGGCGCTGGCAAGCACGCTCACGAAGCACGTGAACGACGTCCTGAAAGACGCGCATTTCCGCGTGCGATACCACGACCAGAAGATCCCCGAGGCCGAGCTGCAAACGGAGCCGACGGCGGCGGAGCGCGAACGATTCGCGGCGGAGGGGCAGCGGCTGAACGGCGGTTTCGAGCGGATCGAGCGTTTGCCCGGGAACATCGGTTATGTCGAGGTGCGCTCCTTCGCCTTCCTCGGGCGCGGGGTCGAGGCCGCGGCGGCCGCGATGAATTTCCTCGCCGAGACGGACGCGCTGATCGTCGACGTCCGTCGCAATGGCGGAGGCGATCCGGAGCTCGTGGCCGCGCTGTGCAGCTATTTCTTCGACAGCGCCGTGCACCTCAACGACATCTACGACCGCCCGAAGAACGAGACGCGGCAGTTCTGGACGAGCCCGACCGTGCCGGGCAAACGCTATCTGGGCAAGGACGTCTACGTGCTCACGAGCAAACGGACGGGATCCGGCGCCGAGGAGTTCGCCTACGACCTCCAGACCCAGAAGCGCGCGGTCATCATCGGCGAAAAGACGTGGGGCGGGGCGAACCCCGGGGACGTGTTGCGCCTCGGGGACCACCTCGCCGCGTTCGTCCCCTCGGGCCGCGCCATCAATCCGATCACGAAGACGAACTGGGAAGGGGTCGGCGTCCTGCCCGATATCGCCGTGCCCGCGGAGGACGCGCTGCGGGTGGCGCAGGTGCGCGCATTGCAGAAGCGAATCGCGGCCGCCACCGAGCCCGAGCTGAAGAAGGCCCTCGAAGAGCGATTGCACGAGCTCGAGCGCGGCGAGCCTGAAAAGCCGGCGCGGTGAGGCGGATCAGGGCGCGCCGCAGGCGAGCCAGTCGGCGAGCTTCATGCGGTCGTCGAGGGTCGGATCGTCGGGGCCGGGCGGCATCGAGTCGTTCTCCGCGGCGCTCCGCGCGAAGATGCGCGCCCTGTGCCGCTGAATTTGTGAATGCGTGTCGAAGATGAACTCCCCCGGCGCCCCCGCGCGGTCCGTGGCCGTCGAGCCATGGCAGCTCTGGCAATGGGCGTTCATGAACGCGGCGCCGAAGTTCTCATAGGTGAGCTGTGTCCCCTCGGGAGGGCAGGCCCAGTCCTCCATGTCCGTATAGAAGAGGCCACACGCGGCGAGGAGGAGGGGAGCCGTGGCGAGCGCGAGGCGGAGCAGAGGGCGCATCGAATCCTCAGAACAAGGCGAAATGGGCGCCGAGGTTCGCTCCGACGAACCCATACCAGTTCGGGCCGCTCGAATAGCCGAGGTAAGCGCCCACGACCTCGGGGCCGAGGGCCAGCATGAATTTCGATCGGCGAAGCAAGGTGAAATCACAGCCGAGGCCGAACTGCACGCCGGCCCGGTGGCGAATGCCGGGGCCGATGCCGAGCACGGCGCCGGCCGGCTCCTCCGCGACCGAGGCCATCGACTCCTCGTGCTGGTGGACGAACCCCACGTGGGCCCGCGGATACACGCGCGGCGTCGCTTGCCACCCCGCCCGGACGCCCAGCGATAAAAACGTGAGCAGGCGCTGATCGACCGTGCCATACCCGAGGCGGCCCTCGGCGAACGGGGTCACGATGCCGAAGAGCCGCAGGCCGACCGCGAAACCGCCATATCCCGTGACGTCGGTGCGCCAGTCGGTCGTGCCGAGGGCCGAGGAGACGGCGACGAAGAGCTCTCCGCGCGGAGCGGGCTCCGGCGCGGGCGCGGGCGCGGGCTCGTCGGCGCGCGCGAGGGAAGGGGAGCCGAGGAGGCAAACGAGGGCTCCGGCGATGCGCCACCGCGCTCTCGTTCGCTGCACCTCCAGGACCATGCGGCGACCCTATCACGATCTCGCCGGCCGCAGGAGCTTCAAACCGTGGCGCTTCGAGTCTTCTTCTCCAGGCGCCGCATGCAGAACGCGAGGCCGTGCCGCAAGGTCCCGTGCGTGGGGATGCCGGAGAGATCGACGCCGAGCGAGACGAGGGTCTGGGCCACGGTCGGCCGGATGCCCGTGAGAATGCCCTCGGCGCCGAGCAGACGAATGGCGCGGATCATCTGCACGAGGTGGGACGCCGTGGCCGTGTCCACGACCTCCACGCCGGTCAAATCGAGAATGGCGAAGCGGGCGGAGGTGCGGGTGACCGCGCCGAGGAGGTCGTCCATGACCCGCGCCGCGCGCCGGCTGTCGACGACGCCGATCATGGGCAACGTGAGCACGTGCTCCCAGACCTGGATGATCGGCGTCTCCAGGTCGCGGATCACCGCCTGCTGCCGCTCGATGAGGGCGAGCCGCGCTTCGAGCTCCTCCCGGATGCGCTGCCCCTCGTTCGTGTTCTGCGAGATGCCGATCACGCCCGCGTGCCGCTGGCCTCCGTCGGGGATGGGCAAGTAGACATTGTCCCAGTGGGAGCCGACGATGTGGATGGATTCGCGTCCCGGCGTGCCGTCGAGCGCGGCCTGCATGGCCGGGCTGATGTGATCGCCGAATACGTCGAACACGCTTTTCCCGAGGAGCTGCCCCGGCGACGCGCCGAACGCCGCGAGCGCCTTGCCGTCGTAGAACGTGTAAATGCCTTGCGCGTCCGTGGCCCACGCGATGATGTCGAGGTGGTCGAGGATCGCGCGCAGCACGAGCTCGGAGACGGGTTTTGCCGTGTCCTTCTCCGGCTCGCGCGCGTGCGCGGGCGGCGCCTCGGCCAGCGACAGCGTGGCGAAGATCTCCGGGCGTCCGGGCGCGCGCCAGGCATGCCACGTGAGCGTCAACATGCCACCGTTCGGTTGACGCGCGCGGCATGTGGAGCGTGATGGTGCGCCGTCGTCCGTGACACGTCCGAGGGCCTGGGTGAGGGTGGACGCGTCATCCGGGTGCGCGTGCTCCTCGACGCGTGTCCCCGGCGCGAGATGCTCCCCGGCGAGGGCGCGGGCGGCCGCGTTCGTCGCAATGACCTGGCCTCCCGGGCTCACGATGACGAATGCGCCTGGATATGTACGAAAGAACGCTTCGAAGGGATGCTCCGCTTGCTCCGTCGCCACGATCCCCACCTCCGCCAACAATCGAACATATCAGCACGTGGGCACCAGGTAAACGCGCTAGATGCCCGGAATCGCGTCGGAATCGTGTTTCATGCCATCCGGCGGGGCATCAAGCTTCCGACGCGCGCGCCTTCGTGGTAGCGACCCTCCCGAGGAGACCATGAGCAACGACGAAATCAGCGAGCAGGCCGCGGCCTTCGACGCCATCGGCGAGAAATACGACGAGGTTTTCGCGGACAAGCGCGCGCAGGTGGAGGCGACGCGGTGGCTCGCCGAGCGCCTCACGGCGGGCGATCGGGTGCTCGACGTGGGCTGTGGCAGCGGCGTCCCCACGGCGAAGATGCTCACGGAGGCGGGGTTCTCGGTGCACGGCATCGACATCTCGACCGAGATGCTCAGGCTCGCGCGGCGTAATGCCCCCGGCGCGCATTTCGAGCAGGTGGACGTGATGAGCTTCTCGCTCGAGCCCAGCTCGTTCGGCGGGGTCGCGGCCTTTTTTTCGCTCCTGATGCTCCGGAAATCGGAGATCCCCGCCGCGCTCCGGAAGATCGTGCATGCTCTGCAGCCGGGCGGGTATCTCGCGCTCGCGATGGTGGAGGGGGATTTCGATTATGTCGAGCTGCCTTTCCTCGGTCACGCCATCCACGTGAGCGCGTATCCGCAGGCGGAGCTCGAGGCCGTCCTCCGCGACGCGGGGCTCGAGATCCTCGAATCGGAGGCGGTGACCTTCCCGGCGGGGGACCACGTCGAGCGGCAGCTTTATTATCGGTGTCGCGTCGCGGTGAGAGCGTGATCAGGCGCGGCCGAGCCGCGTAAGGCAAATGCGCAGGCCGTCCCGCAGGCTCCGCGCGGTGGTCAGGCCGCCCAGATCGACCCCCATGAGCGTCAGCGTCTGCGCGACCTGGGGCCCGATGCCCGTGAGCACGCAAAAGGAGCCGAGGAGCGAGGCCGCTTGGCTGAGCTTGACGAGGTGCGCTGCGGTCATGGTGTCGACGACCTCGACGCCCGTCAAATCGATGATGACCCCGCGTGTGCGCCGCTCGCCGATACGACCGAGCAGCCGCTCCGTCATGTCCGCCGCCCGCTGGCTATCGATGATCCCCACAATGGGCAGCGTGAGGACGTCGTCCCACAGCTCGAGGATGGGCACGCTCATCTCGCGCAGGGCGCTGCGCTGCCGCTCGATGGTCGCGATCTTCTCCATGAGCTCGCGTTGCGTGGCCTCCAGCGCTCGAATGGCGCCTTCGCGCTCCTCGTTCGTGCGTATCTGATCTTCCAGGGTGCGGCGAAGGATCTGCTCGGTCTGCTTGCGCGCGACGATGTCACGGCATGTGCAAATCAGACCCCCGCTCGGCATGAGCGGGTTCGCAGGCAGTCTCGTGAGCGAGATCTCCAGGTCCACGGAATGGCCGGCGCGATGTCGCCCCCGGACCTCGCCCGACCATTTTCCGTGTTCTCCCAAGATGGGGAAGAGATCTCGTTCGATACGTGTCCTTTCGGCGTCGTCGTAGAGCAAACGCCATGTTTTGCCGATCAGCTCCTCGGGCTCGTAGCCCAATACCATGCCATGGGCGCGGTTCATGTACCAGTAGGTGTCACCTGCGAGGATGGACAGCCCCTCCATGGACACGTCCATGGCCAGCTTTTGCAGGTCGAATTCGTTCGTGATGGGGACCTCTTCGAGAGGGACGGGTCGAGTGGGGGCCATCAAACATTCCTCCAGGGGCTCGTCCGGGCGCCAAGGTGTCCCGGTCGAAGCGCCGGATGATACTTGCGAGCCACGCGGAAAACATGATTTTTGCGCTCTGCGCGCGCAGCCGTGGGGGGCGTGTTTCACGGCGTGAAACATGCCCCGCTGGCCCGCGGCTTCCAGGCCGGACTCCCGCGCTGCATGTGTTGGCCCGATCTTTGCTTTACAGCGTGGGGCCATGTTTCACGTCGAGTCCTTCTTCGATCCCGCCACCTTCACGTTGACCTACGTGGTGTACGATCCGAACTCGAAGGACGCGGTGGTCATCGACTCGGTGCTCGATTACGAGCCCATGTCCTCCACGGTGAGCACGGCCTCGGTCGAAACGATCGCGGCGTTCCTCGAAAAGGCAGGCTTGACGCTGCACTGGACGCTCGAGACGCACGCCCACGCCGATCACCTGACGGCCATGCCCTGGCTCAAGAAGCGCTTCGGCGGCCGCAGCGCCACCGGCGTGGGGATTCGCGAGGTGCAGAAGGTCTTCAAAACCGTGTTCGACATGCCCCCGACGTTCCGCACCGACGGCAGCCAGTTCGACCTGCTCCTCGAAGACGGCCAGATCCTCGAAGCCGGCACCCTGCGCATCGAGGCGATCTCGACGCCTGGCCACACGCCCGGCTGCGTGTCCTACCGCATCGGCGACGCGGTCTTCACCGGGGATGCCCTGTTCATCGAGGATTACGGCACGGGGCGCTGCGATTTTCCCAAGGGCTCGGCCGACGTGCTTTATACGTCCATTCACGACAAGCTGTATGCCCTGCCCGACGAGACGCGTGTCTTCGTGGGCCACGATTACCAGCCCGGCGGCCGCCCGATGCGCGCCGAGACCACGATCGGGAGGTCCAAGCGGGAAAACGTGCACCTTCGCGCCGAGACCACGCGTCACGATTTCGTGGAGCTCCGCAATGCGCGGGACGCGACGCTCGCGGCGCCGCGTTTGCTCTGGCAGAGCGTGCAGGTGAACATCGACGCCGGGCGCCTGCCCGCCGAGCACGAGAACGGCGTCCGGTACCTCCGCATCCCCCTGAACCTGCGCAAACCCGTGGACGACGACGGCGCGCGGCGGGACGTACGCGCGAGCTGAAACACGCGTTGCAACATGTTACGTTGCGGGCGTGCCCCGCAAACCTCCCGCCACATCGACCGAGGACGTGATCGCCCGTGCCCTCGAGGCTGCCTCGGGGGCGGCCCTCGTGCTCGACGAGGAGCTCCGGGTCGTCCTCGCCACGCCCGCGGCGTCGGAGCTGCTCGGCGTCGACATCCCGCCCTTCGTCTCGGCGCCCAAGCTCCTGTGCGGTGAGTGCGAGAAACGCCCCGTGGCCGAGGCGCTCGTGGAGGGGCGGCCCGTGCAGGCCATTCTCCCGCCGCGCGGGCCAGGCAAGCGCCTCGTGCGTTTGCGCTCGCTCCCCGTGACGCAGGGGCGCGCGCGGGTGGGCACGCTGCTCTTGCTCGAAGACGCCGGTGAGTCCTTCGAGGAGGGCGAGGTCCTGTTTCACGGCATGTGGACGCAGGATCCGGCCATGAAGGCGATGTTTCGCGTGATCGAGCGCGTCGCGGGCGACGACGTGACGGTGCTCGTGCGCGGCGAGACGGGCGCGGGCAAGGAGCTCGTGGCGAGCGCCATTCACGCGCTCTCGGGCAGGCGCAAGGGTCCGTTCCGGGCCATCAATTGCGCGGCATTGCCTTCCCATTTGCTCGAGAGCGAGCTCTTCGGGCACGCGCGCGGGGCGTTCACCGGCGCCGTCCGCGACACGCCCGGGCACGTGCAGCTCGCGCATCGCGGCACGTTGTTCCTCGACGAGATCGCGGAGATGCCGCTCGAGCTCCAGGCGAAGCTGCTCCGCGTGGTCGAGACGCGCACGGTCATTCCCGTGGGCGCGCGCGAGCCGATCCCCGTCGACGTGCGGTTCGTCTCGGCCACGCACCGCGCTTTGCGCAAAGAGGTCGAGGCGGGCCGCTTCCGCGCCGATCTCATGTACCGGCTCCGGGTCATCCCGGTGTTCATTCCGTCGCTGCGCGAGAGGCCCGACGACATCCCGCTCCTCGTCGAGAAATTCATGGCTCTCCGCAATGAGACCAGCCGGCGGCGAATCGATCGGGTCGCCCCTGCGGCCATGACCATTCTCCGGCGATACTCGTGGCCCGGGAACGTGCGCGAGCTGAAGAACGTGCTCGCGTATGCCTATGCGATGGGGGACGGATCGACGCTCGTGCCGGCGGATTTGCCGCCCGAGCTGGTCGACCCGAACATCTTCGGCGCCGAGCAGGTCGCGCCGTCCGGGGCGCCCGCGGCGAGCGCCGAGCACCCGAATCCCGAGGCGCGAAGGATTCTGGAGGTGCTCGGCCGCACCGGGGGCAATCGCCAGCGCGCGGCGCAGATTCTCGGCATGAGCCGCGTGACCTTGTGGCGAAGGATGCGAGAGCTCGGCATCGCCGGGCCGACTTGAACGACGTTGCAACATGCGTCGCAGCGTGTTTCACGACGTTTCAGAGAGCCCACGCGTATCCTGAACAATCGAGGCTCTTGCGCGGTGTGCGCGTGAAACGGTGGGTGGCACCCCCCTTGCAGTGCGTCCCGCGAGGAGAGAGCCCATGCCCACGCTGTTCGAGAGGTCCACCCCGAACCCTGCTGGTTATCGTGAGGTCGCGCCGAGGGACGTCGCCGCGGCGATCCCCGGCGCGCGGCTGATCGACGTCCGCGATCCGGACGAGCTCCGCGGCGAGCTCGGTCACGTGGCCGGCGTCGAAAACGTCCCGCTCGCTCGATTGAACGTGGCCGCGCTCTCCAAAGACGAGCCGCTCGTGCTCGTATGTCGATCCGGCCGCCGCTCGGCGCAGGCCGCCGCGGCCCTCTCGGCGGCGGGGTGTCGCTGTATCATGAACATGACCGGAGGCATGATCGCCTGGAACGAGGCGGGCCTGCCGGTCCAGCGCTGAGGGAAAAGCCATGCTCGCCCTCGGCGCTGCGCTCGCGCTCGTGATTGGTGTCGTCCTCGGGATGCTCGGCGGCGGAGGCGCCATTCTCATGCTGCCCATGCTCGTGTATCTGCTCCACGTCGAGCCGCGGGCCGCCATTGCCACGTCGCTCTTCGTGGTGGGCGTGACCGCGCTCGTGAGCCTCTTCTTCCACGCGCGGCGTGGCCACGTTCGTTATCGGGTCGGCGCGCTGTTCGGCGCCGCGGCGATGGCCGGCGCTTTCGTGGGCGGGCGGCTCGCGCATTTCGTCCCCGAGACGATCCTCCTCGTCGCGTTCGGCGCGACGATGGTGGGGTCGGCCGTCGTGATGCTGCGCGGGCGCGGCGAGGGCTCGGCGGAGCGGCGCGAACTCCGCGTCGAGCGCGCGCTCTTGCTGGGTGGCGCCGTGGGATGTTTTTCGGGCCTCGTCGGCGCGGGCGGCGGCTTTCTCATCGTGCCTGCGCTCGTGCTGTTCGGCGGGCTCGCCATGCGCGAGGCCGTCGCGACCTCGCTGTTCGTCATCACGCTCCAATCATTTGCCGGATTCGCGGGGCACGTGGCGCACGCCCATCTCGATCCGGTCCTCGTCGCTACGGTCACCTCGTTCGCCGCCTTCGGCAGCGTGACGGGCGCGCTCCTTTGCAAGCGTGTATCCCCGGACGTCCTGCGCCGCGTGTTCGCGTGGCTCGTCGTCGCAATGGGGCTCTTCATGCTCGGAAAGCAGCTCCCGCTGCCGCTCCTCCTCGTCGTGGCCGCGCTCGCCCTCGGCGTGATCACGCGCCCGTTTGCCGGGGCATTGCCCGGTCGTCCCGCCGCAAGGTAACATCCCAGGCCGCCGCGCTCCTCGGGGTCTCCCGGGTTTTGCGTGTCCGCAGAGCGTGTTCCGGTGAAACACCGTGAAACGCCCGTGAAACGGGTCTGGAACGTGCCAGGACGCGTGTTCGCGGGGCGCGCGTGTTCCAAGGCGCTGGCGCGTGGAGCGCGTGGTGGCATCTTGCTTGCTTCGCGCCGCGACGAACCGAACCCCTTGGAAGAGAAAACGAGATGGCCACGACCACGCCCGCACCGACCTCCCCGAAAGCAAGCCACCCGCGATCCGAGGCCGCGGCGATCCCGGAGCTCGGGCGCGCGCGCGTCGTCATCATCGGCGGCGGCACCGCCGGTATCTCCGTGGCCGCGCGGCTCGCGCGCGCCGGCGTGGAGGACATGGCGATCGTCGAGCCCTCCGAAAAACACTACTACCAGCCGCTCTGGACGCTGGTCGGCGCCGGCATCGTGAGCGCGGAGCAAACGGAGCGCGACGAGGCGGCCTACATCCCCGCGGGCGTCCGCTGGATCAAGGACTTCGCGGAGGAGATCGATCCGGTCGCGCAAACCGTGCGCGTCCGCGGCGGCGGGCGGGTCGGCTACGATTTCCTGGTCGTCGCCCCGGGCATCCAGCTCGACTGGGACGCGGTCCCCGGGCTCAGGGAAGCGCTGAAGACCGACAGCGTGTCGAGCAATTACGATTTCCGCCTCGCGCCGAAGACCTGGCGCCTCATCGAGGCCTTCCGCAGCGGGACGGCGCTGTTCACGCACCCGGCGGGGCCGATCAAATGCGCGGGCGCGCCGCAGAAGATCGCGTATCTCGCCTGTGATCACTGGCGCAAGACGGGCGTGCTCGATCGATCGAAGGTGATGCTCGGCTCGGGGCAGAAGGCGATCTTCGGGGTCGCGGAGTACCGCGCGCTGCTCGAGAAGGTCGTCGAGCGCTACGGCATCCAGACGAAATTCGAGCGCAACCTGGTCGAGGTGCATCCGGACCGAAAGGAGGCGGTCTTCGCCGTCATGGGAGATCCGGCGGGCGCGCGGGAGACGATTCGCTACGACATGATGCACGTGGTGCCGCCGCAGAGCGCGCCCGATTTCATCAAGCGGAGCCCGATCGCGCACAAGGAGGGCCCGAACAAGGGCTGGGCCAAGGCCGACAAGCACACGATGCAGAACCCCGAGTACCCGAACGTCTTCGCGCTCGGCGACGCCTCGGAGCTGCCGACCTCGCGCACGGGCGCGGCCATCCGCAAAGAGGCGCCGGTCCTCGTGGAGAACCTGCTCGCCGTCATGAATGGCAAGGAGCCCACAGCGAAATACGACGGTTATGCCTCGTGCCCACTCGTGACCTCGTACGATACGATGCTCCTCGCCGAGTTCGATTACAGCGGCAAACCCACGCCGTCGATCCCGATCATCGATACGATGCAGGAGCGGCACGACATGTACCTGCTCAAGCGGTACGGGCTGCCCTGGATGTACTGGAACCTGATGCTGCGCGGTCTGTCCTGAACCGTAGCGCCGGGGTTTCACCCCGGGCCCGACCAGGGGCTGTCCGCCCCTGGACCCGGACCAGCGCAAGCGCTGGACCCGGGGTCGATGAACTGCGCGATGCGCAGTTCATCGAACAGGTCGAGGAACGACCCCTGCCAACCAAGACCGCCGCGCTGACCGTTCGACGGGCGACGCGGTCCAACGGGCCCGTTGGAAGAACTGCGCGGAGCGCAGTTCTTCCACCCTCGGTCCAGGCCGTGCCTGGTCCGGGTCGAGGGGCGGACAGCCCCCGCGGGGTCCGGGGCAGCGCCCCGGCGAGGCGGCTCCGGCTCACGCCGCCTTCTTGATGCGCGCGAGCGTCCCCCGGGCGAGGGCGTCCCGATCCACCTCGTCGAGCGACGTCACCACGAGGTCCGCGCCCGCCGCCCGCAAGAGCTCCTCGTCGCCGAGCCGCGCCACGCCGATCGCGCGCATCCCGCCAGCCTTCGCTGCCTGAACCCCCGACGTCGCGTCTTCCACCACGAGCGCCGCCTCGGGCCGCACGCCGAGCTCCTCCGCGGCCCCGAGGAAGATGTCCGGGTACGGTTTGCCCCTCGGGAACGTCCGACCACAGACGTTCGCGTCGAAGAGGTCGACGAGCGTCGTGCCCGGCTCTTTCCCGAGCGGATCCGGACGGATGCCCGGCATGGGCTCGGGCACGACGATCCGCGCGAGCAGCTCGTTCGCGTTCTTCGACGACGACGCGACCGCCATCGGCAAGCCCATGTCGCGCGCGGCGAGCACGAACCGCAGCGCGTCCGGGAAGGCCTGGAACGCGCCTTCCCGGATGAGGCCCAGGATCTTCGCTTGTTTCGCCGCGCCGTACTCCGCGGCGCGGGCCGCGGCGTCGGGGACGTCGAAGTACTCGAGCGCCGCGCGCGCCCCGTCCTCGCGAGGTTTGCCGGCGACGATCTCCTGGTAGACCGCGGTGTCGAAGCGGGCCGGCGTGTAGCGCGACCGCGCCGCGAGGTCCTTCCACGGGCCCCGCATGAGCTCCTCCAAGGTCTCCCGCCAGGCTCGCTCGTGTGGCGAATCGACGAGCACGCCATCCACGTCGAAGAGGATCCCCTCGAACGCCATGCATGGGCAGATGGAGCCCCGAGGGGCCCACGGGAAGCCCCGCGGCGAGCTCGTGCCGAGGAGGCGATCAGCCGAAGAGGAGCATCGTCGCCGTCTGGTTCACGTGGCCGAGGAACTGCTCGCCGTACGTGCTGAACCCGACCGTCGGGATGCCCTCGAAGATCTCGCCGTACGGCTCGATGAGGCCGCGGGTCTCGATCTCGAGCGTGCGCAAGACGCAGTCGAAACCGACGAGCGCGGAGGCGCCGCCGAGTTCGTCGCGCGCCGTCGCGAGCGCGCGGCGCGTGTCCTCGACGATGTCGGTCGCTTCGAGCACCGTGAGGACCGTGCCCTCGGGGACGTTGCAGTAAAAGACGACGCTCTCGCCGCGGATCTGCTGCGGGCTGCGCACGAAGGGTTCGTCGCCGACCATCAAGCCGAGCGGGTGGTTCTGGAAGTAGTTCGCGAGCTCGTCCGCCGGGATCCCGAGCACCTCGGCATACCGAGCCGCCGCGGGTTTGCCGTCGAACGCATGCACGACGCGCGCGGCCTCGTCGCAGGCGGTGACGCGGAGCGCGCGATCGAGCGGGCGGAAGCTCTGCGTCTTCCACGCGCGAAACGGTACGGCAGGCTCGAGCAGGAGGAGGACCGCGGCGTTCGTGAAGGCCATGCCGTCTTTCGCGACCCACGTCGACGTGAAGGTGAGATCGTCGCCCGCGGAGCCGCCGAGGATCGGGATGTCGGTGAGGTCGCCGAGGCGATCCATGAGGCGCTCCTCGGCGCTGCTGAGGCCGTCGACGAGCAGGAGGCCCACGTGCCGCGAGGGATCGAGGCTCGAGAGCGGCCTTCCAAAGTGCGCTTCGAGCGGAGCGAGCGCGTTCTTCACGTCGGCGCGATCGCGGAGGTCCTCGATGACGGCGACGGCCGCGTCCCGCACGATCTCGCTGCCGAGCGCCATCGCGACGACCGTGCCCTTGCGCCACGCGCGGCCCTCACGCTCGCCGGCCGTCGTGCAACCGACCACGAGCGCACCCGGAAACGCGCGTTGCATCGCCTCGGCGAGCGCGCGGGGATCCCGGCGGCCACCGGCGAAATAAAGGACCACGACGGGCTCGACCGAGGCGAGCTCCGCGCGCATGACGCGCGCGACGTCGTCTGCGCCGATCACGGTCGCATGGGCAGTTCGAACGGGCACGGTGAAAGTCCTCCTGCGTGCTCTCGAAGAAGATGGCTAGCGTTGCGGGCCCGAGGAAGGCGGAGGGCGCCACGACACGCCCGCAGGCTGCGCGGACAGGTCGACGCCGAGCTCGCGCGCGAGGGCCTCGAGCTTGCGAAGGACCTCGGGATCGTCGGAGGTGGTGTCCGTGTGCTTGGAAGGGTCGATGCCCTTCAGCATGAGCTTCGCGCGGACGAACCCCGCCATCGTCGGGTTGCCCCGCGACCGATGGGCGACGATGGCGTCGATGATCTGCTTGACCTTCCCCGACATGCTTTCGCGAGCTCTCGTACCCCGAAACGCGGCGCGATCTCTCGCCCCAGAGTCATCATCGCACAAACGTCACGTCACGCGCGAGGGCTGATCTTTTCTCGGGTCGCCGCGCCGGGGCGCTGCCCCGGGCCCCGCGGGGGCTGTTCGCCCCTCGACCCGAACCAGCGCAAGCGCTGGACTCGTGATGGAAGAACTGCGCGATGCGCAGTTCTTCCACCAGCCGGTGGCAAGACTGGCGAAGTCCGTCTCACGCACGGACCGCGATGTCAGCGTCGCCGGTCTTGCCTCGGCCCGTTCGATGAACTGCGCATCGCGCAGTTCATCGACCCCGGGTCCAGCGCTTGCGCTGGTCCGGGTCCAGGGGCGGATAGCCCCTGGTGGGGCCTGGGGCAAAGCCCCAGCGCAGCGGCCAACATGAGATCGAGGCGAGGGCTCTACGCCGGCGCCGGCGCGGCTGCCGCGCTGCCTGCGAGCTCTGCGAAGAAGGGGGCCAGATCTGCCCGGCCCCGGAGCGGCGCGCAGATCCGACCCGACGAGCGCAAGAGCTCCATCTCGAGCTTCTCGGCGCGCCGGCCGACGTCTGCGAGCGCGAGGAAGTGCTTCGCTTTGCGATCTTCCATCGCCCGATCTGCGATCACGAGGCTGTGCCGGAGCTCTCGGATCTGTTGATCCACCTCGGCCACTGCGCGCTCTTTCTCGACTGCGGCTGCTTCGACCTCGAGTTCGGCGTGGCGCGCGTCTGCCCAGAGGTCGACGAGATCGGCGAGCGCACGGTACGCGTCTGCGAGCTCGCGGTAAGGCTCGCGGAAGCCGCTCCGGCCCTCCCAGAACACCACCTCTCGGTGCGCCTCGCGCACGCGCGGCGGGAACGACCTCGCGGCTCCGGCGAGCGGCGCGATGCCGGCCCGCGTCGCGCGTGCTTCCTCGCGCGTCCGCGAGATGTCCACCGTGAGCCGATCCATCGCCTTGCCCTGGCGGAAGCGGCCCTCCTTCCACTCGCGGTGGATCGTGTCGAGCGCGCGTTGCTCCTCGACGCCGCGGGTTCGCAGCTCCGCGAGCTCCTTCACGTGCGCCTTCATCTGCTCCAGCGTCCGCGCAACCTCGACGGGCAGCGCACCGCCGTACGTCTTGCCGACGAGGCGCTCCACGATCTCCACGCGCGTGCTCCAGCGCTGCGCTGCGGCCGCGGACGAAGGGCGCGGCGGCGCGATCGGCACCGCGTCGAGATCGGGCGGCGCGGGGACCCGCGCGGCTTCGCTGACCTCCTTCAGCGCTGCGAGGACCCGGTGCGCGTCGACGGGCCGGCCGTCGGGGACCTTCGCCATGAGGTCGTAGACGAGCTGATCGAGCGCGGGCGGCACGTCCGGCAGGTGCTCGCCGAGGCGCGGCGGCGGCTCCAGCATGTGCTTGTTCAGGATCTGCGCGGGGCTCGGCGCGTCGAAGGGCAAACGCTGCGTCAGCATCTCGAAGAGGATCACGCCGAGCGCGTACAGATCGGCCGGCGGACCCGCGTCCGACGACGTCGCGCGCTCGGGGGCCATGTACTCGGGCGTGCCGAAGACCTCGCCCGCGTTCGTCAGGCGCACGTCCTGCGCGCAGCGCGCGATGCCGAAATCGAGGAGTTTGACCCGGTCACCGCGGAGCAAAAAAACGTTCTCCGGCTTGAGATCGCGGTGGATGACCTCGAAGTCGTGCGCGCGGGCGAGCGCGCGGGTCATCTGGATGACGATGGGCAGCGCGCGCGCGATCGACACCGGGCCGTTCGCGATGACCTCCGAGAGGCTCTCGCCTTCGAGCAGCTCCATCACGAGGAACGGCGTGCCGTCCTCCGCGTCGCCGTGATCGAAGATCTCGATGATGTTCGGATGCGCGAGCCTTTGCGCGAGCTTCGCCTCGCGGTTGAAGCGCTCGCGCGTGGTGTGATCCGAGGCGAGCTGCGGGTTCAGGAGCTTCACCGCGCAGGGTCTGTCCGTGAGCAGGAAGCGGGCGCGGTACACGGAGGCCATGCCGCCGATGCCGATGAGCTCGTCGAGCACGTACCTGCCCGCGACGGTGGTGCCGAGCCACGGATCCCGGAGCACGACGAGCGTGGAGCCGTCAGCGAAGCAAGTGTTGCTCTCGCTCGGATAGCGGAGGCTGCACGTGGGACAGGACTTCATGCGCGGCGCAGGGGAGGGCAGGGGGCGGTGGCGTGGGCGGCCGGTCCCATCCACCTCCCCCGAGTGCCACCTGATTACAGGATCTCGCCAATGCGCTGCAAGAGTCCGCCGCCGGAGAAGAGCGCCCGGAGCCCTTTGCGGAACCAGCCATAACTCTGGGCGGTGTACGGGAACCAGAGCGGGTCCTTGCTGCCCATGCCGACACGCTCGACGCTGACGTGCTTGATGTTGCACATCTCCCGCAAGCCCTCTTCGCCCATCGCACGGCCGAAGCCGCTCGCCTTGATGCCGCCGAAGGGCGTGTCAGGCGTGCCGCCGTTCGTCAGCACGTCGTTCACGAGCACGCTGCCCGCCTCGACGCGCTCGGCAAGACGCGTCGCGTGATCGCGGTCGCGGGAGAAGACGTACGCGTTCAAACCGAGGTGCGAGTCGTTCGCGAGGCGAAGCGCCTCCTCCTCGGTCGAGACGCGCATGAACGGCACGATCGGCCCGAAGATCTCCTCGGTCATCACGGTCATCTGGTGGTTGCAGCCGTCGATCACGGTCGGCTCGAAGAACTGCCCCGGCCCCTCGCGCCGCTTGCCGCCCGCGCGCACCGTGGCGCCCTTCTGCAGCGCGTCAGCGATGTGCTTCTCGGCGACGTCGATCTGGTGCGGGAAGATGATCGCGCCGACGTCGACGAACTCCGCGCTCGGATCCCCCTGCCTGAGGTCCCTCGTCAGCTCGACGACGCGATCGACGAGCTTGTCGTGCACCTCGCGGTGCGCGTAGACGCGCTCGACGGAGACGCAGATCTGGCCCGAGTTCGAGAAGCCGCCGAACACGATGGCGCGCGCGGTGCGCTCGACGTCGGCGTCGGCGCAGGCGATGAGCGGCGCCTTGCCGCCGAGCTCCATCACGCACGGGATGAGCCGCTCGCCGCACGCAGCCGCGACCCTGCGGCCCGTGGCGACGCTGCCCGTGAGGATCACGAAGTCCGGCTGCGCCTCGATGAGCGCCGCGCCGGTGGGCCCGAAGCCGGGGACGACCTGGAGCAGATCCTCGGGCAGGCCCGCGCTGTCCCAGACCTCCTTGGCCTTCTGCGCGATGAGAGGCGTGACCTCGCTCGGCTTGATGACGACGGCGTTGCCCGCGAGCAGCGCGAGGATCGCATCGCGCAAGGGGAGCTGGAACGGGTAGTTCCAGGGCGAGATCACGGCCACGACGCCGCGAGGTTTGTAGTGGATGAAGCTTCGGCGATGCTTCATCAGGTGGAGCTTGATCTCGTGCGGCGCGAGGACGCGCGGAGCCGCCTTGGCGAAGAAGGTCGCGATGTCGGCGGCGACCATGACCTCGTGGAGCAGGGCCTCGTGGCGCGGTTTTCCGCACTCACGCACGAGCAGGTCGACGATCTCGTCGACGCGATCGACGATGGCGTCGCGGAAGCGGAGCACGCGCTCGCAGCGCTCCTCGACAGGCAGCGCGCCCCAGGCTTCCTGCGCGCGCCGCGCCCGCTCGACGGCGCGCTTGACCTCGTCGGCGGAGGTGACCTTCACCTCGCCGAGGAGCTCGCCCGTGGCAGGCGCGTAGCTCCGGATCTTCGTCGCCGCGTGCCCATTGGCGCCCGGACCGCTCCCCGCAACGCTCCCCGCCCCTCGGTCCATCACCACCTGGCCCATTTCATCCTCCCTTGCAGGAAAGCCGAGCGACCGGCCCGGCGCGTCATGCGCATCCGCGCATCCGCGCGGGCTCCTCGCCGGCACGGTCGTCGGAGAACGTAGCCAAAGGGACGGCATGCTTCAATACGGAGAGCTCGCACCTCGGACGGCGCCCACGCAAGCTGCTGTCCAGAACGAAGGCATCCCACGACCGAGGGCGTCCCCGACCCCAAGGGCATGCCTCCGATTGCCCTGCCACAGCGCAGCGCCGGGGTTTCACCCCGGACCCCGACCAGGGGCTGTCCGCCCCTGGACCCGGACCAGCGCAAGCGCTGGACCCGGGGTCGATGAACTGCGCGATGCGCAGTTCATCGAACAGGCCGAGTCAAGACCCGTAACGACCCTGCCAACCAAGACCGCCGCGACCGGCAACGCCGTCCCTGGTCTTGCCACCGGCCTGTGGAAGAACCGCGCATCGCGCGGTTCTTCCAACTTGAGTCCAGCGCTTGCGCTGGTCCGGGTCGAGGGGCGGATAGCCCCCGCGGGGTCCGGGGCGGCGCCCCGGCGCGGCGGCTCACGGTGGAACGAATCCTTCGTCCGGAACGAAGGTGCTCCTCCTGGGCTTCGGGTGTCCTGCTCGATTTTGCGACGGGCTCTTGCGTTCGTGGGGGCTGGTCCGAATAGCCATGTCGGGGGAATGGACATGAAACAGACGCTTGGCTCGCTCGGGGCGGTTCTTTGGCTCGCGGGGACGGTGCTGCCGCTCGTGCCGGGGACGGCGCATGCGGTGGAGGGGCTCTCGATCGAGATGGGGGCGAAGGCGCAATTCCTGAATGGCGCGCTCATCGGCATTCCGGTCGTGTACACGTGCCCGACGGGGAGCACCTCTCCGAGCGTGTCCGTGCAGCTCTACCAGGCGTCTGGGCGCGAGGTCGTGAACGGGGTCGCCTTCGAGGAGGGCCTCGCTTGCGACGGCGAACCGAAGGAGACGTTGATCTTCGTGGTGCCGAGTGGCTCGTCCCCGTTCCGCCGGAGCAAGGACGTCGTGGTCGACGTCAACATCTCGGTCTGCGACGCGCTCGCGGCCACCTGCGGAAATGCGTCTGCTGGGCCTGTGCTCCTGTCGCTGCGGCGGTGAGGCTCAGCCCTCTGCTTTGCTCACGAGCGCTGCCAGCCATGCCTCTTCTTCTGCGACGAGCCGCAGCGTTTTTTCGCGCGTGGAGGCACGAACTTCCTCGACCGGGGGGTCTTCGTCCGGGTTGTGGTAGGCGCTGAGGAGACCGATCGACGTGAGCCACTCGAGATCGTCGAAGCCGGCGCCGATCTTGCGCAAGAAGTCTGCAATGACCAGCGTCAAGAGCTTGAAGTGGCCCTTGTATGGCAGACCGAGCGGACGTATCGGCGCCTCCTCGCTGATCCAGAGCGACGCGGTCGTCGCGAGCGCTCGCGCGGCGACGGCTGGCTCGTCCGCGAGGATCTCGACGACGTCGGCGATCATGGTGAGCGCCTCTGGATTGCCGAGGGCCCTCATGCCTTTGCCCTCGAAGTGCCGCGCTTCGATCTCGGCCGGCACGACCGTCGCGCGGAGTGCGGCTTGTCCGTCGTGGGGTTCCCATACGGGCGAGATCTGGATTCCGGTCGCGCGCGTTTCGGTCCGGAGGTTCACCGTGTGGAGCAGGATCGCTCGCGCGTCGTGCATCAGGTGGTCGATGTCCGGGAGCGCGTAGCCCTCCGGAAGCTCGAGGAAGGCGCGGCCGGAGGCGGGATCGAATTCCATGCGCCCTTCTACCACGGATCGGGGACGCCGATCGCGGCCTAACGTTTGACCAGATCCCCGAGGGCCGGTGACGCGCCCACCGTCCAGGCGGTCCCGGGACGCACGAAGCCCCACTCGCCGTCGGCGAATACCCACACCTCGCGCAGCTGCGTATCGCCCCGATAGAACGCGATCTGCGCGACCTGCTTGCCGCCGCCCGGCTGCTGCTCGGTCACGCGCAGGGCGTCCACGAGCGCTGAAAGCTCCTGCCCGCGCTTCTCCGCCGTGCCGCCGGCAGACCAGGTTATGACCGCGCGATCGGCGGTCCGCACCAGCGGCAGATCCGTCGCGGTCGCCGCGGTACGCGCGTCTGCTTGCGTGCTGGCGGCTGCGATCGGTCGCGCCTCGGTGGCTGCGCTGGGAGCGCCGGGACTCGGAGCCGACTGCTGGGGAGAGTTGGTGCTGCAGGCGAGTGCGCAGGTGGCGAACACGCACCCGAGGAGGAACGATCTCATGAGGGCCTCGATACCGGTCGGCGGTGGAGACAGGAAATCCCAGCCGGCCGTGGCTCGTCAAGCCCCGAGCGCGCAGAGCACGAACGAAGTCGGCTTCAGGCGGAACGGATAGAAGCCGGTTCCGTAGCAGCGGAGGAGGGGGAAAAACGGGTTCGTCTCGATGATGGTGTTCTTTTGCGCGAACTGCCATTCGAGGCACTCCACCATGTCGGTCAATGCGTATCCGAAATACCAGGACGCAGCGTCCGCCTGGTCTTTGGGAAGGCCACTCGTGTCCAGCTTGCAGGGCAAGTACCAGAGCGCGCTGTCACCAATGCTCATGAAGAGATCGCCGGGGCGCGGCTCGCCAGGGGTGAGCGGCTGGAGCGCCCGTGCTTGCTCCAGGCGACTCCAGCCGTTCCTGTGGCGCACCAGGAGCTTCTTGAGCGCGCCGTACCTCCAATCCCACTCCCCAGGCACCCCCTTGGCGAGCTCACACAGCTCGATGAACCTCGATCCGTCGGCGATCTCCGCGCGGATCGTGATGTCCTCCGGCGCCGGGAAGAGCCCCGGCTCGTAGCTCCTCGCGAGCTCGTTGTGCTCGCCGAGCAGCGCCACGGCGCGCTCTCGATTGGAGGCGCAGCTCGGAGGGACGAACCAATCGATGGCCGAGAATTCGTTCAAGACGCGCCGTACGTACGGCGTCGCCGGGCCATACTCGTAGTCCGCCGGGTCGAATGCGAAGGACGTCTTCATGGCACGAGCCTTCCGAGCGTCGTCCGAAGGCCCTCACGATCCACACGTACGACGAGGATGCCCGTCTCTCCGGGGACGATGCCGACGCCAGAAAGGAGCGAGCCGATGATCGGACCCGACGCGCCCTGGCCGAGCATGTACGTGCGCCCCGCGGGAATGACTTCTTCGACCGCATCTTCGAGCGCACGCACGGCTTCGCCGAAATCGACCGGAGCATGCGCCAGCTTGCCGCGCGTCAGCTCGAGGATCTTTCGATCGCGCTCGCTGAGCCCGAGACCATCGAGGCGCAACGGCGTTTGCAGCGCAGTGAGATCGGTGGGCAGGCGCATGCCTGCGTTTTACCGCTTTCCAGGAAGAGCGTCAAAACTGCTCGGCGTGGTCGCGCACGAACTGGGCTTCGTAGCGCGTGACCTAGTCACAGACGCCCTTGCTCTCCGGCACCGGCTCCTCCGCGGGGTGCATGCATTTTTTGCTGATGCATGCATCGGAGCCCATACACGCCGCGCCGGGGCCGCCCTTCGGCTTGCAGGTGCCGACCACGTGGCTCTTGTCGCGGGTCAGCCCGTAGGTGTGTCTTCGCGGGTACCTGCCGTTCACGCGGTCCCCGGGATCGCAGTACGACGCCGGGCCGCATGCGGTCTCGTCCTTGAGGACGTTACAATCGCTCCCGTCCGCTTGATTCGGACCGATCTCCGAGCCCACAGCCGCAAAGGAGGGTCAGCGCCGCGAGCAGCCAGCCGATGTGTTTCATGGCCCGATGGATGCCTTCGGGCCATCTTCGCGGCAACTTCCGGGGCCTCGTGTGGTACGGCGGATTCATCCCATGCCCCCTTCCAGATCCCAGCGCCAGGTCTCCCGTCGGCAACTGCTCGCCGGCGCCGCCGTCGTGGGAGCATCGACCCTCGCGTACGTCGTGTGGTCGCCCGGCGCGACGGTCGGCGACGGCCGCCACGATCTCGGCACGAACGGCATCTGGATGCAGCACGGCTGGCTCGGCGCCGATGCCTGGTTCACGCGGTATGGCAAGGAGGCGAAGAAGCCGCTCTTCCGGGATCCGCGAAAGCTCGCCGAGGCCGCGGATCGGCTCCGCCGCCACCGTATCCGCGACGTCTTCCCGCACCTCTGCCCCGCCGAGCCCGGGGGGGCCATCGCGCCCCACGACCCGACCCAGACCGAGCGATTCCTCGACGCATTCGAGCGATTTCGCGTCATGCCCTGGGTGGGCGGCGTGCTCGGCGAATCCGCCCGGCCGGACGACCCCGCGTGGCGTGATGGCTTCACGCGCTCCCTTCGCGCGCTCCTCGACGCCCACCCTCGAATCGCCGGGATCCACGTCAACATCGAGCCTTGCCCGAGTGGCCATGCGTCGTTCTTGACGTTGCTCGAGGAGCTCCGCGCGGGCTTGCCGAAGGGAAAGCTGCTGTCGATCGCGGCTTATCCGCCGCCGACCGTCTTGCACCCCTTCAAGGAAATACACTGGGAGGAATCGTATTTCCGCGAAGTCGCGCAGCGCGCGGATCAGCTCGCGGTGATGATGTACGACACGGCGCTGACGAACGTGAAGCTCTACAAGAGCCTCATGACGCATTGGACGCGCGAAGTGCTCGATTGGGCGGGGACGACGCCCGTCCTGCTCGGGCTGCCGGCCTATGACGATCCGGGCGTCGGCTACCACGACGCGAGCGTCGAAAACGTTCCGATTGCGCTCGCCGGGGTCCACGCGGCCTTGCGGACGTATCCCGTTCTCCCGGCGAGCTACCAGGGCATCGCGCTTTACTCGGACTGGGAGATGACGGACGACGAATGGGAGACCCTTCGGAAAGGGTTCCTCCGGCCCGAGGGGCCGTTCCCTTGAACGTTCTCCCGGGAGGACAACGGGGCCACGTGGCGGCAACTTCCGGATCCGTCGTCCTCGATGCGAACGAGTATCCAATCGAACCCGGTGACGCCTGCGTCCAGGAAGATGCGCCGGACCTTGGGGGTGACGAGGAAGGCTGGGTGGGGGAAGAGGGCGTCGCTCACGTCGCCCTCGAACCCTACAGGGTAGCTGGATCGCCCAGCAAATCCGTTCCGTCAAACGCGATTTTGACGTCCGTCTTCATGCTCTTTCGTGCTGCGGCCGGGGCTTGCTACTTGCCGAAGTATGGCTTGATTGCCTCCAGCCACGACAGGGCCCACGGGGCCATCTTCGGGTGCCCCGGGAGCCGCACACAGACGCGGATCTCCGCGCGGGCGAGCGACGGCACGCACAGGACGAGGAGGAGCGCGAGCAAGAAGTGGGCCCCAGGGCGACACATGCGAGCCTGGTCACCGAAAACGTGTTCGCGGGGCAACTTTCCACCGAAACCACACCCCGACCCGTCTCGCGCCGATCCTGAAAGGCTGAACCGCCCGCCGACCCTTCCTCGCCGGAACAACGGTTCCGTTTTTTGTCGCCCGACCCTTCCTTTACAAAAAACGGAAGGCTCGGCGGCGCCACGACCCTTCCTTCCCCGACCGAGCTTCTCCTCGACGCGCCGCGGACCCGTCGGGCGCCCGTTCGGCCTCCCCTTTTTTCGCAGACGACCCTTCCGCGGCGAATTTGGGAGAGGCCTTCCGCGCGAAAGACGCGTCGCGAGGCGATTCAGGGAACCGTTTTTTCGTCGAGGAAGGGTCGAACGCCGGTTCGGGAAACCGATATCGCGCGAAGACGGGTCGAAACGCTTATTTTTCCCAGGTTTCGCCGCCGCCCGGGCTTCTTGGCGGCGCTCGCGTCGGGGATGATCTGCGCCTCGGTGAGGCCGAGGTTCTTCAGGTCGCGCTTGAAGTTCCTGAGGCGCGTGTGCGCGCCCCGCACGGCGGCGCGCCTCGATGGCAAGGACACTTGTCGAGCATCGAGCAGGGTCTCGCTGCGATTACCCTCGAGACCATCGAACGCATTGCACGCGCCCACGAGCGTACCCATGTCACCAACGGCCATGGCGGCGGGACGGTGCAGAAGATTCCCAAGTGAGGTGTGACCGCAGAGCTGGTTGGCAGGATCGGGCGCACGCCCGAGCCCAACGAGCGATGTCGTCTACTTGATGCCGAGCGCGACACCCTCGGGGTGGATGGCGATCAGGCGTCCCGTCTCGGCGTCGAATTCGAGGCCCACGTTCTCCGGGTTGCCCTTACGTTTGGCGTCCGGAGACGGAAGCAAGAGGCCCACGAAGATTCGACCGTCCCGATGGTGCTCTCGTACGCCGATGAACGGCTGCTGTCGAAGCTCATCTGGCAGGAGAGGGACGAGGCTTTCGAGGTCGAAGCGGCGTGAATGCTTTGCCATGTTCGCTCCCATTCGCCGTTGGTAGCGGAGAATCATCACGACATTGGCAACGCCTAAGCCGAGGAGGAGGAGGACCGCGCTCAGCATGTTCCTCCTGTCCCTAGCATGGGACGTTGGCGGGCGGCTACGAGGTGGACCGAGAAAGACGACGCGGAGCGGCGGTCCGATGACGAGCCGGGCCCCGGGCGGAGGGGAGCTGGCCGGACAGCGGCTCGACGCGCTCGGCGGTCGTTGGTGTTCTTGGCGAGTGATGCAGGGGGCGTGGCGGGTGGGGGCGTACCCCGAAGAGGTCTGGATCGTGCGGAGCTACGGCGCGGCGATTCCCGAGGGCGCCCGCGTCTTCGCGCCCGAGGACGCGGCGTGGGCCGCGGTGCGGCGCGGCCTCCAACTCATACTACGTCTACGTCGGGGGTTCGTGCGTCGTGAGCGCTTCGAGTTCTTTCCGGAGCTTTCGGCGTTCGCCCTTCGGCAGCTTACGAGCGAGTTCCACGATATGATTCAGCTCGTCGTCTGCTGGAAAGGTGATGATGCACAACGAAGGCACACCGAGCGCGAGTGCAATGCGTTCGATGGTCTCGATGGTGATCGCAGCGAGACCTTGCTCGATGCTCGCCAACTGTCCTTTCGACATCGCGCCGGCCGAGGCGAGATCCTGCAAGGACATGCCGCGCTCTTGGCGCAGCTCGCGGACACGATTGCCAACTTTCAGACAGAGTGGCTTGGCTTCGGTTCGTCGGGGCAACGGTTCCTCCCTACTCGCGCATGAGGGTCCGAGGTCCCTACCACAGACTCCGCACCGAGACAAACCCCGCGGACAAACATTCGTGCGAGCCCCCTCGGAGAGAGATACGAGGGGGCCCGCGGTTCGTTGGATCACCGCCGTTTCATGGTCCTGAGCAGCTTGGCGACGGCCGTGTGCGCAGCCCGCGCGGCCTCCGTGTCGTCATCGGTGTCCGCGATCATCCCCAGGAGCCGGTCGGCAGCGTCATGCGCCACCACCGCGGCGTCGATGTCGCTTGTGCCTAAGCTCCCGCGCCCGCTTCCGCGCCCGCGCCCGCGCCCGCTCCCGCCCCCTCGCCCCGCCCCCGCACGATCCTCGCGATCGCCGCCACCAGATGCGCCGGATGAATCGGCTTCGCCACGTACCCGCGAAACCCTGCGGCCAGCGCTTGCCACGTCTGATCCGCTTCCCCCGCCTCCAGCACCGCGATCGATGGCAGCGCCCTTCCGTCTCGCGCTCGCAACCGCTCCACGAACGTCACGCTGGTTCCCCCGGGCAGCCCCATGTCGCTCACCACCACGTCCAGCGCAGACTCCGCCACGAAGGCCACCGCCTCCTCCGCCGACGACACCGAAAGCACCACCGCGCCTCGCCTTTGCAGCACGTCCGCGACGAGCCCCTTCGTTTCCGCGTCCGGCAGGACCAGGAGCACCCGGATCCCCTCCAGGATCCGCCGCTCGTAATTCGTCACGTCCGGCAGCCCCGCGCCCTCCGGCACCTCCCGCGACGGGATCGACACCGTGAACGTCGCGCCCGCTCCCTTGCCCGCGCTCGTCACGCTCACCGACCCGCCGTGCAGCTCCACGAGCTTGCGCACGATCGCCAGGCCCAGCCCGAGCCCGCCGTGCTTGCGCTTCGTCGAGCCGTCCTCCTGGCTGAAATACCCGAACACCTGCGGAAGCAGACCCGGCGCGATTCCCTCGCCCGTGTCCGACACCGTCAGCAAGAATCGCTTGCCGAGGTGCTCGAACCGCACGTCGACCCGCCCTTCCGCCGGCGTGAATTTGATCGCATTGAAGACGAGCTTCCACGTCACCTGCCACAGGCGATCGGGATCCGCCATCATCACCGCGCCGTGGGATTCCACCTCGCATTCGAACGTGATGTGCTTCGCGCGCGCGAGCGGGCGCAGCGCGTCCACCGCTTCGTCGATGATCGCCCTCGGGTCGATCGGCGCGAGGTGGACCTGCAGACGGCCCGTCGCGATACGCGAGGCGTCGAGGATGTCCTCGACGACCCGCCGCTCCGCCTCGGCGCTCCGGGCGATCGTGGCGAGTCCGCGCTCCGCGCTCGGGCCGTCGAGCGCGCCCGCGCGGAGCAGGCTCGACCAGCCCACGATCGCCGTGAGCGGCGTGTTGAGCTCGTGCGAGACCGTGGCGAGGAACTCGTCTTTCATGATCTCGCAGTTCGCCGCCTCCGCCTCCTTGCGCGCCCGGTGCTCCGCTTCCTCGGCGCGCTTTTGCTCGTCGATGTCGGTCGCCGTGATGATCCACCCCGTCACCCGGCCTGCGTCCCGCTGCGGCACCGCGCGCGCGATGTGCCAGCGGTACGCCCCATCCGATCGCCTGAGGCGCGCCTGCACGTCCACGCCAAGCCTCCGCCCGAGCGCCTTGCGCCAGAGGGAAATCGCGTGCGCCCGATCGTCCGGGTGCAGCGCCTCGAGCAGCCCGCGCCCCACGTCCCTTCGGCTGCCGAGCCCTGCGTAGCGGGACCAGGCGGCATTGGCATAATCGAATTTCCCGTTGCCGTTCGCGGTCCACACGCAGATGGGCATGGCCTCGATCACGCCCTGGTAGCGCTGCGCGTGCATCCGCTCCATCGCCTCGCGCTCGCGCTCGCGCAGGAGCGCGGCTTGCCGCTTGACGATCTCCTTTTGCCGGAAGAGCTCGACGAGCACCATCACCTTCGAGCGGAGGATGCTCGGCTGGCAAGGCTTCAGGACGTAATCGACGGCGCCGGTCTCGTATCCCTCGAGGATGAAGGACATGCTGCGCTGCACGGCGGTGATGAAGAGAATCGGGATGTAACGGTGCCGCCGGCTCTGCTTGATGAGCTTGACGGTCTCGATGCCGTTCATGACCGGCATCTGCACGTCCATGAGGACCAGCGAGAAATCCATCGCGAGCAGGCATCGCAGGGCCTCCCGGCCGGACGCCGCTTTCACGAGCTCGTAGCCGAGCGGCTCCAGCGCGACCTCGAAGGCGAGCAGGTTCGCGGGCGTGTCGTCCACGATCAGCACCTTCGGCGTCGGGAGCTTGATCTTCGCGCCGTCCTCCTCCCGCGCCCCGAGGCCCGGTGCGCCTGCTCCACCCTCGCCCATCGCCGCTCCTTCCCCCAACTCCCGAAAAAAGCAGGCTATCGTGGCCGACCGCCGCCTCGGGCGAACTCGGACCGTCCCGGCTTTCCGTGTCGGGAGCCGCCGCCCTTCGTCCGTCCGGCCCGGACCTTACGTGGTCTACCCAGTGACGAACAGCCCCGCGTGGTGGACTGGATTTCGTTTTTCGCTTCCGCGTAGCGAATCCAGGGGATAACAAAACCACCCACCATGACGCGCTCCTCCCCCGGACCACGTGATTCGTCCTCGCCCGGCTACCCCCTGTTCGTCGGCGTCGGCGCTTCCGCGGGCGGGCTTTCGGCCGTGCAGGAGTTCCTGCGTGGCATTCCGGAGGGCGCGGGGCTCTCGATCGTGGTCCTCCTTCACCTCGAACCCTCCACGGGCGGCACGCTCTCCGAGCTCGTGGCCAAGGCCACGACGCTGCCCGTCCTCGAGGCGCAGGATGGGATGCCGCTCGAGCCGGATCACGTCTACGCCGCGCCGAGTCGTTGCCTGCTCACCATCCGCGACGATGTCCTGCACATCGTGCCCGCAGAGAGCCCCGAGGAGCGGCACGCGCCGATGGATCATCTCCTCCACGGCCTTGCCCGCGAGTACGGCGAATCCGCGGTCGCGGTCATCCTGTCGGGCGACGGCAGCGACGGCGCGCTCGGGCTCCGGGCCGTGGGCGAGGGCGGAGGCTTCACGATGGTCCAGGATCCGGCCTCCGCGCGCCACGACAGCATGCCGCAGAGCGCGCTCATGACCGGCGTCGTCGATTGCGTGCGCCCGCCCGCCGAGCTCGCCGCCGAGCTCGTGGCCTACGCCGAGCACCGCAAAGAGACCTCCGGCGACGAGGACACGCTCCGCCGGGACATCGCCGACGCCTTGCCCGCGATCTGCGAGATCCTCGCCCAAAGCACCGGGCACAATTTCAAGCACTACAAGACGAGCACCCTCATCCGACGCACCCTGCGCAGGCTGCAGGTGCTCCGGATCGACTCGGCCCACGGCTATTTGCTGCGGCTCCGGTCCGATCGGTCCGAGGTCGACGAGCTCTTCAAGGATCTCTTGATCGGGGTCACCGCCTTTTTTCGGGATCCGGAGGCGTTCGAGGTCCTCGCCAAGGAGGTCCTCGCCCGGCTCGTCCGGGAGCGTTCGCCCGATCAAACCTTGCGTATCTGGGTCCCCGGCTGCGCGACGGGCGAGGAGGCGTACTCGATCGCCATGCTCGCGCGCGAGGCGCTCGATACCGTGGGCGCCGCGCCCGTGGTGCAGATCTTCGCCACGGACATCGACGAGCAGGCCCTCGCGACGGCGCGGCTCGGCGCCTATCCGCTCGGCATCGCGGACGAGGTGCTGCCCGAGCGGCTGCGGCGTTTCTTCGTCCGCAAAGGGCAGCATTACCACATTACCAAGGAGATCCGGGAGCTCGTCCTTTTTTCGGTCCACAACCTCATCAACGACCCGCCATTCTCGAAGCTCGACCTCGTCTCCTGCCGCAACCTGCTCATCTACCTCGGCCCGCACCTCCAGAAGAAGCTCATCCCGCTCTTTCATTACGCGCTCCGGCCCGGCGGGTATCTCTTCCTCGGGCCCTCGGAGAGCCTCTCGGCGCACCGCGAGCTCTTCCGGCCCATCGACGCGCGGCACCGGATCTCGCAGCGATTGCCGACCGCCGTGCACGTCCCGGGGCTCGTGTCGGGGCGCGACGGGCCGCCGGCCACGGTGCGCCCGCCGAACGTGCCCTCCGCCGGCGAGACCGACATCTACCTGCTCATGCAGCGGATCGTCCTCGACGAGTTCGCGCCGAAATCGGTCGTCGTCGACGAGGATGGGCAGATCGTCTCGGCGTCGGGCAACCTCGAAAAGTATCTCACGATCACGGCCGGCGCGTTCCACAACAACCTCGTGCGCCTCGTCCGCGAGGGGCTCGCCGTGGGCCTGCGGGCCTCGCTCTCGCTCGCCATCAAGGAGCGGCGCAAGGTGGTCCACGAGGGGCTCTCGGTGCGGACCACGAGCGGCACGCAGCGCGTGATGCTCACCGTGCAGCCGATGCCCCAGATGGGCGAGCAATCGGGCCTGTTCCTCGTGGTCTTCCAGGACGTCGGCCTGCCCGTCGCGCGGGAAGAGGCGCGGACGAAGGCGGCCGAGGACGCCGCCGTGCTCCTCGAGCAGCTCGAGCAGGAGCTCACGACGACCCGCGCGGACCTCGAAAAGACGGTCCAGGAGCTCGAGATCGCCAACGAGGAGCTCAAGTCGAGCAACGAGGAGCTGCTCTCGATGAACGAGGAGCTCCAGTCGGCGAACGAGGAGCTCGAGACCTCGAAGGAGGAGGTGCAGCACGCGAACGAGGCGTTGACGCGCGCCCACACCGACCTCGAGAACCTCCTCACGAGCACGCGGATCGCCACGCTCTTCCTCGACGACGACGGGCGCGTCCAGCGCATCACCCCCGCGATCGCGGAGATCTACAACGTGACGCAGGCCGACGTGGGGCGGCCGCTCGCGCACTTCACGCACCGCATGAAGCAGATGCCGGTCTTGCCGGAGATCGACGACGTGCGGCGCGCGGAGAGACCGATCGAGGACGAGATCGAGGCGGCGAGCGGCGCGACGTTCCTCCGGCGCGTGCTGCCGTACCGCAATCAGGTGGGCTGGACCGACGGCGTGGTCGTGACGTTCACGGACGTGACGGCGCGCATCAGGGCCGAGGCGGCCGTGCGCGAGAGCGAGCAGCGCCTGCGCCGGATCATCGACAACATGCTCGGGTTCGTCGCGGTGCTCGATCTCGACGGCACGCTGATGGAGGTGAACCAGGCCGCGGTGAACGTGGGCGGTTTTTCGCGGGAGGAGGTCATCGGGCGCAAGTTCTGGGAGTGCCCGTGGTGGACGCACGACGAGGCCGAGGTCGCGCGGCTCGAGGACGCGGTCAAGCGCGCCGCGGACGGCGAGACGCTCCGGTACGACGCCGTCGTGCGCGTCGCGGGGGACGGGCGGATCGACATCGATTTCATGGTCGCGCCGATGCGCGACGAAAAGGGGTGCGTGACGCACCTCATCCCCTCGGGGATGGACATCACCGATCGCAAGCGCGCCGAGGAGGCCTTGCGCGAGGCGGATCGTCGCAAGGACGAGTTCCTCGCCACGCTGGCCCACGAGCTCCGAAACCCGCTCGCGCCCATCTCGAACGCCGTCGAGATCTTCAAGCGGCTCGGGCCGCAGGAGCCCACGCTGCAGACCGCGCGCGAGATGATCGAGCGGCAGGTCTCGCACATGGTCCGGCTCGTCGACGATCTGCTCGACGTCTCCCGCATCACGCTCGGCAAGGTCCAGCTCCAGAAGCAGCCGATCGACGTGGCGGACGTGGTGCGGCAGGCGCTCGACACGAGCGGGCCGATCATCGAATCGCGACGGCACGACATGCAGGTGATCCTGCCCCTCGTGCCGACCCGCGTGGAGGGCGACCTGACCCGGCTCGGCCAGGTGGTGGGCAACCTGCTCAACAACGCGGCGAAGTACACGGACGCGGCGGGCACGATCCGCCTCGTCGTGGAGCGGGATTCGAGCGATCCGAAATTCGTCCTGCTCCGCGTCCGCGACACGGGCCGCGGCATCGATCCGGCGGCGCTCCCGCACGTCTTCGACCTGTTTTACCAGGTGGATCGGAACCTCGACCGGTCGGAGGGCGGGCTCGGCATTGGTTTGTCCCTGGTCCGCACGCTCGTCCACATGCACGGCGGCACCGTGCGGGCGTACAGCCTGGGGCGGGGGACGGGGAGCGAGTTCGTGGTGCGTCTGCCGGTCCTGCCGGACGAGCCGAGGGTGCAGCCGGAGGCGGGGACGGCCGTGGCCGAGAGCGCGGCGCCGGGCGTGCGGGTGCTCGTGGTGGACGACAACCTCGACGCGGCCGAGAGCATGGCGATGTTGCTCGAGTTCGACGGCCACGAGGTGCTGATGGCCCACGACGGCGTCGCGGCGGTGGAGATCGCCCTGCGCGAGCGGCCGTCGGTGGTGCTGCTCGATATTGGCTTGCCGGGGCAAAACGGGTACGACGCTTGCCGGGTGATGCGCGAGCAAGGACTCTCGGAGACGCTCATCGTGGCGATGACGGGATACGGGCAGGACGAGGATCGACGACTCTCGCAGGTGGCGGGCTTCGACGCGCACGAGGTGAAGCCCCTGAACCTGAAGGCCATCCGGCGGCTCGTCTCGGAGCGGGCCGGGCGGCGGTGAGCGGTCGATCGATGGACGCTACCGATTTTGATCGCATCGCGGCGGGGGAGTCCACGGATCCGCACCGGTCGCTCGGCCCGCATCGCGAGGACGGGCGGCTCGTCGTGCGTGCTTTCCGGCCGGAGGCGCTCTCGATCGTCGTGCGTCCCGACGATCCGAACCTCAAGCCGCGCGTGATGACGCGGGTGCACCCGGGCGGCATCTTCCAGGTCGCGTTCGAGGGCGTCGAGGGGCCGTTCCCGTACCGGCTCGAGGTGCGCTCGTCGCGCGGGGCGACGAGCGGGCGGGACGCGTATGCCTTTCCGGCGTCGCTCGAGGAAGGCGAATTCGATCCGGCGGGGGAGGGGGCGGAGCGCGAGCTCTGGCGGCGGCTCGGGGCGCACGTGGGCGAGGTGCAGGGCGTCCTCGGGACGGCGTTCGCCGTGTGGGCGCCCGCGGCGCGCCGGGTGAGCGTGGTCGGCGATTTCAATCGCTGGGATGGAAAGCGCCACGCCATGCGCCGCACGAAGGCCGGCGTCTGGGAGATCTTCGTGCCCGACGTGCGCGCGGGGGCGACGTACAAGTACGAGATCAAGACGGCGAGCGGGCTCGTTCTCATGAAGAGTGATCCCCTGGCGTTCTCGGCGGAGCTCCGGCCGAGCCACGCGTCGAAGGTCGCGGCGCGGTCGTTCGTCTTCACCGACGGGGACTGGCTCGCGGCGCGGCGGGAGGCGGATCCGCACGTGCGGCCGATGAGCATTTACGAGGTCCACCTCGGCTCGTGGCGGCGCAAGCGCGCGCCGGGGAAGGGGGACGGGCCGGGGACGTGGCTCTCGTATCGCGAGCTCGCGGACGAGCTCGTCGAGTACGTGGTTTCGCTCGGCTTCACGCACGTCGAGCTCTTGCCCGTGATGGAGCACCCGTTCGACGGCTCGTGGGGCTACCAGGTGACGGGGTATTTCGCGGCGACCTCGCGCTTCGGCGATCCGGACGATTTTCGTTATCTCGTCGACCGCTGCCACGCGCGCGGGCTCGGCGTCTTGCTCGACTGGCCGCCCGCGCATTTCCCCAAGGACGCCTTCGCGCTCGGCCGCTTCGACGGCGAGCCGCTCTACGAGCACGCAGATCCGCGCCGGGGCGAGCACCGCGAGTGGAGGACGTTCGTCTTCGATTACGGCAAAAAAGAGGTGCGCAATTTCCTGATCGCGAGCGCGCTCTACTGGCTCGAGGAGTTCCACGTGGACGGGCTGCGCGTCGACGCGGTCGCCTCGATGCTGTACCTCGATTACGGCGCAAAACACCCGGACGAATGGGAGCCGAACGAGTTCGGCGGCCGGGAGAACCTCGACGCGGTGACGTTCTTGCGCGAGCTCTCGGACGCCGTGCACCGGGATTTTCCGGGGGCGGTGCTCTGCGCGGAGGAATCGACGACGTGGCCGGGCGTCACGCGGCCGACGTACGTGGGGGGCCTCGGCTTCGATTTCAAGTGGAACATGGGGTGGATGCACGACACGCTCGATTACTTCGCGCTCGACCCGATCTTCCGCGCCTTCCACCACACGAAGATCACGTTTGGCCTGATGTACGCGTTCTCGGAGCGATTCCTCCTGCCGCTCTCGCACGACGAGGTCGTGCACCTGAAGCGCGCGCTGCTCTCGAAGATGCCGGGCGATCGCTGGAAGCAACACGCGAACCTGCGAGCGCTCTACGCGATGATGTGGGCGCACCCGGGCAAGAAGCTCGTGTTCATGGGCGGCGAATTCGGGCAATGGGGAGAGTGGAACCACGATCGGGCGCTCGACTGGGAGCTCCTCGGCGAGGAGGACCACGCGGGCCTGTCGCGGCTCTTGCGGGATCTGAACGGGGTTTACCGGAAGTACGAGGCGCTCTGGGAGCTCGACGAGAGCCCGGCGGGGTTCACGTGGATCGACGCGAACGACGCGATCCAGAGCGTGGCCTCGTTCGTGCGATTTCCGCGGCAACCGGACGGATCGGAGGAGCCGTGCCCGAAGCGGATCCAGAAAGGGATCTTCGTGGTGTTCATCGGCAATTTCACGCCGCTGCCGCGTCATGGCCATCGCGTGGGCGTGCCGCGGCGGTGCCGATACCTCGAGGTGCTGAACACGGATGCGCGGGTGTACGGCGGGAGCGGGGTGGGGAATCTGGGGAGCGTGGACTGCGAGGACGTGCCTTCGCACGGGTTCGAGCAGTCGATCGTGCTGACGTTGCCGCCGCTCTCCGGGTTGTTTCTGGTGCCGGAGCTCGAGGAGGATCCGGTGGAGGTGGGAGCGTAGGCGGCAAGCGCTCCTGCGCGTCTTTCGGCGCGCCGCGCGCGAAGCACGCGACGCACCGATTCTCCTGCCGAGACCGCGCTGAAATCAGGGCACACCGCCCCATCGCGCCCGCTTGCGCGGTAGCGCGGACACCTACTCAGAGTCCGTTGGGGACCACGGTGACGGTGCCGGATCCCCTGTTGGTCAGGATGAGATCGTCGTACCCATCCGCGTCCATGTCCGCGGTGGCGATGGCGTTGAGGCCGGGCGAGGCGCCGGTCGAGACGACGGCGCCCGAGGTGAAGGCTCCGGTGCCGTTGCCGGTCATCGGGCGGACGCCGCCCGAGGATGTCGTGACGAGGATGTAGGCGTCGAGCTTGCCGTCGCCGTTGAAGTCACTGGCCACGACCCCCAGCGCCGAGTTGGCGATCGCAGCGGGCGCGGCGGCGGACGGAGCGCCGCTCGCGAAGGTGCCGTTGCCGTTCCCTTTGAAGAAGAAGAGGTACCGGCCGGCCGCGCCGTTCGCGAGGATGTCGAGCGTGCCGTCGCCGTTGGCGTCGCCAAAGGCGATGCCCGCCGTCTGGCCGTTGACGGCGTTGGTGTAGGCGACGGGTGCGGCGAACGAGCCATTGCCCTGGTTGATGAGGATCGACAGGCGTGCGCTGGCGGGGCTCGTCACCACGATATCGGAGAAGCCATCGGCGTTCAGATCACGGCAGGCGATGGTCGACTGCACGCCGCCGGTGGCCGGGATGGTGATGAACGTGGGCGCGCCGAAGCTGCCCGCGCCGGTGCCGAAGATCACGCTCACCTGGCTCAGGGTCACGCTGGTGGTGGCGATGTCGACCCGCCCATCGTGATCGAAGTCGCCGGCGCAGAGGTGGACGGAGCCCGGGGTGCCGGTGGTGAAGTTCGTCGGCGCGTCGAAGGTTCCGGGCGCGCTCGGGCCCAGGTTTCGGTAGACGCTGATGCTCCCGTTGCTGAGGAGCAGGTTGGTCTGGCCGTTGACGGTGACGGCGTCGAGCCACCCGTCACCGTCCACGTCCGCGGCCACGACCGCGTTGCTGGAGAGCGGGGCGCCCGTGTAGTTGACCTCCGCCTGAACGGTTGCGTCGCCATTGCCGAGGAAAGCGGAGAACGAGCCGGAGGGGGTCACGATCGATCCGGATTCGGCGTTGGCCACCAGGATGTCGAGCTTCCCGTCGCCATTCACATCGGCGACCGCCGGGGCCAGCGGGTTGTGGTTCGCGGGGGAGCTGACCGGCGTGCCGGGGACCTGGCCGGAGGGCGCGGCCTGGCAGGTACCGTTCGAGCAGATTTCGCCCGTCGCGCACGCGATGTTGCATCCGTTGCAGTTGCCGGCGTCGCTCTGGAGGTTCACCTCGCAGCCGTCGGACGAGTTCCCGTTGCAGTCCGCGAGGGTGCCGGAGCAAGCCTCGCAGTGGGTCCCCTCGTAGGTGGGCGCGCACTCGCAGGTGTAGCTATTGATGCCGTCGGTGCAGGTGCCACCGTTCAGGCACGGGCTTGCGGCGCACGCGTCGATGTTGGTCTCGCAGTTGGTGCCGGTGAAGTCGGGAGCGCACTCGCAGGTGTAGCTATGGATGCCGTCGGTGCAGGTGCCACCGTTCAGGCACGGGCTTGCGGCGCACTCGTCGATGTTGGTCTCGCAGTTGGTGCCGGTGAAGCCAGGCGCGCACTCGCAGGTGTAGCTATGGATGCCGTCGGTGCAGGTGCCGCCGTTCAGGCACGGGCTTGCGGCGCATTCGTCGATGTTGGTACAGCTCACGCCGTCGCCCTCGTACCCCGCATTGCAGGCGCAGGTAAAGGAGCCCGCGGTGTTGGTGCAGGTGGCGTTTTCGTCGCAGTTGTCGGTGCCGGCGGAGCACTCGTCGACGTCGACGCAGGTGCCGCTCTGGCACGTGAGGCCGTCGCAGCAGGGCACCGTGGCGTCGCACGGCGCGTTCACGGGCAGGCAGCCCAGGCCGCTGCACGTCGGGTCGAAGAGCGGCGAGGACGGGTCGAGGCTGGTGACGTAGTCGCCGTTGTGAGCGCTGTGCGCGTTGATGCACGCCTGCTCGCTGACACGGATGATCGTGTAGGGATGAGTCTTCGAGCTGGTCTTGTGGCAGATCTGGACCGTACCGTTGATATCGAAGTAATTGCACTGCTCGGCGGTGAGCGCGTCATGGGCCTCGCCCACGGCTTCGTCGCCTTCGTGGCTGTCGGCCTCGGAGGGGCCGGCGCTGGCGCAGCCCGCGAGGAGCAGGGCGGAGAGAGCCGGGATCGTCAGATAGGAGAGAGAGCTCTTGAGATAACGCATGTCTCGTTTTCTGTTCTTGCAAAAGCGTGGGGGGGCCACGCGACGCCGAGCCGGCGCCGACGGCGATGCGTCAGGTCGTCAATTCAAGATCGATGCCACCGTGGAATACGGCTTCGGGAGGTGATGTCGAGGCAGGCCCCTACTCGTCTTTCGGCGCGCCGGCCCGGTATCGCGGACACCGCGACACCGAGTACGACGGACCTCGGACCCAGTCTCCATCTGCCGCTGCTGCTGCCTGAGCGCCTCAGCTGCGGAGACTGAGCATCACCAGCTCGAATCGATCTGTCTTGGAGACGGTTCCAGGTCGACCAGGTTTCGGCTCCCGCGGCTGCCGGCGACCGCGAGCCGGCGGCCCCGGCCCTTGCCCGGCCCGTGCTTTTCTCGTAAAATATAACGCCGTTACAGCTTCTCCTTGACGGATATATAACGGTGTTATATATCCCGATCATGCCCGCGCCATCCCATGCCACCGAGGCCACGCGTCGTGCCATCCTCGACGCGACAGCGGAGCTCCTTGCCGAAGCGGGGGCGGAGCGCCTCTCGATACGCGAGGTCTGTGCGCGCGCAGGCGTGACAGCCCCGACGGTCTATCACCATTTCGGCGACAAGGATGGGCTCGTCCTGAAGGTGCTCGAGGACAGCTTCACGGCGTTCGTGCAGACGGTCGACGCGCTCGATAAACCGCGGGATCCCATCGAGGCGCTCGCGCGGGCCTGGGATGGCTACGTGGCCTACGGCGTCGCGCACCCCATGCATTACCGCATCATGTTCCTGCTCCGCCTCGCCCGCGCGACGCCCATCCCCGCCGCGACGGCCGCGTTCCAGCGGCTCGTGGACGTCCTGTCCGCCGCGGAGGCAGAGGGCCTGCTCGTGCCCCCGCTGGAGGACGCGTGCAAGGCGTTCTGGTCCGCGATGCACGGCGTCACCTCGCTCATCGCCGCCGGTCACCTGACGCCCGATACCCCGGCCAGCGCGCTCGTGCGCGACGCCGTCATCGCCCACATCACCCGCCCACGCGGCGGCGCGCGCCGCCCGGCAAAGAAGAAGAGGAGTAAACCATGACCCAGCGTGAATCCGACGTGAACCCCTACCTGCAAGGCAATTTTGCTCCCTGGCGGATGGAGGGCGATGTCTGGGATCTCGACATCGAAGGCGAGCTGCCTGCCGCGCTGCGCGGCACCTTCTACCGCAACGGCCCAAACCCCGCCTACGAGCCGACCGGGCTCTACCACTGGTTCAGCGGCGATGGGATGATCCACGCCATCACGCTGCAGGACGGCCGCGCCTCGTACCGCAATCGCTACGTGAAGAGCCAGGGCCTCGTCGAGGAGCGCGCCGCGGGCAGGTCGCTCTCCGGCAGCATGTTCCGTCCGAACCCCGAGCGACCGCGCAAGAACACGGCCAACACCAACATTGTCGCCCACGCGGGCCGGCTGCTCGCGCTCGTCGAGGCCTGCCTGCCCACCGAGCTCACCCCGGGCAGCCTGGAGACCCTGGGCGAATACGATTTCGGTGGCCGGCTGCGCGGCCCCATGACTGCCCACCCGAAGATCGATCCCGAGACCGGCGAGCTCGTGTTCTTCGGCAACTCGATCGCCGACGCCGCGGCCTTCGGCTACCACGTGGCCGACCGCGCGGGCGCGCTCGTGCATTCCACGCCCATCACGCTGCCCTGGGCCTCCATGGTGCACGATTTCGCGATCACCGAGGCCCACGCCGTCTTCCTCCTCGGCTCGCTGGTCTTCCGGCCGGAGCGCCTGGCGGAGGGCAAGAACCCGTTTTGCTGGGAGCCCGAGCGCGGGATGCGCATCGGCGTGCTCCCGCGGCGAGGCGAGGGCGCGGCAGTGCGCTGGTTCGAGGTCGAGGGGGGCTACGTGTTCCATCCGATGAACGCGTACGACGACGGCGATTCCATCGTGCTCGACGTGGCCCGCTATGGTCGAGTGGATCTCATGACCCCGGCAGCCATGCGCGATCCGGCCCCGGACGCCGACGAGGCGGCCCGGCTGCATCGCTATCGTATCGACCTCCAGGGCGGCGCTGTGCGATCACAACCCCTCGACGACGTGTCGATCGAGTTCCCGCGCGTGGACGAGCGCCGCGTCGGCCGCAAGCACCGCTTCGGATACGCCGCGGCCGCGGGACCCGAGGGGAGCTCG
The DNA here is from genome assembly GCF_029960785.1 of Polyangium sp. 15x6. GTDB lineage: Bacteria > Myxococcota_A > Polyangia > Polyangiales > Polyangiaceae > Polyangium. The sequence goes on from NZ_JASBQE010000045.1 coordinate 58,617, forward strand.
CACAGGTCCCTCTGGACCGCGGTGCGGCGGTACGATCTGGAGCGCGGCACCTTCGAATCCCGCGCATTCGGCGAGGGCAACGGGGCAGGGGAGCCGCTCTTCGTGCCGAGGACCCCGGAGAGCGACGAGGGCGACGGGTACGTGCTGGTGCTGGTCTACGATCGGGCACGCAATGCGAGCGATCTCTGGGTGCTCGACGCAGAGGACATTCAGGGCGAGCCCGTGGCCCGTGTGCGGCTGCCGCACCGCGTTCCCTATGGCTTTCACGGCAACTGGGTGCCCGCCGCCTGAGTCGCGGAGGGATATCGTCCGCTCGAACGGGGCGCGCGCCGCTCCCGCCCTCATCCTTCTGCCCGCGCGTGTCGCGGCGCGGAGCGGGGCTTTGCCCATGCAAGGAAGCTCCAGGGTAAACGTGGATCCGGCCCCCGGGTGACTCGGTGCTCGATAGTCGATCATGCTGCTGTTTCGCAACGAAGCGCAGGTGGACGAGGGGTGCGCTGCGAGAGGCATTCCGAAGGGCGACGTGCGGCCGATCGAGCAGGTTTGGACGTTCGCCGCAGAGTGGTACGCACGCCACACCGATGCGAGCTGGACCAAGTGGTCCACGCGGGAGGCTGCGGAGATCTTCCGTCGTCACAACTTGACCGGTCCGATCTGGGCGCTCTCGAACGAGACGGCGCGCTTCTGATGACGACCGCGCCCGCCGTGACACCGGCGGGCGGGCTCAGCGCTCCGCGCCCAGGAGGACGACGTCGTTCGGCTCGTAACGAACGGTCCCCGGATTGGAATCGAACGCCACGGCCATGGCAGCCCGGGCGACGGTGAGCCCATGGTACTGCGCCGCCTGGGAGCCGGCCGCCTTGATGGTGGTGCCGAGCGCGCTGAACAGCACGTCTCCCGTCACGAGCGACTGCCAGCTCTCCGGGGAATCGAAGTTGATGACGTGCTCGACGAGCCAGCGAGGAGATCCTCGGCCGCGCGATCCGCGATTTCGCGCGCCGCGAGGAAGTGGCGAAGTCCTCAGGCTGGTAATAGAGGGTCGCCCTGAACTTGTCGCCCTTGGCACGCGCCGTCTCGCCGTCGTTCTTGGTGCGGTTGCCGGCGAGGAAGCCGCGGGCCAGCGGCGACCAGGGAATGACGCCGATGCCCTGGTCTTGGCACAGGGGCAGCATCTCGCGCTCTTCCTCTCGATAAACGAGGTTGTACTGGGACTGCATCGAAATGAAACGGGTCCAGCCGTGCAGGTCGGCCGTGTAGAGCATCTTGGTGAATTGCCAGGCCGCCATCGACGACGCGCCGATATAGCGGGCCTTACCCGCGCGCACCACGTCGTTCAGTGCCTCCAGCGTCTCCTCGAGCGGCGTGGTCGGATCGAAGCGGTGGATCTGGTAGAGGTCGATGTAGTCGGTACCGAGCCTTTTCAGGCTGTTGTCGATCTCGGTGAAGATCGCCTTGCGCGACAGCCCGAAGCTGTTGGGATCTTTCGGACGCATCGGGCCGTACACCTTGGTGGCGATCACCTACAATCGTCAGCTCCGGGGCGGGGCAGCGCAGGGAGCCTTTCACGTGGGCGAGGACGGGCAACTCCACATGATCCACGTCCTCGCTCCCCACGAGCCGCACTGGCCACGGCATTTCATCGAGGCGGGCACCGCCGCGGTCGTCGTGCTCCTGCGCCGCCTCACGGACGCCCCGATCGAGGCCCTGCGGGTGAGCTTCCCGCACCGAGCCCCCGAGGATACCAGCGCGCACGTGTCGCTCTTCAGGACGACCGACATTCGCTTCGAGGCGCCGTCCACCGAGCTCGTGCTGCCGGCATTCGTGCTCGAACTCCGCCACCGGACCGCCGATGCGGGCCTGGCGGACTTCCTGCGCCAGAGGGCCGATGCGCTGATCGAGGCGATCGGCGAACAAGATATCGCGGGTGCCGTCCGGCAAAGCTTGCGTGATGCGCTCGAGCGGGGCGCGGAGGCGTCGCTCGGCAGCGTGGCGCAAAGCCTCGGGATGACAGCCGCACCTTGCAGCGACGCCTCGCCGGGGCCGGCGTCCAGTTCTCGGTCCTGCTCGAGCAGATCCGATGCGACAAGGCCCTCGAGCTCTTGCAGCGCTCGCGCGCCGATTACGAGGAGATCGCCGAGCGCGTCGGTTTCTCGGACGCGCGCTCGCTGCGCCGCGCCTTGAAGCGCCGCACCGGCCGGACCCCCTCGGAGCTGCGGCGCTCGTGAGTCGCACGTTCGATCGCCCTCTACCATCCGAACAGGTGCGCGGCGCGTGCTCCCGGCCACGGCTCCTGCCCCTGGAGGCTGCCCATGCCTTCGGCAATGGTAACCTTTCACCAAACGGTGGCACCGCCTCTGGTGCTGGAAGGAACGGTGAAGTTGCCTACGCGGCCAATGCGTGGCATTATGACCGCACTCGCCGTTCGCGGAAGTGACGACGAGGGGGCACCCGGCACCGGCGAGGGATGCCGGGCGCGCTACTCGGCCGCGTCGCTCGGGTCGCGCACAGCAACAATGAAGGTGGGCGCCGCGTTTCGGCGCGCTGTGCCCACGCAGGAGCCGCTCGCGACTGAAGACGGACGCGCCGAAGCCCTGTTCGCCGCCGCGCGTTGCGAACTCGACGCCCAGCTCGCGCGGGTCCCCGCCGAACTTGTCGCGCGCGGCGAGGTGCGCGCGGGCGAGCCGGTCGACGTGCTCTGCGATCTCGCGGCCGAGACACACGCGCGCTTCGTCGTCATCGGCGCACACGGCCATAGCGCCTGGCGCGCGCGGGCTGCATCGAGGCGGGCGTCGAAATCGTTCCCCTCGAGCGAAAGCTCGCCGGCCTCGCGATACCATACAACCGCCCGCTCGCGTGCGTCTCAATGCGCGAAATGTCGGGCCAACACCAGAGCGCCCGTATCTCTTGATATTCGTGCACGCCCTTTTCCGAGCGAGGCGAGCACGTGTCAACGTGTCGACGCATCCTGCGTGCTCGCGCCTGCACGTTCGCCGCAATGATTGACGCGGATCCACGTGGCGTATAGCCTGGGCGTTCGGCGACAAACGGGGGGCACATGTGAGGCATCGACATGACCCGGCTGGAAGAAGTGACGATCACAGAAGAGCTCGCAGGGACCGCGATGTCACGGCTGTTTCGTGGTCGCAGGGAGAGCGACGGCCTTCCGGTGCGCGTGAAGGTCCTCCGCGCCGAGTCCAATCGCGTCGCTGACGTCGCCAGCTTCAAGCACGACTATCAACGCCTGTCGCGCCTGCGCGCCCCTGGCGTGGTGCGCGTGCACGGCTTCGAGCCGACCGGCGAGGGCATGGCCATGGTCCTCGCCGAAGTCGAGGGCGAGCCCCTGTCAGCCCGCCTGAAGTCGCCCGCTGGCGCGCGCGCGCTCCTGGACCTCGCCATCCCGCTCACCACGGCGCTCGGCGCGATACACGCGGCCGGCGTCGTGCACCGGGGGCTGACGGCGGCGAGCATCATCGTCGACGCGAGCGGCCGCCCCACCATCGCGAGCTTCGGCACGGATGCGGCGCTGAGCCGCGAAAATGACGCACTTTACGAACCGCATTTCGTCGCCGAGACCCTGCCCTTCTTCGCCCCCGAGCAGACCGGGCGCATGAACCGCGGCGTCGACGAGCGCTCCGACCTCTATTCGCTGGGCGTCATCTTCTATGCGCTCCTCACCGGGCAATTGCCATTTCGATCCCGGGACCCGCTGGAGCTCATCCACGCGCACCTCGCCCTCGCGCCCGAGTGGCCTTCCAAGATCGCTTTCGACGTGCCGCCGCCGCTCGAGGCGATCGTGCTGAGGCTGCTCGAAAAGAACCCCGAGGATCGCTACCAGAGCACGAAGAGCCTCCTCGCCGACCTCGAGGCGTGCCGGCAGCGGCTCCGCCCCGATGGCGGTATCGACGAATTCCCCCTCGGAGTGCTGCACGAAAACGCCCGCCTGCTGCTCCGGAACAAGCTCTACGGGCGCGAGAACGACGTCGCGGAGCTCGTCGCGTCCTTCGAGCGGGTGCTCGGCCGGGCGCGCGAGATCACGCTCGTCTCGGGCTACTCGGGCGTCGGGAAGTCCTCGCTGGTCGCGGAGATCTTGAAGCCGCTCGCGCGGGCCAGGGGCTATTACATCACGGGCAAGTACGACCAGTTGAACCGCGAGGCGCCCTATAGCGCCATCCTCCAGGCCTTCGACGGGCTCGTCCGGACAATCCTATGCGAGAGCGAGGGACGCGTGCGCGCGTGGAAAGAGGCGCTCCTCGCCGCGCTCGGCCCGAACGCGTCCGTCGTCTGCGAGGTGCTCCCCTCGCTCGCGCACGTCCTCGGCGATCTGCCGCCCGCGCCGGCACTCGGGCCCCTCGAGGCCCAGAATCGATTCACCCTCGCGATGCGGAGGTTCGTCTCGGTATTCGCCCGGCGCGCCCATCCGCTGGTGCTCTTCCTCGACGACCTGCAATGGGCCGACGCGGCGAGCCTACGCCTGCTCACCACGCTCCTGCTCGACGACGGCATCGAGGCTCTGTTCTTCACGGGCGCTTACCGCGACAACGAGGTGAATGTCGCGCACCCGCTCCGCACGACACTCGCGGAGCTGCGAAAGGGCGGCCTCGGCCTGCGGGAGATCGTGCTCGGCCCGCTCCGGCTCGAGCACGTGAAAGAGCTGCTCGCGGACAGCCTGCGCGCGCCGAGCCCCGAGGGCGCGGCCGAGCTCGTGCTGCAAAAGACGGGAGGCAATCCATTTTTCGTGCGGCAGCTCTTGCGGTCGCTCCACGAAAAGGGGGCCCTGCAGCCCGGACCGGACGGATCGCTTGGCTGGAGCTCGCTCGAGGCGATCGCCGCGATGCCACACATGGCCAACGTGGTGGACTTGATGCTCGACGCGATCCGGCACCTGCCCCGGGTCACGCAGGAGGCGCTAGAGATCGGCGCCGCCATTGGCAGCCCGTTCGAGCTGAGCACGCTCAGCATCGTCACTGCGTGCGCGCCGGAGGAGGCGTACGGCCGCCTCGCCCCGGCCCTCGAGGCAGGGCTCGTGGCGCGCGCCGGCGATTCATACCGTTTCACCCACGACAAGATCCAGGAGGCCGCCTATGCGATGCTCGCCGAGGACGAGCGGGCCGCACTCCACCTGCACATCGGGCGCCTCTTTTCGAAGAAGAGCGACGCGCAAAGCCTGTTCGACGCCACGGGCCACCTGAACAGCGCGCGCGCGCTGGTGCTGGAGGCCGAGGAGCTCCTCGCGCTCTGCAAAATGAACCTCGCCGCCGCCGAGCGCGCCGGAGGGGCAGCCGCATTCCCAGCCGCTCTCCGCTACCTCGAGCACGGCATCGTCCTGCTCCCCGCGGACGCCTGGGATGCCCACTACGATCTCGCGCTCCGCTATTTCATGAAGAAGGGCGAGATGGAGGCCCTGTGCGAGCGTCACGCGCAGGCGCGGGAGACGCTCGGCCAGGCCTTCACGCACGCCCGGAGCCGCCTCGAGCGCACCCAGGTCCGGCGGCTCGTGATGAACGCCCACATTTTGACGAACGATCTCCTCGCCGCCCTCGATGAGGGCCTCGCCGCGCTCGAGCCCTTCGGCATCCATCTGCCGCGCTTTCCGAGCGATGAGGCGAGCAGCGCCGAGCTCGACGCGACCCTCGCCGCGCTCGAGGGCCGCCCCATCGATTCGCTGGTCGAGCTGCCGCTCCTCGCGGATCCCGAGATCATGGCCCTCCAGGACGTGCTCGAGGACATGCTCTCGCCCTGCTACTTCGTCTCGCCGAACAACCACGCGATCACGGTGGCGAAGATGGTGCAGCAGGCGCTCGCGCACGGGCTGTCGAAGCACACGATCTATGCGTTCGTGAATTTCGGGATGTTCCTCTGCGTGCGGGGGGACATCGAGCTCGGCTACCAGTTCGGAAACCTCGCGGTGCGGGTGAGCGAGCGTTATCCGGAGAAGAAATCCGAATCGATGCTCTGCAACATGTGGGGCGCGTTCGTGCAGCACTGGAAGGAGCCCTATTCGAAGTACAAGGAGAACTTCCCGCGGGGCGTGCACGTGGGCCTCGAGACGGGCCAGTACGTCTGGGCCTTTTACAATGCGACGAACATCCCCACGAACAGCCTGCTGCGGGGCGCGCGCCTCGCGGAGGTCCTCGAGGAGGCGGCGGCGCTCGCGCCGGTGTGCAAGCTCGACGTCTCCGGCGGCTTCACCTGGATCGTGAACGCCGCCGCCCAGATCGCGCAGAACCTTTCCACCCCGTCCGCGCGCAGCGACAGGCTTTTGGGGGATTGGCTCGACATCGACGCCGTCCGGAGCACGGCGACCGCGATGGGCAACCGCGCCGTGCTGTTCTTCGCGGATAACTTCACCATCATGCACGACGTCTTCCAGGGCCGTTACGCCGAGGCGGCGGAGGTGGCCCTCGGGGCCGAGCCCGACATCCCCTCGGTCGTGAGCTGGCACGTGAGCGTCGTCTATCACTTCTATGCCTCCCTGGCGCTGCTGCTGGCCGCGGAAGAGGCCGCACCCGAGGTGCGCGCGAGAAACCTGACCCGCGCCGAGGCCTCCGCCGCCAAGCTCTCTTGCTGGGCCGATCTGTGCCCGGACAACCACCGGCACCGCGCGCTCCTCTTGCGCGCCGAGATTGCCCGGGCCCGCGGCGAGCGCCTTTCGGCCGTCGATCTCTACGATGAGGGCATTGCGGCGGCGGCCGCGGGAGGTTTCGTGCAGGACGAGGCGCTCGGCAACGAGCTGTGCGCGCGTTATCACCTGCGCCTTGGAAAGCCGAAGGTCGCGCGTACGTACCTACACGAGGCGCACGCGCTCTACGGTCAATGGGGGGCGGTCGTGGTGACGGAGCGCCTCGAAAAGAGCTTCTTCGCGCTCATGCCGCGCGCCGCCCGCAGGCCGCAAGTGGGCACCGACGCAGGGGCGGAGGACGGCAGCGCGCGGGCGCTCGACGTGCACGCGGCCATCAAGGCCATGCAAGCCATCTCCAGCGAGGTGGTGCTTTCGCGCCTGCTCGAGAGGCTCTTGCGGATCGCCCTCGAGAGCGCCGGGGCGACGCGGGGCATTTTGATCCTCAAAGAGAATGACGATCTCTTGATCCAGGCCGAGGAGGAGCTCCAGCGCGGAAAGGTCACCCTACTCGCGGGCGTGCCCCTGGAGACGCGCGAGGATCTGCCCACGGGAATCGTGCATTACGTGGCGCGGACGGGCGAAAGCGTGGTCCTCGGGGACGCGGCGAGCGCGGAGCAGTTCTCCGGCGATCGCTGGCTCGCGCAGGGCAAGGCGCGGTCGCTCCTGGCGGCGCCGGTGGGCAAGCGCGGGCGGATCGTGGGGGTGCTCTATCTCGAGAACGAGCTCGCCGCCTTCGCATTCACGCCCGATCGCGTGGAGCTCTTGCGGATGCTCTCCACGCAGATGGCGATATCCATCGAGAATGCGCTGCTCTACGCGAGCCTGGAGCGCAAGGTGGAGGACCGGACCCGGGCGCTCGAGGAGGCGCATGCGGAGATCGTGACCTTGAGCGGCGAGCGCGAGCGCAGCCAGGCGGAGATGCTCGCGCACAGCCATGCCCTCATCGAGCGCCAGAAAGAGCTCATCCAGGCACTCTCGACGCCCATCCTCCAGGTCTGGGACGGGGTCCTGGCATTGCCCCTCATCGGCGCGCTCGACGGCCCGCGGGCCGCGGAGATCACCGAGCGGCTGCTGGCGCGAGTGGCGAGCTCGGCGACGCACTTCGCGATCATCGACGTGACCGGCGTGGACACGCTGGACGGGCAGGCGGCCGAATTGCTGGTGCGCATCGGGCGCGCCGTGGAGCTACTCGGCGCGCGGGCGCTCATCACCGGGCTGCACGCGAGCGCCGCCCGCACGCTGGTCTCCTACTGCGTCGATCTGCGCGGGATCGAGACGCGCGCCAACCTGCGCGACGGGTTGCGGCTCTGCCTCCGGCGCCTCGCCTGAGCTGCCTTCGAGCGAATATACATCGACCGCTTCTTCACGCTCGCTAACAGCCCGTGGACCTATCCCGAAGGACGATCGACAGGGACGGGAGGGGAGGGGAGGTTTGTCCGCGTCATGTCGGCGTGTCGACGGCAGGCTCCTGGGCCGTGGGCACCTTGCTCGATGCGCGTCTTGATGGCCGACTTGTCGGTGCACGCTCGCATGCTACCCGGCGCGGCGGGCGGGTAGCCGAAGCAAGCAAGATTGCCCCGCCGTCAGCGTTGACGTAACATCCGAACTACGAGATTTAGCCGCAGATGGTAGTTTCATGCAGAATGGAACTCCCGCGCCTGGGGCGCGGAACGAGCCGTTCGTGAGCGAGTCGACGAGAGGGCCGATGGATTCAACCAACGAGACGCCACACACGCCGCTCGAGTGCATCGACGGCGAACCCTTCGTGTTTGCGGCCGTTTCGCCCATCCCCGGCCGCTCGCCGCGTCTCGATCTCCCGCTGGCGAGCCAGGGCCCCGCGATCGATCACTACTCGTCGCAGCACGCGCCGCAGGGGCTCGTCGCGTATCGTCTGCGTCGGGGGGACGTGGCGGTCCTCGATGACGTGACGCGCGCCCTCTCGCGTGCGACGCCTGCGGAAGGCAGCGATGCCGGCACGGCCTACGGGTATCGCGTGCGCGCTTTGCTTTGCGACGATTCGATCGGGCCGAAGGTCGTCTCTTGGCTAGAGAGCTGCCTTGCCGACGAGTCCATTCCCCGCGAGGCGCGCGCGGCGCTGGCTCGAACGATCGCCTTCGATCCGCGATGCGCTTCGCTCACGCTCGACGCTCTCTTCGCGTCGGCCGTCGTCGACGACGAAGCACGAGAGACGTATGCTGCGCTGCGCAGTGCGGGGCAAGGCGCACGCACCGAGCCCTCCGCGCCGGAGCCCGACGATGCGCGGCGCGCGCTGCTCGCGAATCCGTTCCTCGCAGTGCGTGAGCTGAGGGATGGCGCGCGTGAGGTGCTCGCGGCTCACCCCGAGCTTCGCGGGGACGTGCTCGCCGCTCTCACGGTCGTGGTCACGGACGAGACCGAGCAGTACTACGTCCGCTTTCACGCGCTCGAGCAGCTCGCGGAGCTCGATCGCGCGTACGCGGTCGCCATCGCCGAGATGGTGGAGGACCCCGGGATGGCCCCGCTGGTCGCGCCGCTCGTGAAGTTTCCAGAGCCCGGCGCGCTTGCGCGCTACGCGCACGACGTCGGGCTTGTCCCCGAGCTCATCGACGGGGAGCTTCGTGCGGTCACGATCGAAAGCGTCCTCGGGTCGCGTACGGCCCTCTTCGCGAAGGAGACCGACGCGTACCCGAATCACTACGACGACGTGCTCGCTCGCCTGGCGCGACTCGTGTCGCCGGTGCTCGACGACGTCCTCTTCGAGGAGGTGCCACACCATGAGTTCTTCGATGACGTGCCCGACGAGGGCGAGGATGAGGACGAGGACGAGGACGCGTATCGGCCGGTGAACGACCCCGATCAGTTGCGCGACGCGTACAGGCTGCGCGCGTTCTTGCCGGATTGCACCTACGAGATCGTCGCCGGCGACACCACGGATTGGATCGCGGTGGAGCCGGTGCTGGCGCTCCTGAACACGCTGTGCGAGGCGCGCGGGTCGGACCTCCGCTTCGTCGAGCTTCCGACGGGCTCGCAAGACGGGTGCGTACTCGCGGCGCCAGCGCGGGCCATTCGGACCGCCGTCGACGACGGCGTCCTCGTAGTGATTTGGCCGAACTGAGAGGTGAGACGGTGACGAAGGACGTGACGGGATGCTCATGCAAAGCCTTTGCCGACGCACGCAACCTCAGTTTCGTGCGCGAAGATGCAAAGGGGTTCTGGCTCGCCGATCTCGAGCAGGGCTCGTCCGGCACGGCGGGTTATCAGCGGACGTATGGCCCCGCGATCGCGTTCTGCCCGTTCTGCGGCACGAAGCTCGTGACGGCGCCGCGCGACGCAAGCGGTCCGCGCGACTGAGACCGGCCTGCCGCCGGGCGTCGAGCACCGTGCTGGAGAGGTCGCCCGCGGGCGCGGGATGTGATCGTGGATGACCTCGCGCACGGGGGTCATCGAGTCCGGATCGGTTTCACGGCGTGCTCGCGCCGCATGCGGCATTGCGACAAGCAGTCGTGGGCGACGAGGGCGCGGTGGATGCCTGTGACATGCTACGCTCCGCCTGTGCGCCAAGCGGCCCCCCTCCTCGCCCCGCTCCTCGCGCTCGCGTGCGCGAGCGCCAATCCGCCCTCCAGCGCGAAGCCCACGGAAAACCCCCCCACGCCCGCCCGGGCCGACAAACCCGCGCCCGCGCCTGCGCCCAGGCCCCCCGCTTTCACGATGACGAAGGCGATGGTCCCCATGCGTGACGGGGTGAAGCTCGAGACGGTGATCTTCTCGCCCGTCGACGCGAAGAAGCCATTGCCCGTGCTCTTCCTGCGCTCGCCTTATGGCATCCCCGAGGACGCCTCTGCCCTGGAAAACCCCGGGGCAGACGCACTCCGCGCGGACGGCTACATCTACGCGGTCCAGAACTGCCGCGGGCGCTTCGGCTCCGAGGGGACGTTCGTCATCAGCCCGCCGCCACACGACCCGGCCGACCCGCGCGGCGTGGACGACGCCACCGACGCGCACGACTCCATCGAATGGTTCGTGAAGAACGTGCCCGGCAACAATGGCCGCGTGGGGATGATGGGCACCTCGTACGGCGCCTGGACGGCCACCATGGCCCTGCTCGAGCCGCACCCCGCATTGCGAGTGATCGTCGAGGAGGCCTCTCCCGCCGACGAGTTCACCGGCGACGACTTCCGCCACAACGGCGCATTCCGGCTGGCCTACGGCTTCGAGTACGTCGCCAGGATGGAGACGAGCAAGGAGGCGAACACGGTCTTCTCGTACGGCCGCTCCGATCTGTACGATTTTTTCCTCGACCTCGGGCCGCTCGCCAACGCCGACGCGCGCCATTTCCACGGCAAGATGCCGACCTGGAACGATTTCGTCGCGCACCCGAACCTGGACGCGTTCCTCGAGCGGCGCGCGATCGTGTCGCACCTGCGCAAGGCGACGATCCCCATCCTCAACGTCGCGGGCTGGTGGGATCAGGAGGATTTTTACGGGCCCTTCGGCATCTACGCGACGCTGGAGAAGAGCGACGCCGCGCGCAAGAACCACCTCGTCGTGGGCCCCTGGAACCACGGCGGATGGGGCAGCCCCGGGCGCAAGCTCGGACCCGTGGATTTCGGCAGCGACACCGGCGTGCATTACCGGGACAAAATCGTGGTCCCCTGGCTCGCCCACTGGCTCCACGACAAACCCACCGAGGACCAGCCCGAGGCGACGATCTTCGAGACCGGCACGAACCGCTGGCGCACCTTCGATCGCTGGCCGCCCGAGGCCGGCGTCACCAAGAAAAAGCTCTACCTGCGCGCGGGCCGGGCCTTGTCGTTCGAGCCGCCCACGGAGACGGGCCGGGGCGCCGTCGACAGCTACGTCTCCGATCCGCAGAACCCGGTGCCCTTTGTCCCTCGCCCGATCCAGCCGCTCTTGACGGGCAGCCAGTGGGGGACGTGGATGGTGCAGGATCAGCGCTTCGTCGATCACCGGCCCGATGTGCTGAGCTTCTCGACGGGCCCGCTCGACGCGGATCTCACGGTGGCCGGCGATATCGTCGCCGAGCTCTTCGCGTCGACGTCGGGCACGGACAGCGACTGGATCGTGAAGCTCATCGACGTCTACCCGGAGGGCGATCCGAAGCCGCCGCCCGAGGCGCAGGCGGACGGTGAAAAACCCGCCGAGCCGGCCGCCGACATGCGCGGCTATCAGCTCATGGTCGCGAGCAGGGTCCTGCGCGGGCGCTTCCGCGACAGCTTCGCCAAGCCCGCGCCCATCCCGTCCGGCAAGGTGCTGCGTTATGCCATCGACCTCGAGACCCGCGCCCACACGTTCCTCAAAGGGCACCGGATCATGGTGCAGGTGCAGAGCACCTGGTTTCCGGTCATCGATCGCAATCCGCAGCGCTACGTGGACAGCATCTTTGCGGCGAAGGAGTCCGATTACGTGGCCGCCACCCAGACGATCGCGCGCTCGCGCGAGGCGCCCTCGGCGATCGTCCTGCCGGTCCTTTCGCCGTGACGCTTCAGAGCCGGCGCGTCCGGCGCCGCTCTCCGGGCTGGCCCGCCGCTTGCGATACTTGGATGTCCCATCCCCCTACAACGATGCCAATCTAGAGAGCCCAAGCTGGCAGTACAATCGAAGGAGCGTGCCCCATGACCACTTTGCCCAAAGGCCCCACGAGCAACATCCTGGCGAACATTCAGGGGATCATGGATCCGATCGGCTACACGCTGCGCTTGCGGGAGCGCTACGGCGATCCGATGTCGCTCCCGAAGATGAACGGCAAACCGGGGCTGGCCACCGGCACCGCGGAGGGTCTGCGCTCCGTGTTCGCGGTGCCGCCGGAGGCCCTCGACCAGATGCTGGCCGAGAGCTTCGCCGCGGCGATGGGAGAGTCGTCGCTGTTCGTGCTCTCGGGCGCGCGGCACACGGCCATGCGCAAGCTGCTCATGCCGCCATTTCACGGGCAGCGCATGCGCCTGTATGGGAAGCAGATCTGCGACCTGGCCCTGCAGCACTCCCGGGACCTCAGGCCGGGCCAAGAGCTGGTGGCGCAGGACCTCATGCACAAGATCTCGCTGCAGACGATCATCCACATCGTGTTCGGAGTCACTGCGCCGGCGGAAGTGGCGCGCCTCGAGGAGCTGCTCGAGGCGCTACGCAAGAGCTTCTCCTTGGGCCTGAACATCACCCTCGTGATTCCCTGGCTGCGCCGGGAGTTCGGGGGCTTCGGCCCGTGGGCGCGCAGGCAGCGCGCGACCCAGGACCTGCGCAGCTTCCTCGATCCGGAGCTCGCCCGCCGCCGCGCCGAGCCCGCCGAGCGCACCGATATCCTGAGTCTGCTCCTGGAAGCCCGCCAGGAAGACGGGACGGCGCTCAATGACCTGCAGATCTTCGAGCAGCTCCACACCCTGCTCTTCGCGGGGTACACCACGACCGCGGGCGCGCTCACCTGGGTGCTCTATTTTCTCGGAAACGCGCCAGCCGTGCTGCGCCGGCTGCAGGACGAGCTGACGGCGCTGGGCGAGGATCCGGAGCCCGAGGCGCTGGCCAAGGCGCCGTATCTGGAAGCGGTGTGTAACGAGACGCTGCGCCTGCGCCCGCCGAGCCCGGGGGTGGGACGCAAGCTGAATGTGCCGATGCAGATCGCGGGCTACGAGTTGCCGGCCGGAGCAGGCGTGTTCGCGCAAATCATCTGGGCCCACCACGATCCCGCGGTATTTCCGGAGCCGGAGGTATTTCGTCCCGAGCGATTCCTGGAGCGAACCTATTCCCCCTTCGAATTCCTGCCATTTGGCGGCGGGAATCGGCGCTGCATCGGGGCCGCCTTTGCGCTGTACGAGATGAAGCTGGTCCTGGGCACGCTGCTGCGGCGCTACAGCTTCGAACTCGTGTCCAAGAAGCCGGTGCGGGTGGGGCTGCAGGGTTTGCCCGGCTCTCCGGTGCGCGTGATCGTCCGTTGATTCCTGCCGCAGTTTGCCGCGATTCGTCGTGCGCGAGGTCGAGGCGTATCTGCGCTGCGGGATCCTCGAATACGGCTTCATCCGCGTGGAATGCGAATCGTGCGGCTTGACCCGACGAGCCTGGCGGGAGGCGGCGGGCGGCTTTGCAAAAGATCTTCGCGTTAGCTACCCTCCCGAGCCTATGCCGTCCTTCGCCTCCGTCCAGTTCGCTCGCTCCTGTACGGCCGTCGCTTTCGTTCTCATGGAGTCCGCCGGATGCGGGGGCGCGCCCGAGCATCCGGCGACTCCTGCGCCCTCGCTGCCGCCGCCTCCGGCGCTCGCCGGCGTGCCGCCGCTTGGCTGCGCGGCGCCGCTCGCCGATCGGTCGGCGAAGGCCACGGCTCTCGTCGCGAGCGAGCTCCACACGTGCGCGCTCCTCGACGGCGGTCGCGTGGCGTGTTGGGGGCGCGACGAGAAGCGCGGTCGGATGAATCTTTGCGAGAGCAAGCACGCGGCTCTGGCCGTTGAGCTGCCATTCGAACCCGGGGACCAGGTCGCGACTTCGATGGAAGGTACGTGCACGCTCTCGCGAGGCACCGTCCGCTGCACGGAAGGAATCTTCACCGCGCTGTGCGATCAAGCCTGCGGGAGCGGAGAGGTTCGGGCGCTCGCGGGCGCCTCACGAATCGCGGTCGGCGACCATCACGTCTGCGCCATCGTTCGTGGTGAGGTCGTTTGCGTGGCCCCCGTATTCGTGACCGGCGTGCCGCCGGTGCTCGGGAATCTCGGCGATCGCGAGGCAAAGCGGGCGCCGGCGGGCGCGGGCGGCGAATACGCGCGGAGCAAGGTGCCGATTCGCGGAGCCACGCTCCTGACGGCCGGCTCCGGGTTCTCGTGCGCGACCGATGCAGCAGGTGCGGTGTGGTGTTGGGGCCAAAATTATTTTGGCGTGCTCGGCGTGGCACACGGCAAAGAGCAGGACGACGGCGTTCTGCACCGCGTGGCGGCCTTCGACGGCGTCGTCCACCTCGAGTCGAACCGCGTGACGACGTGCGCGATCACGCGCGCAGGCGACACGTATTGCTGGGGCGCCGGTTTCGATGACGGTGCTGTCAAGATGCCGTTCGAGCGCGCGCGCGACGTCGCGATCGGAGACGGATTCGTCTGCGCGGTCGACGGCGCGAACCGCGTGACTTGCGCGGGAAAGTTCAGTGATGTGCTCGGCGGCGAGCCGCTGTCGTTCGCCGGCAAGCCGATCGAGATCGCGAGCGGCGGCGGGCGCCTGTGCGCGCGGCTCGAGAGCGGCGCGATCGCGTGTGCCGGAATCTCCGGGTACCTCGGCGACGGCGGCGGTTTGCCGACTCCCGTCAACGACGGCTCCGGCGCGATGGACGTCAAGCTCGTACACGAGCCGCGCTACGTCCTCGGCCCGCACGCCGAATAACGCGCGCCGTCGCGCGGTCACGGCGACGAGACCTCGGGGAAGATTTCGCCGCTCGCCGAACGGTTGCTTCTCGCATCGCTGGAAGTCGGCTAGGGTCCGCTCGTGAACGCAGCGGACCTCGCCACCGAGCGCCAGCTGATTGCCGATCGGCTGCCGTCCTTCGTCGAAGTCTTCGCGCGTGCGGAGGGCGGGTCGATGCCGCGCTTGGCGCCGGCTCTCGAAAGAGCCTTTCCGATCCTCGGGCCCGCAGGCGAGCGGATCACCGTCGGCAACTACGGCATCGTCGAGGACGACGAGAGCGTCGACTTCGTCCTCGGCTGCTACCTCGAGACGCCTTCCGCACCCCGGAGCGGGATGTGGCTCTGGGTGTACACGTTCCCAGACGACCTCGGCGACGGCGTCCTCCAGTTCGACGGCATTCGTATGGTGGTGCCGGTCGAGAACGTCGTTCGCCGGCTCTCCCACCGCATCGAAGCGTATGGCGTGCGTGGTCGCTTTCGCTTCGCGACGCTCCCTCCCGAGAAGCGCGCGACGCTCGAGGACCTCCTGATCGGCAAATACCATGGGCTATGACCTCTATCGCGCGGACCATCCCATCCTTCGGCGGGAGGGCGCGGTCGCGACGGAAGCACCGGACGACGCGCGATACCTTCGCCTCGACGTTGGCGCCATGGAGCGGGTGCGCGAGGCGCTCGCGAACGTCGGCGTACTCAACGAGTCGTACCTACGCCCCTTGGTCCCGGCAGAAGGAGCCGAGCGGGACAGGGCCTTGCGCATCCAGGCTCCGGAGGGCGAAGGGGTTCCGCTCTTCAAGCTCTGTTTCAACGACGGCGCGTGGCTGAGCGAGCGAGAGTGTGCGCTCACGGCCGCCGGACTTCGGGCGATGCTCGGAGCTACGCGCGCGAAGCTCGAACCGCTCGAGCACGAACGCGAGCTCTTCGCGCTCCTGGAGTCGTTCGCGGTGTTCTGCGAAGGCTGCGCCGCCGCTGGCGGCTTCTTCGTTCACTGAGCAACGGAGTTCTCTACCGAGGATTCGTCCCGGAACTCGTCACGCAGAAGCTTCATGAAGGAATCGCCGACCCTCTCGAACAGTTCGGTCGAGACGTCCTCGGTGAACATGTTTTGCGGGCCGCCCATGAGAATCGCGTTGAGCTCGGCTTTGGGAACGACCGGACCGTAGTCGTGTAGCCGCTTCATGGCCTTCGAACAAAGATCGAGGATGACCTCGCGTCGCTCCGAGCTGGTCACGATCGCGTCCAGGCCTGGCATCACGCCAAAGCCGAACCCGGCGGTGGCTTGCGTGTGCCACTCCTGGCGCGCTTCCTCGAGCCAGTCGGGAATGCTCGGCAATGGGTCGATTGCCTCCACGAGGAGGAGGAGCCAGATCTCGAGCGTCGAATCACTCGCCTCGAAGCCTCGGCCGCGAAACTCCACGAATGTCGATCCCATCGGAACGGCTCCGGATGCATGGGGAGATCACCGGCTCCGCCGGGAGGCGTCATAAGCAGCCGATCGTGGCAGCCTTGATCTCCGTGCCGGTGAAGGCCTTGTACTTGCGCGGGTAGGTCATGCTGTCGGGGTCGACCTTCCAGGTGTCGATGCGGTCCACCGTCCTCGGCACGAGCCTCGCCGCCCAGTTTTGGCCGGCCTGGCACGCCGAGACCGTGCTGCCGATCAGGACGCCGGTGAGCTTGTATTCGAGCGAGATCGTGCCATCCCCCGAGACGTTCATGTAATCGTAGAACACGGGTGATCCGCTCTGCCCTCCCTCGCCGTCGTTGTCGACGTAGAGCACGCCGCTCAGGTTCAGGTCGGTCGGGTTCAGCCAGCGCCCGAGGAAGCTCTTGCGGCCGGTGTCCCAGAGGGTCCCGAGGATCTTGTCGATGCTTGGATAGCCGATGGACTGCGACTCCTCGGTCTGGAGGTAGCTCCAGTCGGTGTACCCGTATGGCATCGGCTCAGCGTCCGCAGGCGCGTCGTTCAGGATCACCACCGCATAATCCCAGGACTTGTTGGCGACGGTGGTGTCCGTATTGTCGTACTCGTCCGGGACCGTCACGCTTTTTATGTACTGCGTTCCATAAGGTCTCGTGCACGGGCTCCCTGGCGCCCCCGTCCAGGGCCCGGGAATGCTGGTCTGCCCGAGCGAGAACGAGATGGGGCCCTGCGTGAAGTTGTTGGTCCCTCCGGTGACGAAGCAATGCGCCGCCGAGAGCACCACGTTGCTGCCGATGAGCGTCCCGGTGCAACCATTGCCGAACCAGCCCACGTACGACCAGGGCTTGATGCCCTCCGTCGGCGCCGTGCGGTCGGTGCGATCGTCGCACCCGATGATCTTGTGCTCGGAGTCGCAGTAGCTCAGGCAGAGCGTGGCATCGAGGGACGAGGACTCGGGGGGCGTCTCGAGCGTGGTCTCGTCCTCGCTCATCGCGACGTCCTGATCGTCGTCATCGAGCGCGCCAGGAGCTCCGCAGGCGGCGAGAAGGGCGGGCAGCAGGAGCGAGAAGAGTTGCATTTTCGAAGCCATCGTGTCCTCCAGGGCGGTGCCGGCCCCCCAGAGCATCCAGTATGCCACAGCGTCCCTGTTGCGGATTTGGCCTGGTTCGCGGGGCGGCGTACGCCCCGGCGCGCCTCCCGCTGTGACGCGCGCATGACGGGTGTCATGCGCGTGTGACACGCGCGTGTAACGCACGCGATCCGGGACCGGTCGCCGGGTGGGGTGAGACCGTCTCCGGGACGGGTGAGACCGTCTCCGGGACGGGTGAGACTGTCTCTCGAGACAGGTGAGACTGTCTCGAGGGACAGACGAGACCGTCTCCCGGAGGGACGAGACCATCCTGCAAGAGGGTCGAGCGTGTCCTCGAGGTGTGATGAGAACCCTCTCCGAAAGGGACGAGGGTGTCTCCGAGGGCGGACGAGATGGTCCCGGAGAGCATCGACAGCAGGGAAGGGGAGGGACGAGAGCGCCCTCCGAGAGAGGCGAGAGCCTCTGGAAGAGGGATGACGCTGTCCTCGAACCGAGTGGACAGGCGGGTCAACGCGGCACGAGCCAGGCGTCGAACGGCTCGTAATACGAGCCGCCGGGGACCTGGTTGTCGGCGCGATGGAGGTCGAAGTCCGCGGGGAGCATGGCGTGGTCGGGGCTCGAGAAGCCGCGGATCTCCCAGACCGAGTGCTTGTTCGGGGCCTTTCCGAAATCGAACGGCTTCATGCCCGCCGCGAAGGAGACGTTCTCGAAGCGCAGCCAGTCACGGATGCAGTCGGGATCGTTCGGATCATCATCCTTGACCGCGTCGGGGCACGCCTCCTGGAACGTGCGGCTGATGCCGACCGGGCGCGTCCCCGTGAAGGTCAAGTTGCGGAAGGTCGCCGGGATCGTCTGCACGAAGACGTAGGACAGGATGGTGACGCTCTCGAGCGTGACGTCGACCATGCGCGGGCGATCGCTCATGGGGATGGCTTTGATCGCGATGCTGTCGAACCCGTTGTCGACGATCGTGACGTCGTCGAACTCGAACTGGTTGCCATAGGCGCCCCAGTGGATGCCGTAGCCCGCGTTCGACCAGAACTCGTTGTTCGTGTACGGGGCCTGGAGGCGCTCGTCGTCGTTGTGCCACACCATCGCGCCGTGCGCGCCGCTGTTATGGGTCACGTTGCCGGTGAAGGTAAAATCCTCCGGGCGCCCCGATCCCCCCTCGACCCAGCCGAACCCGGCGACGTCCGACCCACCGCTGTCCCAGCCGATACCGACGGCGACGCAGTCGCGGGCGCCCGATCCCTCGCCGCCGCTGTGCTCGAACCCGGCCAGGCGATGATCGATGCGCAGGCAGCCCCCTTCCTCGTCGCGCTTCGACGCGCCCACCCTCGCCGCGAGGACGTGATCGAAGACGATGCCGCGGGGCGCGTTCTCCGCCCGGTCCTCGCAGCGCGTCCCGCAGCCGTTCGTGTCGTAGAACATCGCGAACCCGGGGCCATACGTGTCGTAGCCGGCGACGTCCGAGACCTCGATGCCGTGGGACTTCTCGATCACGACGAAGCTCCGCTGCCCGCCCCAGATCGCGGCGTGGCGCACGAAGGACGGGTCGGACGCTTCCTTCTGCGCGCCAAAATAGAGGGCAGCCCGGCGCGGGGGTCCGCCGCATTTCTCAGGCCCGAGCCACCGGAGCTCGACGCTGTCGAGCTGCGCGATCCCCTGCTCGAGGACCATGATGTGCGCGTGGTTCGTGTCGTCCGCCGACCGGATGACGACATTTCGGGTCAGGTTCGCGGCCTCTCCCCGCCGCATGCAATCGCCACAGCCGTCGTGCGTGAAGCTCGGATCGGCCTCGAGGGTGACCTTGTTGCCCTCCACGGCCGCGACCTTCGCCTCATCGAATTGGCTCACCCAGGTCTCGCCCGCGCTGCGCGGCACCGTCGGCGTGAGCGTGACGTGGTCGCCCACCTGCCACCCCGACGCGTCGTCGACGGTGAAGGTCAGGTCCGCCGGGCCTGCTCCGTCGGTCAGCCGGCCCCAGGCGCGCTTTTCCTGCCCCGCGGCCAGCAGGCGACCGCTCCCCGCCACCCAGAGCCCGATGTCGCCGTCGATGATCTCGATCGGGGTCTCGACCGAGGTCCACCCGTCGTCGCCCGCCTCGACGGACGGCGTGCCCTGGTAGGCCTCGTCTTTCATGCCGGTGAAGATGATCTCGGCGGTGACGCCGGCCGGGATCCGCCCCTCCGGTGTCCCGTAGTCCACGGTCCCGGCGACGACGAGGTTACCGTGCAGGGTGAGGGTCGACGAGACCTCGCGCGAGGCCGAGAGCGTCCCTCCGGCCTCGACGCGGAGCGTGCGCGCTTCGGCCGCGCAATCGACGACGACCGTCATCCCGTCGGGGATGACGAGATCGGTCGTGGCATCCGGTGTCACGCCCCCCCACACCTTCGGGTCACAGAAGGAGCACGCGTCCCCCTCGCAGGCCGCCGAGACGCCCGGCGGATCCTGCTTCACGCCGGGGTCGTCGCCTCCACAGGAGGCGAGGGCGAACGGCACGACGAGCAGCGCGAGGGTGAGCCCTGTCCAAGCAAGACGACGTCCTCTCATGGCGAGTTCTCCTGGCAGGCGGTGAGGTCCGGCTCGATCTCGGCCGGCGCGACGGCGCGCAGGTCCTGACGCTGCGCGGCCGAGAACTCCCCGCAGACGCTCTGCCAGGCGTTCGCAAGGAGGGTGTGATGGTTGGGCGCGAGCGTGCCGCCCTCGGCGAGGAACGCGGCCTCACGCCGGAAGAAGCGGCGGAAGAGCGCCTCGCGCGTCGCCACGTCCACGTGGAGGAGGGGCACGGCGAGCAGGCGCACGGGCCCCTGCGCGGTGCCGAAGTCGTCCGCGAGGGCCCCGCGTGACTCTTCCCAGCTCCCGAGGAGGTGGAAGAAGGTCATGGTGGACGGCCCTTGCCCGGCGTCCTCCGCCGCCAGGAGGACGTCGCGCCAGTTGAGTGGTCGCTCGCCATTCGAAAAACCTCGCCCCGGGTTGACCGCGATCTGCGCGACCCACCACGAAAGCGCCTGCGCCATCGCATTCGGCACCGCTTCGGCGAGCGCGGCCTCGAAGAAGGCGAAGCCCACCTCGTAGGGGAAGGCTGGGCCGCCGTCGGGGAAGCCGTGGTCCGGGCCCTCGTAGCCGCCGTGCGCACGCTGCCAGGCCCACAGCTTCACCGCGGCGTAGCGGAGAAGCTCGATTCGCCCCTGATGGTCCCCCTCCTGGATGAGGAGCTCTTTGCCGATCTGGATCGCCGCCGACTGGAAGGCGAGCGCGTCGGCGAGTGTCCCCGGATCGGCGAGCGCGGCCTCGGTGCTGGCGAGGAGCCCGCCTCCGCGCGTGAACCAATCCGGATCGATCTTGCGCGGGAGCCAGCGCAGCCAGGACGGCACTTCGACCGGGCTCGGGAGCTCGGAGGTATCGAGCGAGGCGAGCGCATCCCAGGCAGGCTCGGCGGGGAGGCCGTCCGGGAAGAGGGCCGCGCCGAGCGCAGCGTCGTCGGCGAGGACCGCGCCATACCCGGCCCCCGCTTCGCCATGCATGCCGGGCCCGGGCTGAAACGGCGGATCATGGACGCGCCCCACGGGAGCGACCGGCAAGGAGCGGATATAACTCGCGATCGCTTTGGCCTCCTCGGGGGAGAACAGGTGGTGCTCGGCGCGCGCCTCGATGCTGTGGTTCGAGAAGGCGAAGACGGCGAGATCCGCGCCGTCGTCGGCGTGGCAGCGGGCGCAGGTCGGGCCGCCGTCGCGTGAGATGGTCGTGAAGTAGCTGCGCCCCCGCTCCACCGCCGCGGGATCGGCGAGGGGAGCGGTCCACGTGGCCGGGTCCTCCCACGGGAGATCGAGTTCGATCTGGTTCACCGGGTCGTCGGACGCACGGATTGCCAAGCCGAGGACGCGGAAGCCCGAGACGTCGGGGACCTGGCGGGCGTACCTGAAGGCAATTCGGTTTTCGCCCGTCTTCACCACGCCGGCGTCGAGGGGGATCGTGCCGCGCCCCGTACCGCCGAAGGGGCGGCGGATCCCCAGGCCCGACGCGCCGAGGTCGATCGGCGCCCCGCCGTTCACCACAACGAACGCCGCTTCACCTGCCACGACGTTGTCCGCGGTCACCTCGAGCGAAAGGGTTGGGCGCGCCGCCAGCGCGGCCGGCACGTCGAGGGTGACCGTGACCTCGGTCCCCGGCGGGCCGAGGATCTCGAGCGGGAATGCACGCGCTTCGGCCACGGGATCACCTTCGCCGGAGGGTTCGCCGCACCCGGCGCTCGCCATTGCGAGGCCTCCGAGCAGCGCGGTGCTCAGGGTGATCCTGGGGATCGAACGCATTGATGGATCTAATACGCTGCCGGTCGGGGCGTCAATCGTCATCCGTGCGCGATGCGCGCAAGATGCTCGGGCGGATGCAATAAAACTTCAATCCGCCGAGAATTCGGTTTCGACGCGTGGTATTACCGTCGCTCGCGAAAGCGGGAGCGGGGGCGGAAGTGGGCGGGACGCACGAGGGGCCCGGCGAAAGTCCGAATCCCCCTTTGAGGAGTACGACAAAGCATGACAACCGAGCCGCCGACCCTGGAAACCGAGCTCGTACTCGCGAGCGACGGTGGGATCTATGTTCAATTCGAGGAGGAGCCGCCCCTGGGCCGGCGCCTGTTCACCGGATACACGCTCACCGCCGACGAATGCGCGCAGCACGGCACGAAGGGCTTGCTCCGCTGGGCCTGCCTCCAGCTCCTCGCGCTCGGGAGCGATGGGTGCGTGTACGTCCAAGAGGGGGTGATCGACCCCCGAGGGAGCAAAGAGTTCAGGGGTTACGCCTTGACCTCCGAGCAAGCCGAACGCGTGGTCCAGGAGATCCACCGAACGGCGTTCAACGCCACCACGGCGGCATTAGCGAAGAGAAGGTCGACCCCGAGAAGGACGCGGCTGGAGCAGCCGTGATCGGCACTGGCTCCAAATGCGCGCCCCGATCACACGGCGCGACGTGAGCCAGGCAGAGGCTACCTCGGGGGCTCGTGCGTCGCGCGTGCTTCGAGTTCCTTACGAAGCTTGCGGCGTTCGCCCTTCGGCAGCTTGCGAGCCAGATCCGCGATACGATCCAGCTCATCATCTGCCGGGAAGGTGACGACGCACAGCGACGGCGCGCCGAGCGCGCGTGTGATGCGCTCGACGGTCTCGATGGTGATCGCCGCGAGACCTTGTTCGATACTCGACAAGTGTCCCTTGGACATCGCGCCAGCTTCGGCGAGATCCTGCAAGGACATCCCGCGCTCTTCGCGTAGTTCGCGAATACGAGCGCCAACTTTCAGGCAGAGTGGCTTGGGTTCAGTTCGTCGGGGCACAGCTCCTCCCTACTCGCGCATGCGGGTGTTCGAGGTCCGTACCCGGACTCCATGCCGAGACAAACTCTGTGGACAAACGGGGGCTCGAGGAGCGCGACGAATGCGGCATCGTGCCTGGAGGCAGAATCGGGTCGCCGCGCCGCAGTTCGCTGCGGATCGCGTCGTGCCAGTATCCTCGCAGCGCTCGCCAGGTGGCGGCGTCGATGTCACGCGCGGCGAGCGCGGCAAACACGTCGAGGAAAATCTGTCAAGAGGGAATCTTGCGGAGCTGGTGGCGTCGGCCATCGGGCGAGACGGGGGCCGGCGCGTGGCCATCGAGCCGAGCGAGCGTCGAGCGAGCGATGACGGGTCGGAGGGCACCTCGGAGACCACCGACATCACCCATCGTGTCGACGAAGGCCGGGGTCGCGGCAGCGTGCGAGGCGGTTCCGGTGGCTATGGAAATCTTGCAGGGACGATTGGTTGGCATACGACGGCGGAATGCAGATACGAGGCGCGGGTCGAGCGGCGAGCCGCTCGTGGGCGAGTTTGGCGAGCGTGTTGTTGGAGTGCAGGGGCCAAACCGAAGGACATCGCGGTCGCCGATGCTCTTGAGCCGTGTGGTCGTCTCTGTCACTGCCCCGACTGTTGTGGACATCGAACGCTCGACAGTCAACTGCCGGTGCATTTGGTGTTAGCATCCGGCCGGCATGGATGAGCACGAGCTAGAGCGCAGAGTCGGCACGGTCCTGTGCGGAAAGTGGACGCTCGAACGGCTGCTGGGTTCCGGCGGCATGGCGGCTGTTTACGTCGCCGTGCACAAGATCGGGCGGCGAGACGCCATTAAGATTCTCCACCCCGAGATCGCTCGCGTACCCGAGCTGCGCGCGCGGTTCGATCAGGAAGCGCGTGCCGTCAATCAATTCGTGCATCCTGGAGCTGTCGAGATCCGCGATGTCGACACGACCGAGGACGGTTGCCCGTTCCTCGTCATGGAGCTGCTCGAGGGTGAGTCGCTCGCCACGCGTGCCCGTCGCGGCCGGATGGATATATCCGAGATCCTGCGAATCATCGACGAGCTTTTGGACGTCCTCGCAGCGGCGCACGCGCATGGCATCGTCCACCGCGACATCAAACCGGACAACTTGTTCTGCCTGCGCGACGGGCGCCTGAAGGTGCTCGACTTCGGTGTTGCCCGCGTGCGACAGGCGGCCAACTCCGTTCACACGCGCACCGGAACGACGCTCGGCACGATCGCGTACATGCCCCCGGAGCAAATCGCAGGCAAAGACGTCGATGCGCGCGCCGATGTGTTCGCGGTCGGAGCGACGATGTTTCGGCTGATCACGAGGAGGCGCATCCACGAGGCGCACTCCGATTCCGAGCTTCTCATCAAGATGTCTTCGCTGCCGGCGCCGTCACTCGCGAGCGTCGCTCCGGAGACGCCCCAGGCCGTGTGCGCCATCGTCGATCGAGCGCTCGCGTTCGAGCGCGATAAGCGCTACCCGAGCGCGAGGGCGATGCTGCAGGACATACGCGCAGTCCGAGCCGGCCAACCGCTCGCCATCCCCCAGCAGGTCGTCATAGCCGCGGCCTCCAGCCATCCAGATGAGGCGATCGGCACTGACAAGACGGTGGCCGCTCCGCACGCAGCGGCGGCGGGGGCAGGACAGGGGCTCGTTCCTTCATCGGCCGCATCGGCGCGCGCTGGATCGGCGGTCGCTCCAGCGCGTGCGCCGTCCTCCACCGCGTCGGTCTTCACCCAGGCGACGCAGTGGACGGTGACCACGGTACGCGGACGAAGACTGCGATGGGCCGCGCTGGCGTTCCCGTTGCTCGGCGCAGGCGTGCTCGCCCTCGTGTATTACCGCGCGGTGCACGTCGATTCCGACGCGAGGCCTCCCGCGTCGAGCCGGGCGCTCGGGCCACTGGCCTCGTCGCCCACACGGAGCCCCGCGGGAACTCGCAGCACGGCTGCGGTTGTAGATCCCAGCCTCGCGAAGACGGGCGGCGACAAGCCTCGACTGCCGAGCCAGGCGCCCCGCGGCAGCGGGCAAGGGGCTGGCGCCCTGCCGCATACCAACTGCATGACGACCAACGCCTGTGACTACGTGTGCGACGACGCGTGCGAGGTCTCATGTAAAGACCCGCGCGGCTGCGAGATAGGAGCGCGCCGTGATGCGCTGGTAGACTGCACGGGATCGTTGACGTGCAAGGTCTCGTGCGAAGGGAATTGCGTGATCAACTGCATCGAGGGCACCCCATGCCTGGTGCACTGCACGCCGGGATCCCGATGCGTGTTCGGCGCGTGTCCGCAGCAAATCGAGACCTGTGCGGGCGATATCACCGTGTGCGGAGCCGAATGCCCTGAATGACCGTTCTGTCACGCTCGCGTGGTACTCTCACGATCTCCTGCGAGAGGGCAATTCGAGCGCGCACGATCGGCTCACGAACATGCGGGGAGTGTAAATGGCCACGAATCGGTTTGACAACCCTGACAAGGTCGCGTCGGGCGCGCGCTCGCCGCACGCCGTCCCTCCGACGATCCCCGACTGGTCGCCACCGCCCGCAGGAAATGCCGCAGGATCGTCGCCGGCCTCGCCCCCTGCGCAGCCGCCCGCACCTGTCGAGCGGCCAGCTCGAGCGCGATTGTTCGCGCGGCTCGGTGATCGAATCGCCTCCGCGCTACGGATTTCCGCGAGGGCGCTTGGCCAAGCGAGCACGGCTCGCCGAGCGCCGGATCAAGCCCACGAGCGCAGGCGAAAGGTGCCTTGGAAACGACGCTTGCGGCGGTGGATGTGGCGCATCGCTACGGCCGCTTCGATATTGCTGGGCCTCGGTTTTCTTTCGTTTGCGGCCCTCATTTGGTACTACGGCCAAGGCCTGCCAGAGACCTCGGAGCTCAAGAACTACCGTCCGCCGCAGGTCACGCGCATCCTCGCGCGTGACGGGACACCGCTCGCGGAGCTCTTCACCGTGCGACGCACGGTCGTCCCGATCTCGGTGGTGCCAAAGAGCATGAAGTCCGCTGTCTTGGCTGCGGAAGACGCAAGCTTCTACTCGCACGAGGGGCTGAACTACTTCGGCATCCTGCGGGCACTTTTGGTGAACGTGTGGTCCGGGCGAACGCGCCAGGGCGGCAGCACGATCACCCAGCAAGTCGTCAAGAATGTGCTCCTCACGAACGAGCGCACCTTCGCGCGCAAGATCCGTGAGCTCATCCTCGCGCGCCGAATCGAACAGGAGCTCACGAAGGATGAGATCCTCGAGCTTTACCTCAATCACATCTATTTCGGGCACGGTCGCTACGGCATTGAAGAAGCAGCGCGGTACTACTTCGGCAAGAGCGTTCGAGACGTGCAGCTCGCCGAAGCCGCCACGCTCGCGGGCCTGGTCAAGGGGCCAAGCGTCTACTCTCCGCGCGTCGACCTTGCCAAGGCCGAGGAGCGGCAGCGCTACGTACTCCGGCAGATGGGCGACAAAGGATTCGCGCCGCTCGCCGACGTGGAAGCCGCCGCTCGCCAGAAAATCACCCTCGCCCCCCTGCCGGAAAACAATGCGGAGCTGGCGCCCGAGGTCGTGGCCGAGGTCGAGCGCGAGCTCGGCGCCGTGGTCGGCCCGCAGGCCGACGTCGGTGGCTACACGGTGACGACCACGATCGATCCAAAGCTGCAGACAGCGGCGAGGGCGGCGGTGCGCAATAACCTCGACGCGTACGCCGCACGCCGCGGGCTCGTCGCTCCGCTCAAGCGTCGCAAGGACGATCCGGCTCCCTTCAAGGGAACCCCCACGCCGGGCAGTAGTCGCGTCTACAACGGCGTGGTCACGAAGGCCGACGACGGACGCGGCACGCTCACCGTGAGCGTCGGTACGGCCGAAGGCATCGTGAAGTTGGACAAAGCGACGCGCTATCATCCTCGCAACCTGCCCCCTAGCCAGTTTGCCGAGGTCGGCAAGGTCGTGCGCGTCACCTTTGCCAACGGCGACCCGCAGAGCGGACGGCTGGAGCTCGCGCTTGGGCCCCAGGCTGCGCTCGTCGCCCTCGACGTCCGTACGGCCGAAGTGCTCGCCGTCGTCGGCGGCTATGACGCCGTGCGCGGCGCCCTCGATCGGACGAGGTCGGCGCATCGGCAGCCTGCCTCGACGTTCAAGCCGATCGTTTACAGCTACGGGATCCACACGCGCGCATTCACCGCGGCGTCGATTCTCGAGACCGATCCGGCCGCTCTCGGAGGGAAATACCGACCCGCCAACTACGACGAGAGCGACGGACAGTCTCCGCGTCGGCTGCGCGAGGCGCTTGCCACGAGCGTCAACGTCGCCGCGGTGTGGACGCTCGACAAGCTCGGGCCGGCCAAGGTCGCGGCGTGGGCGCAATCCCTGGGCATCACCTCGAAGCTCGGCGCGGATCTGTCGCTGGCGCTCGGAGCTTACGAGGTTACGCCGTTCGAGATGGTCGCCGCGTACAATACGTTCGCCGCTGGCGGTACGTACCGTGAGCCGGTGCTCATTCGGAGCATCACCGGCCCGGACGGCAAGCCGCTGCCGCTGCCCGACGCAACGCCTCCACGCCGCGTGATGGATGAAGCCGAGGCCTACATCATGACGAGCCTCTTGCGTTCGGTCGTCGAGTCGGGGACAGCCAAGCGCGCGCGCACCATGACGATACCCGTCGCGGGCAAGACGGGCACCTCGAATGCCGCGAAAGACACCTGGTTCGTGGGTTACTCGCCGGCTATCGCGTGCGCCGTCTGGACGGGTTACGACGACGCCTCTCCGCTCGGCGCCGGCGAGACGGGCGGCACGACGTCGCTGCCGGCCTTCATCGCGTTCATGCAGGAGGCACACAAGACGACACCGCGTACCGACTTCGCCGCGCCGCCGGTCGGGCTCGTGCGCGTGCCCATCGATCCGCAGACCGGTCAACTCGCGGGTGTCGGGGGCATCGAGGAGGTGTTCCTTGCGGGCACCGAACCGACGGAGCCCACGGAGCTGCCGTCGAGCAACGAGCCTGCTCCCTCGCTGTGGCCTTTTTGAGTCTCGGTCAGCTTTGCAGGATGGCGATCAAGAGCGCGATGCTGAGCAAGAGCAATACGACGATGGTCGCAATGAGCCACGGCCGCATTGCCGGCGAGGTCCACCGGGACGCGAGCGATGTCGCGCTCGTCTGGTGCCCCGGAGCACCGAGGTGCATCGAAACGGTCGGCTCGATCTGCCTCGGCGCGCCCTCCATCGCCGCAATGGCCCCGTCGATGGCCGCGATCACGTTGGTCGCTGTCGGATAGCGTTGGGTTGGGTCTCGCTGGACGAGCCGCATCACGATCGCCTCTACTTCGGGGCGGATACCTGCTCCCGGAGCACGCTGGCGGAGCGGGGGCGCATCCTCGAGGAGCCGCTGCCGGAAGGAAGATTGGCCGTCGCTCGCGTCGAACGGACTTCGCCCGGACAGCATTTCGTACAAAATGATTCCAAGCGCATACAGATCTGCGCGAGCATCGACGGCCTCCATGCCGCGCACGGCCTCCGGCGCGAGATAACTGAGCGTGCCGAGGACTTGGTCGGCAGCGGTGAGGTCCTGGCCTTTGCGCGCGGCCTCGCGGCTTTCGGTGGAAAGGAGCTCGACGTTCACCTTGGCGAGGCCGAAATCGATGAGCTTGACCTGATCACGGGCGTCGAGAAGGATGTTCTGCGGCTTCACATCGCGGTGCACGATCGCCTTCGCGTGCACCGCCTCCAGAGCAGACGCGATCTGCCTCGCGATGTGGAGCGCGCGTCGCGCGGGGAGCGGCGCCGAGGCGATCACGTCCTGGAGCGGGGTGCCCTCGACATACTCGAGGACGAGAAAATGCGACCGATCCGGGAGCTGACCGAAGTCGCTCGCCGAGACCACGTTCGGATGCTGGATATGCGCCCCCGCGATCGCCTCGCGCTCGAACCGCGCCACGATCTGGGGAAGGTTCCGGGCGCTCGGCTGGAGGACTTTGATCGCGACCTGCTTGCGGAGGTGCACCTGCTCGCCGCGGTACACGGCTCCCATGCCGCCCTCCCCGAGAAGCTCGTGGACGCGGTACCTCTCCGAGATCAAGCTCCCGATCAGCGCTGGCGCTTTGTTGTCCGAGCGCACCAACGTGGGTGCGTCATTGTCCGAACGCACCAACGTGGGTGCGTCGTCCGTCCACCGTGCCGTCGTCTTTTCTTCCCCAAGCGCCGAGCTCGAGAGCTCAACGACGGATGCGTCGCGTCGGTTCCCGAGCATCGGCACCGTGACGTCATCGTCGGTGCTCGAGCGCCCCTTGGGTGGGGTTATCCCTGCCATGCCGAGGAGTGTACACGGACAAAGGTGCGGAGAGCGGAGGAACCGCACCGTCGTCCGAGTGGACATCCTGCTCGATCCACCCACGACACGGAAAGCCCTGTAGTTCCGTGATGTTCGTGGAGTTGGTCCCGTACACCGACATCAGCCTACAAGGATGACCCCAGTGCATCGGGCCGTAGGCTCGCTGGGCGCCGCCCGCCTCGCCGGAGCCCAAAGCCCCGCCCCGAAGGTCGACACGAAGCTATTCCCATTGAAACTCGGAGGGGTGGTAGGCTTTGAGGCCGTCAACCGGGATGGGCCCTTCGGGAGTGCCGCTGCACACTTTGACGCCCTCGTCATTCGTGCGCACTGGATATGCATTCTTCAATTTCGACGTGACGCAAAACGGATATTTGCCGTCTTTGAGGAGGAGGCGATACTTGCCATTTGGGGCGGGCCGGCGCGTCGATGAGGGCCCAGCGGTCGAGGATGGCGTGCTGGTATTGGAAGACGCGGCCATCGTGCCGCTCGCCTTGTCCTCTCGAGACGTGTCATCGTCCGCGCTCTCACGAGTGTCTTCGGCGGAGTCCCCCGAACGAACAACGAAGAAGACAGCGGCGAGGCATACAACGAGGACGACAGAGCCAATCACTGCAATCATCAAGAACCGAGAATTCGAGCCTGCTTCTGCGCTGGTTGCAGCAGATTGAGGCCGTCCGGACGTGGCCATGGGTGCCTGCATCGCTTGGTCGGGAGCAGGAGTGACCATGGGTGCCTGCATCGCTTCGTCGGGAGCAGGAGCAGCCATCGTCGGCCCATCGACACTGATTGCGGACGACACGTCGGCTCGGATCGACACCGG
Organism: Polyangium sp. 15x6; assembly: GCF_029960785.1. GTDB lineage: Bacteria > Myxococcota_A > Polyangia > Polyangiales > Polyangiaceae > Polyangium. The sequence goes on from NZ_JASBQE010000045.1 coordinate 88,571, forward strand.
GACTGGCGCGTGAGGGGTAGCCTTGGCGCCCAGAACTCGCTCGATGTCTTCACGCATGGCGCGGGCCGTTGGATAGCGGCGCGATAGATCGAAAGCGAGCGCGCGATCGACGATGGCGCAAACCTCTGGGCTGACAGAGGGGGCAACGGTGCGCAGGGCCGGCGCAGGCAGCGTCGCCATTTTGATGAGGAGCTCGCTTTCCATGGAGCCCTCGTGCACATGGCGTTTTGCTAGGATTCGAAACATCGTTGCGCCAACGGCGAAGACATCGGCCCGACCATCGATTTCGCGACCAGCGATTTGTTCGGGCGACATGTAAGGTATCGTCCCGAGCATCGAACCGACGCGTGTACGAACGGAGCCGCCCTGTTTCATTCGAGCAATCCCGAAGTCGAGGACTTTGACGCCGCCCGAAGAGGTCAAAAACAGATTATCAGGTTTGATGTCTCGATGAACGATGCCGAGCCCGTGCGCGACATCGAGCACTTCGAGCACGGTCGAGACGATGCGGAGCAGCTCGCGCTCCTCGATGCCGCCGGAGCGCTGAGCGCGCTTGCCGAGCGATTCACCATCGAGCAACTCCATCACCAAGAACGGCGAGCCATCTTCGCTCGTGTCAATGTCGAGGACATTGACGGCTGCGGGGTGACCGAGCTGGTTTACTGCAAGCGCCTCTTGCTCGAACCTGGCTCGATGCTCCTTGGAGACCGCGATTTCCGGATGGAGGATTTTGATTGCGCAGCGCCGGCCGATCCTGTGCGTCGCCTCGTAAACCGCAGCCATCCCGCCGACGCCGATGAGCGAATCGATGCGCCATTTGCCCCGGAGGACCGTTCCGATTCGTGCTGTATACTGTTTCAGCGCGGGATCATCACTCATTGAGGTTCAGTCTCTCCAATGTATACCGGATGCGAGGACAGGTGAAACATCCCCCGAGCCGCGCGGCGCGGCTCGACGGTACCATGAGACGTTCTGCACCGCAATGGAACTTGCCCGCGGCGAGTAGCCCTGTCTTCGGATCGTGGACGAGCGGCATCGTGCCGCTCACGGCGCCGGCCTTGACGGGCTTCCATGTAGGGGGAAGGCCGGATGCTTGGCCCCCTTGGCGTTCTCCGCCTCCGCCCCACGCCTTCGCTTCCCCTCGCCTGGTCGCCCGCAGCGTGGCGCGGAAGGCAAAGCGCCGCGCCGTTGCCCTGAAGCCGGAAAGCGTTCCTCGGCAAATTCTGGTTTGCGTCGAGGCAACGAACGGCTGCATCGTTGACCTTTCGCCAAACGCATCGGCCCAACTCAATCCCGCACCTCGCCGACGAGGTAGGTCTCGAGGAGCTGCCAGGCCTGCGGGGAATGGGATCGCCCGCGTTCCTTGGTCTCGAAGGCCATCGTGCTCTCCTTGCCGCAATGGTCGGTGATCGTCCGTGGGGGCGCGGGATGCGCGGAGATGTAATCGGACACGTCGTACACCTTGCCGCGGATCACGAGCCAGCAATCTTCGGGTCGGTCGTGGTGTGCGACCTCGGCGCGGCTCAGGAGCCGCGCTTCTCGGGGCGCAGCGGGGTTACGGAATCTCTGTACGGCGAGGCTCACGAGCGTGCCCCACGCGAGTACGAAGGCGAGCACGGCGACGACGACGACGCGCCGGGAGTTCATCGCGCCATGCCCTCCTCGGCATGGATGCGGGACGCTGGCACCCCGTGCGCGCGTAGAGCTCGACGGAGAGCATCGATCATGGCCGGCGGACCGGCGAGCATGAACTCTTTCCCTTCGAGCGAGCCCACGCGTGATTCGATGGCGGAGATCGTCGGCAGTCCGTCGGTGTCCTCGTAGATCGTGTGAATACGCATGTTGGAACGATCCCGGGCGAACGCCCGCAGATCCTCCAGGTAGAGCGCCGCGCCTTCGTTCGCGGCGCAGTACACGATGTCGATCGACGGCTCGTCGGCGGCGATGATCGAGGCACGGCCCAGGAACGGCGTCACGCCGATACCTCCGCCGATCCAGACCTGCGGGCGACTCTGCGTTTTCGGGGGAAACAGCCCGCCGAAGGGCCCCTGGACGACGGCCTCCGTGCCGACCGTGACATCCTGGACGTGCCGCGTACAGAAGCCCAGCGCTTTGACGGAGACGCGGAGACGTGGATCGTCGGGATGACCAGTCAGGGTATAAGGATGGGACTCACCGCACGCTCGATAGTCGGGAGAGTCACGCATAGCGAGGTACACGAACTGACCCGCCTCGAAGCGAAGCGCCTTGTCGAGGGGTTCGAGCACGAGATCCACGACCTTCGGTCCTCGGCGCCGCACGCTCGTGATCCGGTAGCGGAGGCCTCGCCAGGGCGGATCTTCCGCGAGGAGGCGATGCGCGAAGCCGAGGACCCCCAGAGTGACGAGCCCGAGCGCGAGCCCGGCAGCCACCGAGCCGCGGTAGGCCGTGACCAGGTGCCAGACCATGGCGCCGTACGAAAGCCCCATGGCCCGGTGCCATCGACGCCAGCGACGAAACGGCATGCGTTGCGCGACGGTCACGACGAAAAAGAAGAGGAACAGGAGCAACGCAAGCCAGCCCGAAAACACGACCTTGGACGACGGATCGGGCCAGAGGAGGCGGAGCGCCGCGGCCGGCTCGACTCGAAGGGCGCCGAGCGCAAGCGCGAGCGGGTGGACGAGGAGCAGCAAAAACCCCGCGACCCCGAGCGCGTGATGGGCCTGGTAGACGTGCCCGAGCCCTCGGAATGCCCGATCGAGCCAGGTCAGGCGCAGCATGAGCAGCATCGAGACCGCGAACAGGCCGGCAGCGGCAAACCCCGTGAACCGAGCAAATCCGTGCCAGGTGAGCGCGTCCGCGCCCGCGGAACACGCCCACGTGAGCGTGGGCGTCACCGCGAGGGCGGTGGCGACGAGCAGGGGGAGGCGGGCCGGAAGTGTCAGCACGAGCTCGTCTTTTGCCTTTTGCAAGCATGGGACCACACTGGATACGACGTGTTTGCGAGCAGGAATGGGAGGCGACCGACCAGAATCAGGGAAGCGCGGCATGTGGACTGCATGAGAGCCTATTCGCGGCGCATCCCCATCGAGCGCCGCTCGCACAGGAGGTCACCGTGGTAGGCATTCGCCCGACCCCGATCAGGGACGTCGCGCCCTCTGCCCCCGCGGCGAGGGGGAGCAAGCTCCTCTGGTTCGCTTTTGTCGTCCTCGGCCTTCCGGCATGCGCGGATGCCTCGTCCGCGCCGGTGCCGGCGACGTTCCAGGAAGGTATTGGTCCCCTCGCCAAGGAGCGCTGCGACGGGTGCCACGAGCGAATGCCGGGCGGAGCGATGAGCGTCTATCGCAACGCAAGAGCCCACGTCACGCCCGGCGATCCCGACGCCAGCCCCTATTACACCGTCCCGATGGGCCGGGGCCACCCGGTCTCGTGGGGCGACTCCGCGTCGGTGGTGCGTGCGTGGATCGAAGCGGGAGCGCCCGAATGATCGAGCGGTACCGCCACCACCGCTGCTACCGCCGCCTTTGTTCCCGACATCCACGATGAGCGTGACGGGCTCGAAATCCCGAGCAGTCTGGTCCGGCGCGGCTGCGTCATCCGAACGGCACACGCGCCTCGGCTCGGCAGTGACGAGGAACCAGGGGTGGGGAAACGGGGCGCTGCCGGCACTTTCGTCAGATAAATGCCAGCAAACCCCTCGTCCTCGGCCCTGTCGACGACCGCGGGGATGTGGAGTTCGTAGATCCCGCCGCCAAGGAAGCTCAGGTGGCTCCGGGTCGATGCGTTCCTTCCCGCGAGCTCCCGGAGGTCCTTGCCGAGCGCCCATTCGTTGTGGGGAGCAGGCAGGCGAAGCTCCCTGTCGAGGCGCACTTCCTGGGGAATGGAGGAGAAGAGGTCCGCGATGCTCGTGAGCCCGAGGGCCTCCAGCATGGCCTTCCGGTCGGCCTCCCGGTGGACGTTGTAGCCACAGACGAGCGGCTCGGGATGTCTCTCCATCGTGACGAGCTCCAGAGGGTGACGCGCCCCCGCGCGAAGCTTGGGTGGGCCTTCCGTGAACCGCAAGATCGGCAGCGGGGGGCCCTTGCCGGGCTCGCTTTTCACGGCGGGAGCGAACGTTCGACGGCGACGGTGACGAGGCGAGCGCGCCGCGCAGGCCATGGGCGGGGTGCCGTTCGCCGGCGCGGCGATTATGAGAATGGCATCGATGAGGAGGTGGCATCGATGCCATCGCAACCGTCCCTCCGCAGGGCCCTCGGCCTCGCCGAAGTCACGTTCGCCGGCGTGGGCATCATCCTGGGAGCAGGCATTTATGCGCTGCTCGGGGACGCCGCGGGCCTCGCCGGCAACGCGGTCTGGATGGCCTTCGTGATCTCCGCGCTCATGGCGGCCTTCACGGGCTTTTCCTATGCGGAGCTCTCATCCATGTTCCCCTCCGCGGGCGCCGAGCATGAATACGTCTCCCACGCCATGGGCAGGCGGATCGCGTTCGTGATCGGCTGGCTGAGCATCATCTCGGCGATCCTCGCGGCGACCACCGTGTCGCTCGGCTTCGCTGGTTACTTGTCGGTGCTCACCGGCGTCGCCGTCACTCCAGCCGCGCTCGGCCTCCTCGTGCTCCTCGGTCTCCTGCTCTTTTGCGGGATCAAAGAGACGTCGTGGTTCAACATCGTGGCCACCTTCATCGAGACCGGGGGCGTCGTTCTTCTCCTCGCCCTCGGCCTGCCCCACCTCGGGGAGGTGGACTACCTCGAGGCGCCGAAAGGCCTGGCGGGCGTCTTCCAGGCATCTTCCCTCGTCTTCTTCGCGTACGTCGGCTTCGAAGGGCTGGTGAAGCTCGCCGAGGAGACCAGGAGGCCGGAGAAGACGATACCGAGGGGGCTCATGCTCTCTCTCGGGATCACCATCGTCCTTTACGTGCTCGTCTCCATCAGCGCGGTGTCCGTGGTGGGATGGCGAGCGCTCTCCGCATCGCAGGCGCCCTTCGCGGACGTCGCCCGCCACGCGCTCGGGCGCGACGTGTTCATCGTGGTCTCGGTGATTGCCCTCTTCGCGACCACGAATACCGCGCTGATGTTCCTGCTCGCCGCCTCGCGGATCATCTATGGAATGGCGGCCGCGGGGGCCCTCCCTGCCGTCCTCTCGGGCGTTCACCGCCGGAAGCAGACCCCCTGGGCCGCCATCGCCCTGGTGACGGCGGCGTCCGCTCTGTTCCTCTCGGTCGGGGATATCGCCTTCATAGCCAATGCCACCAATTTCACCGTTTTTCTGATCTTCATCGCCGTCAACGCCACCGTCATCATCCTGAGATTCAAGGACCCTGCCAGGAGGAGGCCTTTCCGCATCCGGCTCTCGGTCGGGCGGATACCGCTCCTGCCCATCGCGGGGATCCTCTTCTGCGTGTTCTTGAGCGCTCAGATCCCGCCGGGCGTCCTGCTGCTCGGACTCGTGCTCACCGCGATCGGAGCGCTCTCGAGCCTGGGGATGAATGTCCGAAGGGCGGGGACATGACGCGCAACGGGACACGCATGCGTTCGATTTCGCTCGTCCTTACCGGCCGCTGATGCCGTCGCTCGGGCCACCCGACAACGCCTGCGGAGTAGGTCGTCGATGAAGCCAGTCTGCCGGCTCGATGCATCAGGCGCATGACGCAGCAATGTGTCGTGCAGGGTCGCAGACAAGGGAAGCCCTAACGGCGACGCCGGTCATAGTGCCCTCGCAGATACCGCGGGATCCCGGTGGTGTGGTGCCGCGGCAGAATCCGGAGCCGCTTCCCGCATCCGCAAGCGCACACGTGCCGCCCCATCGCGTTCTCCGCTTCCGCCCACGCTGAACACACGTCCGGCTGATGCCACCGGATGAACCGCGGGATCCCGACACAGTGATGCCACGGCTTGACCTTGATTCGGCCGCCGCACCCGCAAGCACACACGTGCACCTTCGCGTTCTCGGCCTTCGCCCACGCCTTCGCCGCCCCGGCCGGCGTCGGTCGCGTAGGCAGCCGCACGGTTCTTTCCAACACGAGGGGCGGTGTCGCCGTTTGGTGAAAGGTTAACATTGCCGAAGCGATGGGAAGCTTTCGCCTGAAGAACAATGCGTAGGCATGAATGAGGTGGCCGACATCGGCGGCGGCCAGACCGTGACGGTGTGCGGGGATCAGACGCTCGCTGTCGGCGGCCATCGATATCGCGGTCCATCACCCACGAAGCCGCTCGAGGCAAAGCGCTACGACGACAAATCCCCCGCGTGCTCGGTCGAGAGCGGCAGCTCGACGCAGAAGGTCGAGCCCCGGCCGACCTCGCTCGACAAGCGAATTCGGCCGCCGTGCGCCTCGACGATGGTGCGGGTGATGTAGAGACCGAGCCCGAGCCCCCCGTAATGCTTCGACGAAACGCCGCGGCGAAATCGTTCGAAGAGCTGCGCCTGCACTTCGGCCGGGATCCCGATCCCGCGGTCCGTCACCGCGAGCCGCGCGATCCGATCTTCCCGGGTGATGGCGATATCGATCGGCTGGCGCTCCCCGAACTTGATCGCATTGGTGAGGAGGTTGGTCACGACCTGCTCCAGGCGGTGCGGGTCCCACTGGCCGATGACCGGCTGCTCCGCGCGCACGGCGAGCGCGCTGCCTGATTGCGCGATCTGATCGCCGAGATGGGCGACGACCTCGTCGACGAGCGCGCGCAGCTCGACGGGCGCAGTGTGCAGCTCGAGCCTCCCCGCCTGGATCCGGGAGACGTCGAGGAGCATATCGACGAGGTCGCCGAGGCGCTTGACCTGGCGGCCAGAAAGGGCGACCGCGGATCGCACGCGCTCGACATCCATGCCCCGCGCGAGCCTTTGCCCCAGCGATTGAATGGCGAGCTGCAGGCTGGTGAGCGGGGTGCGGAGCTCGTGCGAGGCGATGGAAAGGAAATCGTCCCGCAGGTGCACGGCCTCCTCCGCTGCCGTGCGCGCGCGCCGCTCGTCCAGGAGCAGCTGATCGCGCTGCTGCTCGGCGCGCACGCGCGCGGTGATGTCCCGGAAGCTCCAGACCCGCCCGACCACGCGCCCGCCGAGCCGCTGGGGCTGCGAATAACGCTCGAAGATGCGCCCATCCGCGAACGGGATGACATCGAAGCTCGACTGCTCGGGCGAGGCATAGAGAGCGCGGATCCTTTGCAGGAACGCCTCGGGATCGAGGAGCTGGTCGCAGACGAACCTACGGAACGTGTCGTCCGACCCGGTGGAGAGGATCTCGTCCGGGATGCGCCACATCGCCGCGAACCTGTGATTCTGACGCAGGACGCGCTGCTCGGCGTCGACGACGAGGATGCCGTCCGTCGTCGATTCGAGCGTGGCCTCGAGGAGCGAGTAGGAATGGCGCAGCACCTCCTCGGCGCGCCGTCGCTCCGCGTTCTCCTGCTGCAGATCCGCATAGAGGCGCGCATTCTCGATGGAGTTGGCCGCCTGGGCCGAAAGGAGCCGGATCACCTCGACGCGATCGGGGGTGA